>NZ_JAPCKL010000002.1:0-666298 GCF_025942345.1 Pseudoalteromonas sp. A3
ATAATTAGATTAGTGATTGTTTTTTGATTAAAAAACATGCAGTATAATTGTACCTAATTAGACCCCTACTTTTTCAGCATAAATATGGCTGGTGTAATTAATTAGCCATATATATTAAGTAGTTTATAGCTAGGCCTTGGGAGAGAGTTTGCTTTGTTTTTATCGCGCTTAAAAATTTTTGTATTGGTAATAGTCTCTATTGCCGTTGTTTTTTTTACTACATCACAGGCTTGTGCAGATATGTTTGGCTTTTTTAATAAACAAGAATTTTATTTATCGGCTCCAGTAAAAGGGCAGTTATTAGATAATGGGCAGCCAGTTGCAAACACTAAAGTGATGCGCTCACTTACCTATGGCGATGAATACGTTGATGAAACCACAACAGATGAACAGGGTTATTTTACCTTCACAGAAAAAACAATAAAAACAGGTAAACCTTCTAATATGTTTGATAACGACTCGTTGGTTCAACATATTTATTTAGAAAACGGCACGCCAGAAGGGATTGTTTTGTGGTACACACTTGTTTCAATTCATGAAGATAGCGATACACTCAAAGCGCTTCTTGCACACTTAGAGTGTGATATTGGCCAAGAGCCACAAACTTACGATATTCCAATTAAAGAAGATACAAGCCACACTTTTGCGATATACACATCATGTAAACTTTAACTATTTATTTAAAGGGAACTTATATGAATACTTTGACACCCACTCAAGCCGTACAATTAGCAAACCTTGCTTATAAAGCAAAAAGTATTAAAACCACTAATTTACTCAATCGCACACTTCATGCCTCTTTGCGCGACAATTTTAACTTTTCTGTTAACCCTGGCGCAGTACAAGGGATAACGGGCAGCTTTTTTTCTCATTTATTTAATTTAAGCACGGGCTTTGCTTTAGTAGGGCATGGGCTTGGCGCGTATGAGGGCGATTCGGTTATAACTATTCGGGGGACTAACTCGCTAAGAGATGGATTAACCGATGGGCACTTTGGTGTGAGTGGTGGGTCAAATGGCAGTAT
Source organism: Pseudoalteromonas sp. A3 (assembly GCF_025942345.1). Classification (NCBI taxonomy): domain Bacteria; kingdom Pseudomonadati; phylum Pseudomonadota; class Gammaproteobacteria; order Alteromonadales; family Pseudoalteromonadaceae; genus Pseudoalteromonas; species Pseudoalteromonas sp. A3. The sequence continues at coordinate 1,025 of NZ_JAPCKL010000002.1, forward strand.
GGTGCATGCTGGTTTTAATAAGACTTTTTATAGTATGAAGCCTGCGCTGCAAGAGTTTATAGCAGCGAATATTCAAGATAAAGTGACTGGTTGCGTTCATTTAGTTGGCCACAGCTTGGGTGGTGCGTTAGCGACGCTTTCTGCTGATTGGATCAAAGCTGAGTATTCACTTCCTGTAAAATTATATACGTTTGGTTCGCCACGTGTTGGGCTTGAAAACTTTTCTCGCGCAGCAACATCTAGAATCGATAAAATTTATCGCTGTACACATGGGGCTGACCCAGTGGCTAAAGTGCCTTTATGGCCTTTTTCGCATGCTCCGCACAATGGCCAAGAAATACGTTTAGATAGTGGACAAGGTTTAAAAGGTGCTGCTCATACTCTTGCTGGTACGCCTGGCTACTTAAACACTGCCAATAGCAATAATTGGAACAACTTAACTATACAAGCTAATCACTTTTTAAACATGCCTGTGCGTTTAAAATTTGAAGACAGAAATCAAGCATCATTTACCTCACATTGGGCAGATAAACTAGGTGCTGCATTAATTACCCTTTTAAAAGATGCAGGCTATTACAGCGCAGTTGCTGCCCAAGCAGCTATTGGTACTGGGCTCACTTTTTACGATATGTTGGCGCGAACGCTTGATAAAATAGCTAAAGCGTCAGCCTCGTTTGCAACACAAACCTTAGGTTTATTAGGGCATATGTTAGTGTTTGCAGGCAAAGTAATTAGTAAAGCGGTGGAGCTGACTTATAGCTTTATAAAATCTGTTTTCGACTCAACCCTAGGCGCTTTATACAGAGCTGCAAGAGAAGGGCTTAGCGGCCTAGACTAACCTTAATTTAAATCTCAATCTCGCTCTAACAAAATAGCACCACTTTGGTTTTCGCCTAAGTGGTCGTTTTTGTTATACATAGGGCACTTACTCATAGATAAACACCCACAACCAATACAGCCATCTACGCGGTCGCGTAGGCGCTGCATATACGCTATGCGCTCATCAAGCTGTGCTTGCCATTGCTTTGAAAGGGCTGACCAGTCTTTTTGTGTGGGAGTGCGCTGCTCTGGTAATGTGGCCAGGGTGTGTTTAATTTCATCAAGCGTTATTCCCATGGCTTGTGCGGCTTTTATTACCGCTATACGGCGCAGCACATCTTTTTTATAGCGGCGTTGGTTGCCGCTATTTCGCCAACTACGTATGAGTCCTTTTGTTTCGTAAAAGTGTAGGGTTGATACTTTTACGCCGCTGCGCTTAGCGACATAACCTACGGTTAGGTTAGCCTCGGTTAGTTTTTTTTGATCTATTGGCATTGTTTTAAATTCCCGGTTGACCTCAATATAACTTGAGGTTTTAAGCTTCTTTCAACATTAAAAAAGGAGCTAACTAAATGCAACAAAAAAATGAGCGTAGTACTGTTATTATTTATTCAAGCGCACGTAAAAATGGTAATACGCAGGCACACGTTAACAGCTTTGCTGAGCAAAACGATGTAAGGATAATATGTTTAGATGATTATAAAATAGCGCCGTACTGTTATAACAAAAACTATAAAAACGATGATTTTTACGCTGTATTTGAAGCACTGCTAAAGTATGACCACTGGGTGTTTGCCTCACCCGTTTATTGGTACAGCACCACGGTACAAATGAAATTATTTATTGATAGAATAACCGACTACATGGACGATGAAGCATTAAAACCAAAGTTACGAACGCTGCGTAGTAAGCATTTTTCAGTGCTTTCTAATGCGTCATCAAGTGAAGCGCCGGCGTGTTTTGTAGAGCAATTTAAAAATACGTTTAGTTATTTAGGTATGCAGTTTATTAATCATCACCATAAAAGTACCCAAAAGGTTGCTTAAATTGCAGCCTTTTTTGGTTGTCTCTGGTAGTTTAGTAATACGCTTAAAAACACAGGATTGTTTTATGAAATATTTACTAGGGTTAGTGCTGCTTTTTAGCCCGTTTATTAATGCTAATGAGCAACCAATTAACGGGTTTGGTAATTATTATAATGTACCAAAGCATGACAAAATTAATAGCTCTACGGTATTTAAAATAGCATTTGATGTTGCCGATGGCGCTAAAAAAGGCGAGCAAAATAACTCAATAAATTCGTTAGCGCGTTTTATTAATATGCATGTAGCGCATGGTGTAAAGCTTAAAAACATTCAACTTGCATTAGTTGTGCACGGCAGCGCGAGTGTTGATGTGTTAGCTAATAGCGAATATAAAAAACGCTTTAGTGCTGACAATAAAAACCACTCTTTAATCAAGCAGCTACTTGCTAATAACACTCAGGTGTATGTGTGCGGGCAATCGGCAACTCACTTTAAAGTAACGCCTGAATTGCTCATTGATGGCGTGAAAATGTCGCTTTCTGCGATGACCGCGCACGCACAACTTCAACAACAAGGCTATACACTTAACCCATTTTAATGACGCAAATAACAAAAAATATACTCTGCTTTGGCGACTCTAATACGTGGGGTTTAAATCCCGAAACAGGTAAGCGCTATGATGAAAAGACCCGTTGGACCGCGCGGTTACAGCAACAGCTAGGCAGCGGCTTTAGCGTAATAGAGTCGGGGCAGCCAAACCGTACGCTTGTGAATAACCCGCCTTTTACGGGGGAGCTTGATGGTATTCGCTATTTAAAACCCGATTTGCAGCAACACGCTTTACACACGCTCATTATTGCACTTGGCACTAACGATTTAAAAAAGCGTTTTAACTTAGCCCCAACAGATATAGCCACCGGCCTTACGCATTTTATTGGCTCTATTAAACAATTTTACTCGCCTGCTAATTTACCGAACATAATTGTTATTGGTCCTTTATTTATTAACCCTCAGCATGGGTTAAGCCGTATTTATTTAAACTATAATCAAAAATTACAACCCTTAAACGCTCTCTTTAAACGTGTAGCACACGAGCACGCGCTTAATTACGTTGATATATCACACCTTAACGCCCCCCTAGGGAGTGATGGTATACATTTAAATAGCCAAGGCCATAAGCAGCTTAGCGATATACTCAGCCACCTGGTTTTGCAATTATAATGCAAACAAATCAATAAATTAAAAACGTAATTTGCTTTAATTATTTTACAAGCTTGATTGCTTTTATGCCCAGATATGCAATTATTATTGCACCTGACTCACACACAGCTTCTTTAAAAAGGTGTTATGAAACAATATCAACGTAGGTCTTTAATTGCAGTATTAAGCGGTGTCGTGGTTTTTATTATATGTGCTAGCACACTGATGTACTTTGCTGCACAAAAGCTAAGTAGGCAGTTAGCGCGAGATTCAAATTATATTGTTCAACACATAGATGCTGCCGCAACAGAACGTAGAAAAATTTTAACCCGCCTAAATAACGCAAACGCTAAACAATGTAATAACAATACATTGATAGAAATGCGCCGCGCGTTGTTTGATGCACAATACGTGATAGATATTGGTTTTTTTACAAATAATGAGCTGGTTTGCACCACCGGTGCTGGAAAGCTGGCAGCTACAATTACCGATAATCCTCCCGACTATATTCGAATTGATAAATACGATAATAAACCTGTGCGCGTAAGGTACGAACCGCAATTGTATTTGCTTTTGTTTAGTGGCCGAGCAATGGAAGTGATAATTGTAAGGCAAGGTAATTACAATTTAATAGTCGATACGCGTGCTTTTAACGATAAAGTAATTGTTTCTCCTCAGTGGGAAGTACTTTATAAAAACACGCGCGAGACGTTTCATTTAGCAGGGGCTAAAGGGGTTTATGAGCAGGTAAAAAATCACTCATTTTTACCTTATGAATCAATTATTAAATGCAGTACTAATAACCCCGAGTACTGCGCAGCCGCACAACTTCCGTGGAGCCAATTTTTTGCTGATAATCAATTTTTATTGATTATTTCGCTTATTTTAATTTCGTTAGCGGGTGTATCGAGTGGACTGTTAATTGACTATAGCTTAGCGGCTAGGCGCTCAACTATCACGCGTGTGCGCAAAGGCCTTAAAAAAGGCTCATTTTATTGGACCTACCAACCCATTATTTGTTTGCAAACGGGTAAAGTGGTTGGCTGTGAGGCGTTAGCCCGTTTTGAAGATAAATACGGGGTTTTATTTCCTGATCAATTTATTCCTATTATAAGAAAAACCAATTTAACGTGGCGCTTTACCCAAGCCATGATTGAAAAAGTACTTTATGAGCTAACCACCGTTGAGGCATTACCGCGCAATTTTAAAATTTCTATTAATATTTTTCCCTATGATGTAGAAACAGGCAATATTGCGCTTTTAAAAGGCATACCTGCACTCACCGATTCGCGCTTTATTATTTGTTTAGAAATAACAGAAGACGAATACTTAGACTCAACAGTTGCCCATACCCACTTTAAAAGGCTGGTTGAGGCGGGCTTTAATTTATCGATAGATGATTTTGGTACGGGTTACTCTAACTTAAAAAATCTACAAAACTTGAGCTTTCATCAGCTTAAAATTGACCGCACTTTTGTACAAGATATAACAACACAAGGCTTAAAGGCATCAATGATCCCTAATATTATGGCGTTGGTACGTAAGTTTAACTACACCTGTGTAGCAGAAGGCATAGAAACAAATGAGCAAGAAGCCATACTAAAACAAGCTGGCGTACATTATGGCCAAGGCTGGAAATATGCCAAGCCCATGGCACTTCGAGAGTTTAAAGCGTATTTAAAATTGCAAACGGTTTAAACGTGTTTTACCTCATACACGTATTAGTATGATATTTATAACAGTGTAAGGTTTTAAAATGATTAAAATAATAGCCAGCGCATTTATGGTGTTAATGCTTAGTGCGTGCTCAGCTCAATACCCAAATCAGCAAATTACCGGTAAGCAGTTTCCTACCATTAGCGGCCAAAGCCTAGATGAGAAAAGCGTAACCATACCGAGTAATTTTAAAGCCGATAAAACCTTGTTACTCATTGGCTATAAACAAGATAGCCAATTTGACATAGACCGTTGGTTAATTGGCTTAGACATGACAGGGGTTACATTACCCACTTACGAACTGCCTACCATAGCAGGTATGGCCCCGCGTATGTTTAGTACATTTATAGACAGCGGTATGCGCAAGGGTATACCAAAAGAGCTGTGGGGCGGGGTAATCACTATTTATGAAGATGGTGACACTGTGCAAAAATTTACAGGTAATAAAAACCCAAACAATACTCGCGTTGTTTTAATAGATAGCAAAGGTAAAATTTTACATTTTTACGATAGGGGCTTTTCGGTAGAGGCGCTTAATAAACTAAACGAAAAAATAAAATAAAGGGAGCCAAGCTCCCTTTAGTATTAAGTGTGTTTAAAACGCATAACTTACACTAAAGCGCGTAGTGCGTGGCATAATATAGCGGCCATTTGGGGCATCGGCATTACGTGGGTCGCCCTCTGTTATACCTTGCTCATCCGTTAAGTTATCAATGGCCAGTTGTAGTTTTATGCCTTCCATAGGTTCTAAAATTAGGCCTAAGTCTACTTTTTCGTAGCCATCAAGAGTCACCGTGTTTTCGTTGTTACCAAAGCGGTCATCAACAGCCGACAGTGTGCCATATAACGTGGCATACATACCTTGTAGCTCAAAGTCGTAGCTAGGTGTGATACGCACTTGCCACTTTGGCTGACGCTGAGATTCATTTCCTTCATTGGTTGGGCTTTGCGTTATTTCGGTTTCTTGTAGTGTGGTATTTAAATTAACCGAAAAACCCGACTGATGATTAAAGTTATAATCAAGCTCAACACCGTACGCTTCGTTTGTTAAAATTTCTGCAGGTACACCTGGGCGGCGTACAAATGTATCGCCCTTTACTTCGTTAACAAACAAGGTAGCGTAAAAGTCTGTAGAGTCAGAAATTAGCTTGTAGCCAAATTCGCCTTGGGTTACTTCTTTAATTAGCTTTTCGCCGCCTTCATAAGCGCTAAAGTTATCTCTAAAGTCGTCAAAGTAAGGCATTTTATAACCACGGTTTACGCGTGCAAATACACCCATGTCATCGTTTATTGAATAGTTAATCCCCGTTGTCCACGATGTTTTACTTTCATCATAGTTAACTGTTTTGGTAATAATTCCATCAAGGTCTTCATCAACACTGTATTCTACTTCATGACTTTCGTGGCGCACGCCTGCATCTAAGGTAAAGTCCTCGGCAAATTTGTATTGAGCTGTTACATAAAACGCATGGGTGCGCGCATCACCTGTTGAGCTAATATCGTAGTTAAAATCGCAGCCATCAGTGCTTTGATTACACTCAATGCCAGTTAGCGACTCGCCGCCTGCTTCTAGTACGTGGTAAGCCGTATTACCTAAACTCCACCAATCGTTTGCCGATGTACTGGCTGTGTAGTAACCAAACGTGGCTGATAAATCATCAAATTGCTTTGAAAACGCTAAATCGTTTGTAAATGAGCTAATTTCTTTTAAAACAACCCAGCGGCCAAGTTGTTGTATTGGGGTGTCGCTTGCGTACTCAGTATTGGTTACTGCACCAAATGCGGTTTGCCCGTTATCGGCAACTGCACCAACCGTGGTTGCTGAGCCACTTGGCACCAACCCGTATGTATTGGCATCCCCTTTAGTTATATTAAAGCGGTCAGAAAATTGCCAACCATTATCAAGATCTAGTTTAATGCTACCGCCTGTTACGTGGCCGTCCCAACCTCGGCCATCCCCTAAGTCAATATCATGTGCTTGTGCATCAGGGCCTGTGAATATTGTTGCTTGGCGGTTTAATGTGCCAAGTTGAGTATATTCTGCGTCAATCCCTTCAATATTAAGGGGGGTAGGTAAGTACCATGCACCATGGTCATCTGTTTGACGGGTATAAAAATTAAGCTCGCCGTTATCTAAATCTTTAGTGATATTAATGGTAAATTGGCTGCCTTTCTCAGAGGTAAAACCTGCATCACGAATACCCGGAGAGCTTTTTACATACCCGCCAACCATAAAGTATAAATCGTCAGTAATTTCACCACTAATAACAGCATCTACTCGTTGTAGGTCGTAATCAGATGTTGTGTATTTAAATAAGCCTTCGGTGTCTTCACCACCGCGCTTTAGCCTAAAGTTAGTTGTTAAACCCGGTTGGCCGTTTGATAAAACAGGGTTCGGCCCACCGCGTAAAGCCTCCATGGTCTCAATCGTTTCATCAATTCTAAAAAGTGAAGAGTTTTCTAAAAACGATAATGTAGGGGCTGGGTAAACGGGTGACCCTTCAATACTTAGTGTTAAAAATGGGGCGTCACCGCCGCCAGGAAAACCACGTACAAATACATTGGCACCAGATTCACCCCCTGAGCTTTCTACCCAAACCCCAGGTACGGCTTTAAACAGATCGGCAGTGCTTTTAGGTGAAAGTTTAATAATTTGTTGGCTATCAATATTTGTAACAGCGTAGCCTGCATCTATTTTTCTGATGCCGACCCCGGTAGGCGTGCCCGAAACAACAATTCGCTCTACCTTGGTTTCTTGTGCTTGCTCTTGTGCAAAGGTGGCGTGTGAGCTCAAGGCTAAAGTTATAGCGCACGCTAATGTACTTTTTGCTTTATTGAATGTCATGTGTGATCCCGTTTTTAGTGTGTTAAACAGTGTGTTTTTTACTGCGCTGTATACAAAGTTTTTATGTAAACAGGCTGTATATGATGAAACCTTAAAGATTAATGCAAACGTTTGCAATATTTATTTGTAAATTATTTATGAATTATATTTGTAGAAATATTGAGCGTAAAAGCCTAGGTATGGCTTTTTTAGCCTGTGAGGCAAGCCAGAAAAAATTAATAATGCTATATTGTCAGCTAGTTACATTAAACATTAGTTAATACAACGCGGCTCAGGGTTTTCATGGATAACAAAAAAATAAAATTAGCTGATTTAGCAAAGCTGGCAGGGGTGTCTACCTCTACGGTTTCGCGTGCTTTAAATGACAACCCGTTAATAAAACAAGAAACACGCGATAAATTAAAACAACTCGCTAAAGAGCATAATTTTAGTTTAAACACCGCTGCAAGCCGCTTGCGAACGCAAAAAACAAATGTTGTTGCTGTTATCATTAACTTAGATGAACAAACCGAACAATCGATTAGCGATCCATTTTTACTTAAAGTGGTTAGCGAAATTAATCTTGCACTTAATCAACAAGGGCTAGAGCTTTTATTGTCTAATTCAATAATGGCACAGCACGATTGGGCTAATTACTTTATTAATGGTCGAAGGGCCGATGGTATTATTGTGGTTGGGCAAGGTAAAGATCAGCGCAATATAGAGGCGGCTGCTAAAGCGGGGATCCCTTTGGTTGTGTGGGGAGACCCTAAAACACCCAGTAATTACCCTATTGTAGGCAGTGATAACTACCTAGGTGGAATGCAAGCCACTGCGCACTTAATCGAACACGGTGCAAAAAATATTTTATTTTTAGGCGACCCAGAGCACGGTGAAATTAGCGAAAGACACCGCGGTTATGTGGCTGCGCTATCTACGCATAAACTAGAGCAGCACGTTGTTTCTATTGATATTACTAGTAGTTCGGCGTATCAAGAAATTAATAGTCTATTACGCGAAAAAGGGCTCTACTTTGATGCAATAATGGCTTGTAGCGACATGGTTGCCTTAGGTGCAATGAAGGCGTTAAAAGAGCGCTATGTCAGTATCCCTAATGATGTTGCATTGGTGGGCTTTGACGATATAGCAATGGCAGATATTAGCCATCCGTCGCTTTCAACAATTAAACAAAATACTCAATTAGCGGCTGAACTTTTAGTTAAAAAGCTTATGCAACAATTTATGGGTCAAAAAGTTGAATCTCAAGTTATTGATATAGAATTAATAACTCGCCAATCGAGTAAACGCTGATTTATGAATGGTAGATACAAATTTTAAAACTTAAAATGCAAACGATTGCATTGATTTTTATTCTACACTAAACTCAACGTTCACTGACACAAACACACACGCTAATTACCCAAAGGTGTTAGCTTTAATCATTATGGCGCACTGCGTTATAAGTAAGGCAAGCTATGAGTAAAACAAAAATCACACTAGCAATTGCTGCAAGCTATTTTATTTTCGCAATATTATTAAATAGCGTAGGAACAGTCATTTTGCAGGCAATAAATACACTGGGCGTTAGCAAAACTGAGGCGTCTGTTTTGGAAGGGTTTAAAGACTTATCAATTGCGATAATGTCTTTTGTTGTTGCCTCGTTCATTCCTAGATTAGGGTATAAGCTCGCAATGTTAGGGGCTTTAGCGGTCGTTGCATTAGCGTGCTTAAGCACCGCACTGATCAGCGAATTTTATATGTTTAAAGTGCTATTTGCAGTGATAGGCTGTGGCTTTGCGGTAGTCAAAGTTTCTGTTTATTCGATTATTGGCCAAGTAACCGAAGATGCGAATAGTCACTCGTCACTTTTAAACACCATCGAAGGCATTTTTATGGTGGGTGTATTAAGTGGTTATTGGATTTTTACCGCCTTTATAGACCCAAGCCAAAGCAATGCGTGGCTCAATGTTTATTACGCGTTAGCTGCGCTTACTTTAATTGTATTACTAAGTGTTGTTATTGCACCGATTGCGCCTGCAATCGATAAAAATAAAACTGACTCTAGTTTGAGTGACTTTATAGCCATGCTTAAATTAACGTATCAGCCCTTGGTGCTTATTTTTATTATAAGTGCATTTTTATATGTCCTTATTGAACAAGGTGTAGGTACTTGGCTGCCAACCTTTAATAACCAAGTTTTACAACTGCCTGTGGCTATAAGTATTCAGTTAGCGAGTATTTTTGCAGCGGCGTTAGCGTTTGGTCGATTAGTTGCGGGGCAGGTACTGAAACACATTAATTGGTTTTTTGTACTGGGTGGATGCTTAGTCGCCATGGCATTACTTATTATTATAACGTTACCCCTAACTGAAAACCTACCTAATACAGCAATCACTAGCCTATTTGATGCACCACTAGCTGCATTTGTTTTGCCCCTCATTGGTTTTTTTATGGCGCCAATTTATCCAGTGTTAAATTCGGTAATGCTCAGCGCATTAGAAAAGCACCAGCATGCAGCCATGACAGGGTTAATCGTTGTGTTTTCAGCACTTGGAGGCACAACTGGTTCAATGATCACAGGCTACGTATTTGAGCATTTTAGTGGTCAACACGCATTTTACCTGTCGTTAATTCCCATTAGCTTAATTTTTATAAGCGTGATTATTTTTAAACAGCGCACTCGCGCCATTTCTCAGCACGCTGCCAGCATATAATTGATTTAGGATTGTTATGAATTTTTTTGAGAGCCAGTTATTTAAAGATGTACAGACCCAACATATTTTTGATGACTGTAAAACATTTGCAGATGCAACTGCACGAACCAGCTGGCAAAGTGCGTGTAAACACTACGAGCAAGTAGCACCGCTTAATCAAGCCCAATTAAAAGAGTTTGTAAATGCTCACTTTATTACGACCCCCTTACTACGTATGCAAAGTGAGCCAGATACCGCAAGTGTTAAGCACTACATTAACTCTTTGTGGCATGGTTTGAGACGGGCGGCTGATAAACCTAAAGCCGATTCTTTATTAGCATTAAAGCATAGCTACATTGTGCCTGGTGGGCGTTTTCAGGAAATATACTACTGGGATAGCTACTTTACAGCGCTTGGCTTAATTGATGCTAATAAACCCGAGATTGTTGAAGATATGCTGCAAAACTTTATCGACCTTATAAACGATTATGGGTGTATTCCAAATGGCAACCGCAGTTACTACTTATCGCGTTCACAGCCACCTATTTTAGCGCTTATGGTTGAATTACTATGGCAGCACGAGCACAGTAAAACCAATAATGTAGCATGGCTTGAAAAATGTGTTGATGCACTTGAAAAAGAGTATGCGTTTTGGATGCAAGGCGCAGAAGAGCTTACTAACGAGAAAACGGCACTAAGGCGAGTTGTAAAAATGCCATGCGGTGGCAAGTTAAATCGTTATTGGGACGATGAAGCAACCCCTAGGGCAGAATCCCTGAGAGAAGATCTGGCACTCGCAGAGGGCTTAGCTGAGCATAAAAAGCCCGACTTTTATCGACATATACGTGCTGCATGTGAATCTGGCTGGGACTTTAGTTCTCGCTGGCTAGCTGAGCCTAATTCACTTAGCTCTATACAAACGACCGATATATTACCCATTGATCTTAATTGTTTGCTTTATAACCTAGAAAAACAGCTTAGTAAGTTTAATAAGCTGCTAGGTAATAGCCAACAAGCCGATTTATTTAGCGACTACGCAGCAGCTCGCCGCACACTGATTAATAAATACATGTGGAGTGAGCAACAACACTTTTTTGTTGATTATAATCATCACAAAGCGAGTCAATCTAAGGTGTTAAGCGCTGCCGCCAGTACTGCATTATTTTTTAACTTAGCGTCTGAGCAACAAGCTCAACATATTGCCGAGCGACTAAGCCGCGACTTTTTAAAGGCTGGTGGCATAGTTACTACCGTTACCTCTACATCACAGCAATGGGATAGCCCTAATGGGTGGGCTCCGCTGCAGTGGTTTGCTGTTAAAGGGCTTAATAATTACGGTTTTAGTGATCTTAGTAAACGTATAATGCAAAACTGGCTAACAATGGTAGAAAACGACTTTTCTGTTAATCAGTGCCTACTAGAAAAATACAATGTGTGCGTGCCTCAATTAAAAGCAGGGGGCGGAGAATACGTAGTACAGCAAGGTTTTGGCTGGACTAACGGGGTTACCTCACGCTTTTATACGTTATGTGAAGACTGATCAGAGCAGTGTTTTATATGAAAATAATTCACTAATTTTCATTAAGTTATTGTAACTATTAATTAAATATTATTGGTGATTGTTTTATGCCGTGTATAAATAATGCCCAGGTGCATTGTAAGTGATTAATAAATTCGGTAGTGTGGTGTAAACATTTCAAGGACGAAATCTATGCTACAACCACACGCCGTTTTTGTAAAAACCACGTTTCAATCTTCTTTTCACTGTGAAAGCTACACAACTATATTAAAAACCATGCAAGCCATTTTTGGCGATATTAAAATGGACGACGTGATCCCTAAAAACGAGAAAAGGGACAAGTTTGATTTATTTTTAATTGATGGCGCTAAAAATAACTGGTTAGATTTACTGCCTGCCGACTTAATTTGCCTCGCTAAAAAGCATAAAGTTGTCTTATTTAATGTAGAGCCCAATGCCGTGTGCGAAAAAAACCTACTGTTAAATCATTTCAATGGTGTGTTTTATAAATCAGATGCACCAGAAACTATTTTTAAAGGGCTAGTTAGAATAACCTCAGGCGAGTTATGGTTTACGCGAAAGGTTATATCAAAAGCGTTTTCAGATATTCTCTCGGTTGCCTCTTCGTTTAATAGCCTACAAGAAGATATCACCTTAAAAAAAGGGGATTATGCGCACCTTACTAAACGTGAAAAATCGGTTATTCACTTAATTGCTCAAGGGGCGAGCAATAACGCCATTGCCGATAAACTTAATATAAGTGACCACACCGTTAAAACGCATTTGTACAGTGCCTTTAAAAAAACCAATTCTCGTAACCGTGTTGAATTAGCAAATTGGGCTCAGCGTTACATATCGGTTTTATTACCTATGGCTAAGTAGTTATAGCAATTTTTTAAAACACGATTGTTGTATTCACTCATACAAAAAAGACTACATCATGTAGCCTTTTTTGTTTTTAAATTATAGCCTTATACCAATTCGCTTAATTAAGTTTTATTGCGCATTGGTATTACGCTGCTTTTTGTGCCCACAAGCCTCTATCAATTCCTTTTGTAATTAAGTCTGTGAGTGCTTTTTCAATGGCTTGGGTTACACATATGCTCATCGGTTCGTTATCACTAAAGCCGGCTTCGGCTTCGGCTAAGCGTTTGTAGCTTACGTACCTAAAAAATCCTGCACGCATTTCCTTGCTAAGTACTTTTTTACTGGTGGCTACGCTAAGTAATACTTGGCCGGTGCGAACATCAACTGCGCGTAAATATATAGATATTGCATCTTCACGGTATAACTCAGAGGCGCCAATACCAAAGTATTCCATTCCTAAACCGCCTGTTTTTACATTGGTATCGTAGCTAATAATACCGCCTTCTAAAATTATTTTAGCGGTTGTTAGGGGCGGTAAATCTGGTTGGTTAGGGTTATCAGATTGGCCTGCACGAATAATTTTTCGCTCTGTTAAAATATTTTGTAAGCCTTCGCGTTCAACCGGTGTAAACCAATCAGACTCGTGCAGTGCTTGCACTAAAATAGAGTTAGCACCTTGCGTTACTGCAGTTGAAAACGAGCTAACATTAGTTTGCGGTTTGTATTGGCCTGTTTGATCTCTAAACGAATACACAGACACAGGGATACTGCCTACAGGTTTAGGTAAGTTTTTTAAATCACTAAATATTTCAGTGGGTTCTAATGTGGTGGCGACTTGCTGTGAGGGAGGGATTAAGTTTCCCATACTTGAGCAACCAGTTATGGCTAATAGAGTTATTGTTATGAGTATTTTGCGCATTATCCAAACCTCGGAACTTCGATTATCACGACAGAGTCATCTAATATATTGGTTATTTTTACTGTAATAGTGTCGGTTGTGCTGGTGATGACTTCTATTTGATAATCGCCACTCATGAATATTGAGTCTTGGTCAAATAGGCTGTCTTCAATTTCTTCGCCAAATGCCATATCGGTAATTTCTCTTACCATGCGGTTTAAATACGTGCGCTCTAATGAGTCTTGAAATTGCTCTGCGTAGCCTTTTTCGATGGTTGGGGCTTTGTGTTTGTTTTGCGCTTGCGCTTTACTAAGCAGCATAGTGGCATTGAGTGGGTTACCACCAAAGCTTGGGTTGATTGGGGTATAAATTATTTCAGTTGCCGAGGCTGAAAAACTAAGTGTTGTTATTATTATAAGTGCTATTTTTTTCATTTTACCATCCATTTACTGCCATATCGGGTGACGATGTTGCCATATTTGAGCGTGCCATCGCGTCTATTACAGTGTAAACAGCTTGCTCAACGCGTTCGTCGAGGGGCGCTAATCTACGTCCTAAATAGGTTACATACACGAGTTGGTTATTCATAATTAGCGAAAGCTTTGTGCCAGCTTTTGGTATTACTGTTTCTCTTATTTCTATATTAAAACCAGCGGTTGAAGGGAGATCTCGCCAGTAATTTGAAAATTCGTAATAAAATTGATGGCCAAAACGACTAATGCTTCTATCAAGCAGTAAGCCATCTATTTCTAGTTCTTGCGCAGCATTGCTTAGCGAAGAAAAAAACAGAAAAAAACTCAGTAGGTAGTAACGTAAGTGAATATTTTTTTTCATAGTAAAATGGGGAGGGTTAACCTCCCCACCTCAATAATTACATTTGCGTAATTGTTGCTGTATTGCCATCACCAATTTGCGTAACAGAAACCGTGCTGTCGTAGCCAATTACTGAGCCTTCAACAAGGTTATCGTTACCTACTTGAGTAACTGTAAACGATACGTTTTCACCGCCCACTAAAAAGGCTGACTGCTCAACGCCGCTTACCCAGTTACCTTCACCTTCTTGTGAAATATCTATACTGTGGCTACTACCTTCAACCATCATATCGACTAGGTTTAACATGCCATCTTGCGCAATATCGATTTGGTTATCGTTACTATCTAAAATACCTGCAAGCGTAACAACTGCCTCGTTTTGAGCACCACTTTGGGCAATATCAATATCGTTATTGTTTGATGTAAGCGATACATCAGGGTACGACGATTGCACCAGCATGACGTTTTCATCACCAGATTGAACTAAATCAACATCGTTACCTGTACCGTTAAAGTTAGCAAGGTGAACAGAGTTTAAGTCGCCAACTTGAGAGGTTGAAAACTCATTATCAGAGCCAATTACACCCATGTAAGATTCGTTAAAGTCACCGTTTTGTAGTGAAGTTAGCTCGTTGTTATCGCCAATTAAATCGGCTGTCATTAAGTTTTCAGCGCCAACTTGCGTTGCTGTCACTTCGTTATTTGCGCCTTCAAATAAGTTTGATTCAATTGTATTTAATGAACCTTCTTGATCTAAATCTATTTGGTTATCATCGCCAACAACAGCTGCAAACGTTACTGCATTTGTTAAGCCATCTTGCTCAATTTCAATTTCATTTGCATCACCAGAAATTGAACTAAATGCTACAGCGTTACGGTCGCCGTTTTGTTCAACTTCAAGCTCATTTTCATTACCTTGTAAGCTACTTACTTTAA
Organism: Pseudoalteromonas sp. A3; assembly: GCF_025942345.1. Taxonomy (NCBI): domain Bacteria; kingdom Pseudomonadati; phylum Pseudomonadota; class Gammaproteobacteria; order Alteromonadales; family Pseudoalteromonadaceae; genus Pseudoalteromonas; species Pseudoalteromonas sp. A3. The sequence continues at coordinate 16,335 of NZ_JAPCKL010000002.1, forward strand.
AGGTATTCCAGTAGCCGTCTTGAAGTAAATCAAGTGTATTTTCATCGCCTGAAAGCATGGTGATTTCTGCTTCATGCCATTCACCCTGTTGTAAAGACATGATTTCATTTGCATTACCTTGCATATCCATGTTGTAGAACCAGTGGCCGCCGCTACCTTGCTCTACATCAATAAGGTTGTCATCACCGGTTACGATGTTAATCGCTTCGTTATTTACGAAAAAGCCTTGGCCAAATTGGCTAACAAATAACATGTTGTTGTTACCTGTTACCTCAGAAATAAACCCATTAGCAACGCCATCTTGCGAGTACACTTGCGTGTTGTTATCGCCAGTTGTTGTTACTTCGGCATAATTACCAAATTGGCTTTGCACAACTTCAGTGTCGTTATTGTTACCTGTGGTGGTAACAAGCATGGTGTTGCTGTCGCCTTCTTGATAAAGAAACGCGTTATTTTCATTTGAAGTTTGGCTGAGGGTTAAGCTGTTTTCTAGACTCTCTGTAGATACCTGTGTACTTAGTTGCGAGCTAGACACTGATTTGTTTTGTGTATCTGCGTGTGAGGCAAAGCTGGTACCGACTGCTAATGCAACAGCGCAGCTTAAAAGTGTTTTATTCAACTTCATTATTATTCTCCTTGAAATAGTAAAATCAAATACCTTAAGTGTTATAAATTTTAATAAGATATTTTCGCTCAGCATGCCGTGCTGAAATAATGGTGTGATCCACTGTTAATTTGATTTTGTAAATCGTTTGTTATTACAAATGCTAAGTTTAAGCCTGTCATTATTATTAAACATAAAGTGGCTAAACTTTTTTGTAAGAACACCTTCACTGTATTCTCCCCGGCGAAGGACTTAAATCATCTTTTTTTACCAATTTTATTTTTTATGTATTTCATCGAGTTATAAAAAAGTATCTATATAGGAACAAAGCTGAGAAGGAAAACTAGTAAAAATGTTTGGTCCTTAAAAAGGTAAAAATGGCGGGCGGTATTTCATAAAAATGACTGTGTTGTATGTTTTTTTGTTAATCAGTCTGGTTAAAAATGTTGATTTTTAGTTTTTTGTTATTTTTTGACTTGTGTAAATCCATATTTATTAGTTTTCTAGTTCTATGCCACGTGATCCTCTTGTATTTGAAGTTGTAAGTAAACTTACTTAGTACGGCTAAGTTAAACCAACTATGGATAGAACAATGAAAACAAAATTATCTATTATCACTCTTGCTTTACTCACGTGTTTAGCTGCTGCAAAACTACCTGATGCAGGTGTTAAACACCCTGTTGTAGCAAGTAGTGATGCAGTAATTGTTAAATACAAAAAAAATGCATCAGCACAAATGCGTAAACAAGCGCGTTCGTTAGTTAAAGCAAAAATTTCAGATGTAAACGCTGATGAAATTGATGATAACTATAAGTCTTTACTTTCTGGGCGGTTAGCTAAGTTTAAAATTTCGGGCATGAGTACTAAAGAAGCCATTGCACGCTTAAAATCTCACCAAGCGATTGAATACGTTGAGCCTGATTACCAAGTAAGCATTGCTCAAACGCCTGATGATCCGCGCTTTGATGAGTTATGGGGTTTAAATAACGACGGTCAAACAGGTGGTACTGCCGATGCTGATATTGATGCAGTAGAAGCATGGGATATTTCGACAGGTAGCCGCGATGTTGTGGTAGGTGTAATTGATACCGGTATTGACTATAGCCACAGCGATTTAGCTAGCAATATGTGGGTTAATAGCAGTGAAGTGCCTGGAGATGGCATCGATAATGACGGTAACGGCTTTGTAGATGACGTGCACGGTATTAATGCAATTACCAACAGTGGTGACCCTATGGATGATGAAGGCCATGGTACTCACGTATCGGGCACCATAGGCGCAAGCGGTAATAACGCAACAGGTGTTGTAGGCGTTAACCATGAAGTATCGCTGGTAGGGTGTAAATTTTTAGATGCTGCAGGTAATGGCTCAACATCAGATGCAATTAAGTGTATTGATTACATGGTAGGACTTAAAAATGCCGGTGTTAACTTACGTGTTTTAAATAATAGCTGGGGCGGTGGCGGTTATAGCCAAGCATTAGCCGATGCAATTGCCTCAAGCGAAGCAGCCGATTTACTGTTTGTAGCGGCAGCGGGCAACGACACCATAGATAACGATGTAAACCCGCATTATCCTTCTAACTACGAAAACGCAAGCGTGTTATCTGTAGCAAGTACGGATCAAACCGATAATATTTCGTGGTTTTCGCATTATGGTTTAACCAGCGTTGATATGGGCGCCCCTGGTAGCGCAATTTTATCTACTACACCAGGTGAGAGCTATGCGTCTTACTCAGGCACATCAATGGCGACTCCTCATGTAGCTGGCGCTGCAGCGTTAGTGCTATCTATTAACCCAGAACTTAACACGCAAGAGCTTAAAGAATTACTAATGAGCTCTGGCGATGCAAACGCTGCACTGCAAGGTGTAACGGTGGCAGGTACGCGTCTTAATGTTAACCAAGCACTTATTGATGCAGATCCTACACCTGGCTTTAAAATTTCAGCCGATCCACTTACGCAACAAATTGTAGCGGGCCAAGCTACAAATTATACATTTACCATTGGCTCAATTGCCCAGTGGGATGAAGAAGTAACGCTTGAACTATCATCAACATTAAGCGGCGCTTATTTGTCGGCTAGCACGGCTCGCCCTGGTGATGAAGTAATGCTTAACGTTGAAACCGACACTGATACACAGTGGGGTGAATACGAGCTAACCGTTACAGCAACAGCGGATGAAATTGTTAAACAGCAGTCAGTTAAATTAATGATTCAACCGGTAGGCCTAAACGACTTTACCTACAGCAGTAATGCAAGTGTTGATATTCCTGATAACTCGCCAGTGGGCGCCGTATCAGTAATTAATGTACCTGATGATTTAACTGTGTTTGGTACAATAGCTGATGTTGATATTACGCATACTTACTCAGGCGACTTAGTGGTTAAGCTAGTATCAGCACAAGGCACGCAAGTAACTCTACAAAGCAACGTGGGTGGTTCAAGCGACGACATAGTGAGAAGCTTTACATCTGAGTCATTTAACGGTGAAGTGGCAACAGGTGATTGGACGCTACACGTTGAAGATACCGCAGCAGCCGATACGGGTACCATTAATACGTGGTCTCTTACATTAAGCGCTATTGGTGAAGTTAGCCCACAACCACCGCGTGCGGGTTTTGATGTAGAAACACAAGGTTTAACCGTTAACTTTACTGATTCAAGTACGGATGCAAACAACGATATTACACAGTGGAGCTGGGAGTTTGGTGATGGTGCAACATCATCTGATCAAAACCCAATGCATGTGTATGCAGCCTCTGGTAATTATGATGTTGTACTAACCGTAACTGACAGCGAAGGCAATACAAGCACGTCAACGCAAACGGTTGTCGTAAGTGATGTAGAGCTTGAGCTTACCCTTAAACGCGCTAATAAATCTCGCCTTGATACTATGCGTGTAGATTTAAGTTGGGAACGTGTTGGCGCTGAGTCATTAAGCGTATACCGTAACGGTGAGCTGGTTGATACCACATCAGACAACGGCCGTTACCGCGACTACGTACGTGGTGCTACATTACCATCGTACGATTACCAATTATGTGTAACTGAAAATGTATGTTCTAACATCATTACAGTGTCATTTAACTAACTACTCCTAAAGTGACCTTAAGCCCAGCACTGCTGGGCTTTTTTTGTTTTACGATAAATCTAATAAGCTCTTAGAGTTTAGTTTTAACGGCTCACATCTAGGCTTTATTATACCAATGCGCATAATTAAATGATCTATTTTGAGGATGGATAAACGTGTTGATAGCAAGGCAAAAAAATTCGCTATTTAGTTGTTCTAAATGAGAATTTTTTAACGCAGATAGCGACACGTTTAGCCCCTGAAAATGATTAAGTACTATTGCGGATTGGTATTATACGGATGAGTTTTAAGCCAGTGCTCGGCGATTTGCTCGCGCGTGGCAAACCACACTTGCTCATGCGATTTAGCATATTCTAAAAACCGTGCAAGGGCTTTAATGCGCCCAGGGCGGCCAATTAAGCGACAATGTAGCCCTATAGACATCATTTTAGGGGCGTTTTCACCTTGTGGGTCGCCTTCTTCATAAAGCATATCAAAGGCATCTTTTAAATAATTATAAAACTGATCGCCGGCATTAAAGCCTTGCACAGCGGCAAAGCGCATGTCGTTTACATCAAGCGTGTAGGGCACTATTAACTGTGGCTTACCTTCTTTAATACTGTAAAAGGGTAAGTCGTCGCTGTAATCGTCGGCATCATATAAAAACGAGCCATTTTCTACCACAAGGGCTGCTGTGTTAGGGCTTGTGCGCCCGGTGTACCAGCCTGTGGGCTTTTTACCGGTAAGCGTTTGAATGATTTCAATGGCTTTTTGCATGTGCTCGCGCTCGGTTTGTTTATCTATATGTTGATAATTAATCCAGCGCAGGCCGTGGCTTGCAATTTCGTGCCCAGCTTCAACAAAGGCTTTAGCTACATCGGGGTGGCGCTCAAGGGCCATTGCCACAGCAAAAATGGTGACCGGTATATCGTATTTTTTAAAGAGTTTAAGTAAGCGCCACACACCTGCGCGCGAGCCATATTCGTAAATAGACTCCATGCTTATGTGGCGGTCTTCTACATGGGGAGCGCTGACTATTTCAGATAAAAATGTTTCGGCCGCTGCATCACCATGCAGTACACAGTTTTCACCGCCTTCTTCGTAATTTAACACTACTTGCACGGCTATACGGGCTTTATTAGGCCAATTGGCATGCGGAGTGTGTGCACCATAACCAATTAAATCGCGCGGGTAATGTTTAAATTGCTCGCTCATGTTACTGCTCCTTTTTTACTGCGCTAAGCCAAGTGCCAAGCATTTCACGCTCTGCATCAGTCATTTTTGTCATGTTAGCCAATGGCATGTCTTTGGTTATAACCGCGCGAGTATGAATAAGTGCACTGGCTTTTTTTACATCAGCAAGTGAGTCGAGCTTAAAGCCGAGCGGCGCGGTTTGAAAAAGCTTCGATGTAGGGGTTTCACTGTGGCACTGTGTACAGTGTTTATTAATAATATCCCATGCTTGCGCATCACTTATGCTTGCTTGTAGCTCATTATTCGCGTTTACAGAACTACTTGGCCACGGTGCTATGGCTAGCATTAACGCAAAAAACGCGGCAATACCGCTTATTAGCACTGAAGGCTTATTAACACCTTGGTGCTTTAAATTAAAAAAGTGGCGTATCCACATACCAATAATAAAAAAGCCAATAAGCACTAACCAGCCAAACTCATGGCTATAGGTATACGAAAAATGGTTACTTAGCATAATAAATATAACTGGTAGGGTGGCGTAGTTATTATGTACTGAGCACTGCTTTGCTTTTAAGCCCGGCGCTGAATCAGGAATGCGCCCAGCTTCTACTTCGCTTACCATGTAGCGCTGTGCAGGCATAATAATGTGATATACATTACCGGCCATACAGGTACCAATTAATGCACCAACATGAATATACACTGCGCGGTCACTAAATAGCTGATCAACCCCATACGTCCATAACGCTAAAAAGCCTACACCTAGGGCAATAAATGCCTTGCCATTTTCAACTAGCGGGCTTTTACACAATAACCGATAAACACCATAGCCTAAGCCTATAAAACCAAGTGATGCACCAATAGCTGCAAACTTACTGAGCTCACTTTTACTGGCATCGAGTAAATACACATCTGCGCCCACATAATATAACAGCGTAAATAACAGCGCGCCGCTGATCCAGGTTGTGTAGGCCTCCCATTTAAACCAATGTAGGGTAGAGGGCATTTGTTCTGGGCCATTTTGATACTTAGCCACTTCGTAAAAGCCGCCGCCATGAATAGCCCATAAATCGCCTTTTATGCCTTTATCTTGTTTCCATTGTGGCGGTGTTTGTAAGTTATTATCAAGCCACACAAAATAAAATGAGGCGCCTATCCACGCTATACCTGCTACCACGTGAAAGTATCTAAACACCAAATGAGCAAGCTCAAATAAATAGTTTTCCATCGGGTTATGCCTCTTCTAAATCGGGTGTAGGTGTGGCTGCAAACTGGGCTTGTTCGTCGCGTTTATACACGCTTTTACCCATAATGTAGGTTTGTTCAATACAGCGGTCGTCGCCTAGCATCATCATGGCAAAAAGCTGTTCGTGAAGGGTTTTGGCATGGCCAATTCTGAATTTTAAAAACGAGGTGGCCGCGTAATCCATTACAATAAAGTCGGCCTCGCAGCCTTCATTAAAGTTACCTATGGTGCCCTCTAAATCAAGGGCACGTGCGCCGCCTAGGGTGGCTAAATAAAACCCTTTAAATGCTGAGAACTTTTGACCTTGTAACTGCTGAATTTTGTACGCTTCGTTACCCGTTTGTAGCATAGAAAAACTTGTTCCTGCGCCTACATCGGTACCCATACCCACATTTATTCCATGCTCTTCACATCTCTTTAAATTTAAAAGGCCCGAGCCTAAAAATAAGTTAGAGGTAGGGCAGTGCGATATAGCCGCGTTGTTATCGGCAAGGCAGCACAGCTCACGCTCAGATAAATGAATGCTATGGGCAAATACCGAGCGTTTACGCACCATTTTAGCTTTCTCGTACACGCCTAGGTAATCATCAGCCTCTGGGAATAACCCTTTTACCCATTCGCACTCGTCTTTGTTTTCAGATAAGTGGGTATGCAGGTAGGTGTCGGGGTATTCTTCTAATAATTGAGTACATTTTTGTAGTTGCTCTGGGGTAGATGTGGGCGCAAAACGTGGCGTTACTGCATAGCTTAACCTATCAACATTGTGCCATTTTTCTATCAGTGCTTTTGATTGTTCGTAACTGGTTTGCGCGCAATCTGATAAGTCATCTGGGCAGTTTCTGTCCATCATTACCTTACCGGCAATCATACGTAAATTACGTTTTTGAGATTCGTTAAAAAACGCATCCACCGATTGCGGGTGCACAGTCCCAAATACCAATGCGGTAGTGGTGCCATTACGCAGTAGCTCGTCTAAAAAGCGATTAGATATATCTTTTGAATAATGCTCACAGGTAAACTTTTTTTCAGTGGGGAAGGCGTATTCGGTGAGCCAACTTAAAAGCTGCTCGCCATACGCGCCGACCATTTCGGTTTGCGGCAAATGTATGTGCGTGTCTATCATGCCGGGCATTACTAATTTACCATCGTGGCGAATAATAGTGGCTGACTTATCAATGCTTGGCAGTATGTCTTGCTCGTAACCAAGGTTAACCACTTTGCCGTTTTGAATAACTAACGCGCCTTTTTCAAAATAGCGATGTGCGCTTTCGCCTGTTATGGCGGGGTCGTCAACAAAATCGAGTATGTTGGCACAAATTACGGTCATTTTATTATTGTTGTGGGTGCTCATAATTAGCTGCCTCTGTACGTTGAGTAGCCAAATGGGCTAAGCAATAACGGAATATGATGGTGTTTTTGATCTTGCAATCTAAAGGTAATTTGCGCCTCTGGGTAAAATGCAGGTGTTTCTTGGTTTTCATAATAGCTGTCTAAGTCAAAAACCAGTTTATAGGTTGCAAATTCTACGTCTGTGTTGAGCCAGTCGGTAATTCGCCCGTCGCTATTTGTTTTACCTTGAGCAATTAATTGCCACTCGTTATTAGCGTATACAAACAATTGTACAGCTACATTTTCAGCCGGTTTGCCTGTGCTTGTATCGAGAATATGGGTAGTGATAGGGCTTTTATTCATAGCAATGACTCCAATCTTATTTTTGTTATTTTGGCTTGTTCGCCCGCGGCTATATTAAGCTCTGTGCTGCGGGTGTTGTGTATGCGCTGCTCAATAAGTTCAAGCATTTGTTCAGCACTTTTACCACTGGCACACACAATAAATATAAAGCCAAATTTACTGAGGTATTCTTTATTTAGCGCAATCATTTTTTTAAGGGTTTGCTCGTTTGCTTTACTCATTCCTGATTGTTCGTGCCCCGCTTTTTGCGCTGTAGCGGCGTACTTTTTACTTAATGTTGATAAATCGCCTATTTGCGGGTGGCCTTCAAAAGCGGCTAAATAATCGCTTTCGCCTAGGCTATCCCATACGCTTTGAGCGCTGTTAAATAAGTGCTCTTTGTTTTCAAATGGCATGATATTTAGCATACCGCTTACCCAGTTAGGGGAGGCGCAACAATGCTCTAATGCTTGATGCGCTTGCGCTGCATTTAGGTTATTAATTTTTAAGCTACTCATGCGTTTTCTTCCTCGTGCGTGGTGCTAATTAAGGCATTTTTAAGTGCACGCCATTGCAAGCCTTGGCGTTTGGGCGCATGGGTTTGCATAGCCTGATAAAGGCCAATTAACTGCCCGCTAATTGATATTGCCACTTCCATAGGGAGCTTGCCCGTTACATTTTCAAGCCCGACAGGGCAGGTCATTTGCTTTATTTGCTCGGTGGTAAAATCGCGATGGGCTAAGCGCTGTTTAAAGCGTTTTGCTTTGGTATCTGAGCCAATAACACCAAGCCAATTAGCATCAGCGCGTTTAATAATGGCTTGTGTAAGCGCAAAGTCGAGCTGGTGGTTATGGGTTAATATTAAGTAATTGTTAGCCTTTGGCGCGCGTTTAACTTGCTCTGTTGGCTCTTCATCAACCACTTTTATTACGTTATTAGGAATAACCTGCGGGAATACATCGGCGCGGCTATCTATCCAGCGTATACGCATAGGTAATTGCGCCAATATACCAATAAGCGCCTGTGCTACATGGCCTGCGCCGTATATGTCGAGGGTAAAGCGCTCGCATTGCATGCACTCAAGCATAACGGTGGCAGCTCCCCCGCAGCATTGGCCTAAATTTGCGCTTAGGTTAAATTGCTCTATCACTTGCGCTGCCTCGCCTTTGGCAAGTAGCTCGCGGGCTTTTTCTATAACTACGTATTCAAGGTGTCCACCGCCAAGGGTGTCGTAAATGTGCTCGCCGCTTATTACCATTTTAGAGCCCGTGCCACGTGGGGTTGAGCCATTGGTGCCAAGCACTGTGGCAATAACATAATTAGTGCCGCTTTGTTCGTGCTCGTTTATAGCTTGCGCCCAATTTTGCGTATGAAAACCCTGAAACGACTCATTTAAATTAGCCATGTTGCTGCTCCTTAAACCAGCTAGCGGTTTGCTCAATTGCATTTAATACACGCTCAGGTGTAGCAGGTGTATCAAGTGGGGCGGTGTATTTGTAATCGGCCACACTGCTTATAGCATTACGAATAGCACTCCACACACTAAAGGCCAACATAAACGGCGGCTCGCCCACTGCTTTTGATCTAAATACCGTGGTTTCTGGGTTGGCCGAGTTATATAAATTTACATTAAATTCGGCTGGGGTATCGCCAATTGCAGGAATTTTGTAGTTAGCAGGGCCAAAGCTTGCAAGCTGGCCTTTATCGTTCCATTGTAAGTCTTCGGTGGTAAGCCAGCCCATACCTTGCACAAAAGCGCCTTCAATTTGGCCTATATCAAGTGCAGGGTTAATTGAGCTGCCCACATCGTGCAGTATATCCACGCGGGTTACGGTGTTTTCGCCTGTCAGCGTATCTACTTCTACTTCACTGAGTGCTACGCCATGCGCGTAGTAAAAAAATGGCCGGCCTTCGCCTTTCGCTCTATCGTAATGAATTTTAGGCGTGGCGTAATAACCGGTTGATGAAAGCGATATACGATTCATATAAGCAAGGTTTGCAAGTTCGCTAAAGCTAATTTCGCCTTTGCTAAAGGTAATGAGATTATCTTTAAATACAATACTTTGGCTGTCTACTTCAAAGTGCTCACTTATAAAGTTTATTAAACGCTCTTTTATGGTATTTACCGCGTTTAGCGCCGCCATGCCATTTAAGTCAGTCCCGCTTGATGCGGCGGTTGGCGAGGTGTTTGGTACTTTGTCGGTACGGGTAGCGCTTATGCTTACTGCGTCAAAATCAACGCCAAAGCCATGGGCTACTATTTGCGCTATTTTTGTATTAAGCCCTTGGCCCATTTCGGTGCCGCCATGGTTTAAATGAATTGATCCATCGCTATAAACATGTACGAGTGCGCCCGCCTGGTTTAAGTGTTGTACGGTAAACGATATACCGTATTTAACCGGCGTCATCGCAAGGCCTTTTTTGATAATAGGCGATGATGCGTTAAAGGCTTTAATTGCCTTTTTTCGCGCCCAGTAATCACCCGACTCCTCAAGCTGGCTTATCATATCTTTTAAAATATGCTGCTCTACTGTTTGATGATACGGCGTGGTGTCGCGGCCTTTTTTGTATAAATTAAGTTTTCGGATCTCAAGCGGATCTTTACCTAATTTAGCGGCTATATCGTCCATTATCAGCTCGCCCATGATCATGCCTTGCGGGCCACCAAATCCTCTAAACGCAGTGTGGCTTACGGTGTTTACTTTACAGCGGTTCCCTTTAATGGTGGCAGCTGGGTAGTAATAAGCGTTATCAGCATGAAACATTGCGCGGTCGACAATAGCATCAGATAAATCAGGTGAATAACCACAAAACCCATTTACGGTTACATCAGCGCCTTCAATCAGGCCATTTTCGTCAAACCCTACATGGTATTGATTATAAAATGGGTGGCGCTTACCGGTAAGTTTAAAGTCGTCGCTGCGGGCTAGGCGCATTTTAACGGCGCAGCCAAGGTAGTAAACTGCAAGCGCTGCAAGGCAAGCCCAAGGCGCGCCTTGGGTTTCTTTACCGCCAAAGGCTCCGCCCATGCGGCGGGTTTCTACGTTTACAAAGCTAAATGGCTTTTTTAAAATTTTAGCAACTAAGTGCTGCACCTCTGTTGGGTGCTGTGTAGAACATTGCACATGAATCCCGCCATCGTTGTCGGGCTGAGCGAGAGCTATCTGTCCTTCAAGGTAAAAGTGTTCCTGCCCGCCTATGTGTATTTCACCTTTAAGTTGGTGGGCTGCATTATTTATGGCTTGCTCGCTATTACCGCGGTTAAGTGAATGCGGCGGCCTTACCCAGTGCTCTTTTTTAATCGCTTCTTTAATATCAAGTATGGGGGTGGTTTGATCGCATTCTATAACCACTAAGCGAGCAGCGCGGCGCGCAATGGCGTAGCTTTTGGCAACTACTACTAGCACAGGTTGTCCGTGGTATTGAATTTCGTGATTGGTTAATAGCACATCCCCAGGGAATACTGGGCCAATATCAAGCTTACCGGGTACATCATCGGCCGATAAAATACGTTTAACGCCTGCCACTTCAAGCGCTTTACTTGTATCAATTGATTTAATAAAGCCGCTGGTAATAGGCGCAAGCACAGGGTAGGCGTGCAAGCAGCCATGGGGCTCTGGGTTATCGTCGGCGTAGTTTGCATTGCCACATACTTGTTTTATTGCGCTTTCGTGATACTTAGATTGGCCAACACTTCCGCCTTGGGCTTTTAGTTTATCCATTTCAAAGTGACGCATGTGAAATCCTCGTAATGGCAATGTTGTTATTATTTTTACTGCTTGGCTGTGCACCGCAAAACTCAATACCAATACGCTGTAGTAAGTTTTTGCTTACCGTAGTGCGGTAATGTGCGCTGCTGCGTACATCGCTCATGGGAGCAAAGTCATCATTTATGGCACTAGCGGCATCTATAAACGTGCTTACTTGCAAAGGCTGAGCATTAAGTTTTTGCTCTATGTGTGCGGCGCGTTTTGGTATGGCAGCCATACCTCCCATGGCGCAGCGGGCATTGCTAATTACGCCTTGCGTTTGCTCTATAGCCAGCACTAAACACACAGTAGATATATCATCTTCAAAGCGTTTGGAAATTTTATGACACGCAAGCTTTAACGAGTCAGGGCGTTTAGGTACGGTAATTTTGCTAATGACTTCATCGCTTTTAATGACTGTTTTTTTGTAATCAACAAAGTAGTCGGCCACGTTTATTGTGCGTGTGCCTGCTGTGCTTAATAAATCTAAAGTGGCATTAAGTGCAATGAGTAAAGGGGCAGGATCGCCAATTGGAGAGGCGTTTCCTATGCTGCCACCTAAGGTGCCACTGTTACGTACTTGGTTAGAGCCAAGGCGTTCAAACAGCTCTTTAGACTCAGGGTAGTAAGTGTAAAACGCTTCAACAAATTGGCTGTAAGGTAGTGCTGCACCAATATGTAGCTCGCCGTTGTTATCGGTTAAAGTGCACAGTTCACTGGTTTGGCTAAGCGATATAATAATATCGGGCAATAGCATGTTTTGGCTAAGCTCAATGGCAAAGTCGGTGCCACCAGCAACCAAGTATGCCTGCGGGTAACGCGCTTTAAGCTCAACAAGTTGCGCTGCACTTTGCGGTAAATAAAACGTACGAGGGCCATTTTTTAAACAAGGAATGTCATCACCTATATTTAGTGATGCCTTAAATTGTGCCGCCATGGCAGAGTAAGGCTCATTTTTACGCTCGTAGCTATAAGCTTTTTCAACTGCAAGTAAAACAGGGCTGTAACCCGTACAGCGACATAAATTTCCCCCTAGCGCATGAATAGCGGCTTTTTTACCTGGGTAACTCGGGTTATTAATATAAAGCGCCAACATGCTCATTATTATGCCAGGGGTACAAAAACCACATTGCGAACCATGGCACTCAACCAATGCGCGTTGCACCGGATGTAAATCGTTAAGTGTAGGGTAAAGCCCTGTTGTTACAGCCTCTACGGTTACTATGTGTTTTGCGTGTGCATTACCTAATAAAAGCAGGCAGCTATTCATGGTTTTATAGTGCCAAACTGGCTCACCGTTTGAATTTAGTTTTTCTTCGCCAACTAAAATTGTGCATGCGCCACAATCGCCTGTTGCACACCCTTCTTTGGTGCCCATTTTCCCTTTTTTGGTGCGAAGCCAGTCCAAAATGGTGAGATTCGGCGCGCATTCTTCTACTTCTATTGGCGTGTCATTTAATATAAACGTAATCACACAGACCCCCTTAACTTTTATAAAGCCCTGATATGTAAAGGCTTGGCGTATATTTTTTCTTGTTGTTTTTAAGCAGGTAAGAAAAAAACTTTTTCATCTTGGTAAGTTAATTGCAGATACCATGCCATTGTTGACCGTTTGGTCAGCTAAGTTTCTAGGCTAGCTTATTTAACCAACAAGCACAAAGAAAGGTTTAAATAATGGACAATAAATACCGCCTTACTATGCAGGGAATGACAAAGCAGTACCCCGGATGTATAGCCAACGACGGCGTAACAATAAAAATAAAACATGGTGAGGTGCATGCCCTGCTTGGTGAAAACGGCGCGGGTAAAAGCACGTTAATGAAAATGCTTTACGGTGTAGTTAAACCTGACCAAGGGGACATGTTTTTTAATGGCCGCAAAATGGACATAAAAGAACCCGCCGATGCCCGCGAATTAGGCATAGGTATGGTGTTTCAGCATTTTTCGTTATTTGAAACCCTAACAGTTGCGCAAAATATCGCGTTAGCGCTGGGCGATTTAGCAGGGCATAGCAGCACACTTGCCAGCAGAATTAGTAAAACATCGGCTAGGTACGGCATGCCGCTGGACCCGCATAGGTTGGTGTCTACGCTTTCAACGGGCGAGCGCCAACGAGTAGAAATAGTCAGGTGTTTATTATTAGATATTCAACTGCTTATTTTAGATGAACCCACCTCGGTACTCACTCCGCAAGAAGTAGGTGCACTGTTTAAAACCCTGCATTCGCTTAAAAAAGAAGGCTGCTCGGTGCTGTTTATTAGCCATAAGTTGCATGAAGTTATTGGGCTTTGCGACAGCGCCACTATTTTGCGCGCCGGCAAGGTAAGTGGGCATTGCATTCCTAAAAACGAAACCAGCGAATCAATAGCTCGCTTAATGGTAGGCGACAGCACACCAATAAGTAACCAAACGCGCAGAGCGACTGGCACAGGTGATTTTTTAACAGTCGATAACTTATCAACCAGTGCGCAGGCGTTATTTGATATTGCGCTTAAAAACGTGAACTTTGCTGTAAAACAAGGCGAAATAGTCGGTATTGCAGGGGTTGCCGGTAATGGGCAAGAGGAGCTATTAAAAGCGCTTTCGGGAGAGGAGCCGCAAAAAGATAGCAACGCAATAAAATTTAAAAATACCGCTGTTGATGCGTTATGCCCTCTAAAAAGGCGCAGGCTCGGGCTTGCATGCGTACCAGAGGACAGGCTAGGGCGCGGCGCAGTACCCGATATGGACTTAGCGCACAATGCACTCCTTACCAGTTTTGATAGTGGTTTAGTTAAAAAAGGCTTTTTAGTAAAACAAAAAATTAGCCAACTCGCCGACAAAATCATTAAAAAATACAACGTAAAAACCCCCAGCAACCGTACTCACGCAGCAAGCCTTTCGGGCGGTAATTTGCAAAAGTTTATTATTGGCCGAGAGGTTGAGCAAAACCCACAATTACTGGTTATGTCGCACCCTACTTGGGGTGTAGATATTGGCGCGCAAGTTGCCATTCACGAGGCAATTTTAACGCTGCGCGACGAAGGCTGTGCAGTACTGGTTATTTCAGAAGATTTAGACGAGCTCTATAAAATTTGTGACCGAATTGGTGCAATTTGTGATGGTAAGCTCTCACCTATTTTAAATACCGACTGTGTACCACTTGTGCAATTAGGGCAGTGGATGGCGGGCGATTTTAATCACGACACTAAAAGCAACATAGCAAAAATAACACCGCAAGGAGCGCTGGCATGATAAAGCTTGAACCCCGCGTAGAGCGCTCAAACACATGGAGTTATCTCTCTCCTGTTTTAGCCATTTTACTCACTTTAATAACAGGTTATGTGGTGTTTACCTTATTAGGGCACGACTCGATCAATGCCTTATATACCTTACTCGTAGCGCCTATTTCTGACTGGTATGGCGTTACCGAGCTATTAGTAATGACCATTCCAATTTTATTATGTGCCTATGGTTTAGCGCTGTGTTACAGGGCGTCGGTGTGGAATATAGGTGCTGAAGGGCAGCTACTGATTGGCGGCGTATGCGCCAGTGCCGTAGCTGTTAACTTTGTTGACTCTACAAGTTCCTTTGCATTAGGGCTTACATTACTTGCAGGTATTGCAGGTGGCATGCTGTGGGCAGGCTTAGCCGCCTTTATGAAATTACGTTTAAACACCAACGAAATTTTAGTCACCATTATGCTCAATTACATTGCCGTTAATGTGTTGCTGTGGTCAGTACACGGGCCATTAAAAGACCCATACGGTTATAACTTTCCTGAAAGCGCCTTATTTGGCGATAGCACTTTACTACCAGTTTTATTTGAGGGTACTCGCCTTCATTTAGGGCTTGCATTTGCGCTATTAGCGCTGTGTGCCACATGGGTATTTATTAGTAAAACCTTTGTGGGTTTTCAAATACAAGTACTTGGGCTTGATGCATCGGCTGCCAAAATGGCGGGCTATAAACGTGCGCTTTTAATTGCTGGTGTATTGGTAATAAGTGGCGGGTTAGCTGGGCTTGCAGGGGCTGGCGAGGTGGCTGGGCCTATAGGGCAATTAGTGCCGCAAATATCCCCCGGTTATGGTTACGCCGCAATTATTGTGGCCTTTTTAGGGCGCTTACATCCGCTTGGGATCACCTTAGCAGGGCTGTTAATGGGGCTTATTTATATGGGCGGCGAAATGGCGCAAATAGAAATTGGCCTACCCAATGCCATTACCGGCATTTTTCAGGGCTTAATGCTGTTTTATTTACTCTCGTGCGATGTGCTTATTGGTTATCGCATTAAATTGTTACTGCCATTTAAACAACAAAAAACGCAGCTAACACCCATTGCACAGGAATCTTAAACATGGATTTAGAGGTAATCACAAATATTTTATACGCCACTATTCGCACCGGCACGCCTTTATTGCTGGTGGCTCTAGGTGAAATGGTATGCGAGAAAAGCGGCACACTTAACCTTGGGCAAGAGGGCATGATGTTATTAGGCGCGGTGGCAGGGTTTATAACCATGTACCAATGCGACAACCTCTTTATAGGCTTTAGCGTGGCTGCGCTTGTGGGGGTTATGGCGTCGTTAGTATTTGCGTTTGTAGCACTTAATTTAAATGCTAGCCAAGTGGCTGCCGGGTTAGCGCTAACTATTTTTGGCACGGGCTTGTCGGCATTTTTAGGTGTTGATTACGAAGGTAAAACCATTAATGCCCTACCTACTTTAGCAATTGCAGGATTTGAGCATATACCGCTACTGGGTAAAGCATTGTTTTCGCAAGATGCCATTGTGTATTTAAGTTGGGCATTAGTACTTGGCGCTTATTTATTTTTTAAATACCACAGGGCAGGGCTTGCGGTACGCGCTATTGGTGAAAACCCAGGGGTTGGTAATAACTTAGGCTTGCCTGTAATGCGTACTCGCTATTTAGCGGTGATGTTTGGCGGCGCAATGGCGGGTATTGCAGGGGCGTACTTGTCGCTTGCTTACACACCCCTTTGGACACAAAACATGACCTCGGGACGTGGCTGGATAGCACTGGCTTTAGTGGTATTTGCAAGTTGGCGAATTGAGCGGGTAATGCTAGGCGCTTATTTATTTGGTTTTGCCAGCATTATGCACTTAGTGGCACAGGCGCTTGGCTTAGCGGTGGATTCTAATTTACTGGCCATGCTGCCTTATGGTGCAACGCTTATAGTACTGATTATGCTAAGTAAAAATAAACAAAAACTAAAAATGTACGAACCCATGTGGCTAGGTAAGCCTTGGCATAAGGGCCATTAAAATTTTATACAAAGAGTAACAATAAGCCTTCAACAGGATATTAAAAATACAACACGGAGAATAACAATGAAAAAACTAATAACAGCGCTTGGCGTAGCACTTAGCTTAGGGTTAAGCACGAGTGCAATGGCAAAAGACAGCGTAAAAGTAGGGTTTGTATATGTAAGCCCGATTGGCGAAGCTGGTTGGACTTACACCCACGATGTAAGCCGCCGCTACCTAGAGGATAAATTTGGCGAAAAAATAAAAGCCACCTTTGTAGAAAGCGTGCCAGAGGGCGCCGATGCAGAGCGAGTTATTACACAACTAGCCAAAAGCGGGCACGATTTAATATTTACCACCTCGTTTGGCTACATGAACCCGACCATTAAAGTGGCTAAACGTTTTCCTAACGTAAAGTTTGAGCATGCAACAGGTTATAAACGCGCTAAAAATGTGGGCACTTATTTTGACCGTATTTACGAAGGGCGCTACTTAACCGGTGTTATTGCTGGGCACATGAGTAAGTCTGACAGTATTGGCTATATTGCCGCGTTTCCTATTCCTGAGGTAATACGCGGTATTAACGCGTTTACTTTAGGTCTGCGCTCAGTAAAACCTAACGCAAAAGTAAAAGTAGTGTGGGTTAATAGCTGGTTTGACCCAGGTAAAGAGCGCGAAGCTGCCGACAGTTTAATCGACCAAGGTGTTGATATTATTACCCAACACACCGACTCACCTGCGCCACTTCAAGCCGCAGAAGCCGCCGGAATATACGCCATTGGTTACCACTCAGATATGAGCGGCTATGGTAAAAAAGCGCACCTTACGGCGCCTGTGCATCATTGGGATGAGTTTTACGCCGAGCGCGTGCAGCAAGTGCTTGATGATAAATGGGAATCGCAAAATGTATGGAAAGGCATAGATGCCGGTATGACCCGCTTAGCGCCGTTGAGTAAAGACATTCCTGCCAATGTTGTTGCCGAGGTAGAGGCGATTAAAACCAAAATTGCCAACGGTGAGTTTCATCCATTTAGTGGCCCAATTAACAATCAGCAAGGTGAGCTGGTAACTAAAGCGGGGCAAACAATTGATGATAAAACCTTACTGGGTATGGACTTTTATGTAGAGGGTGTTGAAGGGCAGCTTAAATAAGCGCCACTGTATTTAAATTAAAACCTGGGCAAGGCATTTATACCTTGCCCATATTAAAGCGCTAAAAGGATGTTGACTATGTCAAACCAAGAAGCAATCTCAGAAGACATAATTTACGCAGTAGATGATAAACCAGGGCTGACCGAATCCTTTTTTGCTGCCCTGCAACATGTACTGGCAAGTTTTGTAGGTATTATTACGCCCACGCTTATTATTGGTGGCGTGTTGGGGCTTGGTAGCGAAATACCGTATTTAATTAGTATGGCGTTGTTTGTATCGGGGGTTGGTACATTTATTCAGGCTCGCCGTGTGGGGCCAATTGGCTCAGGGCTTATATGCGTACAAGGCACCAGCTTTGCGTTTTTAGGCACTATTTTGGCAACCGGTTTTACCGTAAAAGCCACTGGAGGCGGAAACGATGAAATACTTGCCACCATTTTTGCTGTGTGTTTTTTAGCAGCCTTTGTAGAGATATTTATCAGCTTTTTTATAGAAAAGCTTGGCAAAGTAATTAAGCCTGTAGTGACCGGTGTGGTGATCACCACCATTGGGGTTTACCTTATTAAAGTAGGCATGACCGACATAGGCGGCGGGCAATGGTTATTAACTAATATGCCTGAAAAGTTTGCCTCGCCAAGCAACTTAATTGTGGGCTTTTCGGTGGTGGCGCTGGTGGTATTACTAAATGCTAGCAAAAATCAGTGGGTAAGGCTTACCGCTGTAGTCGTTGCCATGTTAGTAGGCTGGTTACTTGCACTTATTTTAGGTATAGCCAAATTTAAAATGGGCGAATTTGATTTAATCGCCATGCCATTCCCCTTTAAATATGGTTTTAACATTGATTTTGGCGCCATGATTGCCTTTAGCTTTTTATACCTAATTACCGCCATTGAATCCACAGGCGATATTACCGCTAACTGCGCGGTGTCTAAATTACCGGTAAAAGGCGCAAGCTATTTAGCGCGTATACGCGGCGGTATTTTAGGCGATGGGGTTAACTCAATGATTGCTGCCGCATTTAATACGTTTCCTAATACTACTTTTAGCCAAAATAACGGCGTTATTCAGTTAACCGGTGTAGCAAGTAGATACATTGGCCTGTGGATTGGTGTAATTTTGATTATTTTAGGGTTATTTCCGGTGATTGGTGCCGTGCTACAAAATATTCCTAAACCAGTGCTAGGCGGTGCAACGCTTGTTATGTTTGGTACCGTGGCAGCCGCAGGGGTAAAAATTCTTGCAAGCGAAAAAATAAATCGTCGTAGCTTACTTATTATTGCGGTGAGCTTAGGTATGGGGCTAGGGGTAAGCTTTGTGCCCGAAATGTTTATAAATGCGCCTAAGCTGGTAACCGCTATTTTTGGCAGCGCTGTAACGGTATCGGGTTTAACCGCCATCGTTATGACGCTTGTTTTACCAGAAAATTATTCAGCAAGTACAGATCATCTTAACTAGACTAATAAAATTATAACAAAGGGATTAACAATGAAAATTACAACAATTAAAAAATTAGCCTTAGTCAGTGCTATCGCGGTGTGTTCAAGTAGTGTGTCGGCAAAAGAGCTGTGGTCAGATTTTAGTATAACCGCCATGACCGGCGCCGATTACCTCGAGCCGTTCTCGGGCGAGGAAGATGACAGAAGCGTAGTAACCATTGAACATGCATCGGGGCATACATGGGGCGGTACCTTCTTTTTTATGGATAGATTAAGTAACCCCGATGAAGTATACGGAGAGCTAAACATAAACCCAACGCTGTACAAGCCACAAAACAGCTTTGTTAAAGAGGTGTTTTTAGGCCTACAAACAGAATATGGCTCGGGCGATACCGATCAAAATAACTACTTATTAGGTGGCGGCGTATCGTTAGATGTACCAGGGTTCCAATATTTTAATGTGGCTTATTACCGTCGTTTTCAGGACGATATTGGCATAGAGCGTGAAGATAACAACCAAATAACCGTAACGTGGGGCTATAACAAGGGTAACTTTAGATACGATGGCTTTTTAGATATTGTTGACAGTACCGACACTATGTTTGGTAAAAGCGAAGGCGGTTTTAACTTTACCTCACAACTTAAATACAACATTGCTCCTATGCTTGGCCTAGACACAGGTCGCCTTGATGTAGGTATAGAATACGTATATTGGAAAAATAAGTTTGGTGTAGATGGTCAAACAGAGCACAACCCAAATTTGATGGTGAAATGGCATTTTTAAAACCTTAAGCGATACAGAATACAAAAAGGCTGCTAGTTAATGCAGCCTTTTTTGTACAATAAACGCAATAAAGTTGGCTTATTGTTAATAATAGCACTGGAGTAACTGCAGCTTAATTGATTAAGTTTTATTGTAAATTAATGAAATGTTAATTGCTGAAGTTATTGATAATTGTTATCATTACGTAAAATAACTAATTAAATACCCCGTAATGACTCTGAAAAACACTTTAGCTCTGCCTCTAATTGCTGTTGCGCCATTTTACACTTTGGCTAACGCTAACAATGATATAGAAACAATAGTAGTGACCGCCTCTGGCTTTGAACAAACCTTAGCGCAAGCGCCAGCTTCTATTACTTTAATTAGCAAAAAGCAGCTAGAAAACCGCGCTTATAAAGACTTAACCGATGCACTTAACGATGTTGCAGGGGTTACGGTTACCGGTGGTGGCTCGCGACAAGATATAAGCGTGCGTGGCATGCCAGCGCAGTACACTGCTATTTTGGTAGACGGTAAAAAGCAGTCAGGGCGTGAATCACAACCAAGCGGCAGCGGTGGCTTTGAGCAAGATTGTCTGCCACCACTAGATGCTATTGAACGTATTGAAGTTGTGCGTGGGCCTATGTCTACGTTGTATGGGTCGGATGCAATTGGCGGCGTTATTAATGTTATAACCCGTAAAAATTACGACAATTGGCATGCTAATGTTCGCCTAGAAACCACACAGCAAGAAAACAGTAATTCGGGTGATGAATACCAAGGGCAAATATATGCAGCGGGGCCATTAATAAAAGATTTATTAAGCGTTAACCTTTCGGCTCTTTACCAAGAGCGTGAAGAAGATGAAATTGAGCGCGGTTACGGTGAAAAAGAGCTGACAAGCTACAGTGGTACACTGCATTTAACAGCCACCCAGCACGATGTGATATCGCTTGAATACAGCGAACACGATCAAAAACGTATTTCTACCTCGGGGCTATCGTTACCTAATCGAAATAGTTCTAGCGAAACGAACAATAACCGCAGCACGTGGTCGTTAGCACATAAAGGTAGCTATAGTTGGGGCGCTGCGCATTCGTATATTCAACAAGAGTCGGTTGAAAACGAAGGCCGTGAAATAACCATCGAAAATACCTTAGCAAATACGCAGTGGTCAATTGCACTTGAAAACCACCATGTAACATTAGGCGGCGCATTTGAACAAGAAAAGCTTGATGACAAAACAACAAACGCAGCCACTATTACTAAAATAGATAACAAACAATGGTCGCTATTTGCTGAAGATGAGTGGAGCTTACACCCCGATTTTACCCTTACCACGGGTTTACGAGTTGATGATAACGAGCAGTTTGATTCGCACTTGAGTCCACGCCTATATGGAGTTTGGAATATTAATGAGGCATGGACCTTTAAATCGGGCGTAGCTACCGGTTACAGAGCGCCAGATTTACGCGAGCTTAGCCCTAATTGGATCCAAAGCAGCCGCGGTGGCGACTTATATGGAAATGCTGACCTAGAGCCCGAAACATCCGTCAGTAAAGAAGCGGCTGTGTATTATGCTAACAGTGATTTTCAAACTAATATCACGGTTTTTCATAATAGCTTTGAAGACAAAATTAACACCGTTTTATGTCCTATCACAGTGTGTGGTGATGAAACCGACCGCTATAACATCAATATTGATAAAGCGGTGACTTATGGGGCTGAGCTAAATATAGAAACAACGTTAAGTGCAGATATTACCCTTGCAACTAGCTACAGCTATACGTTTTCTGAGCAACGCAGTGGCGACAATAAAGGCCAGCCACTTACGCAAATACCTAAACATTTAGCAACGCTAAATATTAACTGGGATGTAAGCGATAATATTAATACGTGGGCACGTGCTAATTACCGCGGTAAAGAAACCGAAGCAGCCTCTATAACTAGCCGTTTAACCTCAGCCCCTTCTATTGCAACAGCAGATATAGGCAGTGCGTGGCAAGTAAACGGTAACGTTAAAGTTATGTTTGGTATTTACAATATATTTGATAAAGCAACCAGCTACGATGAATACGGCTATGTAGAAGATGGCCGACGCTACTGGCTAGCTATAGATACAAAACTATAAGGGGTGTTTATGCCAAAATTTATATTCTCTGCTGTGGTACTCAGCTTTTTAGCTACGCACCCAGCTATTGCGCAAAATACACAATTAACAGCGCAAGATTATGTCGAAAAAGGCATGCAGTACGCTGATGAGTTTCCGGGGTTAACAAGCCTATGCGATATACAAAACCCGTTACGTGATTTAACAAAGCGTGTTCGCACTAATAATGAAGGTAAAAAGCGCAGTAAAAAGTTGGGTAGTAAACGGCGCTCATCAACGATTGAACCTACACAAGTGTTTGACAACCTTTATTATGTAGGTACTGGTGGAGTGGCAAGTTGGGTAGTTAAAACATCACAAGGGCTTATTGTTATTGATGCGCTAAATAACAACGAACAAGCTAAAAATTACATTGAAAAAGGTTTGCTCACACTAGGCTTAAACCCCGAAGATATTAAGTATTTAATTATTAGCCATGGGCATGGTGATCATTACGGTGGGCAAGAGTACTTAGTTAATAAATACAAACCGCGTGTTGTAATGAGTGAGGTTGAGTGGCGACGCTTAGAACAACCAAAGCTTGATTTTGAAAGCCCACGTTGGGGCAAACGGCCAACAAGAGATATAAGCACAAAAGAGGCAGATACAATTACGCTTGGCGATACCAGCATTGGCGTTCATTTAACGCCTGGACACACCCCTGGCACTATTTCGTTGTTGTTCCCAGTATACGATAACGGCAAAAAACATATGCTAAGCCTGTGGGGAGGGACTGGGCTAAACTATGGGCCTGATATTGAGCGAATTAGCGCTTACAGTGTTGCCGCAAAACGTTTTGGCAATGTGGCAATACAAGCCGGTGTAGATGTGTTTATATCAAACCACCCTAAACGCGATGGTTCGTATGAGCGCATAAAGCAACTTAAAAATAGAGCCCCCGAGGCGGCGCATCCATTTGTAATAGGCCAAGAGCAAGCCTCGCATGGTTTTTCTATGTTAAGCGATTGCACATACGCGCAGGTTTTAAAAATTAAAGGAGAGTAAGGCACTTATTTGCAAAAGTTTTTAATATTAGGGGTTAACCATTTAACCAATGTGTTGTAATTTGGAGTATCTATATTTACTTTTAACGCCAGATTAAAAGGAAGAATGATGAAACCCCTCATTTTAATTTTATGCTTGTTTATAAGCTGCTCAGTGTGGGCCGAAACCACTAAAAATATGCCCGTAGCAATAAACTGGTTACAGTTAATTGATGCGGGTGAATACACAAAAAGTTGGCAACAAGCCGATGCGCTATTTAAATCGCAATTAAGTAAAGCAAACTGGAAAAGCGCCCTAAACACAGTGCGTGCGCCACTAGGTAAAGTGGCTACGCGAGAACAAATAAGTGCTAATGCTTACTCATCTTTACCTGGTGCCCCGCAAGGTAAATACCTTATTGTGCAATTTAAAACGCAATTTTCAGCAAGGCTTGCGGTTGAAACCCTTACATTAAGTAAAAGCAGTGGGCAATGGCGCGCGGTTGGCTATTTTATTAAATAACCAGCGTTCAATACCAATCCGTAATAATACATAATCATTTTCAGGGGCTAAACGTGTCGCTATCTGCGTTAAAAAATTCTCATTTAGAACAACTAAATAGCGAATTTTTTGCCTTGCTATCATCACGTTTACCTATCCTCAAAATAGATCACTTAATTATGCGGACTGGTATAAGTTAAAAAACTATTTTGCGTATTTATTAATATTAGAAAAAGCCATTAACACATCGCGAGCATAATTAAGCCGCGGGTGAGCAAGCGCCCCTTTACGCCACGCTAAGTACAAATTGTTTTCCGGCCCTTGCGGACCAAGTTTAATTAATCTACCCGATTGAATATCGTCATGACATATATAATCAGGCAGCACGGTATAGCCTACACCGGTTCTTACTATGCCGGCGAGCGCGCGTATGTCGGGGCAGCGAGCAATTATTTTTGACGTACAGCTTTGTTTAAATACAGTATCAAAATACTGGCGTATAAGCGGTAATTGGCTGTCGTAACTGACCACTGGCAGCGTATTTAAAAGTGCTGGCGTAATGGTTTGCCCCTCTAAGCTTTGCGCTAATAAACGGTGCGCCACCAGTACTAACTCTTCGCTGTCGAGCACTTCAAAGTCGTAAATTTTGTTATCGGGCAGAGAGGCTGTAATGGCCATATCGGCAACGCCAGTATCAAGCGCTGAATAAATTTGCTCACGATTACCAGGCAGCACGACCACATCAACATTGCCTGCTTGTAACAAATTTGCCAGCTGTGCTGAGGCAACATAACTAATATATTCGGCGGGCCCAGCCAGTGTAATCGTTCCGCTCACATCGTTAGAACGGGTGCGTACAGAGGCGACTTTTTGCTCTATAGCATCAAGGTGATTTGCCACTTGGCCTGCTAAATCGTGGGCGGCATTACTTGGTTCTACGCCTCGGTGACGCCGCTCAAATAACGATTTACCTACCACCGACTCCATTGTTTGTATATGCGCGGTTGCAGCTGGTTGCGAAAGCCCCAAATTTTTAGCAGCCCGAGAGATGTTTTTACAACGATATACCTCAACAAAGGTGCGTAATTGTACAAAATAAGACATAAAACATTAGGTATCAGAAATCCGATGGGTAAAGCAAGATTAACTGAATTCTACTTATTGTAAAGTGCGCGTACACTTGCGCTCGTTCAGTTAGACATTAACCGTTTTCATATTTAATTTATAAAATAGGTAATTAATTACTTGAAAGTTAACTATTAATTCCCATTTTATAAAGCAATGAGCACTAGGGGCTGAGCCCCGTAACCAAGTAGAGTACAAATATGTTAAATTTTGCATTTAAAAACCGCACCGAGATTTTATTCGGCAAAGATCAAATTAATGAGATCGCAAGCCGCGTACCAAGCCAAGGCAAGGTCATGTTTTTATACGGTGGCGGTTCGATCAAAAAGAACGGCGTATATGACGATGTAGTAAATGCACTTGAAGGTGTGGACTTTGTGGAGTTTTCGGGAGTTGAGCCAAACCCAACTTACGAAACACTTTCAAAAGCTGTAGAAATTGTGAAAGAGCAAAACGTTAGCTTTATATTAGCTGTAGGCGGCGGTAGTGTTATCGACGGCGCTAAATACGTTGCGGCAGCAGCAAAATACGAAGGCGACGGCTGGGATATTTTAGTTAATGGCGCAGAAGTAAAAAGTGCATTACCTATTGGCGCGGTATTAACGCTTCCGGCTACTGGCTCAGAAAGCAACGGTAACTCAGTTGTTACCCGTAAAGAAACCCAGCAAAAACGTGCCTTTGGTACGCCAATAGTGCAACCGCAATTTGCCGTACTTGATCCTACGTATACATTCTCACTGCCAACTCGCCAAATTTCTAACGGTGTAGTTGATGCGTTTGTACATGTTATTGAGCAATATTTAACGTACCCAGTTAATGCGCCACTGCAAGACCGTTTTGCAGAAGGTATTTTATCTACGCTAATTGAGCAAGGCCCTAAAGCCCTTGAAAACCCAGAAGATTACGATGTTCGTGCAAACGTAATGTGGTCGGCAACGATGGCACTAAATGGCTTGATTGGCCAAGGCGTACCGCAAGATTGGTCTACGCATATGATTGGCCACGAGCTAACAGCGCTTTATAGCTTAGATCACGCTGTAACACTTGCAATTGTATTACCACCGCTAATGTTTGTTCAGCAAGAGCAAAAACGCGCTAAAATTATTCAGTTAGGTGAGCGTGTATTTGGCCTTGATATGCAAGACAAAAACGAGCTGATTGATGCAACCATTAAACATACTCAAGACTTTTTTGAGCAAATGGGCATTAAAACAAAACTTGGCGATTACGACCTAGGTGAAGACGCGGTTGAAGCCGTTGCCAACAACCTAGAGCGTAACGGCATGACAGCCCTTGGCGAGCATGGCGATATTGACATAGCTAAAGCGAAGAAAATTTTAAGCCTAGCGCTTTAATTTAATTGTTTTTTGAATGGCGCTTTTTAGCGCCATTTTTTATGCTCAAAAAGCTAAAAGCTAAAAGCTAAAAGCTAAAAGCTAAAAGCTAAAAGCTAAAAGCTAAAAGCTAAAAGCTAAAAGCTAAAAGTTAAAAGTTAAAGGCTAAAAACTAAAGGCTAAAAACTAAAGGCTAAAAGCTACGCCAGTCTTTAATTTAAGATATTGAATAAATTACTAAAGCTATGCTACTTTGAGATAAATTACGTAAAGGAATCCCCCCAAGCATGGATACCCCAATAGACTTTTCTACGTACACATTAGATGAACTTTACTCCAGCGCAAAAGTCATTGACCGAGAACGCTTTCCTGAGCGCGCAAAAGAAATAGACGAGCTTATAAAAACCCGAGAAGCGCAAGAGCCCGCACACAATGCCGACCTAAAAATAGCGGGAGAAAAAGCATCACGCGGGGACAGGCTTGTTGCTGCTATTATTGACGGCCTATTAGGTATAGCGGTTTTTATACCTGTAATAATGTATATCGGTTTTGAAAGTTTAAGCCAACCAAATCTGAGTTTAACGGCATTTTTATGGGGCTTCGGTGTGTTTTCTATGTTAGTGCTTCATGGTTACCTTATGTATCACCGCGGACAAACTATTGGTAAATACTGCATGTCTATTCGTATAGAAAACCTAGACGGCACACAAGCAAGTTTTACAACTATTTACTTTAAACGCATGTTACCTATGCAGCTGCTATCACTAGTCCCTTCGGTAGGTCAGTTTATTGCTGGATTTGTAAACCCTGCATTTATATTAGGAAAAGATAAACGCTGTTTACACGATCATATAGCGGGAACAAAAGTGAGTAATATTTAGCAATAGCAATACTCAGCGAAGGATAATACTTTAAAGGGATTTATGAAAAAACTAACAAGGTACAAAAAAACACCCAGCGCAAAACTACTTTGGACGCTTGGTTTCAACACATTTATCGCAGTTATAGTTTTATTTTGGGTAGAGGTATTTATTGAACAGCCTTTGCTGCATCAATTTTTATACCTCTTTGCGTTTGTATTATTGAGGTTTTTTTCACAGTGGTATTGTGCAAACACAGAACAGGCTCATGCAATTGAAATTGTAAATGGCGAGTTTGAACTACTCGGCATAAATATAAAAGTGTCTGAGCTAGAAGAAGTGCTTTATTGCCAAACTAAGCGTTTTGAGCATATTTTACGATTTAAGTTTAAAAACGCGACATACCAAGATATTGAAATAACCGCTCCAGATTTAATTGACGACCTACGTTTTTACTATTTTATGGTTGATAACGGCCTACCAGTAAAAATGACAGATGATAGTGGCCGTTTTTTTGACGAAGATTAACAGCGCAGCAAGGAGCAGTAATGAGCATACAGGCTTTAATATTTTTGATGCTAGTAAGTGTCATCTTTAGTGGATATTCATATGCAAGCTCATTTGAAGGATGTTATTCCACAACGGATAAAATAACGAGCGCGACTCCTATGCTCAACAAAGATGGAGGCGAAAGTAATGAGCATTTTAAACTAAAAACGAGTTACATAAATATATTCAAAGAAGGCGAAAAATATTTTACAGAAGGCCTTATATGGGGCTACAACTTTCATATTTGCACTATCACAGCGCCGCTTGAGGGAACTACAGAACCATTACCTTTAGTACTAAAGGATAAAAAACTGGTGTTTGCAGAGAAAGAGCCCGAATACGACATTAACTGTAAGTTTGAGCTAGAATTTGATGAGAATGGTTTAAATATTAAGGATGAAAACTACCATTGTTCTAACTATATTTTTTACTGTGGTGCACATGCAGGTGTGCATGACGTTCTGCTTGCTAAAACCAATAAAGGCTGTAACTAACTAAGCGAGTTTATTATTTAACTTAACGATACAGCTAACAGGGACTTACCATGCGCGGCTTTTTATTATTTATTGGTTACTCATCTTATATTGGCAGTGTGGGCGATGGCCTGCTTGGCTTGTATGCACTATGGGTTTTAATAAGTAATAATTTAGCATTTTTAAGCTTATCGCTTAATGACTTTTTAGCGCAGTATGTAGAGTTTATACCAATCCGCTTAATTAAGTGATCTATTTTGAGGATAGATAAACGTGTTGATAGCTAGGCAAAAAATTCGTTATTTAGTTATTCTAAATGATAATTTTTTAACGCAGATAGCGACACGTTTAGCCCCTAAAAATGATTAAGTATTATTGCGGGTTGGTATTAGATATTGGGTGAAGCAGGTTGCTTTTTATGTCATGCCGCAAAGCTTTGCTAATTGGTTATTCGGCATTCCAGCTGTTGTTTACTTTCCCGTACGTATATTAATGAGCTTAGTAATTGACTAAAAAAGGCGACTCAGCTAAAAATAAATAATGTGTAAAAACTACTCACTTTTAAAATAATTACCTTTTAAAATATCGCATATCACAATAACCCATCATTAATTTCATCAAAAGTTTATTAACCCATTGTTTTTAAATGTACTTTTAATCCTCGTTTTTGGCTTTTGCTAATTACATCTGGCATATAAATTGATACACCAAAGTATTAAATTTAAAAGGGAATGCACATGACTGCTGAATACTTTATGGTGCTGGGGCTGCTCGGAGTGGCTTTTTTTGCGGTTGCAGGAGCACTGCTAGGCTACGAAAAAAACATAAGTGGTTTTGGGGTAGTGGTGGTCGCAACTGTTACAGCTTTAGGTGGCGGCACGCTAAGAGACATACTTTTAGATAAACCTATATTTTGGATAGCTACGCCTGAGTATTTATACTCAACTTACGCCGCTATTATTGCCACCATATTTTTTGTGCGTTACTTACCTCATGTAAATAACTATTACTTTTTATTAGTCGATGCTATAGGTATGGCATTATTTAATATTATGGGGATAGAAAAAGCCTTAATAAGCGGTACAGGTATGGTAATAGCGATAACAATGGGGATCACCACAGGGATTTTTGGCGGCCTAATACGAGATGTAATTTGCCGCGAAGTACCCTCAGTTATGCGAAACGAGCCCTATGCTTCAGCCTGTTTAGTAGGCGGCCTAGTTTATGCTGCGCTGTTTACCATAGAAGTCGATTACATTTGGTGTATTTTAGGCTCACTTTTTACCACTGTATTTTTAAGATTAGGCTCGCTTAAATGGGGCTGGCACCTAACCATTTTCAGAAAAAAAGATTTTAAAGATCAAAGAGAGTAGCTCTTAGTTATTTATAGGCTGGGTTTGCATATGGTACTCATAGTTATCTTCCCCAGTGACCTTAAAGCCTAGTCGAGTATAAAGTGCTTTAGCAGGGTTGTTTTTAAGTACTGTTAGTTTGATAGGCTTTAACTGTGCAGTTTTAATTACTTGCTCAATAACGCCTCTGCCGTAGCCTTTATTTTGATGGTTGGGGTGTATTTGCAATTGCATTATTTCAATGTGGCTACCCCATATCTTGTACTTTAGCGTACCTATAGTTTCACCATTAAACTGTATAAGATGAGAGCAATCGTATTGCTCGTCAACCCTTTCATTATGCTGTTGCTCAGTTAAAAATAAGCCGGCCACCTCAAGGTGCTCTACCATAGTAAGTTTTCTAAGACATAATTAATAACCTGAGCCTTGGCTAATAAATCTATCTCAAGCAGCTATTTTTAGCGCTAACTGCGTTGAATTTACTTGCAATAGGCTAGCTATTGACGCGCAAATTCGCCTTGTTTTCGCTTAAAATTTCTAGCTAGAGAAAACAGACCCAGTAACATTACTAACCAACTATATCTAAATCTCTTAACCAAAGCTCAGGTTAAACCTCTTTTCGGGCGTGGCTTTTGTAAACGTAAAAACCAAAATGTCCTTCCTTGTATTAAAAAATTTAACTTTAGTTGAATCACTTTTTGTAAAAATTAGGTCTTTATTAGCCATTACAGATTTAATGGGCACACAATGAACATAACACACACAAATAACGCACTCACCTTTTTACTTACACTCAGCTTTGCATTACTTGGTGTATCGTTTGCTTTAGGTGCAAACCCAAACACACTCTCAGCTACCTTTAGTTTTTATGAACTTGATACCTTACTCAGTAACAATACATTAGGTTTGCTCACAGGCAGCGCTATGATTGCGTTGGCAGTCACCACCTTAGCTGCGCATTTAAAATTAATAAAGCCGATGCCTGCACTTATACTCGCGTTAGTTGTTAGCATAGTGCCTTTACTTACCTTATTTGCCAGTAACCGCTGGATGGCACACTTAGGCGGCTTTCCAATTATTGGCAGTGGGCAAGGCATAATTAAATACTTTGCTGTTATCCCTTTGTATTTATTTTTGTTTTATAAAAATAAGCTAACAGACAAACAACACGTACTTTTAAACTTTATACCGGTTGCTATGGTTTTACTGTGGATTGGCGGCATGAAATTTTATGAGTTTGAAGCCAACGCCATTGTAGGCCTAGTAGAAACCTCACCGTTTATGTCGTGGTTATACACGGTATTTAGCGTACAAGGCGCATCAAATATCATTGGTGGGTTTGATGTATTATTTGCAGTACT
Source organism: Pseudoalteromonas sp. A3 (assembly GCF_025942345.1). Taxonomy (NCBI): domain Bacteria; kingdom Pseudomonadati; phylum Pseudomonadota; class Gammaproteobacteria; order Alteromonadales; family Pseudoalteromonadaceae; genus Pseudoalteromonas; species Pseudoalteromonas sp. A3. The sequence goes on from NZ_JAPCKL010000002.1 coordinate 47,156, forward strand.
ACTTGGTGCGGGCATTTTACTTAACAATAAAAAGCTTATTATTGTTAGTGGCTTTGCGTGTTTAAGTGTATTTTTAATGACCCAAACATTTTTAATAACCGCAACCGGTGCATTTAGCTCAAGCACATTATTAGAGCGTTTAGGGCAATTTGTAATTAAAGATTTATGGTATGTAGGCAACCTAATTGTTATTGCCACTTTAATGCTACTTAAGCCAGCTAAATAATATAAAGAGGACGTTATGATCAGTTGCCACCAATACGACTACATCGAAATTGCCTGTATGCACCATTTACGCATTGAGCTTATATTAAAAAATGGTGATAGTGTATGTGGTGTAGCAACTGATACAAAACGCAATGCACTCAAACAAGAGTGCATTGCCATTAACCTAAATGGCGAGCTAAAGCTTATAGAACTTACCAGCATTAGCGTAATTAAAGCCCTCACAAAAAAAACGTATTTTAATAAAGTACACTTTGAGGCTAAGTAAAAAACACCCTCGATAGCTTTATTTACTATGGTGCAAAATCAGCGCCGTAAACTCTTTTTAAAATGCTCTATGTACCTGACCCGTGGCGTTAACCCTCATTCTCAACACTTACTGATATAAATAACCTTAATTAACACGGTTTTAGTTCCTTATCACATATTACTTTTATAATAGGGCTAATCACTTGTTTACATTAAAGTTAATTAGTTAAATTATTGGGCTGTGCCTCATGTTGTTATGATGTTTCAACCAGGTTCTAAATGAGGCATTTAGGTGAATCGGGCATTAATGGTGTTTCTCTCAATATGGAACTTCAGACTAAACTGCCAAAGGCTTTATAAAGCCGATCATTGAAGCGAGTGATATAGATGTTGTTCTACATATGTTTGAGACTAAGATCCCAGAACACTGTGCTAACAACGTAAGCAGCACAGCTTTCAAAAAATATTCTTGGTGGATCAGCATGGATTATATACTTATGACTCAAAAGCTGTATGGAAGAAATCATATAAGCAATTTTTGGCTAGTTTATAAACTAGCTCCGCCGTCGTTTGAGGGCTGCTTTTTATTGTGATTTAGAATATACAATAGATATATTTAACTTTTTTGGTTTGGAATGTTATTAGATCTGACTCTAAAGATAAGTAGTCTTCAGAGTGACTATTAATATAGCCACTCATTAATGCTATTAGCCCTTGTTTGACTGGCTAGAATTGGTGCGACGTGCTTCTACATTACGACGAGCTATAGCCGCGGCAGCGTTAGCACGAGCTGCTGCTCTGATGTTTTGTTGCTGTTTACTCATAACTACACTCCTTCAGTGATTGGCACCATAATATAGAAAATTATTCTTCAGTACTAGGGTTATTAGAATTTTTTAGGCTCTGGACAATGGCAATTGAGTCAATATGAGTATAGGCCATTCGAGCGATAACGAGTCTTAATGGTCGAGTGAAGTCTGCAAAGAACTCGAAATTTTTTCTCGTTCCCGAAAAAATATTTTCCGAATTACGATAAATATTCAACACACCAAGAAAACGGTCAAGGTCAGCTTCATGTTCAGGTGTCAGCTCATAATGCCTAGTAGCTACAGGCATACTAACGATTGAACGACCTTTTTTGTCATTCGTAAAATATTTTATAGCCTCATTTTGGATGTCTTCACTGTAATAGCCAGCCGCCTTAGCTGTTTCTATAGTGTCATTAATAAATTGAGGTTTACATTCTATAATTGCACGTGGAGCGCCTATAACATTATAGTTGATTGCTTCACTTACATTATCTTGCCAATAGATCGGCATAGTTGCGTTAGCCACGGATGAATCTATTTCAAATTGCTCAGGGATAATAATATGACTATCTGGTTCTACAGACTTAAATAAATGAGCTTGATTAAGTTTGTTATCACTTTGTTTAACATTAACGCTATAGCGCTTATCAATATATAGCAAGAAGTGGGGTTGCGCACCAAACGGAATTTCAAAACGAATACTATTCGAGGGGTGAGTAGAGCTAAAATATGAGGATACATCTTGATTATCAGATTTTAGACAAAGCATTAAATTAGCTCGATATTGAACTTCATTTTGAACTGAAGGATCAACATTGTCGTATGCCTGCGCTAAACGCCCTAGAGCCATAAGTGCACATCTTATAACTTTCCTTTGTTCTTCTAAAACTTTTTCTCCCTCTTCAGGTGTTTTATACCCATCTGTTTCATTAGCTAAATATGAATACTCAACAAAAGTTTGCTGCGCCATATCCTCAATAATATCTGAATACTCAGCTAGTTTTTTAGCAAAGTAAGGTGGAGGAGCTACTTGAATAGCGAGACGAAGCTTTTCTGACTGAGCATTCTCATATTCTTCCCTTTCTGTTTTTAATTGACTCCCATGTTTACCATGAATTACATAGAAAGAAACTATAAACAAAATAGCCACACCTATAGGAGATATAGTAAATGTATTTTCAGTGCATTGATTAGCAGTAATATGGCATTGAATTACTGTATTAATATCGTTAGATGTTATAGATACAAATGCACCAACCAATACTGTAGTGACTGTAAGTAACTGTGCCGCAACATGACTTCCTGTATAACTTTTAATTGGATGATTTTTAAACCACTGGCTGCCAACGAAGACAAAAAAACTCAGAAAGAAAATGACAAATTTTACTAAATCCCATGCTAATTTTTTAACAAGAAAAATTATTTGATCCAGATCTGTAGTTAAGATAGAAACTTCATATAAAGTTAGTGCAGAAAATATATTTGAAGCTAAAAAGCACGCCCACAATATTAGTAAGACATAAATAATCAGATTGAAAACTTCTCTCGTACTTTGACTTTGTATCAATTTTATAAATGTATCTTTCTTCAAAAGACGCTCCTCATATATCTAGTCGAGTAGTAAGCAAAATTAATGCGTTATCAATAAGTTTATTTTATGTTTCAAAACTGAAAACTGAAGTTTTAAAATTTCCACATCGTAATCCTACTTAAATAAGTTAGAGTGCCCCCCATTCTAACTTTTAAGAAAATTTTCACTTAATGCATAGTATTTAGTGAGGTTTAAAAATACGAAACACAAAAAAGCTGAGCTATATTGATAAGCTGAAAGTTAAAATAGTTATCTCAATAGGCGTCAGCAATTTTTATTAAATTAGCTAGCTTCTCTTTCAGTAAAAAGCGAAATGTTACGGTTAATAAATTGATCTTACAAGTTAAAACGAATGTGAATGCTTTTACTTTACACTGCGGTAGCTGTATTGCCTTGTTTACGATATAGAAAAGCTGCAAAACACGCTGCTTCAAGGATGGGAAAGTCCTTTTAACCTCAATAAAGCCACTCAGGCATCAGTAATTCCTTCCAAAACGCCAATTAAACCAACATCAAACATCTTATTCTATATATAAACGTAGTAAACGATTGAACCAAAATAGGAACTCAACTATGTTTTTATAAAAAAAACAAATAAACGAGTTAATTTACAAGCTCGTTAGTTGCTCTGGAGACTTATGAGTACAGCTGGAATTATTATTTTTGTGTTTCTCTTTATCACGTTTCTTTTCACTATAAGATATTTTTTCATTTTTGTAACAGCGTTTTGGCGTGGAAGGTTTAAATTAAAAGAGCTTAATTTCTGGTTGTTAGGTTTTATTATTTTTGTACTGACTTTTAATGTCACAATGAATTTTCACGAAGAGTTAGGGATAAAGAAAACTTGTGCACAAAATGCAGCTTCTTGCTAAGTATTGCTAATTTATGCCAACAACTTATTGTTTAGCAGAGCATTCTATATTCCTACAGCATTACTATTTAAGGATGTCTAATGAATAACACAAAAGTGGTTTTAATAACGGGCGGAGGTCGAGGTATTGGTGCTGCTACATCTAAATTATTTGCATCAAAAGGGTATGCCGTTTGTATCAATTACAAGTCTAATCTAGCTTCGGCCGAAGCTGTCGCAAGCGATATTAGGGCTGCGGGTAATCGTTGTATTACAGTCCAAGCAGATGTTTCGGTTGAGAATGATGTGGTAAGGCTGTTTAAAAAAATTGATGCCGAGCTAGGTCCTTTATCAGTACTTGTTAATAACGCTGGTATTTTACGTAAGCAGTCGCGTTTGGAGGATTTAACAGCTGAAAGAATTAATACTATTTTAGCAAACAACGTGACTAGTTACTTTTTATGCTGTCGAGAGGCCATAAAGCGTATGTCTACACGCCATGGCGGAAAAGGTGGTGTTATTGTAAACGTTTCATCGGGGGCATCTCGTTCAGGTTCACCGAATGAATATATTGATTATGCAGCCTCAAAAGGGGCTATAGATACACTCACTAAAGGTTTATCACTAGAGGTTGCCTGTGAAGGAATTAGAGTTAATTGTGTGCGTCCTGGGCTAATTAATACGCAAATGCACGCTGATGGTGGTGAACCTGAAAGAGTAGAAAGGTTAAAGGAGCTTATTCCTCTTAAGCGTGGAGGTGAACCTGAGGAGGTGGCTGAAGCTATTTATTGGCTTTCATCAGCAAAGTCATCGTTTTCGACAGGGAATTTTTTAGACTTATGTGGTGGCCTTTAATACATAGCAAACCAATGTAATGGCAATTCCTCACGCTTAACACTTTTAAGTGGGTGTTATAAGCTAAAAAAGGATTGAATATGCTACTCGACTTCTCAGTTCTTGTTCACAAGCCTGCATTAATCAGGTAGTTATACTAAGCGTAGCAGCGACACACAGATCAGTATTTCGATTTTAAAGCACTAACTGGCTTTAACTAAGTAAAAGTTATATCAGCCGCATTTATTAAATACAGCTATTCAAACGCAACTATTCAAACGCAGCTATTCAAACAGAATCTCCCCTAAACACAGCTAAGCATAAAAGCTTCGCCAAATAACGTTTTTTTAGTAAACGCGAGTTCATATTGCGGTGTGTAATATCTTTACAAGCATTTTAAGTTAGGCGTTCGTACTGGGCGCTTATTTTTAGACTCCCTTTATTAGAGATACTTTTTATGAAGTTAAAGTTATTTATTGCCGCTATTATTGCCTCCTCTGTGTCGTTACACGCGGCGCAAGCACAAGCAAGTGCTAAGTTTACTTTTGAAGATTTAAAAGCAATGGCAAAAGCCTCTGCCAAAAAGCCCTATACGCCTGTGGAAGTGCCAGCACCTGAGCTTATTGATAAAATTACCTATGACGAACATTGGAAAATACGCTTTAAAGAAGATGAAACCCTCTACCCAAATGGCAAAAAGACACCGGTACAATTATTTTACCCTGGGCGATATTTTCCTGAGCCGGTAAGTATTTTCATCAGAGATGATAAAAACAACGTTAAAGAACTGCCTTTTAGTAATGCGCTTTTTGATATGCCTGACGATAGCCCTGCCCACGACCTGCCAGAAGGGTTTGGGTTTGCAGGCTTTAGAATTATGCGCCCCGATATAAAACCAGATTGGATATCGTTTTTGGGGGCGTCTTATTTTAGAACTGATGGCCCTCAGGGGCAATATGGGTTGTCGGCTCGCGGTATTGCAATAAATACCGGTATGAGTGAGCCAGAAGAATTTCCTCGCTTTTCGGCATTTTGGTTAGGCCCTGCAGAAAATAAAGGTGAGAGCATGTCTGTGTGGGCTTTGCTTGAGGGGCCCTCTGTTATAGGTGCTTATCGGTTTGGTTTAAGTAAAGACAACAAAGAGGCCAAAGGGCATGTTACCTCTGTAAGTGCTAATTTGTATATGCGCGCCGATGTAGAGCGCTTAGGTATAGCGCCGCTAACCAGCATGTATTGGTACTCAGAAAAAGATAAAACGGTAGCGAAAGACTGGCGCCCAGAAATTCACGACAGTGATGGCTTAGCGATTCATACTGGGTCGGGTCAGTATATTTGGCGACCGTTAAATAATCCGCAGTCGGTGTCGACCAATAGCTTTATTGATGAGAACCCTAAAGGCTTTGGTTTAATCCAAAGAGATCGTGACTTTAATAACTACCAAGACGACGGCGTGTTTTACAATAAGCGTTCATCAGCGTGGATCAAGCCTACGGGCGACTGGGGGAGAGGCGCTGTGCAGCTAATCGAAATCCCAACTAAAGATGAAACGTTTGATAATATTGTTGCCTATTGGGTGCCTGAAAAAGAGGTACGTAAAGGCGATGAGTTTACCTTTTCTTATGATATTGAGTGGCGTCCACTCGATCCAAAATCAAAAAACCTAGCAAGTGTTGTTAATACTCGCCAAGGGCAGGGCGGAATTCCTGGCCAGCCTATTCCTGAGGGCGTAAACAAAATGGTGATTGATTTTGAAGGCCCAGTATTTAAAGGCCTAGATAGAGAAAGTGGCATAAAGCCTATTGTTGAAGCCAGTAACGGCGAAATACTGGAGCCAATTGGTGCTTACCCAATAGTGGGGACCAACCAATGGCGATTAGCGTTTGACTACAAACAGAGCAATAACGACCCCGTAAGTATACGCGCGTATTTGGTTGATAGAAACGAAGAGGCGATAACCGAAACATGGGTAAGTGATGCAAAAGTAACGATTGAGTAACTAAGCTAAGGTTTAATAGGCTTAAGTAAAACAAATGGCTATATAGTTGTGCGGTATATAGCCATTAACATTCAAACCTTAGTAAGTATGTTGAATGGCCAAATAGACGAGAGATTACTTTCGATGCTTAAGTTTAGTCCAGCCAATTTTGATAATTACTACAGCAGAAATTATTAGCATTATTGAAAAAGTGTGTTGACCAAAAGCTTGAAAAACAAGCCATGCTGCAATAGTTATTAGTATGCAACCTATTAAAAATAAAATGTTTTTTAACATCCTATGTTCTCCATTTCCAAAATATCAAAGTATACGTATTCGTTTTTTATTAAGCTAATTATGAATGCTTATTATTAGGTCGAAGCGCGCTAATTAACAAATGTATGGCTGCATACACTTTTGGTTTATTTAATTATAACCCAGCCTAGTGTGATACTTATTTCGTAAGGCTATTTTAGTCGCTTGTATACCCACTGCTTTCTTAATTTACCTTGATAAACCCTAATTTATAGTTAAAATGGCCGGCTTATTTAACGAATGTACCTACTTTATTACTGACATAGTAATAAAAGCTGCATTAATAGATGTAAATACTAAGCGTGCAATTTTAAGGCGTGTTATTTACCTCGTTTTATACCAATCCTCAAAATAGGTTACTTAATTAAGCGAATTGGTATTTGTAAATTTACGTTAGGACGAAAATTGGTTTGATCTCATTGAACGACGATTTAATTGTAGGTAAAGGGGCGCATAGAACGTGTTACAGGCACCCTGAGGCACATAATTTATGTATAAAAGTAAGCCATGAAGGGTTTTCGCAAGAGCAAGACCAAGAGCTGGCTTATTATAAGCGACTTAGTAACCGAAATATTCAGTGGCAGTTGTTAGCGCGATACCATGGTACGGTACACACCAATATTGGCACAGGGTACGTGTTTGACTTAGTGATTGATGCAAATAATCAGCCGGCTAAAACGCTAGAATATTATTTAAATCAGCCAAATAGTGAAACCTTAGCCGAGCCACTATTAAATTTAAAAGATTATTTATTACACAATTTAGTGATCACCAAAGAAATAAAACCACGCAATATAGCGTGTGTTAATAATAACGGCACCATTGAGCGGTGTGTTGTTGTTGATGATATTGGTAATACTGAGTTTTTTCCTATTAGTAATTACGTGAGCTCATCGGCTAAGCGTAAAATAAATAGAAAATGGCAGCGCTTTGAAGCGAGTTTAAATGAGCTTGGCTTAAGCCTTAATTAAGTTTTAAACTCCGACTTTAAATGCTGGCTTTAATTAATAACCACAGCCCCGTTTAATACGCAGGGCTAAGCTAACAGCACATAGCCTACCCTGCGCTTAATAACCGTTAGTTACTTTTCTAACTCTTTTACATACAGCATGAGCGCGCTGTACATTACGCTAAGGGCTTTTGTTACATCCTCATCAATAACAGCTTCTGCGGGGTGATGGCTTATCCCGCCAGGGCTGCGTATAAATAGCATGCCCACAGGGCAAATAGGGGCAATAGCCATGGCATCGTGCCCAGCGCCAGAGGCAAGTGAAGGCGATGCTTGGTTATTCAATTTACAGGCACTGCTAAACAATTGCTGAATTTGAGTGTCGCACGCTACGGCGCCGGCCGCATGTGTCCATTGCCAATCAAGCGTTAAATTACGCGATGTTGCAATTTGATCGGCGCGGGTATGTATTGCATTAAGTAATACTGCTAGGTCGGCATCATTTTGTGCGCGTGCATCTAAGCTTATAGTCGTTTTACCGGCAATAACGTTTGTTGCGCCTGGGCGAGCATGAATTTGCCCTACGGTGGCGACTTCACCATTACTCGCGTTTTTTGCTAGCTGCTCTATGGCAAGGGTAAGCTCGGCGCAGCCAACTAATGAATCTTGGCGTAAGTTCATTGGTGTAGTGCCTGCATGGCCGCTTTGGCCTGTTAGGGTGATCATGGCGCGTTTGGCGCCAGCAATAGCGGTTACTACGCCTAGCGCCTGGTTTACCGATTCAAGCACTGGGCCTTGCTCTATGTGGGTTTCCCAATAACCGAGTAATTCGTTTTTGTTAAGGGCGGCTTTAGCGTAATCATCAGGGTTTAGGCCAAAATCAAGCATGGCTTGGCGCATGCTAATGCCGTTTGTATCTTGTATATTTAACCACTGGGGGTCAAACTCGTTCGCCAGTGCTTTTGAGCCAATTAGAGTGGTGGCAAAGCGAGTGCCTTCTTCATCACAAAAGCCCACTACATCTAAATGAAATGGTAAATCAAGCTTAAGCGTGTGTGCAATGGCGGCTACTTCAATACCTAGTAACACCCCTAAAATACCATCAAATGCACCGGCGTTTGGTACGGTGTCTAGGTGTGAGCCAATAATTAAACGTTTTGCATTTGGGTTAGATGATGCTAAGCGCCCCCATAAATTGCCGACTTCGTCTTGCCACGAATGCATGCCCGCCTCAGCCATCCACGCAGCAGTTACACGGTTACACTCTTTGTGCTCTTTAGATAAATACACACGGTGAATGCCACCTTGCATTTGCGATAGGCCGCTGAGCGTTTTACAGCGCAATAACGCGCGCGCGGCAAATTTATTAGCCAGCTCACTGTTTAATAATGGCTCATGGAGGGGGCTTGCAATCGTCATGCTAAATCCTTTTTTCTATTTATAATGGGCAAGGGCGGCAATAGCGGCTTCGCCTTTAGGGCCTTTATAGCCGTTGGCGTGTAAGCAGGCATCTAGGCTTGCCAATGTTTGTAATACGGCATCTTTACGGGCGTTGTAACCCATGGTGCCAATACGCCAAATTTTGCCATGCAGCGGCCCAAACGAGGTGCCAATTTCAATACCAAAGTCGGTTAGCATTTGTCCGCGTACGTGGTCAGCATTAATGCCCTCGGGTATATAAACACCCACTACGTTGTTCATTTTATGGTTTAAGTCGCCAAATACGTTTAAGCCCAGCGCTTGAATACCCGTTAGCATGGCATCGCCGTGTAACTTGTGGCGGGCAACGCAGTTATCAACGCCTTCTTCAATAACAATGCGAGCACATTCTGATGCGCAATACAGCATGCTGGTGGCTTCGGTGTGGTGGTTAAGGCGCTCTTCGCCCCAGTAATTCATGATCATGCCTAAATCAAAGTAGTTTGAGCGTACAAATGGCTCGGTGCCGTCGGTATGCTGCGCGGTACGAATACCCGCTTCTACTTTTTTGCGTTTTTGGATCCAATCGGCGCATTTATCGCTCAGTGTTAAAGGGGCAGAGCCAGATGGGCCACCTAAACATTTTTGCAATCCAACCGAAAGCGCATCGAGCTTCCACTCATCGGCGGGTAAATCGTTACCTACAATCGAAGCGGTGGCATCGCAGTAAAATAATACGTCGTGCTTTTGGCAAATATCGCCAATGTGTTCAAGGGGTTGGTTCATGGTTGTAGAGGTATCGCCCTGTACCATAGCAAGTACATGGGGTTTTACATCAACAATGGCTTTTTCTATTTGTTCGGGGGTAAAAACCTCGCCCCACGGGACTTCTATGGTGTGTACTTTTGCGCCTACGCGCTCGGCTATTTCAGCAAGCAAGTGGCCAAAGCGGCCCATAATGGGCACCAGTACTTTATCGCCTGGGCGTAAAATAGAGCATAAAACGGCTTCTATGCCTGCGCGTGATGTGCCATCAACTAACATGGTCCATTCGTTTTTGGTTTTAAAAATTTCGCGATAGCGAGCCATGGTTTCGTTCATAAAGCCGGTCATTACTGGGTCGTATTGGCCAATTAGCTGCGCCGACATAGCACGTAGCACGCGTGGATCTGCGTTTATTGGGCCTGGGCCCATGAGTAATCGCTGTGGCGGATTTAAAGTTTGAATTTGCGTGTCGCTAAACATGTTTTAGGCTCCCAGAGTCTGAATAAGCATACGAATGCCCGTTATCATTAATACAACGGCAAAGGCGCGTTTTAATTGTTTTTGATCTAGTTTGCTACCAATTTTTACGCCAATAGGGGCAAACAAAATAGTAAGCGGAATAATAAGTATAAAAGCAGGTAGGTTTACAAGGCCCCACGTGCCAAGCGGCGCATCGGTGGGTGTAGTACCAATACTTAATAAAGTAATAACGCCCGGTAACGCGATTAATAAGCCAAATACAGCAGCGGTGCCAACGGCAACATGAGCACGTACGTTAAACGCGTTTAGCATAGGTACGCCAATAGTGCCGCCACCTATGCCAATCATTACCGATAAACCACCGACAATACTTGCCATAATGCCTTGGCCAAATTTACCTGGTAATTTACTAACAAGGGCAGGGGCGCCGGCTCTAAATAACATGTTTAAACTTACTAAAATGGCAATACAGGCAAACATAAGTACCAACGCATTACCGCGTATAGAATGAGCTAAATAGCTACATATAACAGCCATTACCAAAATAAACGGGGCCCAGTATTTAATTAAAGCAAGGTCGATATTGCCTTTTGCATGGTGCGAGCGAATAGACGAAATAGAAGTAGGCACTATGGTGGCAAGCGATGTCGCTGTGGCTATCATCATGGCCGACTCAGGGCTTACGCCAAAGCCTTGCAGTAAAAAGTACAGCACAGGCACAATTACTATGCCGCCGCCTACACCAAATAGGCCTGCTAAAATACCTGCAAAAATACCGGTTGCTATTAAGGCCGCTATAATTGGCCATTGATTTATTATTTCTGTCATTGTGTTCCTGCTGTAGTTACTGTTGCGCGACCATCTGAACGAGGATCGGTGGCTGCTTCAAGGCTGGTAGGCGTATCTAAAATGGCACCTGCATGACCCATCATTTCATTGTTATTATCAACGCTTACCCAGTCGTGGTCACGTTGATTTAATTCATGTTTAACTTGAATTACTAAGCTTTGCTCTACCTTTAAATTTGTGCTTGTATCGCCCCAGGTGCGCCCTAATAACCAACGCGGATCGCTTACTGCTTGGGTAATTGATTTATTACGCCATGCGTAACCACTAAATACAGCAGCTTGTGTTTGTGGTTGGCCTTCGCCGCCCATGGTGCCGTAGGCAAGGCGCCTACCATCGTCAAATTTTGCTAAAGCAGGGTTGAGTGTATGAGCCGGTTTTTTATGCGCTTTTAAGACATTGGCATCGTTGCTGTTTAAACTAAAGCTTAAACCGCGGTTATTCCATACAAAGCCGCCTTCGCTCATCAAAATGCCGCTGCCAAATTCCCAGTAAACACTTTGAATAAAGCTTACTAGTTGGCCGTTTTTATCCCGTGCGGCCATCCAAACGGTATCGCCTGGCTCTGCATTAAATGGCCATTGCTTGGCTTGGCTCATATCTATATTGCTGGCAAGCGCACTTAAGCGCTCATCAGTTAATGCGTTTTTATAATCATCGCCAAGCGCATCTGGGTCAGCCCAAAGTGTAGGGCGGTGGGTAAAGCTTTGTTTGGTTGCCTCAACAATTAAGTGCATCCAATCGGCCTCTGTTTTGGCTAAATGTTTTAGTTTATTAACAGCGCCAATTATTTGCAGAGAATGCACGCCTTGCGTGGGGGCGGGTAAGTTATAACACTGTATGCCCGATAAATTAGCACTGAGCGGCGTTACTAAATCGGCCTGCGTATTGGCAATATCAGCGCGTGTAATTGCACTGCCTGCGGCAGCTAAATCGTTTGCAAACGACTCTGCTAAAGGGCCTTGGTAAAAGGCGTTTAAGCCATGCTCGGCTAAGTGCTCAAAGGTACTGGCAAGTTTTGGGTTTTTAAAATGTTGGCCCGCTTGCAACGGTTTACCATTAGGTATGTAAAGTTCTTTAAAGGCAGCGTTAGTGTTTGAAGCGGTAGCAAGCTTTTCGCAGCCTGCTTGCAAGCTTTTAGATACTGTAAAGCCTTCGCGCGCAAGCTTTATGGCTGGAGCTAAAATAATACTTAGCGAAAGAGCAGCGTGCTCATCTACCGCAAGGGCTTTTTGCCAGCCGCGTAATGTTGCAGCCTGAGTAAGCGCGCTTAAACCGCCGCGCTCTGGTATGTGTGGCTCATTGCTATAGGCGCTTATATCGTTTGGTGCGCGCCCGCAGGCATCAATGGCAGTGGGTATACTTTGGTTTGGGTTATCAATAAGCCAAAAACTGTCGCCGCCAATTGAGTTCATATGCGGGTATACCACGCTAATAGCAGCCGCTGCCGCTACCATGGCTTCGGTGGCTGTACCGCCTTGTTTTAGTATTAAGGTGCCTGCCTCGGTTGCTGCAAAATGCGGGGCAGTAAAGGCAATGTTGTGTGTGCTCATGCAAGAGTGTCCTGTTTAAAGTGGGCAGCTAATTGTTGTACGCAGGCAAGTAGGCTTTTATCGTTGCCGTGGCTCATCATTAATGAAAACCCATACGGGTGGCCATTTTCTAAATTAGCCAATGGTAAGTGTACTTGCGCCGAGCGGCTCAAGCCCGCAATGGCCGATAAGGTGATTATTTGCATGCGTAAGGCGCTTGTGTCGGCGCCCAATTTAGGTGCAGTTGTGGGTGTGGTTGGCAAAAATAAACAACTGTTTGTGTTTAGGTTTTTAGCGATTAGTGTTTGCCATTGGGTTTGTACATTTAGTGCTTCTTGTTCTTCTTGGGCGGTTAGAGCAAGCGCCATGTTAAAACGTGCCGCAATTGCCGGAGCAAACTGGGGAAGTTGCCCAGGCAATTGAAGCCAATCTTTATGCGTTTTTGCGATTGCGCGCCCTTGCAGTATTCTAAAGCTGTCAGCCAGTTCGCTTAATAAGCTGCTGTTAGGCAGTTCAAATTCTTTATGGTGTTTAAAATAAGGTTTGGTTTTTTCAAGTAATTGTTCAAGCGGGGCTTGTAAAACAGGGTCAACCAGCTCAAATAATGGCTCGCAAATAACTAAAGTATCAACGTTATTAATAGCTTGATTTGGTAACAGTACATTGCCTACATCGCTTAGCAGCTCTGCATTTTGCGTAAGCCAGCCAATGGTATCAAACGGGGGCGCTAGCGGTATTAGGCCATCTTTTTCAATTACGTTATGGCTTGGCCTTATACCAAATAAGCCACAATAACTTGCCGGTATCCTTATAGAGCCACCAGTATCAGTGCCTAAGCCAATATCGGCTAGGTTAGCCGCCACAGCTGCTGCCGAGCCCATACTTGAGCCGCCACTTGCATGGCCTTTAAGTTTTGGGTTTTGTGCTGCACCATAGTGAATGTTATTGCCCTCTAAGCTGTAGGCCAGCTCATCGGTATGGGTAAAGCCTGTAAAGCTACAACCTTCATTCATTAGTTTGTTTACGGCACTTGCTGTTTGCTGTGCAGGTTTTGCTGCTTTAAACCAGCTTGGGTTACCTGCGCTGTTGCGCTCGCCTTTAACAGCAAATACATCTTTTACCGCAAGGCGCTTATTTACAAGTGTGCCGTGGATTTGTGTTTGCCATGCGTTAGGACCATGGTCACAAAAAATACCGGTAAAATTATTATGTGTTTTGGTACTCATATCACCACTCGTTATAAAGTAAATCTGACCAACTGGTTATAATCAGATTTAGGATGATTAAAAAGACGAATTAGTTATTATTATTTTTCAGCCCACTGCGTAACATCTTATTTTTATTTTACAGAGCCTGATCCGCTTTTTAATCGGTTAGCTATTATATTGCCTAAAAGCTAAGCAAAAGCAATGCCAAATGCAATAAAGTTGTCCGCTCGGTCAGGTTTTTTTGGTTTACATGGGGTTTAGCAGATATTTATAAAAATATAAGTATTAAAGAAGGCGTAATTTAGAGGTGAAAACACACCAAGTTGGTGCGTGGTTGCACCAACTTGGTTGCAAATATGGCGTTTATAGTAATGCGTTAGGGCTAATAATTAAGCCATTTACATCGGCGTATAGCCAATCGTTAGGGTTAATTGTGGTACTAAGCATGGTCACTGTTTGATTTTTATCTCCAAAGCCACGCTTTAATGTACTGCGCGGGGTTGAGCCTAGCGCCATAACCGGCAAATCCATAGTGGCAAGTATTTCAATGTCACGGCAACAGCCGTTAATAATCACGCCTTCCCAGCCATTTTTTAACGCGCGCTCCGCCATAATATCGCCTATAAAAGCGAAGCGTTTGCTAGCAAAGCCATCAATAACCAGTACTTTACCCTTGCCGTTTTCATGCAGTATGTCGGCGGCAAACGAGTTATCGTCTGGGCAGGTAACGGTTACTGCTTGGCCACTAAACGTGGTTTTTTTACCAAAGTGGCGCAGGCCGCTGTCGGCAACTTGTACGCTATTGCGGTGATCGTCAAATAAGTCTGGGGTGGTAAAATTATCCATGGGTTAAGCCTCAATGTGCTCAGGTATTTTTAAACCAATACCTTTTAAGATTATGTGGGCAGTTGATTGCGTTATTTGTGCCACATCGGTTTCGTCGTATTCTAATTTGTTCATTACCAGTAGCACTTCGGCCTGAAAGTCGGCGTAGTACTGCGTAGTTGACCAAATGGTAAATAATAAATGGTAAGGGTCAACATTATCCATTTTGTTTGCATCTATCCAGGCCTGAAACACGTCTACCTTTTGTTTCACCCACGGGCGTGTGTTGGTTCTAAAGTAGTTTTGCAAATAAGGAGCGCCGCGCAGTATTTCACTGGCAAATAAACGTGATTGCAGCGGCTGGTTTACGGCAAGTATGACTTTGCTTTTAATATAGTGATACAACACATGCGCAGGGTCGTCCTCAGGGGTTACGTTATCTAAGCCTAAGTTCCAGTGTGCAATAATGCGGTCTATTACGTTTTCGTATAGGCCGTCTTTGCTTTTAAAATAATATAAAATATTGGCCTTAGGAACGCCTGCTTCTTTGGCAACCATACTCATACTGGTGCCATCGTAACCAAGCTGAGAAAACAATTGCTCGGCGGCATCGAGTATTAATGTTTGGTTTTTTACTCGGGTGAGTTCTTTTTTATTTGGCTTTGTTTGTGTGCTCATTATGGCGATGCTGTTTTTAACGTGTTGAATGATTGTAACTTTACTGACCAAAAGGTCAAACACTTAAGTGCAGGCCAAAAACATCTTTATAACAATAAATGATGAGCAACAATTGTTTAACCCACTAATTACTGTTAGCGTAACGTCAAACGTAAGTAGTACTTTTAGGTAGTTAATGGACTTTTTTTCTAATCATAAATACACGCTTTATGGCATTGCCGCTATTTTGTTATGGAGTTGTTTAGTGGCTCTGCTCAGGGATGTTTCGGAGTTATTTGGCCCCATAGGTGGGGCGGCACTCATGTACAGTGTAAGCGCGCTGTTTTTAATTTTGGTAATGGGACGGCCTAAGTTTGCTGGGTTTAATAAGCGTTATATTATTTGGGGTACTGCTTTATTTGCACTTTACGAGGTGTGTTTAGCGCTGTTTGTAGGGCTTGCTAATAATCGCCACCAAGCGGTAGAAATGGCAGTTATAAATTATTTATGGCCCACACTTACCATTTTGCTCAGTATTATAGTTAATCGTAGTAAAGTAAGTGTTTGGATTTACCCAGGTATGCTGCTCGCTTTTTTTGGTGTGGCTTGGTGCGTTGGTGGCGATAGTGGGTTATCACTTAATAGTATTATGGGTAATTTTGCCAGTAACCCAACGGCCTACTTATTGGCGTTTGTAGCACCTTTTATTTGGTCTGTTTACTGTGTAATTACTCAAAAAAATAGCAATGGGCAAAATGCCATTGTGCTGTTTTTTATCGCCACGGCACTAAGCTTATGGGTGTTGTATGGATTAAGTGACGAGCCAAAAATGACCTTTACACTGCACGCGACCGTAACGCTTGTGTTAGCTGGTGTGGTTGTTGGCAGCGGGTATGCTCTTTGGAACCAAGCTATTATTGGCGGTAACTTAATGTTGCTTGGTACGCTTTCGTATTTTACGCCGGTTTTTTCGGCGATTATTTCGGCGCTTTATTTGTCTATTACCCTTAGTGCCTCGTTTTGGCAAGGAGTAATAATGGTAACTGGCGGCTCACTCGTGTGCTATTTCGTAACGCGTGAAAAACCAGTTAAAAAGCAAATTAACGCCGTAAATTAACGGTGCAAATTTACGGAGTAAACGCATCCTTTTTTAACTGTGTTTGTTTAGCCAGTTAAGCGCAAGTGGCCATAATCCGTCAGATTTTTTGCTAAAAAATTTCATATGGCCAATTTCCTTCAAACCATAGTCGTGTGGGTTTAAGGTTAGGGTTTGTGCTTTTAATTTAGGAAAAACCGAGAGCATATCGGCAACATTTGCATTGTTAGCAATATCGTCATCGGTAGCATTAACCCATATTGAGGGCATAGAAAGCGTGTTGTAACAGTGTTGAAATACGGTATCACCAAATGCTGATTGCACATACCCTTGGGCGTTACACCATTTGCGCCATTGTTTAGCTACGCCTTTAGGTAGTGGCTCGCCCATGCCAAACCACTGCGATTTAGTATGACCAAACAAGGCATTACTAAAGGGTATAACCCCATTCATAAAAAAGTGCGCTTTAACCTGATACGCTAAGCTCATATTAGTTAATTTACCCGACGAGCAAGCAAAATTAAACGCGGAGCTTAGCTCGTTAGCGTTATGCATTAGCCCCACTAATTGCCCGCCGGCGCTATGACCCACTAAATGATACTGCGTATTAGGAAATACCCTTTGCAAATGCTCAAGCACCGCAGGCATGTCTTGCTCACCCCAACTTTGTAAACTGGCTTTGCTTTTTTTAATGCTGCGGTTAAGCGATTGGCCAATGCCACTGTTATCAAACGTAATAACGCCAAAGCCATGTTGCTGTAAGTAAGTAGCAAAGTTTGCATAAAACTGCTGCTTTATACCGGTTGCAGGGGCAATCATCACCGCACCTTTAATAGGGCTGGTGGGTGTAAATACACGGGCGCTTAGGGTTTGCCTGTTATTGCAGGTAATAGTGACGTGCTTTGAAGCGTTTGTGTTCATTACTTATTATTGCTTTTTTAAATGCTCAATCTAAAAATGGTAGCTGGTTAGACCAGTTTAATCAAGAATAGAATAACAGCTTAAACCAAAGCTTAATTACCAGGGGGCGATATACCGGTTTGTATCGTGTTTAGCGCTGACGTTTTGTAAAGGGGCAAAGCAGTAAAAGGGGTTTAATTTGTTAGCTTAAACCCCGTTGTAAAACTATACTGGCGTACTTGTATTGTGAGCAGATTTTGCTTTTACTTTTTTGGCACTAAAGTAAAATATAAGTGCAAATACTACCGCACTAAAATCAACAGTAATACTTTGATAATATTTAAAATAGTGCTCTGTTAACAAGGCTTGTAATAGGGTAGAGCCCGCCATGCAAAAGCACAAACCTGCAAGGCTAACTAATCCCCAATAACTTGCGTGCTGAGTCCCTTTTTTAAAGGTGTAGGCGCAACAGATTATTTTGGTGACGACAGCAGTGACTCAAAAGCAATTTATTCAGAAACAAGCTTTAAGTTAACTAAAGCATTTACGCTCACCGCAGGGCTTAGAATAGAGAGCGAAGAGCAGCTTCGTAATTTTGATATGGCTTTTGGGGGCAGTAGGTTAGTTGAGCAATTAGATGACTCTAACACTATAAAATTACCTACATTAGCGATTCAATACAAAATTACAGATGAAACAACGTTATCGGCCAGCGCCCGTAGAGGTTATAACTCGGGTGGCGGCGCGTTAGATTTTACCGCACAAGAGTATTACTACTACGACCAAGAATCAGTAAACACCTACGAGCTAGGCTCGCGCAGTGTACTTAATAATGGTGATATTAATATTAGTGCGAACATTTTTTATAATAACTTTGGCGGGTATCAAGCGTTAAGTTCAGATAGAAAAATCACTAATATTGATGATGCTCATAGCTATGGTTTAGAGCTTGAAGCATACAGTATATTAGGTGAGTAATGGCAACTCCATGCAGGGCTTGGGTTACTTAAAACTAAAATAGATGAATCGGCCACGTACAGCGATGCAGTTGGCAACGAGCTTAACTCTGCACCAGAGCTTACAGCTAGCTTAGGGCTGTCGCATTGGTTTACTGATAGCTTAAAAGTTAATGTAAGTGCTAATTATGTGGATGAATATTATGGTGATTTAACTAATACACAAGATCGTATTGCCGATGGTTACACAATTACACGTGCCACAATTAGTTACGATAGTGAGCATTGGTTAATGAGCGCTTATATTAACAACGCGTTTGATGAAGAGGAATATACATCGGTAGAACCTGCAAGCGGGCGTTACCCAACAGGCTATGTGGCTGTTGTTAACCCTCAAACGCTTGGTGCGTCTGTAACGTATCGCTTTTAAGTGCCTCTTAAATAATGCACCGCAAAGTATAACCTACTCTTTTGGTATAATAATTTGAAGCCCTATAGTATTAGGGCTTTACAATAAAAGAGGGAGTCTCAAACAGGCTAATATTAGATAATATCACGAACAAGTTGTTTGTATGACTTGCCAATTTTAACTGATACGCCTGATGAAAGTTGAATGCTTTCATTACTTAACGTGATCACTTTGTTCTTGTTAATAACGTAAGATTTGTGGACTTGAATAAATGAAGTGTCAATTTCCTGTACTATGTATTTGAGAGTACTGCTTGCAAGTAATGCTTTTTCACCTTGCCATACCTTTACATAATTTCCATAAGCCTCAAACATGTCTATTTCGCTTAAATGAATTTTATGTTTTTCACGGTCGATTTTAAGCGTAATAGTTAGAGGTGCCTTAGAATTTAGCGTTACAAGTTTTCTTTTTTGCCGTACTTTATTTAATGCTCGGTCTAGGCGTTGCGCTGATACTGGTTTAAGTAGGTAGTCAGTTACATCAAGTTCAAAACCAGCTAAAGCATATTCTTGATATGCACTAATAATAACGACTTGAGGTCGGTTTGCGAGCACTTTTAGTAATGCAATGCCTGATATCTCTGGCATGTTTATGTCTAAAAATAACAAATCAATAGATGATGTGGCTAAAGCACATAATGCATCTTTAGCGTTAAGGTATTGCCCGATTATATTAATATCTTTATGAGCACTTAAATGATGCAGTAACACTTCATGAGCGAGCGGCTCGTCATCAACAATTATTGTGTTTAGCATGCAGTCAGCTCCAGTTTAAGTGTGGTTTGCCAAAGGGTGTTATTTTTATCAATAATTAATGTGTGCTTATTAGGATATAAAAGAGTTAGCCTGCGGCGTAAATTGTTAAGCCCTACGCCGTGTTCTAAATTGTTATTAGTTAGAATAGGGTTAGAGGAGAATAGCGTAAGTATGTTATTGGCCATGGTGATTTTAAACACAACCGTTACTTTTTGTGATGTGGGCTCCACACCATGCTTTATCGCATTTTCTAAAATCATTATTAACAGTAGTGGAGAAATTAAATAGTGTTGTTGGTATTCAGGCCATTGCACATCAAAGTGACAGCGATCAGTGTTTCGTATATTGTGTAAGGCAATAAAACCCTTTAAGTAATTGATTTCTTTTTCTAAACTCACTTGTGTTTTTTGACCTTCATAAACACTGTAACGTAGTAAATTAGCTAATTCCATAACTAAGTCTGGTGCATTATCTGCTTTTTTTAATGTCAGCGCATAGAGGTTGTTTAATGTATTAAATAAAAAATGAGGGTTAATTTGCTGTTGAAGTAGTTTTAGTTCTATTTTTGTTTGTTGTTGAGCAATATTACTAATTTGAACGTGTTGTTGCTGTCGTTCAAACGCTAAAATAATGGGGGTGCTTATAGCCAAAAATAAAAATACAAACTGATAGTTTTCGGGGCTAAAAATATTATTATTACCGCCAGGAGTTAGGTTAGCAATGCCTACAGGTAAATCATTAATTGGTAACAGTAGCACACATGATATTAAAACAGGTGTAAGTACAGCGAGGCTTATTAAATTTGCAAACAAAAACATCAATACTCCATGATACGTTAATACATAACGTATTAATAAGTATCGGTTTATTAAATACACGCCATAGATTAATCCTACAGAAAAAGTAATTTGCCAAAGATAGCCCAAAAAAACATCAAATTGTGTAAATACTTTACGCACGTTAATAATGGGCTTAATAGGCTGATTTAACATGGGATTAATATGGGTATTGAGTATGCTAGCTGTAATTATTGCCCACCCTAAAAGTACTATAAACACAACGCTATCAAGTGATAACAAAGATTTAAGCCATTTTTTACTCAACACATTGTGATTTCTATTTGTGCGTCTAGTGATAAGCCATATACCACTTGCAGATGCGCACATTGCCCAACATTGTTCATTAATAAATTGCCACTGAGCAAAGTTAAAAAGCTGGATATTTAAAATCAGTAGGAGAAATGGGTAGGCTAAAAATCCTAACAACCAAGCTATGATTGCGGGTGTAAGCAATAAGCGATACGCAAATGCATGGGCAATAAATAAGGGAATGCACTGTAGAAAAAGCTGAGTATTAATAGTCAGGTATTGGCCAATTGACTCCATATTTGAGGACAAAAAGCGTATGTGAGATTCGAGCAAAATAGCAGCCATTAGCGGTAAATAGATTATAAGTTGGGTAATGCTAAAGCGTTGCCATATTGGTGTATTGGCTTGCTGCATATATAACTCCATTTTTATTATAATTAGTGAGCAGTTAGGCTGGGATAAAGTTGTCTTTTTATTGTAAACATTACCTTTACATAATTCACTACGCTAAGCGCATTAGTTTATCGATAAAATCATTTAAATCGTAATTATTAATTCAAAATAATTGTTTTATTTCATGTTGTTAATGAATATTCCAAGTGTGTCGAGGCTTCTTATTTTAATGATGAAAGTACATATTTAAATGATCAACGTCACTTTTTCGTTTTCATCATTTATTTCAATGCGTTAACCATTACATGTTCGCTTGTTTCAACTTGATTTCTTAAGCTGGTGTTATATCAACTAAGGATGAAACTAATGCTTACATTGAAAAATATCAACAAAAAATACGTAGATGGTACGCAAGCTTTGAATGATGTGACGATCACTCTACCCGCCGGTATGGTAGGACTACTTGGGCCAAATGGCGCGGGTAAATCAACCCTTATGCGCACAATTGCGTGTTTACAAAATGCAGACTCCGGATACATTAATTTTAATGGCCTTGATGTGATTAGCCAACCAGGTGCACTTCGTTCGCAACTAGGTTATCTACCACAATATTTTGGCGTATATCCCAATATGAGTTGTCGAGCGTTACTTGAGCATATCGCAGTGTTAAAAGGTATAGATGGTAATACACGTAAAAACCAAATTAATAGTTTACTTGAACTGACTAATTTGACTCAGTTTGCTAATAAGAAGCTTGTTAATTTTTCGGGAGGAATGAAGCAACGTTTTGGCGTAGCTCAGGCTTTATTAGGAGACCCAAAGCTAATTATTATGGATGAACCCACCGCAGGACTTGATCCAATGGAACGAGAAAGTCTAAATAATTTGCTTGTAAGTATAAGCCAAAACAGATTGATACTGTTATCGACCCATATTGTTGAAGATATAGAAAGTTTATGTCACTACGCAGCCATTATAGACAAAGGAGCACTTATACAAAGCGGAGACGTAAAAGAGTTACTAACTACTTTAGACGGTAAGATATGGCAGCTTGAAAGCCTACCTACCGGCATACCAAATCAGCATGTATTAAGTAAGAGCCATCGCTATGGAAGATCTTCATTTCGTGTTTATGCAGATACGGCGCCTGCACAAAATGCGATAAACTCGCCCGCCACGCTTCAAGACAAGTACTTTTATTCACTCAATAAAGGAAATCAAACATGTTGATTTTTAATGAGTGGCGATATGCAGTGCGCCAACCACTTGTTTGGCTTTGTATAATTATCCCTTTAATATTTGCGATTATGTTGTCATATGGGCTTGCAACGGTTGAGGTTGATTCGTTAAAACAATTTAAGTTAAATATTACAATGCTACAAATGATGCAGTTACCTATGCTTGTGGGAGTATTGGCACCCGTTATATTTTTACGAGATCAACACGCGTCTATGCAGGAGCTTATTTACGTTACGCAAACTAGCTTATTTAAGCGCAGTTTAGCAAGGGTATGCATACTGATTTGCTTGGTTTTCATTATCAGCTTAAGCGCTATTTTAATAATGGCGTTCATGCATATAAGGCAATTAGGCTATATACCAAATACGGCTTCTTTTACTTTATTTAGTAGCTTTTTAGTATTGTTACCTAATAGCTGCTTGTTAGTTGTGATTGCTTTTTATATTTGCCATAAATCAGCAACTTCATTACCTAATTATGTTTTTTTTGCAGTGCTGTGGGTAGGCTATATAGTGCTTGCAAGTATTACCGGAAACCCAATGCTTGCTGGAAGCAGTATTATAAGCAATAGCTTTTATACATTATTTATTTGGCTTGACCCTTTTGCATACACAGGTGTAATAAACAGTTTAACTAATTCATTAGGAGCTTCGTTTGCCATCAATCGCGTTGTCGTGAGTTTGCTCGCTGTTGGTATTTTTTTGGTTACTCTTAATCAAAATACAATTTTAAAGAATAAAAAAGCTAATAAAGGTCAAAGTACTAACGAATACATTCGTCATAACATGTTAGAACCCGCTGAATATACAACAGCTAGGGTCACACAAAAACCATTTTTGATGATGGCCAGTTTATATAAAATTACACTGGTTAATTTGGTTTCACATCCTATAACGTTACTGATTATTCTTATTTGGCCAGTGATGGTTTTTAACAGTGTTGCTTCGTCGTCAGGGTATGTTGAACCAATGAGTGTTATGAGCACCACAAGTCTAGATGCGATTAGCTATTATGCATTTGATATGCAACTTTTAATTGGGACTTTATTGTTGGCTTTGTGGAGCTGGCAAGTAAGCTGTTTCGCCAAATACTATAATATAGCAGAGCTAATTGCTGCCACCCCCCTTAAAACATATTACTTTATAATCAGTCAGTTATTCGTATTAGGTACGATGATATTGGTTTTTTTATCAATGAGCTTGTTAGGTGCAAGTGCAGCTCAGTGGTTTTTACACAGTGCATATCAATTGGAAGCACATTTGAGCATTTTATTTTTGATGTTTATTCCTCTTACCATCATTGCATGTGTATTTTTGTGCGTATTTGATTTATGTCGTTCGCAGCTTATTGCCGGTTTGCTAATTGGTGCTATTTTACTAATCAAATTCACACCAATAATGACTTATTTTGGTCTTACACATACATTGTGGAGTGTTGGTTGGACGCCTTTGCAAGCACCAGATAACTTTTGGGGTTATCGTGCAAGTATGAGTAGTTATTGGCCTTATATATCAGTTTGGTTAGTGGCGTGTATAAGTCTAGTTATAATTACGGGAGTTTTTAATCACCGAGGTACTGGGTTGAGCCGAAGAGTATTGGGGGTTAAACATTTTTGGTTATTCATTCCTCTGCTTATCACTGTGGCATTATTTACTCAATTGCATTTAAGACTAGTTGAAGAGAAGCCTTTAACCAACTCGCATAAGCGTGAGGCTTTTAAAGCACAGTACGAAAAGTCTTTTTCACAATGGCGCAATGTAGCACAGCCAAGAATTGTTCACATTGATGCAAATGTAGACTTTTACCCACAAAAGCAGCAGGCTCATTTTTCCTTAATATATACTTTAAAAAACACTCATCAAGAGTCTATTAAAGAGGTATTAATTGGGCGTGCAGGTTTTTATAAATGGGCTAATATTGAAATCGATGGCGCGCAAAGGGCTAAAAGCTTTCCCTTGCTTAATCAAGCTGTGTTTAAGTTAGAGAATGAAATGCAGCCAGGAGAAATACGTAAACTAGTTACACGGTTTTATGTTCATCAAGCTAAGCTTTGGCCAGTGAGAGGCCATCAGATAATAACCCCTGAATTTAGCTATATAAGATCAGTGCCTTTATTGCCCACTGTTGGCTATCAAGATAATTATGAATTAACCGATCCTATACTTCGGCAGCAACACGCACTTAAAGTGAAGCAGTCTATTAGACCCACGAAGCTATTTGCTAAAACGGCGAAAGCAAGTACTCATTACCAGTGGCTTACTATGTCTAGTAAAGTGAGTACAACAAGTGGTTATCAGGTTATAACTCAAGGAGAGGAAATATCACGTACCAGCAAAGATGACCGTGAAATATTTCATTTTGAGACTCGTACACCCATAAATGCAATCCCAGCTTGGGTGACGGTGCCTTATTCACCTGTTACCAAGCAGCAAAATGGCGTGATGTTAAACGTGTTTGCTAAAGACAAAAATGAGCCTGCACGAGCAGATTCTATAGCTGTAAACCTTAGCGCAATGGGCGATACAATAAAATGGCTTAATAAGATAAGCCCTTATAGAGCAAAACAATTAAGTTTAATAGGCTCGCCTAGGCTTGGTGTAACAGGTTATGCACTGCCGCAGCTTATACTTATTGAAGACAGTGTTGGTTTTAGAGCAAAGCCAAGTGCTAATGCAGGCTTTGATCAACGTTATCGCCGTGCAGTTCACGAAACTGCGCATCAATGGTTTGGGCATGATATTGGTAATGGAGTATTTGCAGATAGCGCTTTTTTAGTGGAGTCTTTAGCAAAGTACATTGAGCTTGTTGTTATAGAGCAACGTTATGGGAAAAAGGCCATGCAAGCGCTTGTAGAGTATGAAACATCACGTTATCAGCAAAGTGCTTTAATGAGTATAAAGGAAAAGTTAGCCTTGGTTGATGCTACACAAGGTTTCGATCAATATTCTCGATCAACCATTGTCTTTGCCAAGTTACGAGCTGTTATTGGTGATAAACCTATTATTCGCGCGCTCAGGTCGATCTGGAAAAATAATAGTTACCCAAATAGGCCTGCTAACTCTATGGACTTTATACGCGCTTTAAAATTTGAAGCAGGGATAGAGCATGAAGCATTAATAAATAAACTTTTATTAGAATAAGTAAAAGTATTTAAGGTAAATGAAAGCCCATAGAGTAGGGCTTCTCATTTGAATCTATTTTTCATTATTTACCTGTGCTAATAAGTCGAGCACTTTTTGTTGGCCAAATTTTTGTGCAAATTGCTCGGCTGTTTGGCCGGCTTTGTTTTGATGTGCGTTGTCGCAATCAAGGCTAACAAGTGTTTTAGCTATGCTAAATTCGCCTCTAAATATGGCGGCCATTAGGGCTGTGTTACCGCGGTTATCTTCAAGGCATGCATTAGCGCCTAGTTGCAATAAGGTGTTTACCGTATTTTTATTGCCGTGGTAGGTGGCAATCATTAGCGCGGTGTAACCTTTGTTGTTGTAACTATTAATAGGAATGCCAGCATCTACAAATTGCGTTATTACGGCGGTGTCGTCGGTGCGTGCGGCTGCAAAGTAATAAGCAAGTAAGCTGTCGTATTGCGACTGGGCGGTG
The DNA here is from genome assembly GCF_025942345.1 of Pseudoalteromonas sp. A3. Lineage (NCBI taxonomy): Bacteria > Pseudomonadati > Pseudomonadota > Gammaproteobacteria > Alteromonadales > Pseudoalteromonadaceae > Pseudoalteromonas > Pseudoalteromonas sp. A3. The sequence continues at coordinate 73,181 of NZ_JAPCKL010000002.1, forward strand.
CTTTGTTCCGTTACAGGGCTTTGTGGCTCATTGGCAAAGCTTGAAAAGCTCATCACTAAAGTAAATATAATAAGTAATTTACGCATACTGTTTACCTTTTTAAAAAAGAGGAAAGCTAGGCTTTCCTCAATAACTTACAGGTTGGGTAAAATATTAAAGCTTAGCGGCTAGTTGCTTAACTTGTTTCATGTCGCCGTTTACAGCGTTAGTTAAGCGTGTACCGTATTCGCTATCTGCTTTGTAGAAGTGGCTAAGCATTTTGTGCATAACTTTGCTGTCTTTCACTTTGCCTAAATCGCCGGCTAAGTTGTTAACTAAGTTAGTGCGCTCTTGCTTGCTAAAGCTGCGGTAAAGTACACCCGCTTGAGCAAAGTTTTGCTGCTTTTTAATTGCGGCTTGTTGTACGTAGCCTTTAAGCTCTGTGTTACTTCTGCGTGCAATTGGGTTTTCTGCAACGTTTTCGTGACTTGGTTGGTAGTTCACGTTACTTGTTGTATTACCGTAGTTCATTGCGCCGTCTTGGTTGTAGTTAACCACTTCAACTTTTGCACGGTTAATTGGCAATTGTTGGTGGTTAGCACCTAAGCGGTACATTTGCGTATCGGCGTAAGAGAAAACACGCCCTTGTAAAAGTCTGTCTTCAGAAGGCTCAATACCCGGAATTACATTTGCCGGTGCCATTGCAACTTGTTCTGTAGATTGGAAGAAGTTAGTTGGCATACGGTTTAGGGTCATGGTGCCTACTTTAGTTTCTTTAACGTCTAACCACATTTTTGTTGCATCTAATGGGTTGTAGTCAAAGTCATCTAACTGCGACGGATCAAGGGTTTTAATGTATAGATCCCACTTAGGGAAGTTGCCTTTACCAATCTCGCTGTATAGGTCGCGTGTTAAGTGTTGGAAGTCTTTACCTTGCACTTCGTTTACTTCTTTAGCATCAAGGTTGTCTATACCTTGTTGGCTTACCCAGTGAAACTTAACGTACTTAACATCGCCTGACTTATTAATCATTTTGTAAGCATGTACGCCCCAGCCGTCCATTTTACGTAGGCTTGCTGGTGTACCGTAGTCGCTGTATACCCACGTTAACATGTGAGTAGAACCTGGCTCGTATGAGAAAAAGTCAAAAAAGCGGTTAGGATCTTGAATGTTATCTACCGGTGATGGCTTTAACGAGTGAACCATGTCTGGAAATTTAATCGCATCGCGAATAAAGAATACCGGTAAGTTGTTACCTACTAAATCCCAGTTACCTTGGTCGGTGTAAAACTTAGTAGCAAAACCACGTGGGTCACGTAGTGTTTCTGGGCTACCTTTTGAGTGAATTACTGATGAAAAACGTACAAATACGTCAGTTTCTTTGCCCGCTTCTGCAAATGGCGCTGCAATTGTTAAATCATCTAACTCTTTAGACGCTACAAACACACCGTGTGCACCAGTACCACGCGCATGCACTACACGCTCAGGAATACGCTCACGTGCAAAACGTTGTAGCTTTTGAATTAGGTGTACGTCTTCAAGTAATACACTTCCGCGCTCACCTGCGGTAATAGAGTTTTGGTTGTCGCCAACAGCTGCGCCGTTGTCTTTAGTAAGGGTAGTTGCGGCACTTGCAGGTAATGCCATTGCTAAAGCTAATGCGCTTAGCGTTAACGTAGATTTATTATTAATCGTGTTTTTTTGAGTATTCATTGTCGACCTCATCTGTATAAAAGTGCCGGCAGTGTTGCTGGCTGTTTAACTGTTAACGAGTGTATTAACAAAAGTGAGTTCGGTAAAATTGATTGTTTAGATTGGAGTAATCACAAATTTAGATTGCTGTTTGCGTGCTGCCTTCTATTTTCTAAATAGCGGTTTTGTAATGTTCGACCTTAGTCGTAATTGCAATTTTGAAATCAATGAAAATACAGACAATTTCATATTTAATGAATAAATATTCACCACTGTGGTGCGTTTTTCACTAACAAGATGTTGACTTATTATAACAATAAAGAGAATATGCTCACTTGCTGGGCTTATGCTCAGGTTAAGGTTGCACCAAACTAGGTGCATATAAAGGGGCAATATGAATACTAAAATAGAATTAGTTATTTTTGATTGTGATGGCGTTGTTATAGATAGCGAAATATTAAGCGCGCAAGTGTTAATAAACATGCTTGCAGAGATTGGCGTTAATATTGACCGAGCCTATGTACAACAATATTTTTTGGGCTGTAATTTTAAAACAGTCACCCAAAACTTATTCGATACCTTTAACGTGACCTTAGCTGAGAGCTTTGAAGCCGATTACCGAGAAGCACTATTAAACGAGTTCGAAACTGCATTAATGCCAACTAACGGCATTAAACACGTGCTAGAGCAACTATCTGTACCTTGTTGCATTGCAACAAGCAGTAGCCCTAAACGCACCGCTAAAGCGCTTAATGTGGTTAATTTATCGCAGCACTTTAATAAGGTATTTACCTCTAGTGAGGTAAAAAATGGTAAGCCCGCGCCCGATTTATTTTTACATGCCGCTAAGCAAATGGGCGTAAAGCCACAAAATTGTTTAGTGATTGAAGATTCAAAAGCCGGCGTGTGCGCAGCACTTGCCGCCAATATGCAGGTTTTGCATTACAGCGGGGGTGGGCATATGCAAGATGCAGTGAACTTTGTTCACCAAGCTTACCCAGAGGTAGCGCATTTAACGCATTGGGATGACTTTTATAAGCAGTACCCAACATTACAAACACAGTAATAGAATATCAACGTTGAGCTTTATGACACTGACAAAGCTTAACGTAAAAATGCATTAATTATTAAGTAGTTATAGTAGTAGCATTATAAAAAGGCACGGTGATTTACTCACTATTAATTTAAATAAAAAACACTTATTTAAATTAATAGTTAACCTGAACTTTGGTTAAGAGATTTACTAACATATTAAATCAAAAGTGATATCTATGTTTATTTTCTCTAGCCAGAGATTTACAGTGAAAACAAGGCGAAATTACGCGTCAATAGCTAGCCTATTGCAAGTAAATTTAACGTAGTTAGCGCTGGAAATAGCTGCTTGAGATAGATTTATTATCCAGAGTTCAGGTTAGTTAGGGCTGTGCTTAAAACAATAGGAAAATACCATGGCATCAAGTCCACACACACAAACATTTAACGATGTTAACGAAGAGCAATTGCCCGTTGCTAATCATAAGCTTCATGGTTGGAAGCACTTTGCCGGTTTATACGCTGGTGAACACGTTGCTGCAACCGAGTTTGTTATTGGTGCAACCTTTGTTGCATTAGGCGCATCGACCATCGACATTTTATTAGGTTTATTAATTGGTAACCTATTAGCTATGTGTTCGTGGTGGTTAATTACCTCTCCAATTGCGGTAGAAACACGCTTAAGTTTATACAACTACCTAAATAAAATTGCGGGTAACTCAATGACCAAGCTCTATAACTGGGCAAACGTGGTCATATTTAGTGTGATATCCGCCGCCATGATCACAGTATCGGCAACCGCAGTGCGGTTTTTGTTTGATATACCCGCGCAACTCGATTGGTACCCTAACAGCTTAGCATTTGTGGCCATTGTTTTATCGGTTGGCTCTATTGTTGTATTTGTGGCTATGTATGGTTTTTCAACCGTTGCTGATTTTTCTAAAATTTGTGCGCCATGGTTATTTGTTATTTTTATAGCGGGTTCGTTTGCCTTGTTCCCTGAACTTTCTAATCATGTATTAGGAGTAACCACGCTAACTGGGTTTGATGACTTTATGGCGATAGGGGATTCTTCTATTTGGACCGGTACCACCGCTGATGGCGAAAAAGGTATTGGCTTATTAGAGGTTATTGGTTTTGCATGGGCTGCAAACTCTATTACCCACTTTGGCTTAATTGATATGGCAATTTTTAGATTTGCTAAACGCAAAAGCTACGGTTTGTTTTCAGGCGTAGGTATGTTTTTTGGCCATTACTTAGCATGGATCTCGGCTGGTATTATGGGCGCAGGTGTTGCGGTATTACTTAAAACAACTATTTCATCACTTGACCCAGGTGACGTTGCTTACCACGCATTAGGCTGGACAGGCTTTGTTATTGTAATTATTGCGGGCTGGACTACAGCTAACGCCAACCTTTACCGCGCAGGCCTTGCAGCACAATCTATTTTTGTTGACCAATCGCGCGAGCGCACTACCGCAATTGTCGGTGTTGTAACCGTTATAATTGCGTGTTTCCCGTTTGTATTTTCGCAAATGTTACCGCTTTTAACTTACGCAGGCTTATTAGTAGTACCTGTTGGCGGCATTGTATTTGCCGAGCATGTTTTATTTCCTAAAATTGGTTTAACCCGCTACTGGGCTAAATACAAAAACATTACACGTAGCGTACCAGCCATTGCCTCTTGGGCATTAGCACTTGTGTTTGGCTTTGGTTTAAATGCGATTGATGTAATGTCGTTTTACTACTTATTTATTCCTACTTGGATTTTCACCATTGTTATTTACACCCTACTGGCTAAAAAATACGGCGCAGGTGAAGACTACAGCAAAGAAATTGCAGCAGAAGAGCAAGAGCAGCAAGACATTAAAGAGTACCAAGCAGGACTTGCAGAAAACGTTCAAGCTCCGGTTGTTGATAACTCAATGCTAACCAAAGTGTTAAATGGCGTGTCGACTGTTTCGTTACTTATTATTTTTGGCTTTGCCAGCCAAGTAATGTTTTTTAGTGACAGCATGAGCATTTACGCAGGAAATAAATCTCAGTTTGAAATTGCATGTTTTATTTGCACCATTATTTATTTTGCAACCGCTTACTGGTCGCTATTGCGCCATAAAGCACTCAATACTGCATCTTAATTTAAATTTTTAATATTGTTTTAGTAAGGCCGCACCATGACGCAACACCAGCACACTGACGCTCTTGTTAAAGGGCTAAACCAACAAAGCTTGGCAGATATGCCAAGCCATGTAGATACACCAAACTACGACCGTAGTAAGCTTAAAGCGGGTATAGTTCATATTGGTGTGGGCGGCTTTCACCGAGCTCACCAAGCGGTGTACATTAACGAGCTATTAAAAACGCCAGGTGCTGAACAGTGGGGTATTTGTGGTGTTGGCTTATTAGAAGGTAACCGTGGTCTGCGCGATATTTTAAAGCAGCAAGACTACCTTTACACGCTAACGGTAAGACACCCAAATGGGCAAATAGATAACAAAGTTATTGGCTCTATGATTGACTTTTTGTTTGCTCCAGAGGACAAGCAAGCGGTTATTAATAAGCTTGCGCACAGCGATACGCATATTGTGTCGTTAACCATTACCGAAGGCGGCTATAACTTTAACCCAGTTACGGGTGAGTTTGACTACTCAAACCCAGACATTATTAACGACATTAATAACCCGAACGACCCAATTACGGCGTTTGGCTACATTACTGCTGCGTTAAAGCTACGTAAAGAACAAGGCCTTGATGCGTTTACAGTACAGTCGTGCGATAACATTCAGCACAACGGTAATGTAACGCGTAAAATGCTACTTGCCTTTGCGGCCGAGCAAGATAAAGAATTAAGCGAGTGGATTGCTACTAACGTAACTTTCCCAAATGCAATGGTTGACCGTATCACGCCAGTATCTAAAAAGAGCGATATCGACTACGTTGTTGATGCCTACGGTGTTAGCGATGAATGGCCAATTACCTGTGAGTCGTTTACTCAATGGGTAATTGAAGACTCATTTTGCTGCGGACGCCCAGATTGGGATAGCGTTGGCGCACAATTTGTAAGTGACGTAACACCTTTTGAGACCATGAAAATACGCTTATTAAATGCAGGCCACTCGGTACTGGGTTTATTAGGCTCTGTACATGGCTACGGCACAATTGACGAAACAGTATCAGATCCTTTATTTGCAAAGTACTTACGTGCGTTTATGGATAGAGAAGTAACGCCTAACCTAGAGAAATTAGAAGGCATTGACCTTGAAATCTACAAAGACACGCTAATTGAGCGCTTTGCTAATCCAAACATTAAAGACAGCTTATCGCGCATTTGTTCAGAAAGCGCAGCAAAGCTACCTAAGTTTTTAATTGCCACTATTAACGAAAATCTAGCCCATGGCCGTGATGTATCACTTGCGACCCTGGTTATTGCTGCATGGTGTTTTTACAGCGATAAAGGCGAAGATGAGCAAGGCAATAAGCTTGAAATAATCGATGCAATGCAAAGCGAGTTACATGAAGCCGCGGCTAAAACGGCGACTGATGACCTTGCATTTTTATCGCTAACAAGCTTATTTGGCGATTTAAATACGCAAAGTGCCTTTACGTCTCACTACAAAAACAATGTAGAAGCGTTATACGCACCGGCTAGCAAAATTAAAGCAATTATGAATAACGTGCTTGAGCCTAAAGGTAACTAATAATGAGCATTTTAATTGATTCTAAACAAGGTAAAGACGTAAGCGTAAGCTGCTTTGGCGAAGTACTATGGGATTGTTTTGCAAACGATAAACGCCTAGGCGGCGCGCCGCTTAACATGTGTGTGCGTATTAACTCACTGGGCATTAAAGCCGACATGATAAGCGCTGTAGGTAACGATGAACTGGGTACTGAGCTACTAGGCGAAATTAAAAGCAAAGGCGTAAGCTGCGAATACATTGGCGTTAATAACGACAAAAAAACCAGCACAGTACAAGTTACCTTAGATAAAAGTGGCTCAGCCAGCTACGAAATAGTTGCCGACACTGCGTGGGATAACATTGAGCTTACAGACTCACTTATTGAAAAAGTAAAAGCCAGTGATGTATTTGTATTTGGCAGCCTAATTGGCCGAAGCGAAGCCTCACTTGCTACATTAAACCAATTAGTTGATGTAGCTAACTTTAAAGTGTTTGACGTAAATTTACGTGCGCCACACTACACGTTAGACACATTAGTAGATTTAATGAATAAAGCCGACTTCATCAAATTAAACGATGAAGAGCTTTATGAAATTGCCAAAGCAATGGGCTGTAAGTTCCATTCACTTGAGCAAAACTTAGCGTTTATTGCACAGCAAACTAACACCGAATACTTATGTGTAACTAAAGGCAGCCACGGTGCACTACTAACCATAAAAGGCGAAAATTACTATAACTCAGGTTATTTAATTAGCGTTGTGGATACAGTAGGCGCGGGGGATTCGTTTTTAGGGTCGTTAATTTATCAGCTTTGTAGTAGCGATTGTGCACAACATGCTGTTGATTTTGCGTGTGCAGTAGGTGCTATGGTGGCCGAAAGTGCCGGTGCTACACCTACACTTACTCATGAACAAATTAACGAGTTTATGAGCCCAGCGTAACGTAAAAAATCACAGTTACACCCAATCATTGTGTGTGTAAGCGGTTTTACTTTTATAGTAAAGCCGCTTTTTTTTGCTTTAATTTTTATTAATGAAGCCGTTTAGATTAAGTGTTGAGCAAGGTGCATAAAAAGTAACTCAAATAGGGTCTGTTGACCTTTGCAGTTTGAAATTTGTTCAAACTAGGGGCGGTTTAATCGCGGCGCGAGGTTTGTAACCTAGTGGGCTCGATAACTGCTCCTGCGTTATCCTAATGACTTACATCCATGTAAGAATAAGTCAAAACCGAGCAAAGCTTCCGCGTCCTGCTCACGCCCCTTACCTACATCCATGTAGGCAACAAAGAGTAAATCGCCCCTAGGCAGGACCCGAAGGGCAGCGCCTGTTTGGCATTAATGCTGCGTTATCGCCTACTTATGGGGAATAACCACACCAGACAGGCTCTGCCTTGCCTAAATACCAAACAGGCTGCTGCAAATTTAACCTTGAAAGGTCTACAGACCCTTGTGTATTAGCTATTCGTCTTATAGCGGGGGGATTAATACTTTGTTAATGTTCGTCGATTATTCATGGATTGAAAGGCGGGGCGGCAATTAGGCGCTCTATACTCCAAATACAAAAAGAGAAACGTGCTTTATGATCATCTTTTTTATCTGCATAACAATCTTAATACTGGGATATAAGTTTTATAGCCCGTTTGTTGAAAAACAAGCAGGTATGGATACAACAGTTGATACACCGCAAAAACGCTTTAGCGAAGGTGTTGACTATGTAGCCATTCACCCTGTGCGTGCATTTTTAATTCAGTTTTTAAATATTGCGGGCGTAGGCCCTATATTTGGCCCAATTTTAGGTGCGCTTTATGGACCGGTAGCACTTGTGTGGATTGTGCTTGGTAACGTATTAGGCGGTGCAGTACACGACTTCTTCTCAGGTGTGATGAGCATTAAAGAAGATGGCAAAAGCTTACCAGAAATAGCAGGGCACTATTACAACGTTGTGTTTAAAGGCTTTATGCTAATATTTACAGCCATGCTGCTATTTTTTGTGGGCGTTGTATTTATTATGAGCCCAGCAGGCTTATTAAGTAACTTAGATGTATTTGAAGGCACTTTTTTTGCTAATAATACCTTTTGGGTTTTGGCTATTTTAGCGTACTACTTTTTAGCAACGCTGCTACCTATTGATAAAATTATTACTAAGTTTTATCCGCTATTTGGCTTATTAATGATTGTAATGACTACATTAATAGCCGGTGCGTTATTACTAGATGCACCACACTTACCAGTTGCAGGCGACTTTTTAGCCTACTTTGAAGCCGACCACGCGCATGACTTTTTAGAGCCAAACCCTGATGGCCTGCCAACCTGGCCGTTACTGTTTATTACCATTACCTGTGGTGCTATTAGTGGCTTTCACTCTACCCAAGCGCCTATTATTGCCCGCTGTTTAACAAACGAAAAATACGTACGCCCAGTATATTACGGCGCAATGATGTGTGAAGGCATTGTAGGTTGTGTATGGGCACTTGCGGGTATTGCTGCATTCCCAGAAGGTTACGCAGGCTTAAAAGCATTGCTTGATCAAGGTGGCCCAGGTTTAGTGGTTAACCATGTAGCAAATAGTTACTTAGGCGTAATGGGCGGTATTATGGCCATTATTGCTGTTGCGGTGTTCCCTATTACCTCTGGCGATACGGCGTTCCGTTCACTGCGTTTAACCGTGGTAGATGCGTTTAATATTCCGCAAAGCTTACGTAATCGCTTATTACTGGCAGTGCCAATTTTAACGATTGCCTTTTTTATGACTAAATTAGATTTCTCGGTTATTTGGCGCTACTTTGCATTTTCAAACATGCTGCTTTCAACCAGTGTATTATGGCTTGCAACTAAGTACTTATTTGATAGACGTGCATTCCACTGGATCACCAGCATACCTGCCGTTATCGCTACTGGCGTAACACTTTCGTACATTATGACTGCTGCTATTGGCTTTAATTTATCGGCCGACTTAGGTAAACCAATTGGTGCCGCTGTAGTTGTTATTGGCTTAGTAGGTTTAGTGTTTGTACACTCTAAGCATAAAAAGCTAGATGTAGCGTAAAGCGTTAAAAATTAAATAAGCGAGCTTAATAAGCTCGCTTTTTTTATGCATAAAATTTACCCTCACACTATGCAATATTAAAGGTAATAAAATGAAAATAGCCGCCGATTTTACCCAGAGAGTCGTTGTTCATAGTGAGCAACTTAATTGGAACCCTTCGCCAATGGCGGGCGTTGATAGGCGCCCACTTGATAGAGTAGGCGCAGAAGTAGCCCGTGCTACAAGCATTGTACGTTATGCACCAGGGAGCGAGTTTTCGCCTCATGTGCATACAGGCGGCGAAGAATTTATAGTACTAGAAGGCGTATTTCAAGATGAGCATGGCGATTTTCCACAAGGCTCTTATATCCGTAACCCACCGCAATCAAAGCACAAACCAGGCTCTGATGAAGGCTGCATAATATTTGTAAAGCTTTGGCAATTTCAGCCACAAGATAGAACCCACGTACGCTTACAAACACAGCATATGGGCAGCGTGCAACACGACACATTTAAAGGCCTTGCCATAACCCCACTTTATAAAGATGACTTTGAAGATGTGAGCTTATTGCATTTTGAGGCAGACGCTAACATGCAAATTAGCGCAAACGGGGGTGCTGAGTTACTCGTGCTTGAAGGCGATATAAGTGAGCAAACAGATGTATTAGTAAAGCACAGTTGGTTAAGGCTGCCTATTAACAGTGAGCTTAATATAACCGCAGGTAAGCAAGGTGCAAAATTGTGGCTTAAATTAGGGCACTTAACAGATGTAGATAAGCAAATAGAGCGCGTACAAAACGCTTAGCAAATAGCATTATTTAGCAGTATTGTTTGATTTAGTTCAGTACTAATTAACTTAATACGGTGTAGTTTTATAGTTTAACTCAGTAAGTGATGGGTATTTTTGGGGTTTTTATTTTTTAAAGGGAATAATTTCACTTTATAGGCTTTAATTAACTCCAACTTTCGTTATTAAACCCACTCACACAGGCTGTAAATAACATAAGCGCACCCGATTAAGGAGAGCAGCATGGTACACACAACACATGGTTTATCTATTGGTATTGAACGCGCAGGCCGAGAATTCTTTTTAAAATTAAAAGCAGTGGGTACACTCACCCATGAAGACTATAAAGTCATTACCCCCATGATCGACTCTGCCCTTGGCGAGGTTAAACACCCTATAGCAAACGTGCTTATTGATGCCAGCGAGCTAGAAGGCTGGGAGCTTCGCGCCGCGTGGGATGATTTAAAGCTTGGCGTAAGGCATTCAAAAGAATTTAATAAAATTGCTATTTATGGCAATCAAGAGTGGCAAGCCCGCATGGCTAAAATAGGCAACTGGTTTATTTCAGGCGAGGTGCAATACTATGAAAACGCCACCGCCGCCATCGATTGGCTAGATGAATAGCTTGATTAAAAAGTTTAAGTTAAAGCACTCTTACAGAGTGCTTTTTTATATAGGAGCGTTATTAAGTTTTTGAATTTACTTTATTTTAATTGTTAATACTGCTTAATTAAAATACACTCCTTAGTATTAATAAAACTACACATTATAATAACAATGAAATACGTACTTGCCCTTTTTGTATTACTCATATTTTCTACATCAATACATGCAAAAGACAACACCATATTTACGCCCGTGAGCGATTTATTTTTAGCTGTTTCTAACTTTGATCACGCAAAAATGCGCGCGGCTGTTGACGATTCATTCTTGCTTTTAGAGCACGGTGAAGTGTGGACTATTGATGACTTTGTAAACGTTGTTAAACCCGCTGATTACATAAGAACTAATTATTTTAGTGTTATAAATTCGCGTGTAGAAGGAAATGTTGCGTTTATTAATTACTGGAATAAAGCAAATTTTAAAAACGCCGATAAAAGTGCTGACATTTATTGGTTAGAAAGCGTGGTTGTATCAAAAGTGGGCGACAAATGGCTATTATCGCAAATGCACTCAACCCGTTTACCACAAGGTGAAACACCTAAAGGCGTTACTTTTATTAAGCAATAATTATAAATTAGGTTAAGCCCCGCCATTTGGGGCTTTAACTGTTTGTATTACATCAGCCAGCACAGGTAATGCCGGAAAAGCGCCTTTAGCTAAACACGCTTTAGAGCCACATTGAAGGGCAAAGTGCAGGGCGTTTTTTATGCTGGTTTCATCATTTAGTTTATCTGCCAGCATTAAATTACTCCCTAAGTTATTTAAGTAGTATAAAACCCCCGCTATAAATGCATCCCCCGCGCTTGTTGTATCTACTGCGTTTATTTTTGGTGCCGATTCGTTAAGTATAAATGCGCTGTGGTAAACCTTAGCAGGCTCTGGCCCGTCGGTTAAAAACACCAGTTTTACTCCGGTATTTAATAGCATTTGAATGTAATCTTCGCCCGTTGTTTCGCTATGCTTTGCTAAAAAATTAAGTTCATCACGCGAAAGTTTAACTATGTCGCAATAGGTGTAACAGGCCTTTACATTGCTGGCTATATCATGGGTGTTTTCCCACAAGCTGTAGCGTAAATTCACATCAAAACTAACGAGCTTATTATGTGTTTTAGCAAGTTCTAGCGCTTTAACCGTTGTGCTAGCTATGGCTGGATCGGTTAGGGTGTTTGAGCAAAAGTGCAGGGTGCTTATGCTTTGCCAATTTATTTGCGCTAAATGCGCTTGGGTTAAAAGTACATCGGCTGTGTTATGGCGATAAAAGCCAAAACTGCGCTCGCCTGTTTCATCAAGGCTTACTATTACCATGGCGGTTTGTGAGCCAGCAATGGTAAATAAATAGTCTGTATTTACATTGTATTGCGCCAGTGCATTACTTAATTGATTGGCAAAATGATCGTCACCTTTACCACCACAAAATGCAGCCTCACCGCCAAGTTTTGCATAGCCAACAGCAACATTAGCAGGTGCACCACCAGGGATGGGTAAGTACGCTGAGTTATGAGCATCTTGTGGCAGCATATCAATTAAAAGCTCGCCTAAGCACAGGAGTTTGGTCATTTGGAATATCCTAAAAAGCCTAGCAAGGCTAGGCTAAAAACATGAAGGGTGTTATTTATTCATACTTTAAAAGGCGCTACAGCGATGACTCACTGCAGCGCAATACACACATTTAGTTAAAAGCGTATTTTAAAGTAACCGACGTAGTGCGGCCGTTAATAGTACGGGCACGAATAATGTCGTTTTCAGGTACTGAGCCTTCTTCGGCTTCTGTAATACCTACTGTATCGAATAGGTTGTTTACATTAAGCGCAAGGTTTAAGTTTTCTGATAAGTCGTAGCTTACAAACGCATTTACTTGCGTGTAGCCGTCAAACTTAAGGTCGTTGTTATCTTGTGCGTAAGCATCGGTTGTACCAATAAAGCTTACACCTGCTGCGCCTTTATCGTAGCTGTAACGCGCCATTAGTGAGTAAATTAAATCCGCTTGGCGACGTGGTGTGTTACCTACAACTTCAGGGGTTAGCGCATCTTTTGCAATTTCAGCATCGGTCCAAGTAAAGTTACCTCTAAAGTCCCATGCATCCATAAAGTAAGTTGATTCAACCTCAATCCCTTTTGCTTCGTATTCACGGTCGAAAAAGGTTTGCGATGTTGCTTCAAAGTTTTGCTCTTCTGTTTCTGCGTAAAAGGCTGTTGCAAATACCGAGAACGAATCAAAGCGTTTTTTCACACCAATCTCAAATTGGTTTACTTCATCTACTGCATCTTCATCAGCTACGCTTCCGTCGCTGCGTACTTTACCAAATAATAAACGGTCTGCATTTGCGCGCCCACCTTTACTAATACGTGCAAACGTCGCTAGGCTTGGGTCAATTTGGTAGTTAGCACCTACAGAATAAGACGAGTAGCTCCAGTCGTAATTAACTGGGCTTGCATTAGCTATATCAATACCTGCTACGTTTTGCTCAGGAATAGAAATAGTACCGTCGCGGTTCATATCTACTGTTGAAGTCACTGCACCTGCGTAGTTACCGCGGGCTTCACCGCTGTCGTAGCGAGCACTTGCATCAATGCTTACATCACCAAGTTTTGTTGAAAATGCTACGTAAGGGGCGCGAGTATCGTATTCTGTGTCGTAATCGCGCTGACAACAGTTACCCCAATAAGGCGTGCCGTATGCATATAAACCATTTTCTGAATACTCAGTGCCATCGGCTGCGGTTACATTTAAAAGTGCCGCATTGTCGCCTTTAAGCTCCATTAAGTACGAGTTCCATAACCACGACATAGCAATGTTTTGTGTAGAGGCAAAGTAACCAAAGGTTAGGCTAGTGTCATCGCTAAACGATTTAGTCAGTTTAAAGTCGTTAACAATAGAGCCAAAGTCATTAAGCGTTACATCAAAAGTATGAATACGCATGGCAAGTTCATCATTAAATGCTTCGCCTGTGTTTGCGTTACTCAGTGTTGCGCCTACACCGCCTATACTTTGTGCAATAGACGATGCGCTGCCAACCTCAGCAGGAATAAGCGAGTTAAAGTTGCCGCTAATTGACGATTTACGAAAACGGTTTTCGATACGCCAATCGTTATCTAAATCAAATACAGCTTCAAAACCTACCGCATCCACTTTAGGGTTCATGCCATCGCGTAAATCGCCACTGCTAATTTGGTTTTCGCCATTTAGGCGCACTGTTTTGGTAAATAATGCTGAATGAGGGGTATCTGATTGTGCATCAAACCCGGCAATAGAGTCACCATTTGAGTACATTGGCATAGGTAAGTAACCTACGCTTTTGTCGTCTAGGTGTTTGTAGTAAAGGCGTACGTAGCCGTTTTCAAAATCTTTAGTAAGGTTAGCTTTAATTTGGCCACCTTTATTTGATGTGTAGCCTGTTTCGCGCGGGCCTTCGCCTTGGCGTACAAAGCCACCTACATGAAAACGCACGCTGTCGGTTAAATAGGTGCCGTATTCAAAGTCGGTGCGTACACTGTCGTAATCTAGGCCAACAGTAGTAGATACGCTACCCGATTCGTTATCACCGTTTTTAGAAATAAAGTTAATTATGCCGCCAGGTGCATTACTGGCTGATGTAGAGGCTGAGCCACCACGAATTGATTCGATTGTTTGCACTGTGTTATCAAGGCGCATAAAAATATCGGCGTTACCAAAGGCAACATCACCAAACTGCATTACAGGCAGACCATCTTCTTGCAGTTGTAAAAACTTAGCGCCACCCGATGCTACAGGTAAGCCACGCACTGCAATATTTGCGTTACCTTCACCGCCTGTTGATTCAGCGCGAACACCCGGAATAATTCTAAATGCTTCAGCCGTTGAGCGTGGCGTTGATACCTCAACTTGCTCAAGCGATAAACTGCTTACTGATGAGCTCGATGCCATAATAGTTGTGCGGCGAGGTACACCGGTAACAACAATTGTTTCAAGCCCTTGGTTGGCTTGCACTTTGGTTTCTTGCTCGTCTTGTGCATGAACGCCTTGGCTTACTGCAAGTGCTAAGGCACTGATTAAATATAAAGGTGTGTGGTGTGTTGTCATGTTAACGCCTCATTGTGTTGTGTGAGTTTGTTATTTTTACTTAATCGATTAAGTAAAAATAACAAAGTTTTTACAATAAGCAAATTGTTTTTGTGTGTAATTTGCTCTTATTTTATTTTTGTATTGATTTTAAAGGTGTTTTTTATACTGGCTTGAGCAGCCATTTATGCATTTTTAGTTAATGCTTTTGCCGCAGGGTCGCGGTAAAAGTTATAAAGCATGGCTAAAAATAAGATCACAGCAAAGCCGGTAGCTAAGTAAAAGCCGTAGCGTACGTGGCCAAAGTAATCACTTATCATGCCCATAAATAAAGGCGCAAGTGCGGCCGAAAGCGCGGTAAAAAATAAAATAACACCCGCTACTGCACCATGTTGTGCAACAGGAAAGCACGATATACCTTTAGAGTTTAAAGTAGGGTAAACCATCGACATAAATAAACCCGAAAGCGGAAGTAAGGCTACCGCCCAATCAACACCGCCTACCAAAGTGCCCACATAACACAGTGCGATGCCTAAACTTAAATAAGCCATAACCCCTTGCCAGCTAAAGTGATTTAAAAGCCATACAGCAATAAAGCGCCCAGCAGCACGTAATACAAAAAATAGTGTAAGTGCGTAGGTTGCAAGTAAAGGCCACGAGCCTGTGTAATCTTTTAAAAGTGTTGGCATCCACACGTAAATAGCAACCTCGGTAGCTACATATAAGGCAATAGCCAATGAAAAACCAAGTGCGTACGGGTTTTTAATCATTTTCATGGTGGTGGCAAGCGAAGCGGGCTTTTCTGTGTTTTTTACAACACTTGGGTAGTCGGCGCGCCATGCCATTAACGCTAAAATTAAACACATAACGCCGGCAATAATGTACAGGTAAGTCCAGCTCACGTTTTGAGTAAGCAGTACGCCTACTAGCGCAGGGCCAACGATGGCACCAATACCAAAAAAGCCCTCTACTTTGTTCATGGTTTTAGTGTGCTCTGCGTTACTTGCAGATATATCGCCAAGTAGCGCTAGTGCACCGGTTTTAAATAAACCAATAGCAAGTCCTATACAGCACAGCAAAATTAAAAACACTGAAAAGCTATTGCTAAAGGCAAACAAAAAGCAGCTGAGCGAGAAAATAAGTAAGCCTAGCATTATGGTTTGTTTACGGCCTAGGCTGTCGGCTAAAAAGCCTAAAAACAAGCCACTAAAGGCAATAAGTGCCATAGGTGCATAATGAAAAGCACTGGCTTGGGTCATGCTTAAACCAAACTCTGTGATTAGTTCAGGGATGATCATACCTACTGCATCTGAGGTCATCGCAAACATAAAAAACATCATGTAAGTGAGTATTCGTATGCGCTGCATTGGGTCGCTTTGGGTGTGTGTGTGTAAATTTGTCATGTGATTTTTCCTCGTTGTGGCTCAAGTTATAGTAATAACTCAATCACTTACTCTGGTTAGTATTACCTTTGCCACAACTTTTGTATGTAAAATATTTAAAAATTACTTGTAAAATTGTACGTGCTAGTTAAAGATATATCTTAATCGATTAAGTTTCAACTTGGTAATCACACATGATGAAGAATAAAGTTCAATTGATCACATATGCTGATCGAATCACAGGGCAAGATATAAACGCACTTACTACGCTTTTAAATGGCCAACTTAAGGGCGTTTTTGGTGGTGTGCACCTTTTGCCATTTTATAATCCGATTGATGGCAGCGATGCGGGCTTTGACCCGATTGATCACAGCGAAGTAGATTCTCGCATTGGTACATGGGCTGATATTCAAGCACTGGGTGAAAACCATGACCTAATGGCCGATTTAATCGTTAACCACGTTTCGGCGCAGTCTTATCAGTTTCAAGATGTGCTAGCTAAGGGTAAGCAATCAGAATTTTGGGATTTGTTTTTAACAAAAGAAGACGTTTTTCCAAATGGTATGAGCGAAGCTGAGCAACAAGCAATTTATCGCCCTCGCCCCGGTAGCTGTTTTACGCCAATGCAGTGTGGCGATGGTCAAACGTATGACTTTTGGACCACGTTTACCGATAACCAAATTGATATAAACGTAAAAGTTGAAGCAGGTATTGCGTATTTAAATAACGTATTAACTAAGTTTTCTGAAAATAACGTAAATATTATTCGTTTAGATGCAGCGGGTTACGCAATTAAACAAGCCGGTACAAACTGTTTTATGCTAGATGAAACCTTTGGCTACCTAGATAACCTATCAAAGCAAGCAAACGAGCTTGGCATGGAAACCATTGCTGAAATTCATAGCCACTTCCAAACACAAGTAGAAGTAGCAAAGCGTGTAAACATGGTTTACGACTTTGCATTACCGCCGCTTATTTTACATAGCTTATTTAATAACGATGTAGATGCATTACTTAAATGGTTACAAATTTCACCACGCAACTGTTTAACGGTACTTGATACGCACGACGGCATAGGCATTATTGATGCAGGCCCAATGGGCGACAAGCCAGGGCTATTAAATGCACAGCAAATAGATACGCTTGTAGAAACCATGCATGCCAACAGTAACAACCAAAGCCGCCAAGCTACGGGTGCTGCTGCCAGTAATGTTGATTTATACCAAGTAAATTGCACGTATTACAATGCATTAGGCGCTAACGATTTAGATTATTTGATTTCGCGTGCCATACAGTTTTTTGCCCCCGGTGTGCCGCAAGTGTACTACGGCGGTTTATTTGCCTGCGAAAACGATATGGATTTACTTGCGCGTACCAATGTGGGCCGTGATATTAACCGTCCGTATTTAAATACTGAAACAATTGAGCACGCACTCAATAAACCTGTAGTAAAAGGTTTAATAGAGCTCATTAAATTACGTAATGAACACCCCGCTTTTGCAGGAGAGTTTAGTGCTCACGGCACCCAGGGAATATGTTGTTTAACGTGGCAACTAGAAGATAAGTCTATTGCATTAAGTGTTAATTTTAAAACGCGAGATGCACTTATTACCCAAATAAATGGTGATGAAGAAACAACGATAAGTTTAAACGCATTGTTAGCCTAACACGCCTTTAAAACATAAAAGCCAAGCTCAAAAGCTTGGCTTTTGTTTACCCAATCCTTTTTAACATAACTTATTAACCACTTGCGCCAATATCTAGCTCGTAACTTACATCACATATTTTTTCTTCTTTAGATATAAAGAGCTCGGCGGCCATTACGCCTTTTTCTTGGCTGTTTTGATGAATAGTGGTTAGGCGCGGCACAAAACGAGCGGCTTCGTCTATTCCATCAAAGCCGACAATACGCAGTTCTTCACCTATTTTTATGCCTTGTTTTATCGCTTCTCGCATGGTGGCAAGGGCAATTAAATCACTCATACAAATTATAACGTTAGGGCGAGGGGAGGCACTTAACACCTCTTTAGCAGCAATATTGGCAAAACGCTCGCTGCTTTCGGGTATATTCCAAATGCGGTCATCAGCTACGGTTATATTTGCCTCACTTAAAGCACGTTGATAACCCCGTAAACGTTGGTGCGAAATAGATTGCCCTGTTTCAAATTCGTGATGCTCATATACGCGGCACAATACGTTTTCATCAAGTAATCTTAAGCCTAAAATAGCGACTTTATCGCTTTGATTTTTTAAAACATGCTTGGCTATTTCGTAACTTGCTTGCTCGTTATTAATATTTACTGAGGCATTGCGGGCTATATCAAAATCAATAGTTACCACATGTTTAGAGACCGTTTTTAACTGCTCTACTAATGCGTTATTTCGAGGGCGGCCATAGCAAATAAAGCCATCAACAAAGTCGACCACGCTGTTAAGGTTATCGCTATTTCCTGAAAACAATAAAACATTAATGCCGTTTTTTTCAAGCACCGAGGTTACACCCCGCATAAAGCTACTGGCCACAGGGTCCGACACCATATATTCCACACTATCGGGCAGCACTAACGCCACAATATTAAACGTACCACTGCGAAGCGATTGCGCGGCTTTATTGGGCCCGTAATAACCCAAGGTTTTGCACGCTGCAAGAATATCGTCTCGGCGTTTAGCCGATAGCTGATCAGGGCGATTAAACGCATTAGAGACTGTTGCGTTAGATACACCTAACTCTTTAGCAATACTTTTTAGGGTCCAGCGGGTTTGCTTACTCATACCAATTCTTTACTCAATACTCATGTTAATAAACTAACATATTCAGGGCGTTAGCAAAGTAAAAAATAAGGTTTTAGCCTTAATGCCGGCACTCTTTAGGCGCAATACCAAAGGTTTGTTTAAATACACGACTAAAGTGGCTCGCGCTATTAAACCCAACATCAAAGCACACTTGGCTAATTGCATGGCCTTGCAGTAATTGATTGCGGGCTTTTTTAAGTCTTAATTGTTGCTGCCAAAGGGCTGGGGTAGTGCCAAATGCCAGTTTAAACTGCTGATAAAACTTACTGCGGCTCATGCAGGCTATTTTGCACAAGGTATTTATGTCGAGCGTTTCGTTTAAGTGCTCTTCAATATAAAGCAGTGCATCGCTTATTTTTGTTTTAAGGCGTGGTTTATCGCTATTAGCGAGTAATAAGTCGCGACTTTGTTGTTGTAACAACCGGGCGATCAATTCGTTTAACGACAAGTCAATTAAGTAATGTCGCTGTGCGCCTTGTTCGCTAAATAAATGCACCATGCGCTCTAATAATTGCTGTGTTTGGCTATTATGTTGGCTGTGTACCAATTGTGGAACATACTCGAATAAGCCGCCATCGTGTGCAAAGCTTTGCTGCATGTTAAGCGCATTTGCCACAGCGTTTATTTTATCTTTGCTTATTTCAATTGCTAAACATGTGGTTGGGGCGTGCATTGATGCCTGTGGAAAATCAATTAATACACCTTGCTCTGGCGCTAATACAAACGACTCGTGGGGTAAAAATGCTTTATGGTATTGGCTACTTTCTACGTGCATTACTTTTTTACCGCTGAGCATGGCACAAAACAGTAACTCTTTTGAATGCAGTGCCACCTTTTGTGCGCGTTGGTACGTGTCGTAAATGCTCAACTCGCTGTTATCTGCTGCAAATGTCACTTTATTTTCTATTAAAACATCAAGTTGTTGGCGTTTTTTGTTTAACTGAGATGTGTGCATATCAATCCTTTTGGCTTTTATTAGTGTGGACTCACAGACAACTTTTGTGGACAGCTAATCAAGTTTTTAGGTGCTCGTTAGGCTAATGTCAAACAACACTGATTAAATATAAAGCATTTTGTTTTATATAAATGTTCGACCTTTAGCTAACAACAATAAAGAGAGCACACACATGATATATGCAAATCCAGGCAGCGATGGCGCACTCGTAAACTTTAAAAAACAATACGGTAATTACATTGGCGGGGAGTGGGTAAAACCTGTAAACGGCCAATACTTTGATAATATAAGCCCAGTAAATGGTAAGGTATTTTGCCAAATACCTCGCTCCGACAAAGACGATATAAACCTAGCACTCGACAAAGCGCATGCAGTGCGAGAGCAATGGGGCACAACCTCGGTGACCGAGCGCAGTAATATACTGCTAAAAATAGCCGACCGAATTGAGCAAAACCTAGAGCTACTAGCTGTTGCCGAAACATGGGATAACGGTAAAGCAATTCGTGAAACACTAGCGGCCGATATTCCGCTCGCGGCCGATCATTTTCGCTACTTTGCAGGGTGCTTGCGCTCGCAAGATGGCAGTATTGGCGAAATTGACGAAACCACGGTGGCATATCATTTTCACGAACCGTTAGGTGTGGTTGGGCAAATTATCCCGTGGAACTTCCCTATTTTAATGGCCGCATGGAAACTTGCACCAGCGCTTGCTGCAGGTAACTGTGTGGTACTAAAACCAGCTGAGCAAACACCGGCCTCTATTTTAGTTTTAATGGACATTATTGGTGACTTACTGCCTGCAGGCGTGCTCAATATTGTAAATGGGTTTGGTAAGGAAGCAGGCGAAGCACTGGCCACAAGTAAACGTATCGCTAAAATTGCATTTACAGGCTCTACACCTGTCGGCTCACATATTTTAAAATGTGCTGCTGAAAACATTATTCCGTCAACGGTAGAGCTTGGCGGTAAATCGCCCAATATATTTTTTAATGATGTAATGGAAAAAGACGACGCGTTTTTATCAAAAGCAATAGAAGGCGCCGTACTTGCTTACTTTAACCAGGGCGAAGTATGTACATGTCCATCAAGATTGTTTATTCAAGAAGATATATACGAGCAATTTATTGAGCGCATACTCGAACGTACCCAACAAATTAAACGTGGTAACCCACTCGACAGCGAAACCATGGTGGGCGCTCAAGCTTCAAAAGCACAGTTTGATAAAATACTTAGTTACATAGACATAGGTAAAAAAGAAGGCGCTGAAGTACTCACCGGAGGAAACGTAGAGCAGCTAAATGACGATTTAAACGGTGGTTATTACATACAACCTACACTGCTTAAAGGTACAAACGACATGCGTGTATTCCAAGAAGAGATTTTTGGCCCTGTTATTTCAATGTCGACCTTTAAAGATGAAGCTGAAGCACTCGAACTTGCCAATAGCTCAGAATTTGGCTTAGGCGCAGGGGTGTGGAGCCGAAACATGAACCGTGCTTATACCATGGGGCGCAAAATTGAAGCTGGCCGGGTGTGGATCAACTGTTACCACATGTACCCAGCACATGCTGCATTTGGTGGGTATAAAAAATCAGGTATAGGGCGCGAAACACACAAACTCGCACTCGATCACTACCAACAAACTAAAAATTTATTAGTGAGCTATAGCGAAGATCCACTCGGCTTTTTTTGATAAAACAGCTAAAACTTAAACACAACAACCATTAAGTAATGAGAGCGCTACATATTTGTAGCGCTTTTTTATTCACAGTGCTCACAACACTACTTTAAGCGTGTTGTAATATATAAGTACAATACCAGCCGGGTTCAAAACGTTAAAACCTAAGCGTTTTAATAACTCATTACCTGCGTTAAAAACGATTTTACGATATTAACTTTTTATAAAAGTTGCTCTAAAAATGTGCAGTGATTTATGCATTGTCGGATATTACTGATCTCCCCCATTTAGGTGCATTACAGCATTAACGTAGATTTCTTTATAGTTAACTAGTTGTTTACAGGTGGTTATTTGCTGGCTAAGATAAAAGCATCGTAATATAGGGACATTTGTCGGTTTATAAAACGACAAATGTCGTAGACAAAGTTGTTATGTGACAGGTGGAAAATTAAACTTTTATGGCCTTAAGTGAATTCGAAATAAAGAAGATAGAAAAAGCTGCCAACGCTTTTTTAAATAAGCGTAGGCCACCAGTGCATATTAGAAATGAGTTAGATATTGGTTGGCGGCTGGAGAAGCAATCAGTTTATATATATGAAACGCGTCCTGTTTGGAACAGCCCAAATGATTATCATGACCTAGATATGGCTAAAGCAACTTTTATCCGCGCTCAAGGTAATTGGAAAATTTTCTGGATGCGACAAGATCTAAAATGGCATGGCTATGAGCCAAATATGTATGTAAAAACTATTGAGCAAGTCTTTGCCGTTATAGATCATGATGAATACGCTTGTTTTTTTGGGTAAGTCACATAACAAAAAAATCAAGTTCGCCCGCTACGCGGGCTGGGACGCAAACACGCGGTGCGGCTTCGCCATTATGCCCCACGCGCCTGCGCCCCTTATTTAAAAGTTATATACCCCAAGGAGTTTGTGTTTATGGATATAGATCAAAGTATAAAAATTATCGAGCAACAAAATCGAAAACTTTTCAGTGCAACCCACACATGGCTTATTGTCATTGGAATTTCCACAATCGCGCTCATCCTTACTCTAACTATTCCGCCTATACCAGCCGCTTTAATAACAGGTATATCAGCATTTTTTGTTCTTTATTATTATGTTGATCATGCGATTAAAAAAGTTAATGCTCGTATCACGTTAATGGAAACAAGAAATAAAACAAAGTAAGGTTATATAACAAGTGACTATGGTGTCAATTCCTAATTTTAAACCAATTTAGGATCCCACATGACACCATCTCGCACCATTGAATTTATGATTACTACCAGCTTTCGTATGCACGCAATTATAGCTACTTTTTTAGGCTTTCCTGCTTTGACCATCCGTTGATAAAGGTCTTTAAATTTAGAATTGCACTGAATGGCTGACATCATTGCCATATACATGGCAGTTCTAATTTAAGGTCGGCCGCCGCGTATCATTCGCTTACCTTGATACACACCACTTTCACGATTAAATGGGGCTACACCCACTAAAGAAGCTGCCTCTTTGTTGTTCACATAACCTAACTCAGGCATATCACTAAGCAAGTTAAATGCGACCACATTGCCAACACCAGGCACACTTTGGATAATGGCATTTTTTGCTTTGTATTCGTCACATTCCTCAATCATTTTTTGAAGTTTTAAATCGACTTTATCTATTTGGTTTTTCAGTGCAGTTAAGATAGGTTTTATGAGTGATGATAGTGTTTTTGGCATTATTTGAGAACGATTTTTCTCCATTGTTTGCATATCCATTAACTGGCGTCTTCTCGAGAGTAAATCACTCATCAAGCGCATTTGCTCTGGCTTTAAAGATGATAAAGGCGGTTTAATTGCTTCACCAAAGTGAGCGATAAGTTGTGCATCAAGTTTATCAGTTTTAGCTTTTTGTCCGATAGCGCCTGCGAAGCGTTTTATGTTCACGGGATTAGCAACAACGAAGGGAATATTCGCCTCAGCGCAGGCTATAATAAAAGGCTGTTCAAGACGACCAGTCGCCTCAATAGTAACACGCGTTACTGGGTGTTTTTTTAAGATTTGAATGGCGTGTTTAATGCCACTTTGGTTATTTTCTACAGTAAAATAAATGTCTAAAGGCCTGATATAAATATCGAGTTGTGTTTTACCTGTATCGACACCGACGTTAATTTCATTTTGATTATTGTTTGTATTCATAATAAGCTGACTCTGCCTTGCTATTCGGGCTCGAGGCCTCGTTGACTATCCGAGTTTAATGCTTGGAGTTTATACAGCGTTCTAACTTGTTACCGGTCTCTCAATAGAGGAGCCTACGCTCAATCGAACTACTGTATAAAAGGCTTTGGTTGCAGCCAAAGCTTGGGCCTCACATTACCCGAACTAGGTTAGAATAATAATTAATTTATGGAGTTATTATCCATACAAGCGCCTAAACTCCGACAATGTTACGTTGTCATGTTTTTGGCAAACAACGCAAAAAGCTATGCCAACACATTGCGTGTTAGGCGGGCGTTATAAACCCATCGAATTAAGGAGTCACAATTGAAGCCGAAAGTTTTTGTCGCTTCATCCGTTGAAGGGCTAGATATTGCCTATCCGCTGCAAGTAAATCTTCAGCATGATGCTGATATTACTGTCTGGAGCCAGGGGGTTTTCTCTCTATCTGTTACGCCTCTGGATTCAATAACTGATGCCTTGTCTTCTTCGGACTTTGGGGTTGTAGTGGCATAGTTAATTTGGCCACCCATTAAGAAAGAAATGTTATGCTAATAAGCATACAAATTTGGGTGAAAAAATGACGAAATTAAAACGCGCAACGTATTCTGCATCAATAAAATTAGAGACAGCTCAGCTTGTAGCTGATCAAGGCTATACGCAAGAAGATGCAGCTAAGGTTATGGGGGTTGGTAAATCAACTGTAAGTAAGTGGGTAACTCAATTAAAGCAAGAACGGAATGGCCAGACTCCCACTGCATCACCAATGACACCCGAACAAATTGAAATTCGTGAGCTTAAAAAACAAATCCAACGCATTGAATTAGAAAAGGATATATTAAAAAAGGCTACCGCTCTCTTGATGTCCGACTCCCTGAACAATTCTCGTTAATTGAAAAGTTAAATCAAAGAGAGCGTTACCCAATTAGCGTGTTGTGTAGCGTATTTAATGTGCATCGCAGCAGCTATAAATATTGGGCCATACGGGATACAACGCCGACACCAGAGCAAATAAGGCTAGAAGCTGAAGTCAAAGCCATACATGCAATGGGCGGTGGTTCAGCTGGAGCGCGAACGATCGCGGCAATCGCAACGAATAACGATTTTGAATTAAGCCGTTATCGCGCCGCTAAGCTAATGGTTAAACTAAAACTAGAGAGCTGCCAAGTACCACAGCATCAATATAAAAGGGGTGGTAATGAGCATCTTGAAATCCCAAACCTGCTCGATAGACAGTTTGATGTTGTTGAGCCAGATACCGTATGGTGCGGTGATGTGACGTATATTTGGACAGGCAATCGCTGGGCCTATTTAGCCGTCGTTATTGATTTATTTGCACGCAAAGTAGTTGGTTGGGCGATGTCATTTTCACCAGATACTAATTTAACATTAAAAGCGCTTGAACTCGCGTATGAAAGCAGAGGGAAACCGTCAGGACTGATGTTTCATTCAGACCAAGGTAGTCATTATACAAGTTTGAAATATCGCCAACGTTTATGGCGCTATAAAATCAAACAAAGTATGAGTAGGCGCGGAAACTGTTGGGATAATGCGCCAATGGAACGATTTTTTAGAAGCTTTAAGACGGAATGGATGCCAAAAGTTGGATATGAAAACTTTAGAGACGCTAAATATAGTGTGAGTGATTATATCAACGGATATTACAATAATGTTAGACCACATCATTATAATGCTGGTTTAGCGCCGAATGAATCTGAGGTTAGATATCAAGATTCTAAAACTGTGGCCAAAATTAGTTGACCACTACATGTCTCACTCATAAGTAAAACAAGTATATTTAGCCTTTAAAAGGAATTTAAATGAACACGAATAAAAAAATAATAAAAGCATTAATTGCGTTATCTATTCTACTTATAATTAGTGTTATATATAACAGAGGAAGTCTCATATTAAATTCAGAGATAGTCTCGGCACAAATAACGAGTTGTAAACTTATTCGTGTTTATGATGATGAAACTGAACATACTACAACCCACTATGTGCCTGTAGTTGAGTCAGAGTTTGGAAAAGTGGCTGAAGGGGGAGTGTTAATGCCCAACAGAGCTACTTGTTCTCAGCAAATAGGGCAGCATGTTTCAGCTCTTTTTAATGAACGAAACTTTGAAGATAATAGAATATTTACATTTATTCAATTTTGGGCATTACCCTCATTTTTATTAGTTATTCCGCTAGCATTCCTTATAGGAATTTACTCCCCAATTTTTACTAAAGGGTTTGTGTTTTTATACATTTTAGGAGCATTACTCGCTGTATATTTTGAAACCGGATATTTAGAGAAGCATTTCCCCGTATTTGTGACAGGTAAAAAATTATCACAGTCTGAATCAGCGCTTTCAAGGTGCATAGATACATCGATGAGAAATGAATTTACAACTAAAAGGAGCCAAATTAAAAAGCTAATATGTCAAGATGAAAACATTACAGAGCTAACCTCTTTAACTGATCTAAATAGCTTAGAGTCACTTTATTTGCAGGGAAACTCTTTGGTTTCACTAGAGAGTATACCGTCTATGCCAAATTTAAAAATATTATCAATAGCTGGAAATAAACAATTAACTTCTACAAAAGGCATTGAAAAACTTACAGCATTACAAGAGTTGCAAGCGAATAAAGCTGGCCTCATTAATCTTATTGGAATTGAACAGCTGTCAAATTTAAGGATTGTAGGGCTCATGATGAACAAACTAACTAGTGTTTCGAAATTTAAAAATCTAGTTCATTTGGAGAATGTTGGAATAAGTTACAATCCTATCTCTGATATAAGTGCGTTTAAGAATAAAACATCTTTGATTGAGTTTTCAGCGCATGGTACAAAGATTAATGATATTAGCCCCTTATTAACTAGCATTAACCTCCAGATTGTTGGTGTAAGTAGCTCTAACTTTCAATGTGCACAATTAATTCCTCTTAAAGAGATATTAATAAATACAGCAAAGGTTTATGGGCCTTCGCATTGCGAATGAACTATTATAGGTTGAATTTCACAAATATAAACCTACAAGTCGGACAAATTACAGTTGGCTTTTTGTTCGTGCCTCACTTATTTTAGCTAACTCCAATTTGCCGCTTAAAACGGCGTTAGTATTTTTGCTATGATTCGACTTAAGGATTATAAAATGAAAAAATTATTGCTTCTAATTGCCTTTACGCTATCAATCTCAATCCCATCAATAGCGCAAGCAAAAGATGAATTAGTGATAATTCAAAAAGAAAGTAAAGAGGGGAAGAAAAGAGAAGATTTCTTTTATTTAATTGGCACGCGTTCAAGAGGTAAACCTGCAAATTTTACACTTTGGAGAAACCAATTTGATCCCAAGAAAAACTGGAATGGATTAGGTAGCCCCGCCTTAACAATAGAAGAGGCAGTTAGCAGAGCTAAGGAGTATTACAAAGCTGAAGGTGAGCTACAACTAATAGAGTTGGAACTCCGCTTAGGTTATTCAGTCAACTCTACTGTCTGGTACTATTTAATTGACCTTGCAAAGCCGAGCGATATAACTGAGCGAGGAGTGGAAAGTGAACTTATATATACCGTGGTTGTATTAACTAGTGGTGAAGTTCTTCCTCCATATACACCAAAATAAAATACTAACAAGCACTCGATCACTACCAACAAACTAAAAATTTATTAGTGAGCTATAGCGAAGATCCACTCGGCTTTTTTTAATAAAGCAATGCAAACTTAAACACAACAACCATTAAGTAATGAGGGCGCTGCATATTTGCAGCGCTTTTTTATTCACAGTGCTCACAACACTATTTTAAGCGTATTGTAATATATAAGTACAATACCAGCCGTATTAGATACGTTAACAAAACGGTTGTATGGTATGAGTTTTACAAAAATTGATTCATAGTTAGCTTGTTATTTACATAAGATTATTTGATGGCTAAGATAAGTACATTGTAATTTATGAAACTTTTACGGTCTATAAAACGATAAAGGCCTCAGAGAGAGTAACTAACTTTTTATCAACGATATGGAGATCATTATGTACCCAAAAGAATTTTACATCCTACCCGAAGAGCTTTTCCGCCTCGGAAATGCTTCAAGTCCTCGTCTATCGAATGTTCGAGCTCGTGATGTTGATGTTACAACCGTAAATGGGATTAAGGTTATTATCGCAAACGGTAAAGGGATCAGCGTTTTCGATATAGAAGGTATAAACAATGCACCAATGACTGGTTGGGTTTGGAGGTTTCCACCGAATACCCAGCCGCCTCATGGATTGAAGATGGTTCAGGATAAGCCACACCATTACTGTATTTCTCCCACTCGGAATATGCCGGTCGATAAGTTCAAGGGACTTCTTGAGGAAATGGCTCTAAAGGCATCCCGAGTATTTAAGAAAGAAGGAAAGGTTGTATGAGTCAGTTCAAGCTTGAACTTGCAGGATCAGAGTTAAAATACGTGCTAGAGGGTCTCATAGCACTTGAACAAGAAATGGCAAAAATATGTGAAACGTCAGATGACTCAGATGAGGTTGCTGATGTAGGCAATGATTTGATTGAGCTGCGCTTGTTACTAAACCCTTTGAAGGAGAGAGCTATCAGTCAGTTCGGAGATAGTATAACTGATTTTTCGCGGGATGAGTTATAAATTAAAAAGTAAGTTTGGTGTCAGTAACTAATTTTGAACCAATTTAGGGTTTCAGATGACACCATATCTCACCATTGAATTCATGATCGCTACCAGCTTTCGTATGAACGCGATGATAAATAAATTACCAAGCACAATAATCCACACCCATCCTAAATTTGCACCTTTCGAAATTAAAGGTTAGCCTTTATTTAGTGTAAAAAACAACCAGGGTGTTTTATGGCAATCGCAAGAATACGTCAAACAGAATTCACAAAACACCCATTTTAAACTTTGCACTTTTTGATGCCCAGATTCTAAGAGGTTAAATAAAGTGGGTCCCATTATAATTTGCTGTCCTGACATAAATTAAAAACCATCCGTAAAGAGACCCATTAATAAAAGATAAATCCTGAATCTGTATGGCAGATTTAGTTGCACAGTGTTGTTTGTTTTATTAAGGTGACTGCCTAGTTTGTGTGATTCAGGTGGCTGTTTAGTTTATATGATTATTAGTATATTCAGCACCTTAAGTAGAGGGAAATATGTTTTTTGAATCGTGGAGTGAAATAGCGCGCATTGTTACCACAACCTTGATTATTTATCCCTTTTTAATCCTAGCGACGCATTTATTGGGTAAACGCTCATTTGCTAAAATGAATAACTTTGACTGGATAATCACGGTTGCGGCAGGCTCCATCTTAGGTTCTGCTATCTTATTGAAAGACGTGGTTATAGTTGAGGTTTTAGTCGCGGTAAGCTTGCTCCTATTTTTACAATATTTACTCACTTGGATCAGCGCCCATTTTTCGACGTTCGACAAAGTAGTCAAAACTTCTCCACAATTAGTCTTTTTCGACGGTGAATATATAGAGGCTGCTATGAAAGACACTCGACTCACCAGCACCGAAGTGGAAGCGAGTGTTCGAAAAGCCGGTTTTGGTGATTTAAGCACAGTTATGGCGGTGGTTTTCGAGGCCGATGGTGAATTAAGTATTGTGCCGAAAAGTGAAAACTATGATCAACTGATTATGAAGTTAAGAAATCCCCGGGATTAATTGGACAATTTTTAGCGGCCGAAGATTACCTTCAAGCACCAAAATTAATTGGCATGGCTTTTTTACTGCATCAGACACATTGCTCACCTACTAAATAAGGTTGGACGATTCTTAAGTTTTTAACTTAGGTGCCAGGTATGTATTTACTTATGTACCTTAAATCGCTTTATTAGTATTGTTAATGAACAATAACGTACCAGTAATTTATTTTTAGCTTAAATGGATTTTCATGACTATAAAAACAAAAATAACCAATTATGTATTGCTCCCAATATTCCTACTACCAGCAGTTGTAAATGCCGCACAAGAGCCGATTATACCTACTACACCTGAGCAGTGGCGCAGTATAACAGAGCGCGATATTGAGGCAGCATATAGCATTACCGCACATAATCATCCCGGTATGTTTGATGTTAATAATCCAACGTTCCCTGACTTATTAAAAAAAGCAAAAGCAGAAGCACTTACATTGTCGGCTCAAGCGAGTGGGCCGCAGGTTCATGCAGCGGCAATTTCTCGTTTTAGCACTATTTTACAAGATGGCCACGCCGGTGCGTTTTCAAGCGTAGATAGACCCGCGCGCCGCTGGCCGGGCTTTAGAACTGTGTGGCGAGGTGATGCGCTAAAAGTGTATTACAGTGAAAACAAAAATATTAGCAAAGGCGACGTTGTAAGCCAATGTGATGGGCAAAGCACCGAGACCTTAATACGTGAGAGAGTGTTTAAGTTTCATGGTGAAGTTGCACAACCTGGCCATTGGTGGCAGCAAGGTTGGCGGTTACTCATTGACGAGGGCAATCCATTTTTAACTCCTTTAAAAGAATGCGAATTTGTTAAAGCCAATGGCGATACCTATACACACGTATTAAATTGGTCTGTAAGGCCTAAGTCAGCCAGTAAGCATTTAGAAAATGCCTACAACGGTGATGAACTCCCCATTGATTTAACCTGGCCTGAAAAAAATATTGCGTGGATTGCTATGCCTAGCTTTTCATCAACCGAAAAGCAAACTGCTGCCTACAATAAAGTGTTTGAAAAATACAACAGCAGCGTAGCAAGTTACTTACTGCAAAAGCCGTGGTGTTAGATTTGCGCCATAACCAAGGTGGCTCATCTTATTGGAGCTCACAAATAGCCAAAGAACTATGGGGCAAAAAAATAGTAGAACAAAAAGTAAATAATACTTCTCAAAACACGCAAGTGTGGTGGAGAGCATCAAAGGATAATACCGACCATGTAGTGTCTTTATTAGAGGTTGTAAAAAATCAGCCTGAATTATTGAAAATATTTAAAATCACAGCTGCGGGTATGGCTTTATCACTTAAAAGTGGTGATCCATTTTATGTAGAGCAAGAAACTAATACGCCAAATAACATACCACAAAAGCCTTTAACTAGTGACTTTAAAACCAAGGTGTTTGTTATTGTTCCGCCGCAGTGCGCCAGTGCTTGTTTAGATGCGCTTGATAAGTTTAAGCTTTTTGAAAATACAACGTTATTCGGTGCGCCAAGTAGTGCTGATTCTATGTATATGGAAGTACGCTTAGCTGATTTACCTTCAGGGTTGGGGAAAGTGATTGTACCTAACAAAGTATACGTAAACAGAGCGCGAGGAGCAGGGGCTTACTACAAGCCAGATATTGCGTATAACGGCATTGATTGGACAACTAATGTATTGCTTGAGCAAATAAAAACGTTATAAAAAAAGCCGCTTGTTAAAACAAGCGGCTTAACTATTCTAACTAGGGAATAGTTTAAAACGTGTAACGGGCACCAATTGAGTAGCGTGGGCCGTACTGATTAGCAAATAAAAACTGCTCTTCGTAACGGCCGTAGCCTTCTTCGGTGGCATTATTTAAGTTTATGCCATCAAAAAATACGGTTACGTTTTCGTTTACATCGTAGTTTACGCTCATATCCCATTGGCCGTAGGCTTTAGCATATTGCGGTGGCGCATCGGCTGAGCCTTGTGCTTGGCCAACACCAATTAAGTACGAGTCGCGCCATGCGTAAGTAATTTTAACCGATATGCCGTCTTTTTCGTAAAAGCCTTGAAAGTTAGCAGAGTCACTTAAACCTGTAAGCGGAGCTTGTTGGTCTAGGCTTTCGCTATCAAATTCTACATCGCCATCTACAAACGTGGCGTTAACACCTACACCAAAACCAGTTTCGCCAATTAAGTGCTGAACAGCCACTTCAAAACCATCTACCGATTTGCTGTCGGTGTTTTGTGGTTGGCTTATGTTCCATACCATAAGTGGGTCATCGCTATTTGGCTCAATGACGCCATTCGCATTACCATAACCATTGCTAATCATTTGCGCAAAAATAGCATCGGTGGTTGCTTGCTCGCCGCGCGATTCAATATCGCTAACTGCTTGTAAGTAACGCGGGCCGTTTAAAATGTCGTATAGGCCTTCAATCGTGGTTTGCGTAATGGTGGTTTGAATAAAGTTATCTACGTCTTTTTTAAAGTAACCAACAGAGGCGTAGCTGCCTTCTGCGTAGTAATACTCTAATGATAAGTCGAGATTGGTTGATTCAAACGGCAATAAATTTGTATTACCTTGGCTACCCGTGCGCGAGCCAGGTTTTGGGCTGCCTGTTAAGCTACGGCCACCGGCTAAATCACCCAGTGGTGCACGCGACATAGTTTTACCCCATGATACGCGGGCTACAACGTCTTCGGTTAAATCAACACTTACATCGATTGACGGTAATAATATGTCGTAATCGCCTTGCTGCTCTAAGAAGTTATCATCGCCGCCGGCTGCATATTGCATTATCCACTCTGAGGCGCTGATCCAGTTTACTTGTTCTTCAACACGTTGGCGTACTGTGCTGGTTACATCTGTTTGCTCGTAGCGCAGGCCCGCGTTTACTTTTACGTAGTAATCGCTTACATCAAACTCCCAGCTTGATTGAATATAAAAGCTGTTTGTAATTTCTTCTACGTAGCTTTCGCTATCAATACCATCCATGTAAGCATTGGCTGCGTATGCATCGCCACCGGTTACATCAGAAGTTAGGTAAGCCATTTGGCGAGCCACTGCTTCGTCAAAATCGTAGGTGTAGTAGTAACCTGGTTGTAAGTTACTGCCGCCACCATCAAATTGATCTAAAAGGCCCGACGTATCGTGGCGAGTAAACATGCTATCTGGGAATATCTCTGTGTACGATGGGTTAAAACCAGGGCCACCCACTAAACCACTCCATGCAGTGTAACCACCGGTGTTTTGCTCAGTGCGCGATGCACCAAATTTTACTTTAACTAGGCCAATATCAAAGTTTTCGTTATACCAAGTGGTATGTAATTGTAATTGCTCAATGTTTGATTCACCCGGCGAGTGCGTAAATTGGCTAAAGTTAGAGTCAATTTCGCCTGGCGTTAATTCGCTTGTGCCGTTTAACCAGTTAACTTGAGCACTTGGAATTTCGCCTGTGCGGTAATCGTAAATTTTGTTTGCTAGCTGATCAGAGCCTAAAATAACTTGGCCGGTACTGCCTAGCCCGTCATCGGCGCCGTTATCGGTTTCATTTTTAGAGTCATGGTAATCAAGTTCAACGTGCCACGTGTCGTTAATTTCCCACTCTAGGTTTAAACCAATAGAGCGTGCTTTTACTTCTGTGGTGCCTTTGTTAGCTGTAAACGAGGCATCGTTTCCGCTAATATCGGCATAAACAGCGGTGCCGTTTTCATCAAGCTCGTAGCCATTAATATTGCTACCAAAGTCGTTCCAAATACCCCAACCAATACTTTCAGAGCCCGTAACCGCTTTACTTGCTGTGTAATCAAGTGTGGCTACAAAGCCATCAACCGGTTCAAATTGAAAAGTAACTTGGCCGTTAGTACGTTCACGCTCTACATCTTCAATAGAGTAGTTCATGTCTTTAGGGAAGTAGTAGTTACCTGATGGGTCAGTACGGTTATCAACAACGTTACTGCTATCTAATTCAGGTAAATCAACATTGGCTTGCCAACCTTGAATATTGGCGCGTTGTTTTTGAAAGTCGCGTTCTTGATGCGAAAACGAAAAACCAAAACCAAATCTGTCATCTGCAAATGTGTTGCTATAAACAGCAGAAAGCTCTGGGGTTACATCATCACCGGCTTCGTTTGATGAGTCGTGATTTGCTTTAACCGTGGCTGAAAAATTTTGACCTGGCTTTTGAAAAGGGCGCGCAGTAGAAATGTTTACCGTAGCACCTAAACCACCGCTTGGTACATCGGCGCGCGCTGTTTTAAATACTTCTAGCGCACTTACGCCCTCTGAGGCAATGTTTTCAAGGTTGTACGAACGCGTATAACCTGTGCCTGGCATTTGGCGGCCGTTTAACGTAATTAAGTTAAACTCTGGGCCAAAACCACGTACGGTAATTTGGCTACCTTCACCGTTTGCACGGCTCACCGATACACCGGTAATGCGTTGTAATGATTCTGCTAAATTGGTATCTGGAAATTTCCCCATTTCTTCTGCTGAAATGGCATCTACTACGCCCGATGAATCACGTTTCATATCCATAGAACGAATAAGTGAACCACGAATACCTTTTACTTCAATAACTTCTACATCAGGAGATGCTGCAGTGTCTGCCTCGGCAGCAATGGCCGTATTTAACGTGCTTGCAGCAATGATAAGAGACACAGAAGCCGCGAGTTGGCTCTTTTTAAAATTGAATGTGTTCATAATAGCTCTGCTTTATAAAATGTTGTTGTGTAGCAATAGGCGCCATGCGCCTATTGTAGTGTGTTTTTATGGATTCGCGATAATCACGTTATCTATGCGGTATAATGCGCCGTTGCCCATATCCCACGTAGGAAATACCATGAGCACGTTTATAGCGCTAATATCTAAGCCCGCATCAAATAGTTCCTGAATAGGGAAGGTGTATGTTTGCCATTCGCCTGTAACAGGTGTTTGCCCTTCATTGCTTTGCGTTAATGCCAGCTCTACTGCGCTTGAAGCGCCAATTGATTCAATTTTAAATAACCATTGTGCATCCACGTTTGAAGGTGCTGTTATTACTTTTAAATCAAACTGTACAACGCCATTTTCTAACAGGGCTGATGCATCAAACGATACGTCTTCATCGGCTAAAAAGCCCATTACAGTAGGTGTTGCACCAATGCTAAACTGAGCCACTGCGCCGTGCTGATCATCGTCGGTTTCTGTAGTAGGTGTTGAACCACCACAGCAATCCCATATGCTCCACTGAGCGGCGACTGTATCTGTAAATACGTTTAGCTCACCAGAGGCAACGGGCGCTGCATTAGGGTTGTAAATTTTA
Organism: Pseudoalteromonas sp. A3; assembly: GCF_025942345.1. NCBI lineage: Bacteria > Pseudomonadati > Pseudomonadota > Gammaproteobacteria > Alteromonadales > Pseudoalteromonadaceae > Pseudoalteromonas > Pseudoalteromonas sp. A3. The sequence goes on from NZ_JAPCKL010000002.1 coordinate 108,027, forward strand.
ACATTATCTACACGGTAAACCGCGCCTTCACCTGCGCCCCATGCCGGAAAAATCATAAGGACATCAATTGCACTTACATCAAGGCCTGCACCTGCGAGATCTGATAACTTAAATGTATAAGTTTGCCACTCGCCAGTCACTGGCGCTACACCTTCAACACTTTGCGTTAGTTCAAGTTCTGCAAATGAAGTTGCACCATTTGCCTCTACTTTAAATAACCACGCAGTTGACGGGTCGCTAGGAGTAGACGTTACTTTTAAGTCAAACTGTATAACGCCTTCATCTAAAATGCTGCTTGCATCAAATGACTCACCTGCACCACCTACTTCAGTACGGCTGTTAAAGCCCATTACTGTAGGCTCTGCACCAATACTAAATTCAGCGGTTACACCGTGCGCTTCATCATCTACCACTTCGATAGGCGTTGAGCCACCACAACAATCCCACATTGGCCATGCTAGGTTTTGCTCATCTTCAAAAATAGTTAGCTCTGGTGATGCGCCTAGGTTGTCTTGTGTAATTTCAACGTCGTCAATTAAAAAGGTTGCGCCTTCGCCCGTGCCCCACTCAGGGAATACCATAAGTACGTCAATTGCGCTGATATCTAAATCTAAGTCAGCAAGGTCAGAAAGTAAAAACGTATAGGTTTGCCACTCACCTACTACAGGTGCTTGGCCTTCAACGCTACTTGTAAGCGGCATATCAGCATCGGTTGAGGCTTCTGTGCTTTCAAGTTTTACAAACCAAGGTGTGTCTGGCACGCTTGGTGCGCTGGTTACTTTCATTTTAAAGCGTACGTAGCCTTCTTCTAGCATAGGTGATGCATCAAAAGACGTTGCAGCGCCGTTTTCGTCAGTAATAAATGCATCGCGGCTAATAAAGCCAACCACTGTAGGCTCGCTACCTATTGTAAATTCAACAGCGTCGCCTTGTTCTTCATCACTTACGATTGCAGGTGTTGAGCCACCACAACAATCCCATGCTGGCCAGTTAGGGTTAAAGCTGTCGCCAAAAATAGTTAACGGTGTAGCAATACCTGTAGATGGCGGGCTAGGAATAGGCGCTTCGCCCTCTAGCAGGGCATCGTCTAGGCTATCGTAACCTGGGCGAATAGTTTCACACCCTTTGCCGGTATCTGGGTTTGATGCACATTGATAAACACGTACGTAATCAATTGCAAACGTTTGGCCGTTTTCAAATGCGCTGGCATCTACGCCTAACTCATTTACGTTTTCAGGCCAATCTCCGCCTACTGCTAAATTTAACAGTAAGTGAAAGTCTTTATCGTAAGGAGCGCTATCCCAATGAGTTTCTAGCTCGCCAGAACCTTGTTCAAAATACTCTGCAAACCAACCGCGATGTTTCAAACCTGCTGCTTCGCCTTTGGAATTATATAATACTTCTGATTGGCGCTGTGTGGCATATAGGTAGCCATCAACGTACCAGCGTATTTCACCTTCTTGCCACTCTACTGCGTAAGTATGAAAGTCATCTGCTGGGTTGCTATCTTCAGGAAATTTGTACTCTTGGCCTGTGTAGCTGTTATCTGGCCAAGCGCGGCCGTAATGCAATGTGCCATGAATGCTTGATTCAACACCGCCATCTTCGTCAGCGGTTTTTAGGTTTACTGATTCTAAAACATCAATTTCGCCTGAGCGTGGCCATGTACCGTATTCTTCATCGGTTGGTAGCATCCAAAACGCAGGCCAGCTGCCTTGCCCCGAAGGGAGCTTTGCACGTACTTCAAAGCGGCCATAAGTAAAATCAGCATTGTAACGGGTATTTAAACGCGCAGAAGTGTAGGGCTTTTCAGCGCCTTCTGTCGCGGGTAGGGCAACAATGTTTAACACACCGTCTTGTATAAAGGCGTTTTCTTCGTTATCGGTGTAACATTGTTTTTCGTTGTTACCACCGCCATCGCAGTTTGATTCAAAGTTCCACTTATTAGTATCAATGGCTGAGTCTTCAAACTCGTCGCTCCATACTAGTTGCCAATCTGAAACTGGCTCAGAAGCGTCGATATTTTCAAAATTAGATGTTGTGGCAGAGTCGCCACCACAGCCAGCTAAAGACGCTAACGAAATAGCAGCCAGTAAGCGAGCAATGTGTGTTTTTTCAATGTTCATAGCTGAACCCCGGTTTCACAGATTGTTGTCAGAATGTGTGTTTAAACTTATTAAAAAGAACTATATTTATTCTTGTAAGCGCTTACATTTATCATGTGTTTTTGTAAGCGCTTACAAATAATATTGCGCACTACGTAAATGGTCAACATATTTGTGTGTTTTATTTACATTTAGTTTACGGTAAGACCAGTTTACCAATTGGAGTTATTAACTAAATCGCTAATAAATTTAACAGCTTACATTATTTGTAATGTTGCATTTTTAATACATGTATTAATATTTTACTTAATTGGTAAATATTAAAGTGACCTGTAGCAATTGCATTTAGCGCTAATTGCGATGATTTACTGCATTAGGCTAACTATATGGCGTGTAATTTTGCTTTTTTACAAAAACGAGAGTTAAAAACAAAGTGAAAGTGGCATAGCATTCAATAGGTTAGTAAACCCTTTAAAGCGCTTAGCTTGTAAAGGTTAAATTATAGGGAGTAAGGCTTTGGCGGGGTTTAATAAGGTAAATGTGTAAATTTAAATACGCATTTACCTTATTAATTTATTGTTTATTTTAAGAGTATTGTAGCCACTTGAAATGGCAACTTATTTACGTTTAAACGGCATAATTAGCAAGCCCCACAGCGAGGCGTTTTGCTGCGGGTTAGGGTATTCTTTTAAGCCTATATCTATGTCGTTATCGGCTTTTTGCGCTTCATTTTTGTAACTACCAAACAGTTTATCCCACCAAATAACGCTAAATCCATAGTTTGAATTGGTTTCGCTCACGCGCTGGCTATGATGAATACGGTGCAGTATTTGGGTCATTAATATGAGCCGAAGTGGTTTTTCTATGGCATTGGGTAAACGTATATTGGCGTGGTTAAACAGCGCTAATCCATTAAGTGCTATTTCAAATATTAATACTGCAATAGCAGGTACACCTAAAGCGGTAACGGCAATCAATTTTATAACTATGCTGAGTACAATTTCGATAGGGTGAAAACGCAAACCTGTGCTGGTATCTACATGGGCATCGGCGTGGTGCACACGGTGCAAACGCCACAAAATAGGCACTTGATGAAAAAGCCGGTGCTGCCAATAAATAACTATATCAAGCAGTAATATACTTAAAATAATAGCAACACTATTTGGTGTGGCTATTTGATTAAATAAACCAATGCCGTGCTCTTGGGTATAAAGCGCTACGGCAGTTAAGCCTATTGGCACACTTAAGCGAGCAATTACAGAGGCTGCAAACACCAGTCCAAAATTGGCCAACCACCGGGTGGTACTTTTTATCGGCGATTTACGGGCAGGCATACGCGATTCTAGCAGCATCATAATAACCAAAATGCTAAAAAAGAACCCTAATCGCCACCAAATTTCATTACTCATTGGCTTGTTTAACCTCATCAGCTTCTTGGAGTTTAAGCGTGTTATACCCACCATGTATACGTGTAAAAATAGTAATAGCGCACGCAGTGGCAAAAATACTCGCCATTAGGGCAAAGTGCTGCGGCCAAATACAAAAAGCAATAAACAGCGCGATGGTTTCTGTGCCTTCGGTTAAACCATTTAAATAGTAAAAGCTTTTGTATTTAAACTGGGGTTTTTCGAGCTTAAATTTTTCGGCGGCTATGGCAAAGGCTAAAAAGCTTGAGCCAGTGCCTATAAAGGTGGCCAGTAATATGCTACCTGCAATGGCGTTTTGCTCGGGGTTTGCCAAAATAAAGCCAAGCGGAATTGCCGCATAGAATAAAAAGTCGAGAGTAATATCTAAAAAGCCGCCAGCGCTTGAACTTAAATTTGCATGACGTGCCAATGCGCCATCTAGCCCATCTAAAATACGATTTAAAGCAATAGCCGTTAACGCTGCGTACCACATTTCATACGCAATTAATGGCACAGCTAATAGGCCTATTAAAAAGCCTGCCACAGTAAGTTGGTCGGGCGTTATACCGCGTTTGTGCATTAACGCTACAACAGGAGTTAACAGTGGCTTTATTACTGGGGTGATGTATTTGTCTAACATGCTTGGTGCCTTGTGCTTTTTGTGCGTTTACTTGGCTAAATTTAAGGTGATCAGTTTGCCGTTTGCAGCCTCTGCATCGCTATGATCGTGAGTTACCATAATAGCGGGCAATTTATGCTCGCGTATTTGGCTAAATACCAGCTCGCGCGTATCTACTCTTAATTGGGTGTCGAGCTTGCTAAAGGGCTCATCAAGTAAAATGGCTTTTGGCTCGCTCAATAGCATACGCAGTAAAGCTACGCGTGCTTGTTGCCCACCAGAGAGGTTGTCGGGGTGGCGATTAGCCATGCCTTTTAATCCTATTTGTTCAAGGGCGTGCTCTATTTTTTCAAGGCGCTGTTTTTTATTACCTTTAGGCATAGCAAAAGCAATGTTACCGCTTACCGATAAATGCGAAAATAATAACGCATCTTGATAAAGCACGCCTATGTGGCGTAAATGTGCGGGCAAGTTATTAATATTTTTACCGTTAAGCCACACTTCGCCATTTGCGCTAAAACCACTGGGTAATGTGCCGGTAAGCCAATTTAATAAACTTGATTTACCACTGCCTGATGGCCCCATAACAGTGAGTATTTCGCCGCCTTTTACCTGCTCGTTTAAGCTAAGTAATTGCTGGTTTTGACGATAAAGCTCACAATTTTTAATCTCTAAAGATGACTGCATTAAAAACCTTTTAATTTATGGGTTAGCGATGGGCGCTTTTAAAAAAGTACTTAGGTAACACCCACGCCAGTATAAAGCCAATGAGTGGCAATGCCATTTGCATAATGGCATACACTGCACTGGTACGCCTACTTGCGCCATTAGCAAGGGTAACCGCTTCGGTTGTGATGGTTGCTATGCGCCCGCCACCGGCTAAAAGCGTGGGGAGGTATTGGCCAAAGCTAATGGCTAAACCAAGTGCCGCCGCAATTAAAATAGGAGCAAATAACTGGGGTAATTTCACTTGTAAAAATACTTTGCAGGGCGTTGCGCCAAGGCTTGCTGCTACATTAGCAAAGCGAGGGTCTAAGCGCCTATAACTGCTCGAAAGTGATAAAAACACATACGGTAGTACAAACAATAAATGGGTAAATACCACATTAAAAAACGCGGCTTGGTTATTTACTAGTTGTTGCAGCCACACTAGCCCAAATAAAAACGCAATACTTGGTACAAGCAGCGGTAAATAAATAATTAAGCTGGTAAAGCGCGACATGGGTTTGGCACTTAACTGCTCTGATTCTAAGCACAAAAGCGTAATAATAATGGCAAATAACGTAGTAACTAACCCTATAGCAAGGGTATTAAAAAGCGGGTTTTGCATTTGCATTAGCGCACTTTTAAAGTGAAGTAGCGTGAGCTGCTCGGGCAGTGCCGCCGGAAAACGCCAAAATCCGGCAACCGACCACATAATTAAGCCAATTAACGAGAGCAAAATAAAGCCAATTACAAATACTGTTAATACGGTTGTTATTTTTTGCCAATAAACGCCGCCATATTCTCGCTCGCCATTGGTGAGTAAATCACTAAATAATGCTTTTATCGCTTTTTCGCCGCCAAGCCAAAGAGCTAGTAAACCACCAGTAAGTACAAGCTGCAATAACGCCCCTGCAGAGGCTTTAATACGCAGGTTTAAATCTACATCGTTAAACCAGTGCATTATAGCGACAGCCAATGTGGGTGGGGTATTTGGCCCCAGAATAAGTGGCATTTCTACACTTGCACTGGCATAAGCCAATACGGCTAAAATAGGTAGACGCAATAATGGGTAAAGGCTTGGTAATATTACTTTAAAAAAAGCCGTCATAGGGCAGTAGCCTAAATTAAGCGCTACTTTATGTTGTTGGCGCAGTTTTTTGCCAAGCTCAGGTTGGGCAAGTACACCTAGCGCCATTAACAGTAAAAAAGGCAGCTCTTTGAGGGTTAAGCCTAAAATTATACTAATTCCAAACGCGTCATGCGGAAACAGTCCGTTAGGCGCAAGTTCCCACCCACTAAACCAAGGCGATACTAAACGCGAGATCATTCCCGAAGGCGCAATTAAAAAACCAACCGCAATAGCCGCTGCTGCGTGGGGTATTACGAGTATTGGGCTCAGTAAACGCTGAATACGGTTAAGCCACGGGCTATTAAAAAATGCCGCTAAAATCATTAATGTAATGGTAAAGGCTAGTAAGGTACTTATTAATCCGCTGCCAACACTTAGCATAATCATGTGTGTTAGGCCGGGTGTTTGCATAAGCATAGTAAAGCCATGTAGGCCAAGTGTTGTATGCTCAAGTACCGGCGCATAACCAAAAGCGGGCAATAGCACACTAATTAAGCCGCCTATTACAGGTAAAATAAGCAATGCCAGTAAAAATCGTGGGCTTAATGTCACTAATTTACTAAACATATCGGCGCTTTTATGTGGTTTAAGCGTTGAGCTCGCTGCTAACTTATTTGAAACAACACTCATTGGCTTACTCCAAAACGCGTTTGCCAACCTTGCAAAATAGCATTTACCCAGCTTGGGTGAGGCTCACTTAGCGTGCGTTTAATACTATTTAAAGGCAGGGCACTTGGATGCGGTTGCGTTGTTTTAAATAAGGCTTGTTGCTGTGGTGTTAGCGTTGATTGAATAAGTACGCTTTTATCGCCCCATATAGGCGCTTTTTGTTTTTGAGCTTGCGCTTCTGGACTTAATAAAAAATTAGCCACTAACTGCGCACTTTGTGCATGGCTTGCATTATAAGGTATGGCTACAAAGTGGGTGTTACTTAAACTGCCATCTTGCATTGCATAACTGCGAATACTTTTAGGTAAATCATAACGTTTAACGGCTGCGGGCACTTCGGGTGCTGAAAACGTAAACGCGATGCTTAGCTCGGTGTCGCCTACTAAACGGCGCATTTGTGCGCCACTTTGCATAAAGTGTTTCCCGCCGCGCCAAAGTGTTGGGTGCAGCTTATTTAAAAAATCCCATAACGGGTTTAATACTTGGGCTGTGTTTTTTGCAGTAGCTGGCTGATTTAACTGTGCTTTAAGTGTGTCATCGCTTTGTTGATGTAGCATAACAAGCGCGTATTTTAAAAAGCTCATGCCTAAAAAGTCAGGCGGCTTTGGGTAGCTAAAGCGCCCTGGATTTTGTGCGCTCCAGCTAAGTAATTGGTTTAGGGTTGTTGGTAGTGTGTTATTTGCAGTGCCGTCGATTGCTAAACTGTCGTAGTAAAAGGTGAGCGAGGCTTGGCCCCAAGGTGCTTCCATCCCGTTGGTGGGTATTCCAAAATCAAAATTAACAGCGGGGTTATTGCTAGGGTCGGTGTAGCTAAAATTAGGCAGCTTATTAGCCCATTGTTTAAGTAATAACGAGTGCTCGCTCATGGTGGCAAAGTTAGCACCGTTTATCCAAATTAAATCTACGCTGCCTTTATCGTTATTGTTTGCTGATTTTTCGGCAAGTACCCGGCTAACGGCTTCGCTGGTATCACTGAGTTTTACATGGACTAAGTTAATGTTGTATTTAGCTTTTACTTGCTGCGCAGCCCATTGAATATATGCATTTATTTGCGCATCGCCGCCCCACGCATAAAAATATACGCTTTGGTTTTTACCTAAGCTTTCTATTTGTTGCCAACGGCTTTGTAGTTGTGTACTTGCTAGGCTTTTAAAGCTAATAACAAGGCAAATGCAAAACGCGACACAGCAAAAGCTGTATCGCGATAATGTTTGCCAACATTTATTGGCGAGCATTTAAATCCCAGTTGTAGTCTAAAAACTTAACTTTTATGTCGTTATTTTTAAGCGCTTTTTGCTGAGCGGGTATCAGTTTTAGTGCTTTAGGGTATTGCCAAAAAAACTGCTGCAATGTGTTGGCGCCTTTAAAACCTTGTTCAAAATCATCGCCGTACCACTTAAATATTGAAGATACACTTAGCGTGTTACCTTGCGCTATATTGCGGGTTGTATCTGATAAAAAACGCACCGTTTGCGCTTGCAATTGGCTTTCTAAATCAGTGGCAGTGTAGGCTTCTTCACGTAGGGCTGGGCAGCCAATACTTGCGCAATTTACAGCAAAGTGAATGCGTGGGTCGTTGTATTTACCACTGCCACGTATTAAACCATGTTCTATATCATCAAGGCTGCGCGTTTTACCAAGTAATGGCACAAACTCTTTGCTCCATGGTGAGCTAAAAAAGCTGCCTAAATCTTTAATTGATTTAAGGTTTGGGTATTTTGTTAATATTAGTTCAACAGTAAAGGCGTTATACGCGTTGATTAAAAACGCCAGCTGCTTTGGTTTTTTCCATGTATCAAACTCATTTTGCGTAACAGCCGATAGCGAATCTAAATAGCTTTTAAGCTCGCTCTGCTTAGCTTTTATTGCTGCGTAATCAACCTCTGTGCTGTGGCCATGATTAATAGCTACAACATGGTTGTTTAATAATGCGTTCCAGCTCTCGTGCATGTTTTGAGCTTGGGCCGAAAATGACGTTGCAAACGATGTTGCAAACGATGTTGCAAGCAAAGCAGACCCTAACAATAGCGCTTTTAAAGGTGTTTTAAACATATTAGCCTCTGCGCCATGCGTGGTATTTTTCAAGCATGCTAAGTACTTTTTCTGGTGCGTGAGCGCGTTTCCACTCACCTGCAGCGTACTTGTTACCTTCAGCCCAAGTAGGGTAGCTGTGAATAGTGCCCAGTATTTTGTTAAGGCCTAAACCGTGTTTCATTGCCAGTACAAATTCAGCTATTAAATCGCCAGCGTGCTCAGATACCACAGTAACACCGAGTATTTTGTCTTTGCCTTTTGGTGTAATTACTTTAATAAAGCCTTTGGTGGCGCTGTCGGTAATGGCGCGGTCTAGCTCTTCAAATTCAAAGCGAGTGATTTCATAGTCTATGCCTTTATCAATAGCGTCTTGCTCGTTTAAACCAACACGTGCTACTTCTGGGTCAATAAACGTAGTCCACGGTATAACACGGTAATCTACTTTAAACTTTTTAAGATTACCAAATAAGCCATTTACTGCTGCGTACCAGCCCTGATGAGCGGCTACGTGCGTAAACTGATACGGACCTACAATATCGCCAGCGGCAAAAATGTTAGGGTAAAGCGTTTCAAGGTATTCGTTAGTGACTACAGTACGGTTAGTTTCTATACCAAGTTCTTCAAGGCCGTAACCTTTAAGGCGAGCGCTTCGGCCCACAGCACATAGTAGCTCATCGTATTCAATATCGATTTCGGTATCATTATGTTTTACCACAATGAACTTTTTGCCATCGCGCGCTTCACAGCGCAGTGCTTGATGCGATGTTAAAATGTTTACGCCGCTCTCAATAAGCGCTTCGTGAGCAAAGGTAGACACTTCTAGGTCTTCTTTGATCATAATACGCTCTGCCATTTCAACTTGCGTAACATTTGAGCCTAAGCGTGCAAAACTTTGTGCAAGTTCGCTACCAATTGGGCCGCCGCCAAGTACAACAAGCTTTTTAGGGGCTTCTTCAAGCTCAGCAAATTTAGTCCATAATGTATCGCTTGTTACATAGCCTGTTTCTTCAATACCCGGTAATGGCGGTACAAATGGGCGTGCGCCTGTGGCAATAACAATCGTGCGAGCGGTTAATGTTTGCGTGCCACCGTGGTTAAGCTTAATTTCTACAGTCCACGGGTCTAATAATTTACCGTAGCCTTTTACTACATCTACGCCTAGGTTAGTGTAACGCTCAACGCTGTCGTGCGGTGCGATGTCGGCAATTACTTTATGTACTCGTGCCATTACTTTTTTAAACGAAAACTGCGGTGCCGCGTTTTCTAAGCCATAGTGTTCACCGTGGCGAATTTGCTCAGCAATTTTAGCGCTTTTAATAACGGCTTTACTTGGCACACACCCGTAGTTTAAACAATCGCCGCCCATTTCGCCGGCTTCAATTAGGGTTACTTTGGCTTTAACCGCTGCTGCAATGTAGCTTGTTACTAAGCCGCCAGCACCTGCGCCAATAACAATCATGTTGCGGTCGAACTTTTTAGGTTTAGTGTAATTTTTGTATACGCGACGTTTTTTAAACACGTTTAAGATTCCTTTAGCAATAAAAGGGAATACACCCAATAAAGCGAACGATAAAATAAGATCGAGCGATAAAATGCCAGATAAGCTCTCTATTTGCGCAAGTTGCGTACCTGCGTTTACAAATACAAATGTACCCGCCAGCATGCCTATTTGGCTTACCCAATAAAAGGTCCATGCTTTAATGGCGGTAACACCCATCAATAAGTTAATTAAAAAGAACGGAAATACTGGCACTAGCCTAAGCGTAAATAAGTAAAAGCCACCTTCTTTTTCAACGCCTGCGTCAATAGCGTCTAAGCGCTCAGGAAAACGTTGTTTAATTGTATCGCGCAATAAGTAACGCGACACTAAAAAGGCAAGCGTAGCACCTACCGTAGAGGCAAACGAGGCAACCAATAAGCCTTCAACTAAGCCAAATAACGCACCTGCGGCCAGTGTTAATATAGCCGCCCCCGGTAATGAGAGAGCCGTTACCACTACGTATAATAAAAAGAAGCCACCAAAAACCAATAATGGCGATTGCTCTTTATATTGGCTAAATTGATCCATCGAGCCTTTTAAGCCTTCAAGCGTAAGTAACTGGTGTAAATTAAAGTGAAAGAACAAGCCTATAGCCGCTGCTGCAATCAATACCAAAAATAGTTTTTTAATCATGTTCTCTCAACCGCTCTTAAAAATTATGGGTTAGTGTTAATTTTGCGTTTATTGGTAGTTCAGGAAATGCCAATGTTGCGCCAAAGTAACCCCCTTCAAATACTGGGCGCCAGTTTTTTTGATTAGTGACATTGTTTACATCTAATCGCAACTTAGTGCTAGGCGTAAAAGCGTAGCTAGTATTAACGTTTAGCGTGTATTGATCACGAATTTTAACTGTTGCTAAAAAGTCTAATGGGTAACTCTTTGTATATAGACCTGAAAAACCCATTTGCCATTTCGAATTAATTGAATAATTTCCGTTAAAACTGAACGATTGCTCAGGAATGCCCTGAACTTGGCGGTTTGAAGGTGCAAACGCGGTAAAACTTGGTGCGCCAACGCCGGTACCTGCAATAATATCTGGGCGTGAATTGTCAAACGCATCGATTACTTGAGCAGAATCTTGACTGCTTGCAGAATTGTCGTAACGAGCGTCTATGTAGCTGTAACCCGCACTTAGCCAATATGGGTAGGCATCGTAAAATACTTGGCTTTCAAAACCTGTAGTACGAATACCTGTATTGCTGCCGTCGCGATTACGTAAACTACGGCGCTGGCTAAATACCGCGCCATCAGCGTACCAGTCTCTGTCGGTTGGGGCGTACTTTAAGCCAAACTCAACTAAGGTGTTTTCGGTTGCAAAATTTTGTGCGCTAATCGCGTTATCGCCACCAAGTGATGTACCGCCAGCCATACTGTTTGATGTTGCTTCGTTATAACTTGCTGCACCATAAGTGGTGTAATCACTATTTAATTTGTAATTAAAGCTAACTTGGCCAGAATGCAGTATTTCGTTAATGCTGTCGCTTGCGGCAACTTGACCTTGTGGTGCAATAGGGTCGTTTGCTTCTACATCGTAAAAGTCAACGCGGTAACCCACACTGGTATGAAGTTTATCGCCCCAATCTGAGTCTTGCTGAATAGCAAGCCCGGTTTGCCATGAACGTGAGTCGGTGGTGTCTGATAGGTTAAAGTCGCCGCTGCCATCGTTATCTAGATCGTATTGGCCGCCAGGTGATACAAATACACCTGGGCTTAGCTCTACTAAACGTGCTTTTTGTGCATCGGTTAAGGGTATGCGGCGGTTTGAAAGTGGGCCTGTTAAATCAATTGGTAAATCGGCCTCGGTAGTAAATTGGCTGTAGCCAAGTACTTTGTTGTAGCGTACGTCAAAAGCAAAAATTGTTTGTTGGTCACTATTCCAACGGTAGGTAAGCTCAGTGCGGTTTTGCGCTGTATCGGCGCCGTCTATAATTTCTACAAAGCTGTTTTGGGCTATTTCTTCACGCTGTAAATGCTGAAAATACGTAATGTTTTTAAGTGAGGCATTAGCACTTAGCTCACGCTTATAAATGCTGTGAATTAAATAAGTGGTTGCTTCGTTTTGGTTATCAGGGTCGGTAAGTACGGTGCTGCGATCTATTTTTACTTGCCCAGTAGGCGATACAATAGAACCCGCTGCAGGTACGGTACTGCCATTGGCTTGCACGCCTTGGCCGGTAATATAAAGGCCATCATCAATTAAGGCTTGGGTAGGGCGGTTAATACCAGCGTTGTCGGTAAATTCAACTTGGTATAGCTCAAAGTTAATATCCCAACTGCTTTTATCATCGGGCAATATGCGTAGTGCTGCAAATAAACTGTCGCTTTTAGTGCCTGAGTAATCGTAGTAACTGCCTTCATCGAGGTGCTCGTAACTTACTCTTAGGCCCACTTTATCTTTTATAATGGGGGCAGTGTAATCTACTTGCGCACTGTATTGATCCCATCGCCCCGCTGAGAGCTTAACTTTACCTTTACTTTCATCTGTAGAGGCAGCCTTTGAGTGTAAATTTACAAAACCACCGTTACGTTGGCTTGAACCAAATAAAACCGGCGGTGCGCCTTTTACTACATCTATTTGTTCTACAGAATTGAACGATAACGGCACACCAAAGCCATTATTACCTGCTTGGCGGCGTGTACCATCTTGAAAAAGCTCACCTAGCTGGCCACGAATAGTAGGTAAGCTGGGCGCACCAAAGCCACTTGCAGAGTAAGTGTTTGGGCTTACGGCTAGTACGTCTTGTAGGGTAGTAATATTTAGTTGCTCTATTAACTCGCTTGAAATAGGCGTTACTGAGCGTGCTATGTCTTGCAGTGCAAGGTTGTCGCCGAAGGGGCCGTTAATAGTGGCATCTTTTACAGAAAGCCCTTGAGATTTAATCGTTTGGCCTGCTACTTCAATACGTTCAATTGAGTCGGTATTAGCTGCAGATTGTGCCGCATGAGCATAAAAATTAGGTGTGAGTGAAGCGGCTATAAAAAGTGCCAAATATGAATGTTTCAAAAGGGTTCTCATTTTGGTTAGTGTGAATGTGGCAATAAAGACCTGCAGCTTTGTGAATAACTTTCAGTAAATATTAATTCTTTTTGTTTTTTAGAATGAAACGTTAAAAGTTTAGCACATTGCTCAAAAGCGTTATTCAGTTTTAGCCACTATGTTTTTGTTTTACAAATACTGTAGTTAGTTATTGCCATAATAGGTCGTAATTTATAAATAGCGGTTTTATACGCAAACAAACGTAAAGCAGGGCACCGAATTTATTAAAAAATTATACATTAAGATGAAATAAAATATGTGTTGAGCGGTCTTGCTAGTTTCAACATTAAATTATTTAGTTTTAAGGAAATTTTATGACTGGTACAACAGGTACTGACTTTCAAAATCGTTTGCAATGGTCGCTTTTTTCGCTACGCCTAGGCGTATTTATTGTAATGATTATGTGGACGTTTGATAAGTTTGTTAACCCTGGGCATAGCGCTCGAATTTTTGAGCATTTTTATGGTATTGGCGGCTCTACAGATGTGGTTGCTTATGTACTGGGGGCGTTACAGCTTATTTTAGTGTTGGCTTTCATAGCGGGTATTAAAAATCGCCTTACTTATGGCGTTATATTTGTAATGCACGGCCTTTCTACGCTTTCATCTTATAATCAGTATATTGATGGCTTTAATAACTTATTGTTTTTTACAGCGTGGCCAATGTGGGCAGCGTGTTTTGCACTGTATGTGTTACGCGAACAAGACGTTAAATTTACCATTAAGTAGCGCAGCAAAAAAAATGGTTATAAGCCATACGGCTTATAACCAATAAGTACACAAGGGAGTGTATGGAAGTCGGTTTAATTAATAACTAATGCATGGCATCGTTGTACTGTTTAGCTAGGCTTTCTTTTTGCCCTTCGGTTAGGGCTTTACCCGCTAATTGAAATACTTCATGTTCTTCTTCACTTAAATGATGATGCACTAAATGGTGCAATTTTTTAGCAGCAACTAACCATGCCGATGAGCTCATTTCGGTGTCTTCAAGTTGTTCAATTAATTCGTCAATTTCATGGTGTTCAGCAACGCTGTGGCGTGCTTTTTCGTGCGTTAAATCGTCAAACATGAGTGGGTTATAAAAATAACGCTCTTCAAATTTTGCATGATCTTCTAATTCTGTTTTTAGCTCGTCCATTAGCTTGTGGCGCTGCTGTGTATCGCCGTGCGTTTGAATAAGGGCATCTACTAACTCGCGTTGTTTATCGTGGTCGTGACGTAGCGCTTCAAAAATATTCATAACTCTTTCCTTGCTGTAATTGCTTTATAAACTTTTAAAAGCAAGCGCAGTGCCAAATTTAATATGTTGATATAATTGACTTTAATGTACTTTTGGTTGGTTTGGATGGCGTTGCTCTGTAACTTTTACACATAAACAGCTGCAATTTTTTCAGATTAAAAGAGGTGATTGCTTTTGACGCTACATAAGCTTACATATTTTTACTGGTTGGGTATTTTATTGAGGTGGTAAAGTAGCGCATTATTTGGGTACAAGCTGTACATACTTGCCTTACCTATATTTTTATAAAACTTTAGATATTAGGATAGTTTAAGGATGAACTTAAAAAGCCCCACTACAGCATTATTACTGTGCGCGTTATTAAGTGCATGTAGTACAGCCGAGCATTCTGAACGACGTGTATGCATACAAAAGGCAGAAATGACTGAGCTAAATGGCGCTAAAACAAGCTCAGAGGTTTACAATGAATGTGTAAGCGCTCAAATAAAAAAGGATGCTAAAGGCGACACTTTTTTTGATGAAGTTGGTGTGTTTTTTATTGATCTACTTGTTTTAATAGCCGACTAAGTAAGCAAACTTACAGCTATAATTTAAAGCACAAGGGTGCGTAAAATAGGATTGAATATGAAAGCGTTTTTAATTGTATTTTCATTGTGTATATTTTTAACTGGCTGTGTGGCAAAGCCTTATGCGGGCTCTGCAAAATGTATGGAACAAGCTGATATAGCTTATGAAACCAATATACATAAAAATGAGCCGCTAAATAATGAATGCAAAGCTACAAAAGTAAATACGCCTAATAAAGAGTTTCAGAATCATAGTATTGTTGATAGAAGTCTTTTACAGCTAATTGTTAGTTTTTTAAACGGTATATTTAGATAATTAAAATACAATTAAATAAGGTATGTATGCAGGAAGAACTAAAAGCAAAAATTATAGCTGTATGCGATAAAAAAATAGCAGCCAAAGTCGAAAACGTAGGCCTTTCTTTTTACGCTTTTTTTGCAAATAAAAACGACAATCCAGAGCTGCTGATGCAAGCCGCTACGTGGTGGATACACACCCATAAGTTAGATCACTTTGAAAAAGCGATAAAAATAAAACAAATGATTATTGAAGGTGACTAATAACGTATATTTACGCGATTGCTATTTGGTTTCTACCATTTTCTTTTGCTTTATAGAGTTGTTGGTCTGCACGTTTAATTAGCTCGCTAAGTGAGTCGCTTTTAGCATCACTTATTGCCACGCCAGCACTAAAGGTAACGTGTGTTTTACTTGGCAATGCCTCAATATGACTACAGTACTGCGCTAACTTATTTTCAAGATTTTCAAAAAAGTCGCTTATTTTATCGCGATTTTGCGTTTTTAAAACAAATAGCCACTCTTCGCCGCCATAGCGGCCAAACTTATCGTTAGTACTTAGTGTGTCTTTTGCTGCTTGAGCAAATTTTATAAGTACTAAATCTCCTATATCGTGGCCAAATTTGTCGTTAATAGCTTTAAAGTAATCTAAATCGACAATGGCTATTGCTAGGCTCTGCTGGGATAAACACTCATTTGCTTTTTGCAAAATGCCACGCCGGTTTAAGCTGTTAGTTAGGTAGTCGGTTAATGCTATAGCATGGTATTTTTTACGTTGGCGCATTTGGCGGTAAAATAAAAATAGCGACACGATGACTAAAATAAAGGCAATTGAGGCACTTAAGCGCCAAATTATTTTTTGCTGGTGCTCTTCTGTTGCCTGCAATTTGTTTATGTCTTTTTCGTATTCTAGCTGTAAAATTTTGTCTTCTTTTTCTTTTACTTCAAATTTAACTTGCAAGGTTTTTATATTGGTTTCGCTGGTGGCTTCGTAGTGTTTTATTGTATAAGCAAGCTCATCTTCGATTGCTTTAAATGCATCTTCGGTGAAGTTAAGTTGGCGCTTTAATTTATAGCGTTTGCTTAAAAAATCAGCCTTATAAATGCTGCGGCTAAATTTATCTAGGTTTAAAAATACTTCGTCGTTTACTTGGTTGGCTTTATTTAATAAATTTTGTTTTGTGTAGATGTCTGATAATAAAATCATTGATGCTAAATGCATGTCGTTAATACCGGCAGAGCTTGCAAGTGCAATATTTTTGTTTGCAAGCATTAAAGCTGTATCGTAATTACCCTGCAGGTATTGAATATTTGCAATAGAATATTGAGCGAAGGCTAAACCTTTTTTCATATTAACTTTGCTAAAATAAGCTAGCGCTTTATTTAAGTATACAAGCGCGTTTTTAGGCTGACCGACCTCAAGTAATACGTTTCCTAAACTCCAATAAGCTTTAGCAGTAAATAGGCCGTCGCTTGTTTGCTCGTAGGCATCTACCGCTTTTTGGGCATAGTAAATGGCTTTTTCTTTATCATCTTTGTAGAGGTAGTTGTAAGCGTCGGCAATTTTTCTAAAAAAGTAGCCCTGCGAGGCTATGTCTTCTTCCTTTATAGCAAGCTCTAAACCTGTTAACGCCGCACTTAGCGTTTTTTTAAGTTCGTCGGTTTCGGTGTAGTAATAGGCTATAGCCCGAAAAACAATGATTTTTTCGTTAGGAGAAAGCTGTTTTACCTGCGTTTGCAGTTGATTAGCAAGCGATTGCGCATTACTTAACTCTTTGTTAATTGCGAAAAGCTTAAGCTGAGCCTCTAAAAATAGTAGGTGGCTGTTTTTATATGTTACAAGCTCAGTACTCTTTAAATACATTAGCAAATGGGTACTTAGCGCGGTGTATTGTTCTTGTCGAAAAAGTAGCTCTGAATATAAGGCAGCCGCTTCAAGGTGCAACTGTTTATGCTTTGTATGTTTAGTGACGTTATAAGCGTGGGTTAGTTGTTTTTGGTGTAAAAGGTAATCTAGCTTGTTGGCTTTAATATCACTAAGCAGGCTTTGGATTGATTTTATATCAGATGAAGTTAGTGAAGAGCTACTGGCAAATGTAGCACTACTAGTTAGTAAAAATAACAGGAGCACAAAAAAGCGAAACCACACCATATTGATTTTTATTATTATATTGTTCGTCATTTATTTTTTACTGAATCAACACCTAAAACGATATAACTAACTATAGCATTGCTTGTAAATAACAAGTTAATACTTTATTGGGAATACACCACCACATCCCTTTAAAAACCCCATTTTCTAGTAAATAAGTATGAAAATTATTATTAAAATAATGATGACACCCATTTAAAACATAACTATGACACCCATCAAAACACAAATAATAAAATAATAACGACACCCATCATAATAGTTGTATAAAACACAAGCTCGGACTACGCTTTAGCTTAAATAATAAACAGGGTTGTGTTATGGCTATTGCTCGTAAGCGCCAAATAAGTTTGGCAGATACAAAATATTATCACTGTATTTCACGTTGTGTTCGCCGGGCATATTTGTGTGGTGAAGACCCTTTTACAGGACAAAATTACGCGCATAGAAGAGGGTGGGTAGAGGATAAGCTTATAAGCCTTGCAAAGGTATTTTGTATAGATGTTTGTGCATACGCAGTTATGAGTAATCATACACATATTATGTTGTATGTAGATGATAAAAAAGCTAATAGGTTAAACGACAAAGCAATAGCAATTCGTTGGCATAAGCTTTTTAAAGGTACCGCTATCACGCATAAATTTATACGCGGTGAGAAGTTATCGGCTACCGAACGTTGGTTTTTAAACGAGAGCCTAAAGCTGTATCGAGAACGCTTAAGTAGTATTAGCTGGTTTATGCGAGCATTGAACGAAAATATTGCAAGGCGAGCTAACAAAGAAGATGGCTGCACAGGGCGATTTTGGGAAGGGCGATTTAAATCTCAAGCGTTACTAGATGAAGCTGCTTTGTTGGCGTGCATGGCATATGTAGATTTAAATCCAATACGCGCCAAAGCGGCTGCCACGCCAGAGGATTCACACTTTACGAGCGTAAAACAACGCATAAAAGCAATTGCACTTAAAAGCAACCAGGCGTTAAAAGTTAAGCAGCCAAAACAGTTATTACGCTTTGCAGGAAAGCCTAAAAAATACGCGCCAAAAGGTTTACCATTCGAATTAAAAACGTATTTAGAGTTAGTGGAATTAACAGGCAGATGTATTCGCGCTGATAAAATAGGCTTTATTGCGCATTCAACACCTGAATTATTGATACGTCTGAATATAGCGCCAGAGAACTGGTTAAAACTTACAACCGAATTTGGCAATGTTTTTCATGGAGCCGTGGGGCGTGTAAGTTCATTAGATAGTTATTGTAAACATCAAGCTATTAAGCGAAGGCCTAGCTATTCAAATAGTAAAAAATTATTAGCCTAAAAATCCATTAAATAAATAGTATGTCACTTAGCTTTGCTGAGCTTTTACGGTGCATGAAGTTTCTAATGGCCATAAGATTATGATAAAAAGCTTAAGTATATAAACTCAAACATCTCCATTACCACTCAACATCTCAAATCAATATATAAATCCAACTAAATATTTCTTACTACATTGTTAATTTATAAATAATTAGATTGGGTGTCATAGTTATAGCTTTATTATGACTAAGAAAGATTAAAGGGATGCCATATCTATCACTATCCTTATACATTTTGAACTTGAGGGCTTTCCTCATTTGTTAATTTTAAAATGGGTGTCAAAGTTATTATTTTGTATAAATCTGTATTGGTTGACATGTAGAATGAATGCTCTATCATGCTGGGTAGAGCATTCATTCTACATGAGTTAAACACTTTGCTAAAACAAGATATAGCTGCTGCGCTTGAGGTGGCCTTTAGTCAACATGGTTTTGCTGAGCCTAGTGTGGCTAAGCTGCAAAAACTCAGTGGCGTTAGTTTGCGCACCCTTTATAAATATTACCCGTCAAAGCAGGCAATGATCATTGCTGCGCTTGAGTACCGACATAATCGCTATATTAATTTTTTACTTAAAAATGCACCTGCTCCGGGAGTTGAGGCGGTTTTGCACATGTTTGATCAACTAAAAGCGTGGATGGTGCAATTTGCGCCTAATGGCTGTTTATCTATTAATGCGTTGTCGGCGTTCCCTGAAGATGAAGCTATTAGCCTTGCGGTGCAAACACATAAAAATGACGTAAAAAAACTGCTAGGTGAGCAAGGTTTAAATTCATCGTTGGCTAGTAGCTTGTTTTTGCTGCACGAGGGAGTATCGAGTGCATGGCCAGTTATGGGCGATGAGGCGGTTACATCTGCAAAAAACAGTATTCTAAAATTAATATAATGGAGCAACCAATGGCAAATTTACCTAGCACAATGCACGCTGTACAGCTTACCGAGCATGGCGATTTTAATGTATTAAAGTATGCAACTAACTTACCGTTGCCAGCGCTTGCACAAACCGATGTACTTATAAAAGTCATGGCTGCAGGTGTTAATAACACAGATCTTAATACCCGTACGGCGTGGTACGCTAAAAAACAAAGCAGTAAAGACGATGCAAGTTGGTCTGGTGATGCGTTTGTTTTTCCTCGTATTCAAGGGGCAGATGTATGCGGCGTAATAGTCGCTGTTGGTAAAAACGTAGATCAAAGCCGTATTGGTAAGCGCGTCATAGTTGAGCCATGTTTGATTAAAGCTAATGGTGAAAGGCTTAAATCACCATGGTATTTTGGCTCTGAGTGCGATGGTGGCTTCGCACAATTTACCCGCGTTGACTCTATTCACGCTTATAAAATCAATAGTAACTATAGTGATGAAGAGCTGGCCTCTTTTCCGTGCTCATATTCTACGGCCGAAAACATGCTGTTTCGCTCAAACCCACAACAAGGGCAAACCGTTTTAATTACGGGGGCTTCTGGTGGTGTTGGTTCAGCGGCGGTGCAATTAGCTAAAGCACGTGGCGCTTTTGTTATTGCCATTACGAGTAAAAGTAAGGCGCAGCAGCTTATAGAGTTAGGTGCCGATAAAGTTATATTTCGTGAAGATGATTTAATTCAAGCCTTAGGTAAAAACAGTGTTGATGTAGTCATTGACCTTGTTGCCGGCGAGCAATGGCCTGCACTGCTGGAGGTATTAAAACCAAAAGGGCGTTATGCGGTGTCGGGCGCTATTGGCGGGGCATTAGTCGAGCTTGATATACGTACTTTGTACTTAAAAGATTTAACTTTTTTTGGCTGTACAGTTATAGAGCCTGAGGTATTTAAAAGCTTAGTTAACTTTATTGAGCAAGAAAAAATAAAGCCTATTGTGGCGCAAACATTCCCACTGAGCGAAATTGTTACGGCGCAAAAAGTGTTTGCACAAAAACAACACGTAGGAAAAATTGTACTCACCATCCCTCATAGCGAATAGCGCGTTAAACAACAAAGCCCGTTACAAAGTAAACGGGCTTTTAAATGGTAACAAGCTTATAAGCTTTTTTTAGGCGGTAAAGCTACGTTTGCAAATATTAGCCCTGCTACAAGCGACATAAATATTAAAAACGTTTGCTGGCCTATATGCTCGGCGTAAACAAAGTCTTGGCCTTCAATAAGCGAGTTTAAGCCAATATACGTTTTACTGCCGGGTACCAGTACAATTAAGCCTTGCATGGCAACAATGGAAGCTGGCGCATTTGCAACGCGGTTAAATAAGTTACTAAACACTCCAACCGAAAGCGCACCAACAAACGTGCCTAACGTGTAGTCAAGGTACATAGCCGAACCAATACTCGTGCCATAGGCTATAAAACCTGATGCGATAGACCATCCAGCATGTTTAAGTTTGGTTCTAAATATCACTATTAAGCTGCTACAAAGTAAAAATATAGCCAGCCACGCAGTCCAGCGCGGTAGTGGCTCGGGCTGTACAAAATCGGTTTGGCCAAATATGGCAAAGCCAATGCCTATGCCAATAAAGGCGCCAAAGTACAGTTTAAATAACAGCATAAACGAGTCCATAACCCGCGCCGTACCCGACACCAAATGTCTAGCTGCAAGTTCTGCTAAACCAAGCGCTAGCGCTAAACCAGGTATAAATACAATAATGGCTGAAAGCACGACTAACCGTATATTTATATCGGGCGAAATATACACACTTATTGCACAAGCCAGCACTGCCGATACTATAGCAACAAGGGGCTCAAGCATGTGAGCAACCCGTTTTGAGCGCCCCGACCACAGCACAAACACATACACCACTAAAGTAAGTAACGCAGACCAAATAACGTCTGTCCAACTGGTACCCATTAGCATGGCAAATGCACCCCCCGATGTTGCAAAAGCAATACCGGTAACAAATTTATTGTACGGGTTTGGCATGTCGTAAATGGCATCAAGCTGAGCATCAACTTCTTGTAAGGTGAGCTTGTCGTCGAGCATTTGATTAACTAAGTCGTCGGTGTCGGCAAGTGAGCCTAAGTCGTGATCGCCTGGGTCTACGCGTGCCACGTGGGTGTATTCGTCTTCGTGGCCATCAGTCCAAATTACAAACGTTACCGAAGTTGGCGACATAACAAAAGACGATTTAAGTCCTAAGTAAGTGGCCACTTCCATTAAGTGTGCTTCTAGGCGGTACGCAGGGGTGCCGTACTTATGAAGCATTTTACCTAATTTAACGATAAATTTGCGTTTTTCAGTAAAGGTTGCAGTTTTCAAATCTTGTATGGACCAGTGTGTAAATAAATTAGCTAAAAGTATAGGCTAAAACGCCCATTTGTAATGGGCGCGATTTTAAACACAAATCTGTAGGAGTCTAGTCATTTTTAATCTAATTTTTTATTTTTTTCAGCAATCCATTGCGCCATATATTGCGTACTGCGCATAGTATGGTGTTTTAACATTTGTCCGGTGAAGTTTTTTTCCCTATGCGCTTTTAAATCGTTGCTTATAGAGTCAATTTTATTAATTAACGCCGCGCTTAATTTTACTTTGTCGTACAAGGTATTAAGTAGCGTATTGCCAGCTTGTTGCGCGTGTTCAAAATCGGCTTGATTGGTGTAAAGCTCAACGGCTGCATTTGCAAAATCGTCGGTATTATTAGCCACTTTACCAGGCCATGGTAGTTCGTTGTGCATGCCCTCACTGCCTATATTGGTAGTTACGCTGGGGGTTTGCATTATCATGGCTTCTAGCAGCTTGCCTTTTATACCTGCGCCAAAACGAAGTGGGGCTAAACATACGCGTGCGCTTTGCATTACCTCATAGGCATTGTCGGCCCAGCCTTTTATTAAAAAACCGGTTTTAGGGTTATTAAGTGCTGTTGCTTTTGGTGGCGGGTAAGAGCCATAAATATGCAGTTCTGCTTTTGGTAATTCCTTGCGAATAAGCGGCCATATTTTTTGTAAGTACAGCACGGCATCCCAGTTGGGGGCGTGTCTAAAGTTACCTATGGTCATAAAGTGCTCACGTTGTTCAAACGATTTAGTTTGCGCAGGTAAAGCGGTTAAATCGACCATAAAAGGGAGATGATGTAATAAACTGGCTTCTACGTTAAATACACTACTAAGTAATTGCATTTCAAAGCTTGAAATAATTAAGCTTAGGTCGCAGCGCAATATTGCGGCTATTTCGCGTTTTGCTATGTCTGAATGTAAATCGCTGGTGGTAAATTCTCGCTCGCCTTTGTGCGCTTCGTGGCGCGCATTACGTAGGCATTGTAAATCTTCGGTATCGAGTATTTTAATGGCATTGGGGCAATGTTTATCTACACGCCAGCCAAATTGTTCTTCCATCATAAAGCGGTCAAACATCACTATGTCTGGGTTGTACGCTTTAACGTACTCATCAAAACTTTCGCAGTTTAAGGCAATGCTTTGACTGGTTATACCAAAGTGATCTAGGTTTACCATGTGCTCGGTGCGCTGTGCTGGGGTGGCAAATTCTACTTGCCAATTTTGCGCTTTAAACGCATTTAATAACGACATCATGTGCGTACCCGCAGCAGACGAATTTGGTTCTGGCCATACGTAACCAATTACCAGCACTTTTTTCATTACGGTGTTTCTCTAATTTGTAGGTTTACATTTACCAGTGTTTTTACTGGTGCAGTGTTTGTTTGAAGTTGTTCTTGCAGCACTAAAATACTGCGCTTAGCAAGCTCTTGCGTGTTTATATTGGCGCAAGTAAAGCGAGGTTGCATTTCGGTAATATCAGGAATATGTAAGCAACTTACTATATTGTTTTTCAAATGCGGGGCGGCGGCTAAAACGCCATGCGCAATTATATTGTTAGCGCATACAACCGCGTCAATACTCGGATTATTAAGTAATGTGCTACTAAATATTTGCTTAGCATGTAATGGGGTGCTTTTTGTGCACGTAATAGCTGGCTCAGGGGTTATATTGTGTTTTTTACACGCGCTATTAAAGCCACTTAATAAACCTTGTGCAGATAAGCTTTCATCACCCATAAACAGTATGTTTTTAGGCGAATCATTTATTAGCTGCAATGTTACTACATGGCTTGCTTTAGTGTAGTCGGGTAAAACACACGGGGCTGAGCTGTAAGGTACTTCGTGCATTAGGCTAATAACATGGTAGGCAGCAGCAAGGTTGTCGAGCCACTGCGCACAGGTACTAGCCACAGGGCAAATTATAAATGCAGCCACTTTGTATTCTTTTAAATTATTTATTAGCTGCGTTTGGCGCTCTACGCTGTTGTTACTACTAACAATAATGGCCTGAAAAAAAGCCTCGCTTAAAGCCTGCTCTATATTTTTAGCAAGCAATGCCATAAGCGGGTTTGTTAAATCGTCAATCACTACAACCACTAAATTAGAGCGCCCTGAGCGCATAGCTGCTGCATCGCGATTATACACATAGCCTAGCTCACCTATGGCTTGTAACACTTTTTGTTTGCTTTTATCGGCTACTTTATTGCTGTGTGTAAGCACCAGCGATACGGTCGATTTAGACACCCCCGCACGGTGAGCAACATCAAAAATAGTGACCGATTTAGCTTTGTTAGGCATGGTATTTTAAGCGCGCAGTAGTGAGTAAATAGCTGCGTAGTGTAGCGTATATAATGCGTTTAAGTCATCTTTTAGCCCTGTAATTTAAAGCTTAATACTTTATGAACAGAGCAAAACATGTTTATATACCTTTTATAATCTTAAAAATAACAAAAGGATAAATACATGAACGCATTTAGGCTGTTAGTTGCCTTTATTTGTTGTGTTGTAATAATGCCAAACAGCTATGCTGAGCAAGGTTATCAAACACCTTCGCCTGAGCTAGCCGCTGTGGTAGATGCCAAATTAGCACCCACTAGTTTTTTATCGAGCGATGGCCAATGGCTTGCTTTATTTGAGCGTAAGCGCGTAGAGACGCTTGACGAGCTTGCTAAAGATGAGCTTAAACTTGCGGGTATAAAGCTAAACCCTGCTAACTTTTCACGCTCGCGTGTTAGCGCTAAATACAGCGCGCTTGAGCTTAAGCATGTGCAAAGCGGCACCGTTATTAATATTAATAATTTACCAAACGGTATTATTCGCTCGCCTAAATGGTCATCTAACAGTAAATATTTAGCATTTGTTGTAGAGCAACAAAACCAAGCAAATTTATGGCTTTACAGTGTAGAGACAAAGCAAGCAAAAATGCTCTCAAATGCAGCGCTTAACTCGGTTATTACCGCTACGCCTTACCAATGGCTGCCCGATAGCAGCGCACTGGTTGCAAATTTAGCGGTTAATATAGGTAAACCCGCGTTAAAAAACAGCAGTCAAAATGTAGTGCCTGTTATACAGCAAAGCACAGGCGAAAAAGCCCCAGCGCGTACTTATCAAAACTTATTAACCAGCCCGTTTGACGAAGCACAGTTTAAATTTTACGGCCAAGGGCAATTAGCTTACGTAACGCTTGATGGCAATACACAAGCCATTGGCACCCCTGCATTATTTAAATCGTTTTCGGTATCGCCAGATTCAACCAATATATTAGTTGCTGCGATAAACGAGCCGTTTTCGTATCAAGTACCGTACAGCCGTTTTGCCAGCACTTGGCAAATATGGGGAATGCGTGGTTACGCATTAGCCGAACTTGTAAAACAACCGCTTGCCGATAACATTCCACAAGGCTATGACAGTGTTCGCACCGGCCGCCGCGATTTTGAATGGCGCGCGGATCAAGGCGCAGAAGTTATTTGGGCAGAAGCGCAAGATGGCGGCGACATGAAAACTGATGTTAAGCATCATGATTATATTTACAGCCTACGCGCGCCGTTTAAACGCGAGCCAAAACTGTTTGCTAAAGTAGAGCGCCGCTATGCTGGTATAGTCTGGGGCAATCAAAATATTGCCATGCTTAGCGACTGGCGCTTTAGCGACCGCCAAGTGCGTACGTATGTTATCCAGCCACGCAATGCAGATAAAAACCGTGTGCTTTTTTCTGAGCGAAGCTATAACGATGCGTATAAAAACCCAGGTAGCTTTATATACGAGCGTAACGATTTAGGCGCCAACGTTATTAAAATTGTTGGCGGGCGTTATATGTATCTGCGCGGTAACGGCGCGTCTGAGCAAGGTAATATTCCGTTTTTAGACCAGTACGATGTAAAAACGAATAGCAGCAAGCGTTTATGGCAATCACAAGCGCCATACTACGAGCGTGTTCGTGCATTGCTTGACGACGAAGGCGAGCGCTTTATAACTGTGCGAGAGTCTAAAACCGAGCAACCTAACTTTTTTATCCGTGATTTAGATAACGATACTCTTACGCAGCTTACTAATTTTGCTCATCCGTACCCAGCATTTAAAGGGGTTACAAAAGAGCAGTTACGTTACAAACGTGATGACGGGGTTGAGCTTTCAGGCACGCTTTATTTACCACCAGGTTACGATGTAACCCAAGGCCCGTTACCCGTACTTATGTGGGCGTACCCACTTGAATACAAAGATAAAGCCGTAGCATCACAAGTGCGCGAATCGCCATACGAATTTACTTACATTGGTTATTGGGGCCCTATGCCTTACCTTGCTAAAGGTATTGCCGTATTTGACGACCCTAAAATGCCTATTGTAGGTATTGATGGCAGCGAGCCAAACGATAACTTTAGAAAGCAGCTAGTTTCAAGTGCGCAAGCTGCGGTTGATGTGCTGGTTAAAAAAGGCATTGCCGATAAAAACAACATTGCTATAGCAGGGCACTCGTACGGTGCATTTATGGTGGCAAACCTATTAGCGCATAGTGATTTATTTAAAACCGGTATTGCTCGCAGTGGTGCTTACAACCGTACCCTAACGCCGTTTGGTTTTCAGGGTGAAGAGCGTGATTTTTGGCAAGCACAAAGTGTGTACGCAAACATGTCGCCGTTTTTCCATGCTGAAAAAATTAACGAGCCAATGCTGATGATTCATGGCAAAGAAGACCCTAACTCTGGAACTTTCCCAATGCAAAGTGAGCGTATGTACGCAGCGCTTAAAGGCTTAGGTAAAGACGCTCGCTTAGTAATGCTCCCTTACGAGGCACATGGCTACCGCGCACGTAAAAGCTTATTACATGTACTGTGGGAGCAAGAGCAATGGCTAGATAAGTATTTATTAAGTGATACCGCAAAGCCAGTAGAGGTCATTACTCAGCCAGTGGCAAGTACTGAACAATAGTAGATAATAGGTAACCAATAGCGCGGCTACTTTAGCCGCGTTTTTTGCTTTTAATATAGAGAGAAAAAATGATTGATGTTGCAGCGCTTGCCGTTTTTATTCCTACCTTCTTTTTTGTATCTATCACACCGGGTATGTGTATGACCCTTGCCATGACATTAGGTATGAGCATAGGTGTAAGGCGCACATTATGGATGATGATAGGTGAGCTGTTAGGGGTCGCAAGTGTTGCTATTGCTGCGGTATTAGGTGTTGCAAGCGTAATGCTAAATTACCCTAATGCGTTCGATATTTTAAAATGGGTAGGCGGTGCATACTTAATTTATATAGGTATAAATATGTGGCGCGCAAAAGGTAAAATGTCGATTGATACACATAGCCCAAGTGATGTAAGCCGCCAGTCGCTATTTACGCAAGGCTTTGTGACTGCCATTGCTAACCCAAAGGGCTGGGCGTTTATGATCTCTTTACTACCGCCATTTATTAGCGTTGAACACGCACTCGCCCCGCAACTGTTAGTGCTTGTTTTAGTTATTATGATAAGCGAATTTATTTGCATGTTAGCGTACGCCACAGGCGGTAAAAGCCTACGTTTATTTTTAAGCCGTGGCGATAATATAAAATGGATGAACCGAATTGCAGGCAGCCTTATGGTGCTAGTAGGCATATGGCTGGCGTTAGGGTAATCAAATAACAGTTGATATTGTCAATTAATTTGCTATAGTTGATTTTGTCATCTATTTTAAGAGAAATACCTGTTTAATGAATACGCCTGCTTTAGTAAATTCTGCGCTCGTAGAGCCTAAAAAAACACCTGTAATTTATAAAATAATGGTGATGGTAAGTATTATTGTTTTTGTAGGCGGCAGCTTAACAGGCATTATGACTTACACAAATGTAGGTATAACTGAGCATTTTTATATGGATTGGTTTACCTCGTTTTTAAGTGCGGTGTTGGTTATGGCTCCTGTGGGGTTAGCAATGACAGCCCTTATGAATACCTTGGTGGCTAAGTTATTACCAAAAGCAAGTGAGCTAAAACGTAATTTAGTGATTAGTGTTTTTATGGCGCTTACCATGGAGTCGCTAATGGCGTTTGTAACCGCTAGTAACAATATAGGTTTTGCCAATATGCGCTTATTTTATACCGCGTGGGTAGAGGGGTTATTAGCCGCGCTACCCATTGGTTTAACATTAATGCTTGTTATGTCGGTTACTGTAAAACCTAAATTAGAGCGATTTTTAAAAAGCTAAATTGCGCTTTTTAAAAATGTTGCCGTGCGGCTATGCTCAGATTGAGCCACATCTTCTGGTTTACCTTGAGCAACAATTAAGCCGCCTTCGTCGCCGGCTCCTGGACCAATATCAATAACCCAATCACTGTTACTGGCAACTTGCATATCGTGCTCAACCATAATTACGGTGTTGCCCGCATCAACTAAGCCATTTAACTGCGCCATTAACATGGCTACATCTTTTGGGTGTAGGCCGGTGGTTGGTTCATCTAAAATATACAGCGTATCGCCGCGCTGCGCACGTTGCAGCTCTGTGGCAAGCTTTATGCGCTGGGCCTCTCCGCCCGAAAGCTCAGTAGCAGGTTGCCCTAAACGTAAATAGCCAAGGCCTACTTGTAAGAGCGCATTTAGCGCACGTAAAATAGCGGGTTCATTGGCAAAAAATGTATGCGCTGACTCCACCGTTAAATTAAGCACATCGGCAATGGTTTTATCTTTATAGGTAATGTCGAGTGTTTTTTGGTTGTAGCGCTTGGCGTTACACACAGGGCACGGCGAATACACGCTAGGTAAAAATAACAGCTCAATACTTACAAAACCTACGCCTTCGCAGTTGTCGCAACGGCCTTTTTTCACATTAAACGAAAAACGACCTGCATCGTATTTACGCGCTTTTGCCTCTTTGGTATTGGCAAACAATTTACGTACGTGATCGAACAAACCAGTGTAAGTAGCAAGGTTTGAGCGAGGCGTGCGGCCAATGGCTTTTTGATCAACCGTTATTAGGCGCTTTATATGCTCAAGGCCCTCGGTAATTTTGCCATGGGTTGGTGTTTGGAGTTCTTGATCAAGCAAGTCGGCTTCATCGGTAGGCATTGGCGGCGGCGTTTGTTGTCCTAAAGCATCTTGAATAAGCTCGACTAAGGCTTGGCTTACTAAGCTTGATTTACCTGAGCCAGAAACCCCCGTAACACTTGTAATAACCCCAAGCGGAAATTCGGCACTGATGTTGTGTAAATTGTTACGCTCAATACCACTTAGCTTAAGCCAGGCTGCTGGCGTACGTTGTGTTTGATGATTTGGCTTTGCGTTATTGTTATGTTTAAAAAGATGCTGACTTGTATGTGAGTTGCTCACTTGCTCTAAGCCTTCAACTGGGCCGCTGTAAACAATATTACCGCCATGCGAACCCGCATTTGGCCCTACATCAACCACCCAATCGGCGTGGCGAATTACACTTGTATCGTGCTCGACCACAAATACTGAATTACCAGCCGCTATTAGCTCATCTAGGGCGCTTAAAAGTGCTTGCGTATCGGCTGGGTGTAGACCTGCCGAAGGTTCATCTAGCACATACACAACACCAAATAATTTTGAGCGAATTTGCGTTGCAAGCCGCAAGCGTTGTAATTCCCCAGCTGATAACGATGGCGTAGTACGCTCAAGCGATAAATACCCTAAACCAAGTTTAGTGAGTGCTTCTACGCGTTTGATAATGTCGCTTGTGATGCGCTTTGCCACAATGGCTTTTTCGGGGTTGGCTGCGTTACTTTTAGCGGGGTTATTGGCAGCAATGCTGAGTTTTTCTGCCAGCTCGCCAAGTGTTAATTGCGAAATTTCGCCTATATCAAGGCTTGCTACTTTAACCGATAACGACTCTTTTTTAAGTTTTTTTCCTTCGCACTGCGGGCATTGTGATATTTGCATATACTGCGACACGCGCTTTTTTGTGCGTGGGCTTTGGGTACTGGCAAACGATTGTAAAACAAAGCGTTTAGCACTTATAAATGTACCCATGTAGCTGGGGCTTTCTTCATTTTTAATAGCCGCTTGGGTTTGCTCAAGCGTATACTCGGGAAACACGGGTACTGTGGGCGTGTCGTCGGTAAACAAAATCCAATCACGGGCTTTTTTAGGCAGGGTATTCCACGGTTTATTAATATCGTAACCTAACGAGGTAAGTATACGGCTTAGGTTTTTACCTTGCCAAGCTGGCGGCCATGCTGCAATGGCGCGCTCTTTAATTGATTTAGTCGGGTCGGGCACTAGCAGCTCTTCGGTTACGTTAAATACGCGGCCAATACCATGGCACTCTGGGCAGGCACCTTGTGGCGTGTTAGGCGAAAACGCATCGGCATACAGTATACCTTGCCCTTTGGGGTATTCGCCCGCGCGTGAGTAAAGCATTCGCAGCGCGTTAGAAATAGTGGTTACGCTACCCACCGATGAGCGTACCGAGGGTGCGCCACGCTGTTGTTGTAATGCTACCGCGGGTGGCAGCCCTTCAATCGAATCTACATCGGGCTCATCTACTTGGTCTATTAATCTGCGCGCATAAGGCGATACCGAATCAAGATAACGATGCTGTGATTCGGCAAATAATGTTCCAAAGGCGAGCGATGATTTACCCGAGCCCGATATACCAGTAAAAACAACAAGTGAATTACGGGGCAAGTTTACATCCACATTTTTTAAATTATGAACACGCGCGCCTCGTACTTGAATGCTGTGCTCTGGGTTTAATAAAGCCGATTGCGCATTACTAACCTCATGTGAATTTTTAGGTGTGGTTGCCATGTAATTTACTCCTGTTTAATAATCATGTGTTTATTAACGTGCCGCAAAGTATTAATACTAATGGGGCGTCACTGAATGAGCGCTTAGTTAGTTTACTGAGCGTTTAATAGAGTGTTTACATAATAGGTAAAAACTGCGAGTATAAATTTCAATCAAGTATGCAAAATTCGAAATTTAAAAGGACGTTTAATTGTGGCAAAAATTGTAGTTAGCTTTTTATTTTTATTGGTACTTTGCGCCAATGTGTGTGCAGCGCAAAATAATGTACTAAACGTTGACCGAGCCATACCAAATGGCATGCACTTGTCGTTTCCAAACGATAATAATATAACGCCTAAAAAGTCTGACTTTTCTATTGCAAACTATGTACTTATGAGCAACAAAATAGGAGAGCGTTGGGCGGTTATTACCCTTACTAATTTAGCCTCTGGCAAGCGTGAACTTAATCAAGAACACGTATTAGCGTTGTTTGCAGATGGCAGCAGGCTAACACCAAGTGATTTTAAACTAGGCTTTAAAGGCAATCAAACACAGTCGGTAACGGTATCGTTTGCTGAGCATACGTTTCCTATTTTAAGTGTGTATACCAGTAATGATCAGTAACATGTTTTTAGATAAGTTAAATATGTAGCAATTGCTTTAGTTTATCGGCACCGGCTCTGCTGGTGCTTAGTTCAGATTTAATATCATCATTTACAATCACCATTAGCTTGCCGTTAAACCAACGCTGTATTTCTTTAATGTGGTCAACGTTAACCAAATAGCTTCGATGAATTCGTACAAAGTTTTTTGCTACTAGGGCATGTTCAAGTTGATCGAGTGTATCGCTTAAGTGATGAAATGTCTCGCCATTCCACGCCAAACTATTGCCTTGCTCCGATTTAATAAATTTAATGTCACTTGGGGAGAGTAAAAATATCCGCTCACCGTTTTTACTAATGAGCTTATTTATGGTGTTTTTGGTTAATGTAAAGGTTTGCTCGTGTTCTGGGCTGTTAACTTGGGAGTGGGCACGTTGTTGCTCTAGTTGCTGCTGCGCTTTGCCGAGAGCTTTTTTTAGCCTAGCAATAGGAAAAGGTTTGAGTAAGTAGTCAGTTGAGGCGTGCTCAAAAGCTTCAATTGCAAATTGGTCATACGCGGTTGTGTAAATAATAATGGGCTGGTAGTTAAGTAAATCAATAAGCTCTAAGCCGTTAATTTCAGGCATTTGTATATCAAGTAATACCACATCCGGAGTCAGCTCATTAATTAATGATATGGCCTCTTTGCCATTTGTGGCCATACCCACTACTTCAACATGCTCCATTAAACTCAATTGATGGCTTAATTTTTCGCGAGCGGGAAGCTCGTCATCGGCAAATAATACACGCATTTTAGTCATTGTGTTTGGCTGGTTTTCGCTGCTCATAGTGTTAGCTCCAACGTAACCACTGCACCATTATTATTGCTCAGTAGTACCTTACTTTTACCAAGTTGTTTAACGCGCTTGAGTATGTTTTTCATTCCTACACCACTGCCATGGCCGTGTTTTATAACATCGCTCGAAAAACCCTTACCGTTATCGCTAATTTGTATTTTAACGCCGTTAGGTAGCTCACTAAGCGTTATATTAAGTATTAACGACGTTTGTTGGGCGTTGTGTTTAATGGCGTTTTCAATAATTGGTTGAATAAGTAGCGGGGGCAGCGATATGTTTTTAAGCGTATTGGGAATGTGGTAATTAACCTGAAGTTTATCGCCAAAGCGGGCTTTTTCAATATTTAGGTACTTTTCTATTATTGTAAGCTCTTGCTGTAAAGGTATTTGTTGTTGCTCTGCCGTGTCGAGGGAGTACCTTAAAATGTCAGCCAGTTCATGCAGTACTTCATCGGCTAAATCAGGGTTTGTATGAATATAAGCCGAAATTGTATTTAAGCTATTAAACATAAAATGTGGGTTTAGTTGGTAGCGTAATGTAGCAAGTTGGGCTTGTTTAAGCGCGTGTTTTTCGGCTGTTGCGCGTTTTTTGTTTTCAATAAAAATACTGGTAAAGTAAATACACGAGCCCCAAAGTAAGCCGTTACAAACAACAAACACCCCCATCGATTTGTGCCCATCAAAAAGCTGTGTGAGTACTATATCGGTAAGCACATTACCAAGTGCCATAAATACAACTGCTATTAACCATTCAAACGCTATTTTGTTAATGTGTTTATTACGCAGGTAAAAAATAACCGCTGCCGCACTCCAAACAGGAACCCAGTAAAAAGTAACAAACCACACGGTAGCAGCGAGTGCACTACCCGCAGTAAAGGGCGCAGAGTTAGCAATTATCAGCCCAAGGGCATAAGCAATATCTACAACAAGTAAAATAAAAAAGCTGTATTTATAAAAAGGATGTTTGAGCATAATAGGTGCTTCTTTTTGTAAGTGATTAAACCATAACAAAAAACAGTCAAAACCCAAAGAGTTTGTGTTTTGACTGCTACTCTTTTAAAAGTAAGTTAGCTCTTTGATTTGTAATGTGTTTTTTAATGGCTCATTGCTTGCGCCTGGCATTTTTCGCCACATTAAGTTAACTCCAGTTAATTCAGTGGCCGACCACGTAACGGGGCTACCAAAGCCAAATTGTTTAAATGTAGTGAAAGGAATATCAAGCGTTGTCCACTCATCGCGCGGCTTTAAAAGTACACTAAAGTGATCCCAATCTTTTACATCATTATGATAAACAGACAAGGCAAAAGGCGTGCTTGAACCTTTATAGGTTAATCGAATACCTTTAAATGCAGAGGCATCAGCCGGCGATGTAAATTTTATTTCAGCGCCTGCCCACGCGCCAAAGCTGGTTGGCTTTGTAATGGTTGTATCAATAGTTAAGCTGTTTTTATTTGTGGTAAGTGTTGCCACAGACTGACCACCCATTACCGAGTCGCTCAAGGTTTGCCATGGTGTATCACCGGTAAAATCATCAATAACATGTTGCGCTTGGCTGCTTTTTATTACTTCATTACAAGCGGGGCCTTGTGGTGTTATAGCCTTGTTTTGCGCAATTAAGGCTGGGCGGTCTACTTGTATACCTGATTTGTAAACCTCTGAGATAGTGTGAATGTGGTTTATATCATCAAGCGGGTTTTGCTTAAGCAGTACAAAGCTTGCCTCAAAGCCATTAGCCAGCTTGCCAATGCTCTTGGCTTTATTAATCGCTTTTGCGCCGTTAACTGTGGCTGCATTAATTATTTCACCATTTGTTAAGCCTGCTTTTTTAAGGGCATCTAACTCGTTGTGTAACCCAGTACCGTGCAGCGTGTAAGGGTTTCCGGCATCAGATCCTGTGCCTATAGTAATATTAGCTTTATGTAGCTTTTGTATATTTGCATAAGCGGTTTTTCGCTCCTCCCACGCGTGCTCTTTCCATTTTGAAGGTGCAGGCACGTTGTCAAACAAACACCCTTGAAGCTTTTCGGGAATGGTTTTTAGTAACTCGCTTTGTGAGCTTATAGTATGGTTATGCTTTTCATCGCTATGGTTATGATACACCGCAAGGGTAGGAATATAGGTTACATTATGCTGTTTCATTAGCGTAATAAATTCATCGTCAATCGCTTCGCTATTAATACCGTGCGCTAGAGCCGTTGCACCGGCTTTAATAGCGCGTTTATCATCATTTAATGTAGAAACATGCACAAAATACGGTAAATTAGCCGCTTTAGAGCGTTTACCTAGCTCGCTTAATTGGCTATCAGTTAACGATTTACCCACACCGCCAAAGGTTTCTATAACTGCTTTAGTTACATGTGGATTAGTGCTTATATGTTTTTGCCATAGCGCTGCTATGTCTTCATCTTTTGCAATTTCGTATGCGTGGCCGCCAAACTGCGTGCCATGCCCACCAGGGTTGGTAAACAAAGTACCCGCATAAAAAAGGTTAGGGGTTAGTTGGGCTGCTTTTAATTGAGCGGCTTCGTTTAGGGTTTGCTCAAACGAAAACAAATCAACAATATTAGTTACGCCTAAATACAAATTAGAATTAAAGTGCGATTGAACCGGCAAATACTGAAACTCAGTAAAGTTACTGCCCGATGAACCCAAATGTACATGTAAATCAATTAAACCAGGTATTGCATATTGGTTGTTAGCATCAATAGTTTTATCTGCGTTTTGTAGTGGATCAGTCGCTTTAGTAATACTTACTATTTTACCATCATCAATATACAGCGAACTCGGCACAGAAAAACTTTGCGAGCTACTTTGGTATAAGCGAATGTTGTCGACCCGCAGGTCAATGGCATACGCACTAAAGTGGCTTGCTAAACTCAGTGCTATAACTGTTTTTGTAATAATGTTCATGACTATATTCCTTATCAATAAATAGGTATTTGGCGTTTTGTTGATAAGGAATTTAGCGAGCTTTTTAACCAGCTTCATTAATGTTTATCTGAATCGACATTATAAGAGGTTGAACCGACACAAAAGTAAATAAGCGTTGTGGTAGGGGACTCGGGCTAACTAAATTAAGTTTTTAAAGGGCCGTTATGAGCGAGAAGCAGACGGTCGGTTAAACTCGTTTTTGGACAGAAACGTGTCAGGGACTTTTCTAAATTAGCAACGCACAGATAGCAATACGTACGGCTGTGTTTATCAGACCTGTTTATTCAATAACTTTATCGAGTCCGTTCAAAAGTACCGTTCACATCACGCGTGTAACTTTCCCGTGTGCAATTCGTTATTAGCGCTTACATGGCAAGGCCTCTAGGTTAATACGACAGTGTAACCTAGAGTGCCGCCGCACCTGTTTTTAATGTGAAATGGTAGATACACCGGCAATTATTTTAATAAATACTCACCTTTTGCTTATTCGTAAAAGTGCTATGCGTTAAATTATGATTAAGCGGAACTAAGGCGACAGGTTAATTTTTTCAGCGCCGCAGATAGTTAAAAAATTTTGTTAGTATCAAAGAAACATAAAAAATGAAGGTAACCAGGCACGAGGCCTGGTTGAAAATCAACGATAGTAAAATGGCATGGATGCCACGTTCTAACCGCCAATCTTTTACGGCAATTTAAGATTACACTGCGGTTGGGGCACTATCAATATTAATGAGCACGCGAATGAAAATAGATATTCATTATAAAGTGAAAGTAGAAGGAAGGTTTTCTATTAATTTAATTTCCCTAATTTCTGTAGCCCAATTGGTTATAAGTTTAATAGGTTAATTGTTAGGTAGGGGGTATTGCAGGTCAAAGTGTGATACCCCATTATTTTAGCCGCTAAAATTAAAGTTTCACCGGTGAAACTCAGTTGTTGGATGAAGGTCTTGTGTTTGATTTTCTGCTATCAGTTAACAAATATAAAAATTAATTATTTATCATTATGTTTTCATTTTTTGACAATGCTAAAGGCGTGAACTATAAATACCTTTCAATTGATATTAAAAGGGAAATTCAAGGACTATAAAAATAAATTTAATTAATTGCCTGCTATCTGTAGTCATAGCAACTGGTGTAAGTAATATGAGTTATGCTGAGGAAGTTCCGCGCAGTCAACAAGTAATTACCTCCCTTCCTGTACTCACTAGTCAGAATGCTCCAGCTCCTGCCGAAATCAAAAACATCCGCATGGAGTCTGAATTAATGGCTCGAGCATCAGCTCCGCCGCTATCTTCAATGTGGGTATATGCTGTTGGTTCAACTGATTGTGGGTGGGAGTCCACTGTTGGTATGACAACAACTGCATGTGATCATGGGGGAGAGCAGCTGCGTACTGCTGTTTTAGAAATTGGTTATGGTTATAATCATATTGCTTGGATGAACGGTGGGTTACTTCCGAGTTCCACAATGTACTCAAGTACGCCTGTTTGTGTGACTGGTAGTAATTACACATGGCCTTGTACCGCTGGGCAAACTGTCGTGGGTTTCCTCAATGAATACAATGTCGATGGTCATCAAAACGGATTATTCAAATACCAAAATACTTCGACTAATTCGCCATGGAATACTATGTCAGTCCAGATCAGTATTCTTTGATTTATTAATGATGTAGGCCAGACATTCTGGCCTTTTTATATTTCTAAATACGAATGTTAACACCAGTACTTTTGTCTTGCATGATAGACATAGCTGATTCTAACATCTTCAAAGTAGTCTCGTCATTGCGTGACAGTGCGCCTTGGATGCCATCACGCGTTTTTTGAATGAAGTTATATCGTGTTTCATCACTGTGTGCACCTGCCAGTTCGCCTCCATTTACGGGTATTTTCATAGTCATAGCCATGAAAGGCCTGCCGTCATCGAGAGACATTTCTCCATTGCGGATTTGAGTGTTGGCCCAGTCCCGCATTTCTTGCCGGGTCATACTAGTGAAATCCGCCTGTTTTGTGCTGCTGTCAGTCTTATCATTGTCTGTTTGTGCTGCTGTTAATGCAGCCGAAAATGACGTTGAGGCCTCTGTTGAAGGCTTGGTACGCTGGTTCCCATTAAAATAATGTACGTTTGCATCAACTCGCATAGGTTCTTTTCCTTAGTATGATCGTATGAGTGATATTAACTGCAAAACCTGCGCCATAATTATACACTTATAGTCTTTTGAAAACGCCTTTAAAAAGTTTATTTAAATTAAGTTGTTGAAGGTAATTCATCGTAAAGTGAAAAGCTTAATACAGAGGTGTTGGACGGCAAAGGCTTTCCGGTAACTGGAATATTTACTAATAGGCTTGGCTCATAGGCCTTAAATTATTCAGGATAAAGCCTAATAAAAGAAGGTTTTGAAATAAGCAATATTAAAGTGAAATATTGGGATCGAGATTGATACAAAGATGAGGGATATAGAAATCAATATCCATTTCAATTTTTTGATTTCTTTTAAGTGATTTGCATTTTTAAGCGATTCATTTAGCCGCTGAATATTTAGTTCAACTTCGTGTACAGTCTCCTGAGAGACGAGCGCTAAATCTTTAATACTATCAACAGAGCTTTTTAAGTTTTTCTCTGTTGCTAGTATATGAGTATCAACGCTCTTAATTTCCAGTGATTTCTTCACATATTCAGATAAAGAAATACCTTCCTTTTGCGCCTCACTACTTAAAGACTCTTTTAATTTATCGTCAATTCGGATGCTTAGAATAGCCATTCTAAAATACCTCTGATGTATACGGGTGTAAACAAAGCGTATACGCCTATTTTTAAAGGCGCAACAGGTTATTTTAGATGAAAACTGTGTATGACAAAATGAGATAATAGGCACGCTGTCGAATGAATCGCCCCGAGTTCATCGGAGACCAGTTTGTTTAAGTCAGGCCACTTTACCTGACTCGTTTAAATTATCATAGTAGTCTGTTTCATATTGAGCTGGTGAAATATACCCAATTGAAGATAATAAGCGTTGATTATTAAACCAATTGACCCACTCTAACGTTGCGTATTCAACAGCATCAACATTCTTCCACGGGCCATTTCTGCGAATAATCTCTGTTTTAAATAATCCATTTATTGTTTCAGCCAATGCATTGTCATAAGAGTCACCCACACTGCCTACAGACGCTTGAATTCCAGCTTCAGCAAGTCGCTCAGTGTATCGTATAGACAAATATTGGCTGCCTCTGTCGCTGTGGTGAATTAACCCTTCGGGGTTGCCACGATGCCAAATAGCTTGCTCTAACGCATCAAGAATAAGCTCTGTGTGCATTGTCGTTGATACACGCCAACCTACAATGTATCGTGAAAAAACATCTATCACGAAAGCGACATAAACAAACCCACTCCATGTGGCAACATAGGTGATGTCAGCTACCCAAAGTTGATTTGGCTGCTCAGCAGTAAATTGACGATTAACTAAATCAAGTGGCTTATCTTGTTGCTCGTCAGGTATCGTTGTCTTATGTGCTTTACCCCGACGAACACCTTGAATTCCCATAACTCGCATCAATCGTTCGACTGTACAGCGGGCGACTTGATGGTCGTCAAGCTGTAGCTGCTTCCATATTTTTCTTGCACCATAAACTGACATATTATCCTCCCACACTTCGCGAATGAGTATTATCAGCTCAGCATCACGCTTTTTGCGGTTAGACAGTCGCTCAGGCTCTCTTTGTATCTGTTTATGAGAATAATACGTTGATGGTGCAATCGGCAATTCCTTGCAAATTGACTCGACACCGTAATGCTCTCTGCAAGCATCAATAAAATCCACTATTACTTCTGTTTGCGGTCGAGCTCCGCTTGGGCGAAAAAAGCGGCAGCTTGCCTCAGGATATCATTCGTTCGCTTGAGCTCTTTATTCTCGCGCTCTAAGACGGCAAGGCGTTCTTCAGTTGATTGCGTATTAGAAGAGGGTTTAGACGGTTGAGCTTGAGATTTCTTGACCCATGCTCTAAGTGTTTCTGGGGTACATCCCAGTTTATCTGAAATCGATACTAGCGCAGCCCAAAGAGAAGGGTATTCATGCTGTTGTGTGGTAACAAGCCTAATTGCACGTTCACGAAATTCTGATGTATAGCGATTTGATTTTTTCATAGTTCCAGTTTCTCAAGTTATTGAGTCTCTGGCAAACACGGGGCGATTCAATAGAGTTGCTGGCGGATATAGCGTAGCAGTTTCCACTTCTATCTTTAATGCAGGCACTTATTATTGGGAAGTTGAAAATAAAACAACAACTGGATCTACTTATGGTGGAATTACTTATGAAGTAAGATCTGGTGGCTAGTTAAACTTTCTATTAACGACTCAGCCCTATGAGTCGTTAATAGAAAACAATCTAAAATAAAAGCTTAAGTTTTATAAAATTATGTCGATAAAAGAAAACGACATATGAAAAAGGATTTTTATGAAAATCAGCACCAATCTACTACCTACTCTATTTGAAAGTAAAATATCTATTTTTACAAACAGTGATGATGAAAAAATAAAAAGCTTTTCTACTAAAACAAGCGAAAGTGGCTTAAAAATTAATATAAACACAACTCACCTTGATCCTAAAGTTAAAGAAAAAAAAGACAATAATGCTTTTGATTCATCATTAATTGAGGGAAGTGCATATGAAAAAGT
Source organism: Pseudoalteromonas sp. A3 (assembly GCF_025942345.1). Lineage (NCBI taxonomy): Bacteria > Pseudomonadati > Pseudomonadota > Gammaproteobacteria > Alteromonadales > Pseudoalteromonadaceae > Pseudoalteromonas > Pseudoalteromonas sp. A3. The sequence goes on from NZ_JAPCKL010000002.1 coordinate 147,890, forward strand.
ATTTAAAAAAGAAGAGCTCAACTTTTCTAATATGAGTATAAAAGAACTTCATAGTATTGTTAAAAATGTGAATGAAATGGAACGAGAATACACACAAAAATACGATAGTGATGAACCAGTTAGATTAGGTAAGTCAGGAAACCCCATAATATCCAAAAAAAGAGAAGATATGAATAGTTTAGAGTCTAAACTTAGGATCCTTTCTTATGGTGGAGGGGATGTAGATCCTGATAAAAAAATTAATGTTATGGAGTATTTTTCTAATAGTTCAGAGAAATTAGATGGACTTGCTAAAGAATATCCTGAACGTCAGACTTATCAAGTAAGAGCCTCTTACATGAAAGAAATAATTAATACGTTTGATAAATTTATATCAGACGATACTTTTGATTTATATCAAGAAAAGGCTGCTTTATTGTTAACCGACAAAAAGAAAGTCGATGTTTTTATTTGAAAAAAGCCTAGAACATAGCAAAACAGCTAACAGCTTATTGAACACCATTTTGGTGGTTTATAACACACCGAAACGGCGTATATTACATACCCTGATAATTTCACCAATAATTACCTTTGTAAACAAGTAATTAAAACAGCTAGGAATTAAGCATGTTATTTTGCCCCAAAACGGCGTTTAATAATGTTATTGGACAAAATTAGATTTCTACTTAAAACACAGGAATAAATTTAACTTTTTCAGTGTCCGGTTATCGCTCAAAGCCGACCTATAGAATAATTGCTTTAACACGTTTTGGGGCAGAAACGAGTTTCGTGTGAAGGTCCGCTTCTGGCACTCTTCAGCCACTCGACAACATAAAATGTGATAATAATTGGCAAGGTATTTTACTGTGTCGGATGGCGCTTCGCTTATCCGACCTACACTTACACAAAGCTGCTTATTTGGATTCACCTACTACCCAAAATAAAACGCTTATTCAACACTAATACCTTGGCTTAAAAGGTACTCCACTGCTGCATTAGTATGGGGCTTAAATGCCTTCCAACGCCCAATTGCTTTATTGTTAAGTGGTTGGCGTACTTGCACTTTACTTGCAGTAGATACCGGCGCGGTGTTTAAGTGAAAGTCTATACACTGTGCTTGCCACTCTAAATTACAAAAGCTAACTAGCTCTTTTATTTGCTGCTCGGGCTGGGCGACTAGTTCTTCGTATTTTACTAATTTTATATTGCTATGCAGGGCGCTAAAGTGCTGCATGAGTTTATAAAAGCGGCTGTAAAATTTGGCAGTGTCGAGTAAATCGAGCGAGTACGCGTAGTAGGGGTTATTTATAGTAAATAGCTGGCGGTAGTTACCAATGCAGGTGTCCATTGGGTCGCGTAGCATGCAAATAATTTTCGCGTTTGGCAGGGCTTTGGTTATTAAGTCGATATAAAAAAAGTTAAACGGGAGTTTATCTATAAAGTGCTTATGGCTGCCGGTGGTTACGCGAGTGGCGTTTAAATACGTTGTCCCAAGCTGATTAAAATCAAGCTCATACGCTTTAGTGAGTGTTTGAGTATCGAGCACATGCAGTGTTTGAGTTTGGCTTAATTTTTTAACGCTTAGGCCAAAGTCTTGTAATTCACCGGCTGATTGTACGTCGCTGTGGCTCGATAAAATACGCTCAACCAATGTGGTGCCAGAGCGGGGCATACCTAATACAAAAATAGGCTCTTGCGTTGGGCTGCCGTGTGTTAGCGCGTGTTTATGCTGCTCACTTAAATGTTTAATGTGTGCAAATAATGCGACTGAGCTTTTATGATCAAAAGGCTGTATAGCGCGTTTAGTGGCTTTTCCTTGCTCTAGGCTGTTAAACGCATCATCAAATTTGCCTATGTCTTGGTACTCTTTTGCAAGTGCGTGGCCAATGTGTAATTTTGCATCGGGGTGTGTTACTTGCTCAAACACGTTTTTTAGGCCTTCAATATGGTTATTTTGCAGCGACGCTTTGGTTAAGTCACTTAATGCAAAGTGGCTTTGGTGATGCAGCGGATTGAGAGTAATTGCGCTTTCAAAGGCAGTTTTGGCTTGTTCAAATTGGCCTAAAAATTTAGCGCTTACCCCTAAATTATAATAAAACTGTGGCTGCGGTTTATTTGCATGGTTAGCCAGCTCAATAGCGCAGTTAAAATAGTTTAGTGCCTCTTTGTGTAGGCCTGCTTGCGTAAGTGCAACACCTAGAGTGTCGGCATCAAGACTCTTTTTTATTTGCTCAACGGGTATCGCTAAAGCGGTGTTTTTGGCTTTGGTAAGCTCACCTGTTAATGCATAACACTTTGCAAGCTGCGCGGTGTATTCAATGCTTTTGCCAAGGCTAAGGGCTTTTTCTATTAGCTTTATGGCTTTATGAATTTGCCCTACGCGTAAATTAACCATGGCCAGTAAAAAGTAGCCATCAGCAAAGTCATTTTTTTGCGTTACTAATTCAACGAGGGCTTTATGGGCACGTTGTATATTACCTTGGTTTAAATACTCAATGGCGCTTTGATGAAGGTGCTTTAAGTTTGGCTGCATGATGTTTGTTTTATTTATGTGTTAATAAAGAAAAAAGGCTCAAATAAATTTGAGCCTTATAACATTGTTTAAAAGTGACTATAAATTATATTTCAAATTTGTAGTTAAATTTAACGCCTACCGTAAGTGGGCGATTTATATAGTGGCCGTAGTTACGTTGTATGTCGGCACCGTTTGCAGTTGTTATATCGGCATCTGAACGACGTACTGATGTAACGGCGTATTTATTAAATACGTTATCAATGTATAAAGTAGTAGACCACTCATCAGCCGTTAGCTTAGCAGAAATATTACTTAAGCTGTAACCTGGCAGGGTTTCGCCATTGTCATGCAAACCTACTTTTGAAATTACATCACTTTGTGCGGTTAAACCGTAGTTAATATCAAGGGTTTTGTCGTTAAACACATCTGTTTGATAGTTTACACCCATTGAGAACTGATGCTCTGGCGAGCCCGGTAAGCGGTCGCCGTCTTCTGCGCCATCGGTGCCATCAGCATTAAATAAAAATGGGGCGTCTGAGGTTAGCTCTGCTTTAGTGTATGCGTATGTTGCGTACACGGTAAACGAGTCAGATAAAATAGCACGGGTAGATAGCTCAATACCTTTTGCGTTGGCAGAGCCTGCGTTAGATAAGTACGGTAATTGGCCTACATCTGTTGCGCCTGCAATTTGCGCATCTTCCCAATCTACATTAAATAAAGCGGCGTTAAAGTGTAATTGGCTTCTAAACCAGGTGCTTTTAAGGCCTAGCTCGTAGTTTGTTGTGGTATCTGCATCAAAAAGCCTTTCGTCAGCGTTACCACACCCTGTTTGCTGGTTTTCAGGGATAGGATCAGGGCAAACAGCTAGAAGGTTGGAACCGCCAATTCTAAAGCCTTCACTTACTGTTACATAACCCATTACTGAATTAGTAAACTGGTATTTAGCATTAAATTTGAATAAGTTACCGTTATCGCCTGCTTCGTCTTTTTCGTAAGCAACGGTGATTGCATCAGGGTCTGCATCGCCATAAAGTGTATTTGCAAGCGGGAAGTCAAATGCTGCTTGCGCCTCTACATCGTATTCGTAAAAACGTGCGCCAATGGTAATATCTAATTTTTCGGTAACTTGGTAGCCAACTTCGCCGAATAGCGCAGACTCAGTGACCTTACTTTTTGTAAGCTCTAAGTATTCTAATGAGTCAGGTCTTAGCTGAGCGCCACCAAAGTTATCGATAGCGAATTGGTCAAACCCAGGCGTAAACTCTCTACTTGATGCTTCGGTTTCTGTTTTGTTGTAAAACGCGCCTACAATCCAGTTAAAGTCGCTGTCGCTTTGAGACACTAAGCGAATTTCTTGAGTGAAGGTATCTTCTTCGTCAATTTCACGTGTGTATGATGAAAACGCAGGGAACTCTTCATAACCGTAATCTAGGCGGATAAGTAAATCGGTTTGGTCACGTTGGCCGTCGGCATCAAAGCTTGAAATACCGGTTGCCGATACAAGCTCTGCAAAACCTAGGTCGGCTTTTAGCTCAAGGCTTAGTAGTTGATCTTCTTTTTCGCGCGGCTCTTCATAACGATAAGCCGACTCGTATTTACCTACAATATCGCTTAAACCGTTATCATCGTTTAGGCTGTTGTAATGAACAATTGAACGGCCTTCGCTGTCTTGGTTTTGGTAAAAGTAATTAAGTGTCCCTTCAAATGTTTCGCTTGGTTTCCAACGTACAGAAATACGCCCTGTTGTAGTTGTTTCGCCGTTAGCATCTTCAACATTTTTAATATTGTTGTTTACTTCGTCGGCGTTGCTCCAATCAGGGTCCGGTAGCGATACACCTGGTTCACGCACTGTGTAAGCATAATCAATAAAGCCTGGGTCTTCGTATACGTTCAAGCTGGCACGTACTGCAAGTTCATCCTCAATAAGTGGCAGGTTTACTATAAAGCCGCCTTCGCCGCCTAACGAGTCACTTTCTTGGGTTTGAAACATATCGCCAAATATTTCTACCGTTGTAAAATCAAGCTCTGGCTCTTTAAGCATGTAACGAATTGCGCCGCCTAAAGTGCCCGCACCATAAAGGGTACCTTGTGGCCCAATAAGTACTTCTACGCGCTCTATATCTACTAAACGCATATCAACTGACACTGGGATTTCGTTAACGTATGTGGCTACGGTGCCGCCATCTGATGATGGACCCGACGAGTTAGTGTTTAAACCACGAACTATAATCGGTGAGCCTGAGCGACCACCTTGATCGGTAATTGTTAAACCAGGTACCCAACGCGCTACATCGGCTAGTTCGCCAATGTTTTGATCTTTCATTACATCGGCATCAAGTGCGGTAATGTTTAGCGGTGCATTTTGTACAGATCCGCTGCGTCTTGTTGCTGTAACTTCGATTACTTCGAGTGATTTGTTTTTAGCGGTGGTTTCTTGTTGTGCCACAGCCGAGTTAGAAAATAAAAATGCGCCAGATACAGCGCTCGAAATAGCCAAGGTTAGCAAGCTTGGTTTAAACATAAAAAGTGATCCCCAGATTCAAAATTTAACACCAGTTAATATAAGTTAATCAGTTTATCAGGGAGTTAAAGTGGTGGGAATATTAAAATTGAATTTTAATTCACTTTTTTGGAATAAATATGGCTAGTTGCACAACAAAAAATTATATAAATATGTATAACATCCAAGTAATTGGCTAATTAAGGTACAAAGAAGCATATTTTACTCGTTGAGCAAATGTAAATAGCCATTCATATTGGTTAATTACCTAAATGTATTAATACGGTTAAAAACCTATAAGGCCCTGTTGAATGTTTTGCTCAACGGTATTTATTCTCGTTTTGACACTATAAAAGTGAAGTTTGATCCCCATTAACCCTTCATACCGTAAGCTATAGCATTTCGTACTAAAGTACGCGTATTTAAGGAATATTTATGAGCCAATTATTCTCACCTTTAAAGCTCGGTGAACTCACTTTAGACAACCGCATTATTATTGCGCCTATGTGCCAGTACTCAGCAAATCAGGGGTCTGCCAGTGATTGGCACACTATTCATTTAGGGCAATTGAGCTTAAGTGGTGCAGGGCTATTAATTTTAGAGGCCACCGCGGTAAGCCCTGAGGGGCGCATTAGTTACGCCGATTTAGGGCTTTGGAATAACGAAACCCAGCAAGCACTGGGCAAAAGCTTAAAAGCGCTTAGGCAATACAGTCCTATGCCTATTGGCGTTCAGCTTGCGCATGCAGGGCGAAAAGCATCTACTGAAAAACCATGGGATGGCGGTGGTGCAATTGCACCTAGCGATGAAAACGGCTGGCAAACACTAGCGCCTTCTGCCATAGCCTACGATGACAGCGCCTATCAACCAAAGGCTATGACAAAATCGGATATAACCCAGCTAATAAACGATTTCGTCAGTGCAGCAAAGCGCGCTGATGAGCTAGGGCTTGATTTAATTGAGCTACATGGTGCGCATGGTTATTTGTTACACCAGTTTTTATCGCCTCTTTCAAACAAGCGTGATGATGAATACGGGGGCAGTTTGCAAAACCGTATGCGCCTTGTGCTTGAGGTTTTTAAAGCACTAAGAGCTGAATTTGCAAGCCATAAACCGGTAGGCATTCGTATCTCTGCTACTGATTGGGTAGAAGGTGGCTGGGATTTAGCACAATCTATTGAGCTTGCTAAAGCATTAGACAAGCTTGGCTGCGATTTTATTCACGTAAGTACAGCAGGGCTAAGCCCAGAGCAACAAATACCGGTTAAACCTAACTTTCAGGTACCATTTGCAACCGCTATTAAAGAGGTCGTAAGTATGCCGGTAATAGCCGTAGGTTTAATCACGGAGCCACTACAAGCCGAAGATATTATTAGCGAGCAGCAAGCCGATGGCGTAGCACTAGCGCGAGGTATTTTGTATAACCCGCATTGGCCTTGGCATGCTGCAGCGCAGCTTGGTGCAACCGTTAATGCGCCTAAGCAGTACTTGCGATCTAGCCCACATGGGCAGCCTTCACCTATTAAGTAACCCACACTTTTACATTTACCATGGCTACCCACTGCATTTATATGCAGTGGGTTTTATTATTTATAAATTAGAGTTATTTATGAACCAATCACGTGTACAGCCAGTGCAAATAAGTAATACCTTAGTGAGCATTATTGCTCTGTGCTGTGGCCTTATTGTGGCAAATATTTATTATGCCCAACCTATTATTGAGCTATTAGCGCCCGATGTGGGTTTAAGTGCGCACAGCGCCAGTTTTATTGTGTCGCTTACACAAATTGGCTATGCAATGGGACTGTTTTTTTTAGTGCCATTGGCTGATTTAGTCGAAAACAAACGCTTAATGCTCATTACCTTAGCCATAACATTTTTAAGTTTGATAGGCGCAGGCTTGGCGCAAAGCCCAAGTGTAATGTTGCTATTATGCTTATTGGTGGGGGCGAGCTCTGTATCGGTGCAAGTATTAATACCGCTTGCTGCGCATTTATCGTCAGATGAAAAACGTGGGCAAGTACTGGGCAATATAATGGCAGGGTTGCTACTGGGTATTTTATTAGCTAGGCCAGTTTCAAGCTTGATAGCCGATCACTTTGGTTGGCGAGCCGTATTTTACTTTGCCGCAGGCTGTATGGCATTTATAGCCAGTGTTATATATTTTGCTATACCGAGCAGGCAACCGGCACACAATACAACGTACTTTAAGTTATTAAAATCGCTTAAGCAGCTAATAATACAGCAGCCAGTGCTGCGTCAGCGGGCATTGTATCAGGCGCTTATGTTTGCCTCTTTTAGCTTATTTTGGACCAGCGTACCGGTGGTATTAGCCAGGGAGTATGGTTTATCGCAATCACAAATCGCCTTATTTGCTTTAGTAGGCGCAGCTGGTGCTATTGCAGCCCCTATTGTTGGGCGTTTAGCCGACAAAGGTTACACGCATCAATTATCGTTACTTGCAAAAGTGATTGCTGCTGCGTGCTTTTTACCCAGTATATTTGAGCTTCCGCACGGTATTATTATTTTAGCGCTTACGGGCATATTTATTGATTTTTCTGTGCAGGCAAATATGGTGCTGGGTCAGCGGGTGGTATATTCATTAGAGCCGCAAAGCCGAGCTCGCTTAAATGCTATATACATGACCAGTATTTTTGTTGGTGGAGCGCTTGGCTCGTTAATGGCAAGCCCGCTATACGAAGCTGGTGGCTGGGAAAGCGTGGCGTTAGTGGCAGCGGGTATGCCAGTTATATCACTAGTTGGCTATTTAATGACAAGTAAAAAGTAGCGCGATACAAGTTATATAATATTTTGTTATTTAAAAGGCCAGCGCAGTTATGTGCTGGCCTTTTTATAGAGGGGATTATTGTTTTTTAACACTCGAAAATGAGCTACCCACCGAGGCTATAATCACTAATAAAATAGCCAACCATTGCCACAAGGTTAATAACTCACCAAGTATAATAAACCCAGCAAGGGCGGCAAACGCAGGCTCTAAACTTAGCATAATGCTAAACCCTTGAGCGGGCATATTACGCAGTGCAACCATTTCAAGTGTATAGGGCAGTGCGCTTGATAAAATAGCAATGCCAATGCCCAGCGGTATAACACTCCATGTAAACGCACTGCTTTGTAATATGCCGCCATAAGGTACAAGTACAATGGCTGCTACGGTCATGCCGAGTGCGACCGTTGCGCCGCCTGAGCTTTGCGTGCCGGTTTTCTTGCCAAATAAAATATAGGCTGCCCAGCAAGCACCGGCACCTAGCGCGAGTATTACGCCAATTGGGTCTAGGCTTTCTTGGCTGCTCATATCGGGCAATAACAGTAAAATACCCGCAATTGCACACGCCACCCAAAATAAGTCGCGCTTAGCGCGTGAGCTAAATAACGCCACCGCTAATGGGCCGGTAAATTCAAGCGCCACACCAATCCCTAAAGGGATACGTTCAATGGCGTAATAAAATAAAATGTTCATTCCGCCTAGGCTTAAACCGTATACCACAATTGATAACCGATTACCCTTAGCTGGTAGGTGTTTCCACGGTTTAAATATTAAACACAAAATAAGTGCAGAAAAGCCAAGCCTAAGTGCAGTAGTGCCTTCGGGGCCAATAACAGGAAATAACTGCTTAGCAAATGAGGCGCCAGATTGAATTGTGATCATTGCTAAAATAACGCACATAAGCGCGAGCAAAAAGTCTTTAGTGGATGATTGCATTGTTTTCCTTGGTAACAATCGTCTAGTTTTGCGCAGTGTATCTGTTTTTTATTGGCTAAGTAATAGCTTGTAGTGCATACAAATTAAATTTGGGAGGGAGTGACTAATATGTGCGATGAATTAGCGTAGCTGATTATGCATAACTAAAGGCAAACGCTGAGTGCCTTAAAATAAAAAAGCCAGCGAATAGATCGCTGGCTTATAAACGTTTAGGTCGTTTTAGTGTGTTTTGCTAGCACTTTTAACTAGGCCATCTAAAGAATAAAGGCCACGTTTTTCATCATTTTTACGTTTGATTTCTTCAAGCGCACGCGCTTCAACAGCGTCAAATAATGCATTAATTAAACGGTTAAAGTGTTTATGCATTGCGGTACGTGCGGCGCTTGCATCGTGTGTTTGTAGCGCGTTATAAATAGCGGTGTGCTCATCCATTACGCAATCGTTATTGTTTTTACACACACTGCCATAATCAGCCACAATTTGTGAATTGTTTAAACGTAAATCCCATAAATTTGCCACTGCATACTCAAGGGCTTTGTTACGTGTAGCACGCGCTATAATTTCATGAAACTCGCGGTCTGCTTGTTCTACATATAAGCCTTTTTCCATGGCTATTAGCGTTTGCTTTAATTGAGCTAGTTCTTCATCGGTGATTGATTGAGCGGCAAGTGCGGCTATTTCACCTTCAATGAGTGCGCGAGCTTGTGTTAGCTCAAAAGCGCTGATCTCTTTAGTTTTTACAGATGTTTCTTGTTGTTCTATTACATAAACGCCTGAGCCGGTTTTGACCTCTACGCGGCCTCGTACTTCTAATGCAATAATAGCTTCACGAATTGTTGGGCGGCTTACGTCAAACATGTCGGCAAGTTCTCGCTCTGGTGGTAAACGACTCCCAGCAGAAAACTCTCCTTGGTTTATCAAAGCTTCAACTTTATCAACAATGCGCCAAAATAAGCGACGGTTTCCCATATTCTACCTTTATTACCTTAAGGAATAGCGGCTAATAGGCTCAAATAGCCTAAACCTACTGTTATTAGCAGAGGTTACCCCAAAATTCACTATTATGTCAAAATTCTAAAGTGATGTAACGGCCATATAATATTATAAATGAGTGTTAACCTATTTATGTTACCAATTTAGTATAAATTTTAATAATTGGCTAGCTTGATTGGTCATGTTTTTGTGTGCTAAGTTAACTTTGCTCATTTATATAAGCGTGCTTAGAGCAAGCTAACTTTAATGGATTGAAATGTGTGCAATCTAGGCGCGGGTTAATGGTGGTGCGAGGTGAGTAACCTAGTTCGCCTAATAACTGGCGCAGCCTTGGTTGAATGGTGAATAGATTTATGCAAATTAAACCATTAAAAATCTACACGCTTTAATAAAGAGCCTGTGTAATTTAGCTGTACCTAATAAAAAATAAGTAAGCACATAATTACAACTAGGCTCTTGCCTTGATTGCCCACGGATGGGGGTCAACTTTAGTCCGCTGCTGCGCTTTTATCATTAGGGTACACTACCCCAAGCTGCTTTCTTGCGGTATCAAGTACGTTCATTACGTCGCGGGCAAGCTGATGTGTATTAATATCTGACTCTCGCTTTTGCGCGTTTATGGTTTTCATAAAGTGCGCAACTTCGTATTTCATAAAGTGCTCATCAAATTTATCAGAAATAACCTCAACCTCCCCGTTATTGGCAACAAACTCTATGTGTTTTAACTGCGACACGGCGTGTATTCGTAAGCGTCCGCGCTCACCTTGTATTTCTGTGATGTTATCGCCTTGAGAAATTTTAGAGTAGCTAATAACGGCTTGTTTATCATCGTAATTTAATAATACGTCGCCTGCGCCATCTACGCCTGTATCTAATAGTACCCCACTGGCACTCACGCGCTGTGGAGCGCCCCAAAGTGCTATAAGTAGGTAAAGCGGATACACACCTAAATCGAGCAAAGCGCCATTGGCAAATTCCGGTAAAAAGGTATTTGGGCGTTCGCCGTTTTTGTATTTATCGTAACGTGATGAGTACTGACTGTATTGGCCAATAAACTTACGGGGTTTACCAATTTTACTCAGCGCATTTTTAAGTCGCGCAAAGTTTGGCAAATGCGTGGTCATCATTGCTTCCATGTATAGGCGTTTATTGGCATTAGCTGCAGTTAAAATAGCATTTAGCTCTTGGCTATTAGCGGCTGAAGGTTTTTCGCCTAGTACATGTTTGCCTGCTTCAAGGCACATTACTGCATATTGCTTGTGTAGGCTATTTGGCGCTGCAATATACACCGCATCAACATCGGGGTCTTGGCATACCAGCTCAATTGAGGTGAAAATTTTTACATCGGTATTGGGGTGATTAGATAAAAAGGCTTCGCCGCTTGATTGTTTGCGTGAGCACACACCGTATAAATTAAATGCAGGTAACGTATTTGCTGCGCTTAATAGGGTATCACTAATAAAATTTGTACCGACAATGACAAAGTTCATGCCTGCTCCTTAGCTTAAATAATAAGAGCCGTTACTTTAACATTTTTTTTGCCCTGTATGCGCGTGGAGAATACCCAAACCAGCGTTTAACACTTGCGCATAAGGTTGCCTGTTCGTGATAGCCTAAAAGCATTGAAATAGTGCTGATAGAGTATTGTTTTTGAAGCAAGTAATGCGCTGCCAGCGCCCGGCGTGTGGTGTCTTTCAGTTTTACAAAGCTGGTGTTATGTTTAGCTAATTCACGGTGCAAGGTACGCGGGTGCATATTAAGTGCCTCGGCAATAGTTTGGTTTGAACATTGATAAATAGGCAGCATTGGCCTTATGAGTGCGCTTACTTGGGCAGGTAATGAGTGACTGTGTTCGTTGCGTTTAGCTAAAAAATTAAAGGCCGCGTCGGTTTTATTAAGGTTGTTGTGGTTAAGCTTTATCGATAAGTCGGCTTTGTTTATTACAATGCCCGCACTGTTGCGGTGCTCTATTACTTCACAGCCAAAATAGCTTTTGTATGCGAGTGTATTAGTTGCCAGCTTTTGCGGTAAAAACACAGTGCGAGGCTTGCACTGATTATTACTTAATTTTTTTATTATGCTCATGGCTAAGCCAAGCGTGAGCTCTATGGCTTGGTTTATTTGTGGTAGGGGCTTTAGGTTAAATTCAAACGATAAAAATAAGCTCTCGTCATTATCTAATGAGTGCGTTGTTAAGCACAATGCGGGGCTGTGTAAGTGTAAATATTTAACCACCCAGCTAAGCGCTTCTTCTAAATTAGTCCCACTTTTAGCGGCTATGGCTATGTGGCCTAAAATATCAAAGTTTTGTTTATTTGCTAATTTAAGCCCAAAGCTTGGGCAGTTAAGCGTGTGGCTGCAGTACTCTAATAAATTTGCATAGCTCAAGTAGGGTAAATATTGGTTTTCAAGGTTATTAAAGTCGACAGTGACCTTACAGGTTTTCATTACGCTTGCTGGGTCTGCGCCAAGTTCTTTAATTAACGAGTCTATTGAATATAAAGAGGTGGCACGTATTGGGCTGCTCATACACTGGCGCTGTAAATTAAAGAGGGTGTCTAAAAATATCAAGTTTTTAGGATTTAATCTATGCACTATAGAGCGAATAGCTTGCTGCAATAAAACTGCTTATTTACAACTGCATGGATGTACAAAGCAGAAGCAGCTACCAATAACACCTAAATAGTGATTATGCAAAGGCACCTATGAGTAACCACACGTTTGATTATATTATTATTGGCGCAGGCAGTGCAGGTTGTGTGCTGGCAGCGCGTTTATCAGAAGATCAGCATATAAGTGTGTGCTTAATAGAGTCGGGGGGTAGCGATAAGAGCGCTTTAATTCAAATGCCTGCGGGTATTGCGGCCAGTGTGCCATATGGCATAAATAGTTGGCACTACAATACGGTACCGCAAAAGGCGCTTAATAACCGATGTGGCTTTGTGCCGCGGGGTAAAGTGCTAGGTGGGTCTAGCTCTACTAATGCCATGGTGTATATACGCGGTAATAAATACGATTACGATAACTGGGCACAAAATGGCAACCTTGGGTGGGACTACAACAGTTTATTACCCTATTTTATAAAAGCCGAAAACAATAAAACGTTTAATAACGCGTTACATGGCACAAAAGGGCCATTGCATGTGCAAGAGCTGACTAAGCCAAGTGCGGTAAACTCTTGCTTTTTAAAGGCGTGTGTTGAGCAAGGAATACAGTTAAATGACGATATAAATGGCGCTGAGCAACATGGAGCACGGCTTTCGCAGGTTACGCAACATAATGGTGAGCGCTGTAGTGCTGCAAAAGCGTATTTAACACCGCACTTAAACAGGCCTAACCTTAGTGTGTTTACCCACAGCCACGTTAATAAAATTATAATCAAAAATAAGGTCGCCCACGGCGTAGAGCTTGAGCGCGGCGGTAAAATTATTACATTAATGGCCAAAAAGGAGGTGCTTTTAAGCGCCGGTGCAATTAACTCTCCACAAGTGTTAATGCTTTCAGGAATTGGCCCTAAAGCGCATTTAGCAGCGCATAACATACCACTGGAACATGCACTGGAAGGAGTAGGGGGTAATTTACAAGATCACTTAACCGTGGTGCCTTTGTGTAAAGCAAATACTGCAAAAGGCACCTTTGGGGTAAGTGTAAAAGGCGCTGCAAGTATTATTAAAGGGTGTGCGCAGTGGTTTAGTAAACGCAGCGGAATATTAACCAGTAATTTTGCTGAGTCACATGCGTTTATTAATGTGTTGGATAATTCGCCTGCGCCGGATATTCAACTTGAGTTTGTAATTGGGTTGGTGGACGATCATAGTCGCAAAGTTCACCTTGGCCATGGCTATAGTATTCACAGTAGTATTATGCGTCCCAAAAGCCGAGGGACAATAAGGCTTGCCAATAGCAATCCACGCAGTGCGCCGCTTATCGACCCTAATTATTTAAGCCACCCTGATGATTTATCGCTTATGCTTGCAGGGCTTAAAAAAGCGCTGCGTATTATGCAAAGCCCCGCCTTTGATAAAATTCGTGGCAACTTTGTTTACCCGCTTGATGTAAGTAACGACGACCAGCTTATTGAGTTTATTCGCCAAACTGCCGATACCGAGTATCACCCTGTGGGCACCTGTAAAATGGGCACCGACAATATGGCGGTGGTTAATAGCAAACTACAAGTACACGGGATACGCAGCTTAAGGGTTATTGACGCCTCAATTATGCCAACCATAGTAACAGGTAACACAAACGCACCTGTTATTGCTATTGCTGAAAAGGCCGCTGATTTAATTAAATTGAGCTATAAAACAGGGTTATAAGTTGCGGTTGTAAAAGTGAGTAAGCCACGCCTGCCAGTCATCTTCTAATTTAAGCATTTGTTGGTGCTTTTTAGCGTTAAGGTGTTTGTTTTCATCTTCGGTGGCAATAAAAGGGCCTACCCGACAAAGCGAGCAATGATTTTCACCTAAATACGCAGGCTTTGTAAGATGAGTGCTTAGTTCGTCAGATTGCGCCGAGATTGCTTTAGGCGTAAACACATAAGTGATGCCACTGGTGTCTTTTACGTGTTTGTCACGGTCTACGTTTCTTATTTTGTAACCATCAAACTGGTTAATATCAAAAGGCATTTGGCCCGCGTACTTAGCCTCAAGGCCATTACTTAAGCTGCCTTCAATATTCCACTCGCGATAGGGTTTTACATCTTTTGAGGTTATGTAGCAAAGCATAGGGCCGCTTTTGTCGAGTGCGTATTTGTTAGCGTATTTAATAAATTGATGTAGTAACGCGCGATTAAGCACGTTCATGCTGGTTTTTTGGGTGTTGCTTTCAAATGCTTCGCGCCCTACAAAGGCTGGAATAAGCGGAAACTGAAAAATAACCACATCAAAGCTGTGCTGGTGGGCAGCTAGTTTTTGCCAACATAAAGGGTCCGTTACATCAAAGCAATTAATAACCTCAACATGACACTTTTTTAAACTACCTAGCGCATTGTGCTGGTATTTTTGCTCTATGGTTTCGGCGCTATCATAAGTAGATGCGACTAACTTTGCCGGTTCTATATGATTAACCACCGCATTAGAGAACGATAGATCGCCATCGCCTACGGTGAGAATTCGCCAATTAGGATTTAAATACATAACTTAATTAGATTTGTGAGTGTTTTTATCTGCACTTTGAGTATTTTGCGCTGTACTAGCACCATGCAAACGATGAAACGCAAGGCGTGTTTTAAGCCCTTCAATGGCTATTTGTTTTAAAATTAAATTAAAGGTAATTAAAATAGCAAACACAATATGAATAGGGCCATGTGTAAAACCCGCCTCTGGGTTATAAAGCGTAAGCCCAAACAACATAAATAACACCACTAACAGTATTTCTATTAATTGGTTTGAGTAAAAGCTGAGCCGGCCTTCATTTTTGTGATCTTTTTTAATACTAATAGCGCAAAAAAACGGAATAACTTTAATTTTAAAAGCGGCGTTTTTTTCTACGTAGTTTTCGCCAAGCTCGTTAAGCTGCTGGCGTAATGTATCAATCATGGTGCGTCCTTAAATAGCAGTGCGCGGATGTTACACTATTACGCCTAGTAGGTTAAGCAGCGCAAGGTTATTTTGGGTAAAGGCTCATACCAATGGTGAGTATGTGACACACAAATACCACTGAGGTAAGAATAAAGCGCATTTTTTGATAATCGCGATGGTAGGTTTGCCATTGTGGTGTGGCTTTTTCAAAGATCAGAACTAACCAAAAACTAGCCCCTAACCAGGCAAGCGCCCACTCCAGCGGGATAAACGATAAAAATGGTACGGGTATAACAGGCACAACCGCTTTAATTGCATCGCTGTAGCTTTGCATCCCAGCGCGCCATAAATTGCCCGCCATAAATGCCAGTATAGCAATGCTATAAAAAGTAAAAAACTCCAAGTTAACGCTATTACTGCCAAACATAAGCGGCCACGCTACGCAGCCTAAAAAGGGTAGTAACCCCAAATAGCCAAGTTGAATATGATTAACAAATTTTTCCATTACAGCATGCCTTATGTTGTGTGTTTTTTAGCGCGGCTATTGTAGCAGTATTCTTAGCACTTACAGGTAATAAATCGTTTACGAATAGAAGAGCTAGATAGTTCAATCTTAAAAATCGATTGTTTTAATCTAAACAATCAATTTTATTTAGTTAATCAATGGGCTTATTGTATTAATCAAGCCAACGCGAAAGGCCACACATTTTGGCTGCGTTGAGTAACTTTAAAACACTTTAAATATAAATGAGGAATACTATGAGCACTTCATTGATCAACACAAAAATTCAACCTTTTAACGCAACTGCATACCACAATGGTGACTTTGTAGAAGTGTCTGAAAAAGACGTACTAGGTAAGTGGTCAATCTTCTTCTTTTACCCTGCAGATTTCACGTTTGTATGTCCTACTGAGCTTGGCGATGTTGCTGATTACTACGAGCAGCTACAAGAAATGGGTGTAGAAGTTTACTCAGTATCAACTGATACTCACTTCACGCATAAAGCATGGCATGACACGTCAGACACTATTGGTAAAATTAAATTTCCAATGATTGGCGACCCAACTGGCCGTATTACTCGCAGCTTTGGCGTTATGATTGAAGATGACGGCCTAGCACTTCGCGGTACTTTTGTAATGAACCCAGAGGGCGAAATCAAAGTAATCGAAACGCATGACCTAGGTATTGGCCGTAGCGCTAAAGAGTTAGTACGTAAAGTTCAAGCTGCACAATACATTGCAACTCACGACGGTGAAGTTTGCCCTGCATCTTGGCAGCCAGGTGAAGACACACTTGCTCCTTCACTAGACCTAGTTGGTAAAATCTAAATACAGGTTTACCCACTTTTATGAGGGCAGGTAACTGCCCTTAAACCAACATCATTTCGTTTGTTGGTGCCTCCTATCTCAACTCGGACTCATTAGCACATGCATTAGTTGGCATGGGAGGTTTGCTGTTTAAATTTTCCTAAAAAGGGTTAAGCCATGTTAGATAACAACATTAAAAATCAATTAAAAAGCCATTTTGAATCGCTTACTCAACCTGTTGAGCTGCTTATTGCCTTGGATGACAGCAAAAAATCAGCAGAAGTAGAAAGCTTAGCAAACGATTTAGCCTCGCTAAGCGATAAGTTTACGGTAGTGAGCAACCCTGATTCGAGCGCACGTCGCCCATCTATGGTTGTGCATTCACCTGAAAAAAACACCCACATTACGTTTGCTGGCGTACCTATGGGTCACGAATTTACAAGTTTAGTGTTAGCGCTTTTACACACTGGCGGACACGCAAGTAAAGCAAAAAGCGAAGACATTGAACAAATAGAATCACTCAATCAAGAACTTAATTTTGAAGTATACATAAGCTTAAGTTGCCAAACATGCCCGCAAGTAGTGCAGGCGCTAAATACAATGGCAGCAACAAACAGCAAAATTAAAGCAACAATGATTGACGGCGCACTCTTTCAAGACGAAGTAGAAGAGCGCAATATTTTAGCAGTACCAGCTGTGTACTTAAATGGCGAACCATTTAGCCAAGGTGCATTAAGCCTGACCGACATTTTAAATAAAGTAGACACTAAAGGCGCGGCTAAACAAGCTGCAGCATTAAGCGAAAAAGATGAGTTTGATGTATTAGTAGTCGGTGGCGGGCCTGCGGGTGCCTCAGCCGCTATTTACTCTGCTCGTAAAGGGTTAAACACCGGTATAGTGGCCGATAGATTTGGTGGCCAAGTTGCCGATACGTTGGCTATCGAAAACTTTATTTCGATTAAAGCCACTGAAGGTCCAAAGCTTGTTGCTCAGCTTGAAGAGCATGTTAAAGAATACGATGTAGATGTAATGCATAACCAACGCGCAGCAGGGCTTGGTCGCGGTAGTAATGGTTATGAAATTACCCTTGAAAACGGGGCTACTTTAAAAGCTAAATCGCTTGTTTTAGCAACCGGTGCACGCTGGCGTGAAATGAACGTCCCTGGTGAGCAAGAATATCGCGGCCATGGCGTAGCCTACTGCCCACACTGTGATGGTCCGCTATTTAAGGGTAAGCCTGTTGCCGTTATTGGTGGTGGTAACTCGGGTATAGAGGCGGCTATCGACTTAGCTAACATTGTAGAGCATGTAACGGTACTTGAGTTTGCTGACACGCTGCGCGCTGACGAAGTACTTATTCGTAAAGCGAATAGCTTAAGCAACATCACTATTATTAAAAATGCGCAAACCACTGAAGTAGTAGGCGATGGTAAAAAAGTAACCGGACTTAATTACACTGACCGTGTAACAGGCGAGGAAAAGTCATTAGCACTTGCAGGTATTTTTGTACAAATAGGTTTGATCCCTAATACCGAATGGTTAAAAGAGAGCGACCTTACACTAAGCAAGTTTGGCGAGATAGAAATTGACGCTAAAGGCGCAACCTCATTACCGGGCGTTTACGGTGCGGGTGACGCAACAAATACGCCATTTAAGCAAATCATTATTGCAATGGGTAGTGGTGCAACAGCAAGCTTAGGGGCGTTTGATTACTTAATTCGCCATAGCGAGCAAAGCAACCAAGACCAAAATGCAGCTTAATAGGCAAATCGTCTCTTGATGTAACAGCAATAGGTACACCCAAAAGCTGTTTGTTAACCCAAGCCGCCCTCTCCAAAGGCGGCTTTTTTAACGACTTTGAGAACTTAGTTAGGTATTCGTTCTTCAAGCCAAACTCTAAGGCTTTTAGGATCTTTGATGAAAGGTATCCTAACCCAGCTTCCATAAGCATATAAGTGGATTGTAGAGTAACCAAAAATACGGCCTAAAAATGTTGTTACTTGTTCAACATTTTCGACACTTGTGAAGCCTAGCTTGTCTTCTCTTCTTGTTAGTATTCCACTAAATACGGTTATCGAGTTATCTTTTGCAATGACTTTTATGAAAACTGCTTCCAGAATTTTATGAGAATCTTTTAAGACATAAATTGCAGGTAAGACGACTAAGCTTAGTAGAACATCATTTTTGAACTGCTCACCTATTAATTCTTGCCCTATGAATGAGAAAATTAGATAGACTAATCCTAGGCCAAGGATTCGCGTACAAATTTCTCCAAATGCTTCAATAGAACGCCAGAGTTTAGCAATTTTAATTGTTGGCAAAATACCTCCGTTCTACAAAGCTTTAATAGGCCGCTTTAAATTATTAATCACAGCCGCCAGAATCCCCACCGCAATCATTATTAGAGTGTGAGTTATTGTTAGAATAAATTGCAGAGTCATTGCTTGTATAAGTTGAAGAGCTACGTGATGCTTTCCCATTGATAAACGTAACTAATAACAATACGCCTGATACAATAACGACCGTTATTGATGAACTCCATTGCTCAGTGGAAATGCCCTTAAATATGGCTAAACACAGTACAGTGAATAGTAATGTTCTTATTATATTTTTCATTTTATATCCTTAATAGTTAAAGCTAGTTTACTTTAGCTGTATGTTCTAAGGCATTAGAAAGCGCTTTTTCTATGTGCGGAAGCTTAAATGGCTTAGAGACAAACATATCCATGCCTGCTTGCTGGCAAGCTAGTTTATCTTGCGACGATGTATTAGCAGTTAGCGCTACAATGTAGGTGCTTTCGCTAGGGCAAATACGTTGCGCTCTCAGCGTTTTAGTGGCTTCAAAACCATCCAGGATTGGCATAATGCAATCCATAAAAATAAGGTCGTAATGCTTTTGCTTACACTTAAAAATAGCGTCTTGGCCATCAATGGCGCAGTCGGCTTTTACGTTTAACTTATCAAGAGAGGCATCAAGCACACGGCGGTTTATATCGTTGTCATCAACAATAAGTACACTGAGCGAATGGCTGTTTAACTCAATTTTTGATTTAATATCGTCTATTACTTGCTCTTTACCAAGCTCTAGCGGAATATTAATGCTAAACGTTGAGCCTTTTTGTAGCTCACTTGTCACCTTTATTGTGCCGCCCATGTATTCTACAAGCTCTTTTATAATTGCTAGGCCAAGCCCTGTGCCCCCTTTATTATTTTTAGCGTCAACCTCTTGTGTAAATGGCGAAAATAAAGACTCTAAAAAGGCAGGGGTCATCCCGCGACCAGTGTCAGAAACTGTGATACCAAGAGATAACGCATCGTTATTATTTATGAGCTGTGTTTTAAGTTTTACATGGCCTTGCTCGGTAAATTTTAATGCGTTACTTAATAAGTTAGAGGTAATTTGGCTCAGGCGTGTACTGTCGCAAAAGGCCCAGCAGCTATCATCAATTGTATTTTCTATGATTAATTCAACATGGGTTTCTTTAAATAACGGGGTATATAAAGAGGCTAAATCACTAAATATGGTTTTAAGCAGTACATCGGTTGGCTCTAGTTTTAATTCACCATGATTAATTTTAGAAAAATCGAGTACTTCGTTGATAATATTTAATAAAATATCAGCGCTGCGTAGCGCTATTTTTATTTTTTCATCTCGTTTTTCAGTGTCTTTTTCATCTATTAGGGTGGTGAGCATGCCGGTTATGCCATTTAGGGGGGTGCGTAACTCGTGGCTAATTTTAGCAAATAGCATACTTCTATCTTCTAACATATGCTCTGCTTCGGCTTTTTTCTTTTTTAGCGCTTCTCTAAGTAATATAGATTCGGTAATGTCTTGAAATGTACCAAATAGCCTTATGCAATTACCTTCGTGAAACTCGGCTTCTCCAAAAGTCGAAATCCAAATTTCTTGGTTTTGTGCAGTGATAACCTCAAGCTCTAAATCCCATTTTTCACCTTTGTTTATGGCGTTTTCTACCGCTTTATTTATGGCTTCTCTGCTGGGGCCCTCTTTGTAAAACTCAATTGCGTTATCAACTATTGGCTGATAGTCATCGGCTACCTGATGAATGCGTTTAGTTTGCTTACTCCAATAAACTTTGTTCTCGATTAAATCGACCTCCCAAGTGCCGATATTCGCGATGTTTTCGAGCTTTGACAGGGTGTAGCTATTTTTTAAAAGTTGCTCTTTAGTGTCTATTTTTGCAAATTCAGATCCTAACCACTGAGCAAATAGCTCAATGTAATCGTAGGCTTCGTCGCTAAATGCAGTTGACTCGTTAGGTGATGAAAAGTTAACCGTGCCAAAGGTTTTATCGGCTACTTTTATAGGTGCGCCAATGTAGGATTCAAGTTGAAAATTTATGTAACAAGGGTGAGTTGCAATCGTACTTTGTGAGGCTTTATGAAACGAAAGCGCCGAGCCCGCAGATAACGTATGGACGCAATAGGTGCCATCTAGCTCAAATTGTGTACCGGGTAATAAGGCGTTATCGGGTGTTAGAGCATGTAATACTGTGTACGTATTAGCATCAATTTTACTAATTATTGCTACATCAAGGCTGAACACTTCTAGGCCAAACGCGAGTAGGTTTTTAATTTTAGAATTAAAATCCAGAGTTTGGTCTGAGACTATATCGTGAAAACGCCTTAAAAAGTTCACCGCAATTACCTTAATTGTATTTTATATCGTTATGCGTATCGGCAGATAGGCACATTTATTTATATGTTTTTAACAGTTTATACCAACAGGCGTAAACCGCTGAGCAATATATTGAGTAATGGGTGTTAGGCTATCAACACGCGAACTTAATTGTTTTGCTCAATTAGCAAACTTTTCCCATTAATAGGTAGAATTAGGCGTGTATTCTGGGTTTATGTCGCCGCCTACTTCTTCTGGGTCTACATCGTTTATAAGCAACACTTCGCGCACGGCTTCAATATGATCAAGCACTGTTTGATAGCGCTCGCCATATTCGTATTTTGTTACTTCAATTGCTTGCGGCATGTAAGTAAATGCAATTTTTAGTGCGTGTAACGCGTCTGGATTGATTTTATCGCTCATAAATTTCTCTCATTTTATCAATGTATAGTGATTAGTTTTACAGCTGCTAAAAGAGCCTGGCTAGGGACAATTAGCTTTTTGCATACGCCCTAACAAAATAACAATAATTATAGAGTTTGTTGACTGTTAAAGTTAAAAATTTGCCTGTTTAGTCGTTATTTTATTGGGTTAAGCAGTTAATCACTGATCAGCATGATAACGCAGTTGTTTTTGGGATTATTTAAAAACAGTTTTAGCTCATCATATTTGCCTACCTAAATACCAAGTATGCTCAAAAAATGTAATTTTATAAATAAACAGGCATTGATTGTGCGAATAAAAAGGAGCTTGTTCGCTTAATAAGTAACGATAATATGTTGCATAAATTTACAAATGCGCAATATAATGCAAATAGTTGTTATTTGCATGTGCAAATGTGCGCGCCTGCTATTTATTAAATGAGCTAAAAATGAATAATAAAAAAACCTTTAGCGCTACAAAGCGTCGCCATTTAATGGCGTGCGTATTGGCATTGGTAACCGCTACGGTGATGATCACCGGGATGACTACCTACTTGCCCTTACAAATGAGTGAACAAATTTTACTGCCTATTTTACTGTTTCCAATTATTTGGGTTGGGCTTTTTATATATGCCTACATTAGCGAAAAAGCATGGCAGCCACTTTTACTCATGATCACTTTGTGTTTAGTGCATGGAATTTTAAGTTATTTTGCATTAATGCAGGGGCAAGGATGAAATCAATTACTTTAAAAAAGCTATTCTTATTACATAGTTGGGTGGGCGTAGTAACCGCCGTTTTATTGTTTGTTGTGGCATTTACCGGCGCGTTAGCAGTACTTGCAAGGCCTGAGCTAAAAATTTGGGCCAACCAATCACTGCAGCAAACTCAACATATTCCTAATAGCGAAATAAGCACATTAGTTAATACATACCACGCTCAGGTGCCCAAAGAGTTTGGTGAAAACATTCATGTATTTATGCCAACAGGGCATAATTTTCACTTACTGGCTTTAGTATTTGAATCGCACCATGGTGATGAAAATTACCAGCAAGAAGTACTTCGGGCATTTGAATTTGACCCAGCGAGCTTAGCGTTGGTAAATACCTACTATGGCCCCAGTAAGCAATATTATGCCAATAAAAAAACAGATGCAGCCAGCTACATTGGTGAGTTTCACGCTGACTTACATTTAGGGCGACCTATAGGGCTTATTTTAACTGGGTTTTTAGGTTTAACATTATTAGTAAGTACGGTAACTGGCTTATTTATACATCGTAAATTAATTAAAGAGCTGTTCACCTTTAGGTGGCTTAAAGGCTTTGATGTAACCATAAGTGACGGCCATAAAGTAATGGGCATTTGGGGCAGTATTTTTAATATTGTAATTGGCTTTAGCGGCGCATTTTTAGGGCTCGCAACCGTAATTTTACTACCTGCAGCAGCTTTTGTTAGCTTTGGAGGAGACCAAGATAAGTTGATAGAAACTTTTACAGCTATTCCTGAGCCAATAATTAGTCATGTAAATCAGCCGACTAACATAACCGCTATTTTAAGTGATGCGCAACAACGCTACCCACATGCAGTTATTTTAGATGCCACGGTAATGGCGCATAACGATGCTAACGCACAAGTGTATTTACGCCTTTTAGGAGGCGAAGCCGTGGCTTCTCAGTTATTGCATTACAATGGGCAAGGGGAGTACATCACTTCTATGAGTAGTTTTGGCGATATTGCAGGGGTATCAATTAAAATTATTGAAATACTCTTCCCACTCCATTTTGGTAATTTTGCAGGTTTATTTGTGAAGTTACTTTGGGTAATGCTTGGCTTAGCATGTGCCTTAATGCCACTTTCAGGCATGATGATGTGGTTAGCAAAGCGTACCAGAGGCAGCACACCAACGCTTAGCGCTGGCGCGTATGCAAGGTGGAA
The DNA here is from genome assembly GCF_025942345.1 of Pseudoalteromonas sp. A3. Taxonomy (NCBI): domain Bacteria; kingdom Pseudomonadati; phylum Pseudomonadota; class Gammaproteobacteria; order Alteromonadales; family Pseudoalteromonadaceae; genus Pseudoalteromonas; species Pseudoalteromonas sp. A3. Next base: position 171,421 of record NZ_JAPCKL010000002.1, read on the forward strand.
CCGCTTTATTATAGGCAGTTGCGGTGGTTTAGTGCTTGCTTGTTGTGTGTTATTCCCTGTGCAAGTACTTTTAAACTATGCCGTGGCTGGTGTTGAGCACAATGCTTACTTTGGGCCGGTATTTTTTTACACGTGGTTAGTATGGCTAGTAATTGCAGCATTTTGGCAAAACTATAAAAACTACTTCAGAGCAACCTTGTTGCTTTGCGCCTTATTCTTAATAAGTGTTTTACCACTTAATAGTGTATTGGGCGTTAATAATGTCATTAACGCAAACAGTACCCTAGTGGCATTTACAGATATTAGCTTTTTAATTGTGGGACTGGCGTTTTTATGGGGATACTTAAAAACAAAACCTGATGCCATAGCACTTGCAAAGGTAAAAGCAGGATGAGCACCGTTATGATAATTATTGCACTAGCGTGTTTACTGGCCGCTTTATTATTAATGAGAAGTAAGCACTACAATGTAGCCTATAAGTGGCTGTATTGTTGTGCTTTAATAGCTATTGCCTTAGCGTTTTTTATAAATGTTTACGCTGTGCTAGCGGGCATTATATGCACCATTGCAGCGTTTACTGTAATGGGCATACTGGTTGCGCTATCTAAAGGGAAACAACACACTTAGCTTAAAAAGGCTTTGGCTGTATCAATTCCCATTTTGTACCCGTCGTTAAGGCGTTTAACATTTTTTGTTGTACGGCCCACTCTAAATTGAGGCGGTGGAGCAATAATATTGATTTTGCAATCTTCAGGCGGGTTATTAATAAAATCTATGCTGCTGTTATAAACATGCGCTCTGTTAATCGAGCTATTTATTAAAGCAGGGTGGTTTTTATAAAGTTTTTTGGTTAACCACTGCGATTTACTTGGCTTTTTTCTATAGCCTAGTGGCTGAGAAAGCACCACGGTTATTTCTTGAGCGCCCATTTCGTATGCTTTTATTACGGGAATAGAGTCTGCTACGCCGCCATCGGTCATCGCAATATCATTAATTATAGGGTAGTTACGATACGCAATTGGAATCGCGCACGATGCCTTAAGTTGCTCTACCATCGCATCACTACTTGCTTTAAGGTAGTGGGGTTGCCCTGTGGTGATAGCTGTAGAGACGATATAAAATTCGTGAGCCGCCTTTGCAAAGGCTTCTGTATTGAGGGGGATTTCTTTAATGGTTGCTTGCCACAGCCAATCTAAATCAAATAAGTGGCCGCCTTTGATAAAGCGCGCTAAGTTAATAAATTCAGGCCGACACGAAAAATCGGTAATAACATGATAGTTTCGTTTAGGTTGTTGGCATAAATAAGCGGCTATATTGGTAGCGCCAGCAGAAACCCCAAAGTAATTAGTAAAAGGTTGATAGCGCTGCGCTAAAAACTCATCCAGCACGCCGGCGGCAAAAATACCGCGCATTGCACCTCCCTCAACCACTAAAGAATGTTTATTGTTATTATTAATCATACTATTACCTCCCTTTTGATGATATTACCAACTAACCATGTAAAGCGCGATAAAATGCTGAAATAATTATACCCATTTGCCACATTACTTAATTCACTTAAGGGATTAAACTTGGCGCTAACGGCGCTAAAAATTTTGATATAAACAGAGCAATAACGAAGCTTTTATCCTGTAATCAACATGGTTTAGTATTTAAAACTAAATCACTTAATTAAGCTATTTGGTATTAGTGCACTGTTTGGCTTAGCAAAAGCATTTAGTTGCTAATATGTTTTGTTTAATCGTAAGTGTTGGGTATTTCTGATAAAGTATTTATTAATACAAGGCTTTGTTAATATTAAAGAATCGTTATTTATGACTGACTCAAGTGTGACCGTATTTAGTAACTTGCAAAATAAGTTAGGTGAAAGCCCGCTTTGGCACCCTTTGCTTGAAACGCTATTTTGGGTAGATATAGAAAAAAACCTGCTGCTAAGTAAGTGTTTAACAAAGCCTGACTCACTAACACAAGTTGAAATGCAAGATACGGTTTCGGCTTTAGCGTGGCTTGATAAAGCACACCTTATTATTGGCACCAGTACGGGTATATATAAATACCATATAGCTTCTGGGGTGCGCCAAACGCTCACATTTTTAGAAAATACCCAGTCCACACGGCGCTCTAACGATGGTCGGGCAGACCCTTGGGGTGGGTTTTGGCTAAGCACTATGGATACAAACGCCCGCTCAGGCGAAGGTAAGATTTACCGTTTTTATCAAAATTCGCTTAATTGCGTGGTGCAAGGTTTAACCATTCCCAACGGGTTATGTTTTGATAAAGCGCGCTCACGTGCTTATTACTGCGACTCAAAAGCCAGCTGTATTTTTACTTTAAATGTAAACCCAGACAGCGGCGAGCCTATATTACCCGCCCAAGTTTTTTATCAATTTAAAAATACCCAAGTAGACCCAGATGGCTGTGTGATTGATGCCCTTGGCAACTTATGGCTTGCGGTATGGGATATGGGCTGCGTTATGTGTTTATCGCCAGATGGGGAGGTTTTAAACACACTGTCGCTTGCTGCAACAAAACCTACAAGCGTTGCGTTTGGTGGCAATAACGCACAGTGGCTATTTGTAACTTCTGCAGATGACAGTAATGTAAAAACTAACCAGTCATTACAAGGTAATGTATTTGAAATATCAGGTATAAAAAACGGGCAGCTAGAGCCGCCCGTTACTCTATAATAGATTTAGTTATGTAAATTGACACACCTTATTACGGCCTGTTTCTTTTGCGGTATAGAGTGCTTGATCGGCTTTGTTTATAAAGCACTGCGGCGTACTATTTTTATCAGGCGTGGCTGAATAAAAACCGATACTTAATGTTAAGTACTCACTTACGGTAGAATTATTGTGTTTTATGTCTGCCGCTTTAATTGCTTGTTGAATTAAGCGGGTAAATTGTTGGCAGTCTTGCTCATTAGTTGCCGGTAAAATGACCGCAAATTCTTCACCGCCATAGCGCGCGGCTAAATCGCTTTCGCGTCGGCATCGCGACTTAAGCGCTGCTGCCACCTTGACTAAGGCTTCATCGCCTTGTTGATGGCCGTAGCTGTCGTTGTAATTTTTAAAAAAATCTATATCGCACATAATTAAGCTAACGGGCTGCTTTGCACGTGCGCAGCGTTTAATTTCGCTCTCTAGTGCTTTGTCAAAGCAACGTCTGTTTGCAATTGTGGTTAGGCTGTCGGTATTTACAAGGTGGTTAAGCTTTTGATTTGCGGTAATTAGCTGTTGTTGAATATGCTGAAGCTCTTGCTTGTAGTTTAAATTTTTAAACGCATTAGCGATTATTTCACCTACTAGTTTTAACCTAATTAAGTCTAAGTCTGTCCACTCACGTTTTTGCTTTACACAATCACAACCAATAAAGCCTACTAGCTCCTTATCGTAGCGAAGGCCAATACACAGTACCGATTGAATACCTTCACGCTCAAGTTCTTGTTTTTCTTTAGCCGCTTTTGCTGGGAGGCTGGAAACATCATTTACTTTAAATAAGTGTGTGGTGCCCATTAAATTAGCAAAGTAGGGGAGTGAGTTTTTTGGTATGTGCTGTAGTTGATCTTTAAATGGCTGAATCCCTTGGTTAACCCACTCATGGGTGTTACGCATTGACTTACCATCGTCAGAAAATTTAAATAAGTAACTTCTATCGGCATGGCATACAGTGCCAATGGCTTTAAGCGCAAACTCTATATGAGTATCAATATCGTCTATTTGAATATCTATTAGGTCGGTAGAAATTTTTGAAATAATTTTATCAAAGTTATATTGCGCATCTTCGTTGTGTTCAATTATCTCAAACGTAGCAATGTATAAGTAACTATTTAGCGAGGCAAGTTTGGCGTTTAGTAATAGGCCGTGCGTTTGTTTTTGTAAAAATACGTGGCAGTTAGTATTTATAACTAAGTATTTTTCAAACAATTGCGCAACAGTAAATTGTTTTTTACTTTCTGGACTACTTAACGTGAGGTGCTTAAAGTCTGCATCTTTTAATGTTGGCTGTGAGGGTAAATCAAATATACTCTGCGCTTGAGTGTTTGCTTTATAGGCTTGTGTTTTAGCATCATAAAGTACAACGGCAAACGGAATAAGCTTTATAGTACTCCACATATCTTCGATTGGTTTTAAGCCCACTCATTGCTCCCGTTGATTTTACATACAATTTAATTGTTCCTACTATGTTATTTAGTACAACTTTAGCTATTTTGCTAAGTTTTTAGTGCGTTTAAGAGGGCTTCGTATTACAATTGCTACTGTATATCATTACCCTTTTCTACTCTAAGCCACCTGACGGCTTATTTGCATTTTAAGTATAGGTTTTTCAAGCATTTCATGACAGAAATCACTACACACCAGGCGTCTCGTCGTCGGTTACTTATCGCTTTAGCGATAACATGTTCATTTATGGTAATTCAGGTAATTGGCGCTTATTACGCTAATTCGCTTGCTGTACTTGCCGATGCAGGGCATTTATTTGTGCATAATAGCTCGCTATTTATTGCCCTTATTGCCTCAAGCTTAGCAATTCATTTTGCTAAAACCTATAACGATGGCTATCAACGCGCTGAGCTCATTGGTGGTTTAATTAATGGTTTACTGTATTTGGCAATAAGCTCCGTAATTTTATATGAAGGTGTAGAGAGAATTTCCCATCATAACGATGGCCATGATTTAGCAATAAACAGCTTTTTAATGTCGAGTATTGCCTCTGTAGGGTTTTTATTTCATGGTGCTGCAGCGTGGGTACTTTATAAAGGCCGCAAAGCAAGCATTAATGTGTACGCTGTATTTTTGCATTCGTTTTTTGACATTATATCGACCATTTCTACGTTTATAGCTGGCGTACTTATTTATTTTACGGGCTGGAGCATTATTGATATTTTATCGAGCATGCTAATTGCCTCGTTTGTGTTATTTACTGGCGGTAAAGTGATCACGAGCTGTATTAAAGGGCTGTTCTTTAATAACGCTAAGTTGCCTAAAGTGAAGGATATTGAGCAGTCAATTACCGATTTAGAGCATGTGCATAACGTACATAATGTGACGGTGTCGCGCAAAGACAGCGATATTATTGTCGGCGCTCACGTGGTGTTAAAAGAGCATTGTACAGTTGAAAAGCACGATGAAGCCTGCCGCTTAAAAATAGAAAAACTCCTCGCTGCGCGTTTTAATGTTAAAAGCAGCGTACTACAAATAGAAAGCCACGAATGCCAGCATATTCATAGCTAACTTTTTATTAAAGTGTGAATATGCTCATGTGTTTCGGGGTTTTGTAATTGCTCTGCCCGCATTGGTTTTGCAAAATAATAACCTTGTAAAACATGACAACCTAACCCTTCTAAAAAGGCTTTTTGTTGCTTAGTTTCAACGCCTTCGGCTATGCAATAAAGCTCTAAGTTTTGAGCCAAAGTGTAAATGGTTTTGATGATCGACTCATCACTTTTATCAACCCCAATGCTGTTTACAAAGCTTTGATCAATTTTAATGACATCAATAGGGAACTGGCTCAAATAAGTAAGTGATGAGTAGCCGGTGCCAAAATCATCGAGTAACAGCTTAAAACCAGCCGATTTTAACTTTTGTAGTTGCTTTGCGGCTTTTTGCTTGTCTTCTAGCAGTATGTTTTCTGTTATTTCTAGGCGCAGTTGCACTGGGCTCATTTGATGCTGTTTTAATATATTGGTCAGCTTGGTTGCTATATTCGTCCTTAAAATGTGCTTTGGCGACAAGTTAAGTGAAATATAAAACAATGGGTTGCTGGCCAATGTAGGGGCTAGCTCAGTTAGCGCGCGCTCTAAAGCTTGCTCAGTTAATGCTTCTATCAGGCCTGTTTCTTCAGCAATAGGGATAAATAAAGCCGGCGAGACAAATTGGCCGTTATTTTCCCAGCGCATAAGTAATTCAACCCCATTTATTGTTTGTGCGTGCGTGTCTATTATGGGTTGGTAGTGATTAAATAATAGATTATCTTTCGCGGCGTCTTTTAAATCGTTTTCGAGGATGAGCTTTTGTTTTATTTGCTCGTTCATCGAGTCGTTAAAAAACTTAAACCCGTTTCTGCCTGCTTGCTTTGCATGCATCATGGCTACATCGGCGTTTCTGATCAGTAAATCGGTCGAGCTGGCATCAAATGGGTATAAAGCCACGCCAATACTGGCTGATATATTAATAGAAAAATCTTCGATAATGACCTTATTGGCAAGTTCTGAGCTGATACTTTTGACTATGTTATTTAGTGCGGCTATGTCTTCTACGTTATCAATAAGCACTAAAAATTCGTCACCGCTTTGGCGGCCAAGCGTGGCATTACTTGGCAACATAGCGCTCACTCTTTGGGTGATATTACACAGCAGTTGATCTCCCACTGCGTGACCAAATGTGTCGTTTACCGGTTTAAATTTGTCTAAATCTATAAATAGTAAAGCGCTTTGAGTGAGCTGCTGGTGAGCTTTTTTAATCGATTTACCAATTTTTTGATGCATTAAACTGCGGTTAGGCAATTGTGTTAGGGGATCGAAATTGGCTAAATAACGTAGCTCGTCTTCTGCCTTTTTTTGTTCGGTTAAATCCGAAATAACAATCACATAGTAACTTATGCTATGTGTATCTTTAGCGATTGCAGTGGCACTTATATGTATGGGGTGGTGCGGGTTAGTTGCAGTTTTAATAACGGCATCAGTTCGCCAATTTTGTTTTGCTGTTAAGCTTTTTAATGTGTTGGCATAGCTTTTACATTGCGCTTTACCTATCGCATTAACAAACACTTTTAAGCTAAGCGGATGTTTATGAGTTTGCGAAAAGGTTTTTATAAAACTGTTATTTGCAGAAACCGGCACCAAATTATTATCTAAAATAAGCAGCCAGTCGTTTATTTGCCCAAACGCCTCACCTAAAATGTTGGCTTGCTGCTCATTGGCACGTTGCTCAGTTATGTTGGTATATATGCCAGATACAGATATCGGTTTATTTGTTTGTTCGTCATAAATAATTTGCCCTAAATCTTGATACCACAACCAATGGCCAAGCTTATGCTTTAACCTGTAAGTTGCTTGCCAATGCTCATGCTTTTTTTGTTTGGTAAAGTTTAACCAGTGCGAAATAACCCGCGGTTTGTCTTCAGGGTGAATTAAAGCTAAATAATGTTTTAATGGAATACGGTTTGGCAAATTAGTATACCCAAGCTCACTTCCCCGGTTTGTATTTACTGAATCGTCGCTGTAATGGTAATCCCAAATGCCACTTTTATTGTTACTGAGCGCAAGCTCCGTTTGTTTTTGCGAGTGTATAGTCGCTTTTTGCGCATTAGCTATGGCTAGCTGTCTGCTTCTGTATTGCCAAAACAGTAAACACAGTACAGTTATAATAATTAAAATATAAGCTGCATATGCATAAGGAGACTTCCACGGCGCGTATGCCACATTAAAATTTAACAGCGCCGGCTTTGATTCAGTCGCACTATTAAAATTATACGCGCTGGCCTTTAATTGATAATTACCTGGTGGGAGCTTTGTAAAAAATATTTTGTTTGCTTTTAAATCATCATACTCTAGCGAAGTAGGTCCTTGAAGCGTAATTTTGTAACGTGTTTCCGCGCTATTTTGAAAATCAAAATTAGAAAAGCTGACCTCCAAACCCATATCTTCATGTGTTAATTGCAATGCAGAGGTGGCAAACTGATTTGGCTGATAGTCTAAATCGCGCGACATTAAAGTTATATCGGTTATTGAGGTTGTTGTTTGCGTGCTTTGCTGTAAAAACTCAGCGGGGTTAAACGAAATTGCACCATAACTGCTGCCAAACATTACAGTGTTATTTTTAAGCGTAATTGCCCCTAAAGTGCTAAATAAATTAACCGATAAACCATCTTTTACTGTAAAAACTCGCAGTCTTAACGTATCGGTATTTAAGCGGTACAAACCATTTTTACTGCTAAACCATAAATAACCATACTCATCGCTAATAAGTGAATAAATAGACTGCGTTTTTAAGGCGTTACTTACGTTAAAGTGGTGCTTTTTTTCAAAGCTCTGCGCATCAATACCCACTAAGCCTTCGCTGGTTGTTGCTAACCATAAAATATTGTTTTTGTCAGCTAACCAGTTTTCGACTGTGTGGTAATTTTGGCTGTCTTTTTTACTGGTTTTATAAATAGCGGTAAGGGTGTTTGTTTGTTCGTTAAACCGGTAAAAGTGGGTAGTTGTACTTAATACAAATTCATTTGGGTAATCATCAAAAGGTCGATGAAAGGTATAGGCCTCTAAAGGGTTTACATGTTGTTTTAACCCGTTAATTTCGCGTGTTAAGCCTGTTTTGCCATTGTACACATAAAAACTGTGATCATTATAAAAAGCGAATGTGTCGGGGGCTACCTCAGACAAACCATAAATAACCGCACCTTCAGACAGTGCGTTATTTAAATCTTTTTTAGCAACGGCTGTGCCTGTTTCTTTGTCAAATAAAATTAAACTGTAGTACCCCGTTAGCCATAAATACCGCGAAGTGGAATCTAAATGCGCTTTATTAATTGCAAAAATAGCGTATTCACCATAAACCGCTTTAGGGTCTTGCGAGGTTAGGTAGTAGGTTGTTTTGTTTTTAGCATTTACATGAGCAAGGCCATTATCGGTGCCGTACCACATAGTTAAATCATCGTCTTGGTAAATACTGTTTATATAGTTGTTTTCGGGTAGGGTGATTTTGTTAAAGCGCCGTGTGTTTATTGACCAAGTAAGCACGCCTTGAGTGCGCGACGCCAGCCAAAACACGCCACTTGAGTCGACCATTAAATCGTTAATAGTATTTTCGGTAATATTAAATTTACTTTGATCAAAGCTAAGAATTAACTCAGTGGTGCCCTTTTCTCGGTTAAATTCGAACAAGCCATGCTCTGTGGCAATAAATTCGCCATAGGGTGTATTGCTGTAATCCCAAATATTGTAATCAGCAATCACGCTTTTAGTGCTTTTATCTGCAGCTGCTCCTGCTGAGCTATTTAAACTTAATGCGTACATGCCCTCAACGGTGCCTACTAATAATCCTAGCGCGGGGTCTACAGATAAAAATTTAACATTACTGTTATCGACTGTTTGTTTATCGGGGGTATGTAAATTAAGAGGGGTTAATGACTCTGTTTTTAGGTCGTAACTAAATAAACCCGTTTGAGTGCCTATAAATAGCGTATTTTTGTAATATTTTAATGCGCGCACCACGCTGTTTTCATTGCCTATAGTAAACTCTAAAGTAAGTGAATTTGTTTTAGAGTTAAGTGAATACACGTTGTTTAAAATGGCAAGGTAAAAGGTATCTTGGTGCTGAGCTATCGCTTCAATAGAAGCGAAACTAGCTGTATTACCTGCAAGATTGCCCGAAAATATATTACGAGTAGTTAACGTTTTTGGGTTAACTAAATAGGCACCGGCAAGCTCAGTAGAAACAATTATATTGCCTGCATGCGTTTTAAATAGTGTAGTGATGAAGTTTTCGTTAAGGGTAAATCCGCCATCAAAAGGGGTTACCGTATAGCCGTCAAATCGATTAAGCCCTTGCGCTGTGGCTATCCAAATATAACCTAAATCATCTTGCAAAATTTTAGTTACGTAATTTTGGGATAAACCTTCATCGGTAGATATTCGTTGTAGTTGTTGAGCATAATTTGTGGAGGCAGATACGCTAGTAATACAAAGAAAACATACAGTGGTGAAGAGAAAAAACAAAATACTCAATCGCACTAATAAACTCGCTCTAGGGCAGGGGATATACATATAAAAGTTAAATATAGCACATTTTTTAAAATGTGGATTACAACTTATAACAACTAAATTAAAGCACTAATTTAGTTATTTATAACCATTTAAGCTACGCTTACTAATTATAATTACTTAAAACGGGGTGTTATGGTTAGTCACAAAAATTTATCTGCAGATAACAGCGTGTTATTAGTGATAGATATTCAAGATAAGCTTTCTCCCGCTATTAGCGAATTTTCTGATTTACTAGAGTGGGCAATAAAAATTGCCAAAGTAAGCGCCCTTTTTAAAATTCCTAGCATAGTGACTGAACAATATCCTCAAGGGCTTGGTGGTACAAACAGGCTTTTAAAAAACACCCTTATAAACGCACAGACTGTTGAAAAAACACATTTTAGTGCGTGTAATGAGCCTGCATTTAATGCTGTGTTTACAAAGCTTACGCGTTCACAAATTATAGTAATAGGCACAGAGGCGCATGTATGTGTTTTACAAACCTGCTTAGATTTAATAGCTCAAGGATTTGAGGTGCATGTAGCGGCAGATGCTGTGGGTTCACGAAATACGATGCATAAATCGCTAGCTCTAGAGCAGTTACAACAGGCAGGGGCAATAATTACAAGCGTAGAAAGTATCATTTTTCAGTGGACAAAAAACGCAGCATTACCTGAGTTTAAAGCGGTTTTATCAATTATTAAGTAAAGTTGGCAAGCTAGGCTATATTGATAATTAAATGTGGTCGTAATTATTAGCTAATACGTACAACCCCTGATTTTGTTTAAAAATTTTAATAATTAAAGGTATTTATGAATAGTGTAAGTCGTTTATTCACCATAATATTCATTTTTTTGTTTGTAGAGTCTATCGCCCTAGGCTTGTACTTTGGGACACTTACACAAGCATTTATAGTCGGCCTACCTTTAAGCTTAATGCCTATATGGTTACTTAAAACTCAGAAAAATAACCCAATCACAGGTCATGTTGTTGCTGCGGCAATTATGATGTTTTCTTTTTTGCACATACAACAAGCCTTTGGGTTAATAGAAATACACTTCGAAATATTCATCTTAATGGCTATGTTGATCATGTTTGTACAGTGGCAGGTGTTTATTACGGCCATTATTTTTGTGGCCGTTCATCATTTAAACTTTTACTTTTTACAAACACAAAACACCGGTTTTTATGTATTTGACCCTGACAGACTGGCGTTTACTACGGTGCTTATACATGCCGGCTATGCAATAGTAGAAGTGTTTGTAGCAGGCTATATTGCTAAAACACTACAACAAGAGCGCAGAGCTGGCGTGTCTTTAACCAAAGCGACCGAAGCCATTATGCAAGACCCTGAGCATATACAGCTTTCGCTTAGGGCCGATGATAAAAATAGCAATGCAGTAGCGGGCTTTAATACTTTATTGGGTTATTTATCAGATGTAATTAGACAAGTGCAAACGCAGTCTCTTTCACTGCAGCAAAATTCGCAGCAATTAATAAACGTACACGATGAGCTAGCAAGCGGGGCCGAGCAAAGAAAGCAACAAACTAATGATATAGCTGACTCTGGTGCTCAAGTTGCACAGGGTTTTAGCTTAGTTGAGCATGAAAGCGAAGTATTAAAGCAGCAAGTAGATAACATTACTCAAGCTGCCAATAGCGCCTTAAATGACGTTATGCAAACAGACACTAAAAGCACGGAGCTACTTAATTTACTTAATCATACAGAAGAGCAAATAAATCATTTAGTGGCCGCTGGCGATGTAATATCAGGGTTGTTAAATGAAATATCAGGCATTGCAGAGCAAACTAACTTACTTGCGCTTAACGCAGCCATTGAAGCCGCAAGAGCGGGTGAGCATGGCCGCGGGTTTGCTGTTGTAGCCGATGAAGTCAGAACGCTTGCTACAAGCAGTAAAGCCACGACAGATAAAATTGCTTTAACATTAAAAGATTTAGTTACAAACAGTAAAACGTCAACCCAATCTATGAGCCAGTGTGTCGATTTTGTTGTTGATTTAACGCATATCAGCACCACCATGAAAGAAAACATAAGCGCCATGAGTGAGCAAATAAAAGCCGTTAGTCAAAGTACTCACTCTGTAGCGCAAGTTGTTGCTGAGCAAGCTGTAAACACAAAACAAATAGCCTCAAGCACAGAACAAATGCAGCAAAGCCAATATCAAGATACCAAAGTGGTAGAAAAACTAACCGCTAAAGTACAAATGATCGACGTAAGTATTGCGGTATTAGAGCAAAGCATTGCTAAATTTAAGTAATTCATCCATTAAAATGAGTGCAGTGATTACTCTGTGGTTAGTGTTGACGGTCTCTGGTTTAGTTTATTATCAATATAATCAGTTGCGCGTTTTTGACAGCTATGGCGTGCTTGAACAACCAGGGTGGTTTACTCAATTTAAACAACACATAGGGTTTACAGCTGCAAAGCATAATTCGTTGATTATCGTTACTGACCCTGACTGTGGCTGCACCAAGCAAGCTCAGCCTCATTTAAAACAGTTGGCTGCGTTTTCTAAAGCGCAAAATATTACGCTTATCAATATTGAGCAAACAGCCTCTTTACAAATACTGCTCCCTGCTACACCAGCTGCTGTGGTGATTAACGATAAAGGTGACTTTGTTTATGCCGGCCCACTTTCTCAAGGGCTTGGCTGCGCGCAGGGCAGTGGTTTTGTTGAAACGGTTATAAATAATCTTGTAGCTGGTTTTAACAGCGAACTGTTACTTAATAAAACCAGTGGTTGTTACTGCACTGCTTGATAGCGCTATTACTGATTAGCCTTTTATAGGTATTAAAAACGCCACCTGCATAATATTAAGAATATTAGACTGGTAGGTTTGTGGGACAAATACGAGTAAGCGCTACATTTACGGCTTTAGGTTACGGTTATAAACAAATTTTGATGAAGCCTACTGTTAGTACAATCACAGCAAGTGAATTTAAAAGTACTTAAATATAGTTATTTCTATAATAACGCTTAATTAACTCTAGCCGCTTATTTGCCTGCTTTCTTGAAAGCGTCCTGCTCAATTACTAAATAGCATTTGAACTGTATCAATGTTTGCTCATGCTTTAACTATTAGCACATGGGTTTAGACAACTAGCAAAATTATCACTGGACTTCCCAGCTTTCACTAGACACCAGCTTATAAACTTACAAAACGGAAGTAAACTTCCGTTTCTAGGACTTTAAAGGTAGTTATCGGAAATATACTTCTGTTTTTTGAAAGCGTTAACCTAGATAGCTATATGGGCCATTTTCGGGTTTTTATTGGAGCAAAAAGAGGACGGTCGTTCAAGCTCGTCTTTGGAGAAAAACGTATTAGAGTATTTATTCGGTAACGCTCTGTTAAGGGGTGAGCAACGCAATACCGAAGCCACCGCATATCGCCTTAAACACTAAAACCAATGCATAGTACAAATGCCACGCGTTACGAATCCCTCTTGAACAGTTTGTAGGTTTTGGGCTTATTCTCTCAATGAACCCCAGTCTGTTAGATTTAATTGCTTGCGCCTAATGTAGTAGAGGGTTGCCATAACTAAACTAAACAATGCACCCGTAAGTAACGAGATATAAACTGCTTCTAAAACTGGTTTACCTAGCTCGCTCCACACTAGAAACCATTGGAAGATTCCCCAAACCGGAGCAGAAAAAGCCACACAAAGCATAACGTTTGCGAAAAAACTCTGATAATAATGCGGTGGTAAATATAGCCCAAGTTTGCTTAACAACTTTACAAGTGGAGGATTGTAGTTCGGCTTCCAAACACCTTCATCACTTAATTCTTTGTGCGCAAGTTGTAGCTTCGTTTCACAATCCATGTAATAGAGGTTGCTGAATTCAGTTTGTTTATGTATTCCAGATGATGGTTGTTCTAATTCTAATTATAAAATAACTTTTATTTCAATAAGGTAGCTGTTAGTGTCGGAGTTTTATAGCAAATTAAATGAAGGAATATTGCTTGAAGTATGTTTTAGCTTTTTGTTTCTTCTGTAGTGTTTATTCTTACGCGACAGGAGTTAATAACTATCGGCTACCCCAAGAAATTACTCTAGATTCACAAATCGTCAATTTAGAATTAGATCCATCAAAACCTACCTTTAGTGGCACCACAATTTTATCGTTAGATATTTCTTCACCAACAGATACTATTAGCTACCACAGCCATGGTTTAAATATTCAGTCTGTGGAACTTTTAATGGATGAATTATCAACAAACTTACCGGTTGAAACGGCAAATAACTATGACATTGTTAAGCATAAGCTCGATCACAACGTTAGTGGTCAGGCAAAGTTAGCTATTAAGTTTATTGGGAAATTCTCTAGTCATGGACAGGGTCTATTTGTACAAACAAGTGGTGCCGAAGCAGATTATATTTTCTCACAATTTCAGCCAATGCTTGCTAGGCAAGTCTTCCCTAGTTTAAATGAACCAGATAAAAAAACATCATTTCAGTTTACTTTAACCATCCCTTCAAATTTAACGGCGCTTCACAATACACGTGCTCTTTCTACAAAAATTGATTCAAATAAAAAAACGATTAAGTTTGAAAAAACGGCTGTAATTCCGACAGATGTTTTAGCAATCGCCGTAGGTATGTTTGATAGCAAGAAAATGGAGGAGACTAAATACAAGAGTACTTTGTTTTCGCCACAAGGTTTACAGTATCAATATCATGAAGAATTGCCTCTATTAATCAATAACACAATTGATTATTTGTCAGGCTACTTAGGTAAGCCTTTTCCTTACGACAAATTAGATTTCTTCATCGCACCGTTTGACTCTTCTGCTGCAATGGAGAATGTTGGCTTAATTGCGCTTAGCCCAAAAGAAATTCCCTCGGCCGGAGCAAGTAGCTACGATATGTGCGTGTTCCGAAAACTCGTTGCTCATGAAGTTGCACATATGTGGTTTGGTAACGATATCACTATGCAGTGGTATGACGATTATTGGATGAATGAGTCTTTTAGCGAGTTTTTTGCTGCACAAGTAGTGACTCATTTTTATCCCACAGAAGCACAGTGTACTTATACGCCACAATCAAGTTCATTAGAAAGTGACAACGACATGGATCGAGCTGTAATTACTGAAGTGAAGGTAGCTTCAGAGCAAGATGGAACAGGTCAGCTTGTTTACAGTAAGGGCTTTTCTATACTGGCTATGCTTGAGCAGGCAATGGGGGGGGATGAATTTAAAGAGTCAATTCGCGAGTATGTAAAGACTTTTCAAGGCACAGTTGTGTCATTCGATAGCTTTAAACGCTATATCCCTAAAAACCTAGTAGGAGTGGCCTCCTCATTTTTACAACAGTCATCATATCCATTAGTGACCTTGTATCGTAAAGATGATGCACTTTACTTAAAGCAAGATAACTTCTTTAGGCAAAATAAATTGTGGAGCATTCCGCTTACATTGAAAATTTATAATGTTGGCAATGAGGTTTCTTATAAAAATGTTCTGTTAAATACTCAAACAATGTTATTGAGTGAAGTTTCGCCTTCATCGCAGGTTTTTATAGACACCAAAGGTGTGGGTTACTTTAGGTATATTGATAAAACAGATAATGCTGAATTTCCACTTCATTTGCTCAGTGATGCAGAAAAGCTGTCTTATATGGAAAATAATGATGCATTGGCAAGCGCAGCACTCATTGATTATATGGATTATGTTGATACGCTAGTACTAACGCTAAATAGTTTACCTACAGACAGTGTTGAATCCTTAAAAGCACTGAATAGTCTAATAGACTCGTTTATTGAGTTTGTACCAAGCGATTTAAAAGCGCCTTACAGCAGTTATTTACAAGCAAACTTACCAAAGATTATTGATTGGCAAACTGTATTTAACAAAGAAAATGGTGGAGCTTGGCTTTCGTTTTATGGTGTTTATTTGAAATCTGACAGTGCTATAGCCTTTGCTAAAGGAAAAATAAAACAAGGTAAAGTTATTGATTTGCCGGCACGCAGTTCCGTGCTACGAGTAGCCGCCGCAAACTCTACAGACAGTGAATATTTAGCGCTTTTAGCTATGTTCAATAGTGGTGACATTACATTTAAAGAAGATGTTTTGGACTCAATTGGCTACACATTAAAAGAGGAGCAAATTAAAGCGTTTTATGAGTTACTGCTCAATGATTCAACTACTGAGTTTGTTATTGATTACCGTTTCCAGTTTCCAGCATTTTTTGCAGAAAATAGAGAGTTTGTTGCTGCATATTTTTCAAAAAATAAAGGCCGTATTTTAAAGCGGATTCCAAAAGAAGGCGCCCAATGGGTTGTTTATAATTTCATGACCGCTTGTTCAAGTGCAGAAAGTAAATTGATACAAGATACTTTTGAGGGATGGAAAAACATAGAAGGTTTATCAAGTAAATTAGAGGTTATTTTAAATAAGGTTGGAGAGTGTGCTAGGAGCTCAAAAGCGAAAGTGAAAAACTTAGAGCAAAGGATTTATGGTAAAGCTTAAAAATTCCCAAACTATAATAACGACCATGTGATTGGGGCTATTAAATTGTCTAAATATTCCCAATCTAAAACTAAAAACTCTATAAAGAAAAATGCGGTCTAAAAAACTGCATTTTCCCCAAACTATAACTCTAGAAAAGGTGAGCAGAAATGTTCGCCTTTTTTATTTGTGAAGATACGACCAGACAAACTCTTTTTGGACAATTATGAGTTAGAGTCGACGGGCGGTTCGGTGCCATGAGAAGACTGAAGATCTTTAATGTCTGGAATCAAGATTTGGGTGATGCCAATCATACTCATTGCTAGGTCACAAAAAGTGGAATGCCAAGAAAAGCTCGCATGGATAGTCGCCTGTTTGTTTATTAGTTGGTTTTGTTTACTCTTATTTATGTTGATTGCACCACTTAAGCCTAATCAAAAATAGTAATTTGGTGTTGTTCGCGTGTTAAATTAGGTTTTGATTAATGGCTTTTATAACGGCCTGAGTGCGGTCTTTTACGTCTAATTTGGCAAGAATTTGTGACACATGATTACGAATAGTCCCCTCAGAGTTATCTAATTTTTTGGCAATCACTTTGTTTGGCATACCTAAAGACAAACACTGCAATACGGTTTGTTCTTTGTCCGTTAAGCAGAGCTGAGGGCTTAGTTGCTTTTTGAGTAAAAAATCAGTCACCGCACTTTGCAATACTCGCTCACCTACAACGACCTGCTTGATAGCGCTAATGAGCTCTTCAAGTTCAATGTTTTTAAGCACATACCCACGAGCACCTAGATTAAGGGTTTTGACTAATACATCACAATCTTCAAATGTGGTGATGATCAGCACAGGGGTTTTATCACCCTTTTCACGCATTTTTTGCAGCACGCCGAGCCCATCTAAATTCGGCATTCTCATATCGAGTAAAGCAATGTCAAAACTATGCTCAGCTAATAGTGTAAGCGCTTGCAAGCCATCTTCAGCTTGGGCTTCGATATTAATGGCGCTATCGAGGTTAAGTAAATTAGCGAGGCCTAAACGAACTAATGTCTGATCTTCAACTAGTAGGCACTTTATCATGGCTTTATTCTTCTAAATTTAGTGGTAGTTTCATGGTATTGATCAATGTTTCTTGCTCAAGGTGTTGTGAAAATTCACCGCCAAATTGTGCCATCCGCTCATTTAGTCCTGCTAATCCGTTCCCTTGTTTTGGTAAATGGGTCTCTGCTTGATTGTGATACGCTTTTGCAACTAACAGCGGCTGTTCGCCAACGAGGGTGACATTTACATGCAAAGTAAAATGGTTTGCTTGGGTATGTTTAAGGGTGTTGCTGATCATCTCTTGGGTAAACCGAAATACACACAGGGCGTAGTCTTGAGGGAGCTGCTCTGTCTCTTTACTTAGTTGGAGATCACAGTGTAAATTAGGTGTCAGTTCGCAAATGGCCTCAAGAGCTTGCTTAAGTATCGTTTTGTCATTGCGCTGAGTGGAAACGATTTCGCGCACTTCAGCCAATACTTCTTGGCTAAGTTGGTGGCAAAGAGAGAGGGTTTCAACGGTGGCTTCATTTGCAGCTCTTTTAGCAAAATCTAAATTAATGCTGAGCGCGGTAAGCTTATGGCCGAGCGAATCATGGAGCTCGCGTGATATGTTTTGTCGCTCTTGCGCTGCATGCATCGCCCCCATCATGTGTTGGGTGGCTTTTAACTCTTTGTAGTTTTGGCGGGATTGGTAATGTGTATTTAAACTTTCGACAATACGCCGGCTAACAAACCAATTCATCAAGCAAAAGAAAAACCAAATTGTAAACATGATCCAAGGAATGCCATTTTCCCAGCGCGCATAATGCGTTAAACCATACACCAGCATGGCGGCCACAACACAAGCCAGTATCTTAGGAAGCGAAAAATGAGGACTAAAAACCGCGGTAAACATCACTAGGTGGATAAAAACTAAGGATGTTGAACTCAGTTGTATCATTGCCAAAATAAGCAGGAAATAGCCAAGTGCTACGCCGTGAACAAATTTGTTAGGCTGTTTTAACACATACAGCAAAATAGCTAAAATGGAACCACTTACTATGATTTGCAAATATAGCGCTAATTCTGAGTTGGTATAATAGGCACACGCCAATGTCACCCCAAGCCACGATGCCAATGTTGAGAAATGCCAATCGGTTGTATGTCGTATAGTTGATTCCATTACTGTGGCCATATTTTTTTAGCAATTATTGCAGAACTCGCGTTGTAAAAACAGTGACATCTGTCATAGCTCGGGCTATGAGCTTTGTGACTAGTGTCATGAAACCTCATTCATTTATGCTTTATTAATAAAAGTTAGTTGGGCACATTAATGAATAAAGACAGTCGATTACACTACATTGATAATTTACGCAGCCTCGCGCTATTGCTCGGCATCGTATTTCATGCCGCTTTAGCCTACAGTCCGTTCTTTCGCAATATTTGGTTTACGGCAGACCCAAGCACACATGGTCTATTTGATTATATTACGCATACGCTGCACTTATTTCGGATGCCATTATTTTTTATTATTGCAGGGTTTTGCAGTGCACTTTTAATACATAAATCGAGCAAAGCGCGCTTTTTACATCATCGCAGTAAACATATTCTACTGCCTTTTATTGTATTTTTACCGTTCAGCTTTGCCGTTTACTACCATGCCTTGATTTTTGGAGCCGGTATAGCTAATCCAATACCGCCGATTTTTGCTGTGTTTAAAGTTATTAAAGAGCCTGTTGTTAGCACTATGCACTTATGGTTTTTGTGGAACTTATTCCAGTTTTGCCTAATTCACTGGTTGTTGAAAACAACTAACTTATTAGGCAATAAATTTGATGCGCTTAGCGCTCACCCTTTATTTATGTGGGTTGTACTTCCCATCGTGTTAACGTTTTCATTAATGGGGCAATCTATTCCATTTCCTGCTCCTGATAAACTCACGCCACAGTTATGGTCCTATGGTTTTTACGGCAGTTTTTATTGGTTGGGAGTGGGGCTTAATAAAAAACAGCAGCTCATTTGCTCATATCATAAGTACTTATGGCCTCTTATTTTGGGTGTTGCACTATCACTGACTGGTTATTTTTCTTTATTACCAGCCGCGCCAAGCTTAGATGAAGTGATTGCCGCCGCAACTTCGGGGTATTTTGCCGCAGCGGGAGAGCTGAATGTATTGCATGTTTTATCACAAGGACTGAGTGTTATTTTGTTAACCGCCATAACGTTTTTACTTGGGCATCGTTTTTTAAATCACCAAAGTAAGCTCAGTCGCAGCATCTCAAATGCATCATATTGGATTTATTTAATACATGTGCCAGTGCTGATTTATATTCAGATGCCATTGATTAATACTGGTTGGCCAGTTTTAGTAAAGTTTATAGTTAGCGTGGTTGTTACATTACTTATTGGTCAAATAAGTTATTTATTATTAGTTAAAAATACGTGGTTGGGTGCATTAATTAACGGTAGGCGAACCAAGAAAAGGTAATACAGTCAGCTTAAATGTCGTCACTTGGTAATGACTTAAAAGCGATAAAACTGACACATTAATAGCCACATAAAGGAATATTATTATGCAAGCAATAACAATCAAATCGACAACCGCCACAATTCAAAAAGGGACGATTAAAGCCGACGGTAAATTTTGGCTAACCAACACTGATATTCATTTTTCACCGTTTAATGCACAATTTGGGTTAGGGCCTTATACGTTTTCACGGCGTGAAATTGTAAAAGTGAGTAAGTGCACTGGTAAAGTTGCAGGTATTTTGCCTTATACACATGATGCAATTGAAGTCGTATTAAAAGATGGCAATAAATATCAATTCATTGTGTCAAACGCAGATGAATGGATTAAATTACTTACTCATAGTGCATAGTGCATAGTGCATAGTGCATAGCGCAATCGCTGGTAATTCATCAAAATAGCTATTGTTTTAATGTACCTAATAATGCACGATAAAAATATGACGCTATTTTATTTAGGTATTCAGTGAAGTACATGGATTTAATAAATACGCTTTTGCTTAAGCTCGGATTGGATAAAAAAGCTCATCTACTCATCGTGTTAGGGAAAAAACTATCAAACAACAATAACGCGGTAGTTAAGCCGCTTGAGTTATATTGTTTTTCGCCTGATGCGTATTTCGACGATATAAGTGAGTTTGAGAAAGACAATTGTTTTATTGAGTCTTTGGACGATATAACCCCTGTTAACGCATTGGTGAGAGCACTGAGTAGTGCAAATGCCGTTGTTTGTGTTGATAATCGCTCTGAGCCTTTGCTTGTGTTGCCACTATTACAAAAGCTCGTGCCCATTCGTTTTGAAAAAGCCAACGAGGATCAAATCTTTACTTCAGACATCAAAACTTTTGATTGACTGCTTCGCTCAAAGTCGACCTATAGAGTATTTACGTTAACTCGTCTTGGGGCAAAAACGAGCTACGATTGAAGGTCCGCTGGCACAGAGCCGAACTTCGTCAAAGAGCGATAATCGGTCAGTCAGGTGAGTCGTCATTAACTTAGTAAAAATAAGTGAATACTTTCCTCTTTTATAAATGTTTAAATAAGCTACAGTAAGCATAATATTTATAGTTGGCAGTGGCTTACACTATTCGCTAAGAATATAAGTCCATACAATATGGACGTTTTCGCGTTAAAATAAGAAAAATGTTCTCTTATAAAGTTGTTCAAGTGATTATGCAACACAAACTGCGTGCTGCATAAATACTAAAGTGTTAGGCATCAATCGAGGAATCAACATGTTATGAAATGGAAATGTCTTGGTTCACTTAAAGAAGCGAAAAGCTCTGGTTGTAGTGGAATTTATTTGATAGTCCATAAAGGTGCATTAAACCGAATAGTTTATGTTGGTGTTAGTGTAAATGTTGGTATAAGAATGAGTGAACACTACGAAGGTTATCTTCGAGGTAACAGAACGATCTACAACGTAGATGAGTCAGAAGATGTGTATAGCTTGATGTCTTCATATCTTGTTCATAACCATATTAAAGAATACAAAAATTTAGCAAATATTAAAAAAATTTGGGCATCAACAACTATCACATCAATTGAACCAAAAAATTTACTGTCATCAAATCAAAAGTTTTCGAATGAATGGGAACAAATATTACATAATAAATACCTTCCAAACTTATGTGTCTGGGCACTTCCTCTTTCAAACTACACATACGAAAAAGCAACTATAATAGAAAGTTTAATTCAGAGTAGAATAATAAAAACTTTCGACTTGAGAGGTTTTTTTAATCTAAATGATATTAGTATTTTGGGTAAGATTGAAAATACCAAAGTCAGAAAAATAAATATTGATTTTGATTGTTTGCCTGATCTTGATGATGCTTCTAAAATTGTAATCAAAAATATTAATAAGTCTACAACTCCGCCAACCGCTTTTTCTTTAGCTAAGATTCAACTCCAAGATGTTCTTACTGTCAGGGAAATTTCTAGGAAGCAAAGAGTAGAAGTCAGAGAGAAAGCTGCTCTAAAATATAGAAATAACGGTAAACCTTGGAGTACTATCGACTTGGAAAAACTAAGAGTGATGGTTGTTGAATTTGAGATGACAGCAAGTGAGATTTCTCAGTATTTAGGCCGAAGCCCTAGAGCAGTAGCTAAACGAATTGAATATAATGATAGGTTTTCCTTCAAAAAATGGAGAGAAAGTGTAGAGTCGCTATAAATTCCTTACAAATAAATGCAGATCACCTTCGGCAGCGCATAATTTGGGTGTGGGGCGTTAGAATTACTCCTTTTAAAGAAAATAAGCCCGTTTATGGGTTTCAAATGTATTTCCTAATGCCGAAAAAGTGCTGAGGAACGATTACAGGAGCTCGTTTTTACCCATTTTGGCTGTTAAACTTATCCTCCAGCCTCGTTATACGCACAGGAGTTGCGCTTGATTTTTCGATTAACATTTTTTTTATTTGTCTTATATGCCAGTCCAGTCATTGCGGGAACTCAGGAACCAAGATTCTTAGTTATTGATGGCATTCAAATGGAATACATCGATATCGGTGCTGGAAGCAAAACTTTGGTGATTGAATCAGGTATCGGAATGGGCTTAGCTTACTGGCACCCGTTATTAACAGACCTTTCAAAATTAAATATCAGAGCAGTTATATATTCTCGTGCTGGGAATGGAAAATCTCAGGTTGTCAAAGACGTTAGTTTAGCTAGTTCAAATCAACGACTCGAAAAACTGCTTTCGACTATTAACGCAAAAGAAAATCTAATTTTAATTGGTCACTCCTTTGGTGGCTTGCATGTCAGAGCATTTGCTGCTGCTTATCCCGAGCGGGTAAAAGGGTTACTGTTGATCGATCCAAGTCATGAGTTGTTTGATAGTGAATTAAATAAATACGACGCAACGTGGGCGAAACGCGATACTACTAAATTAAACGGAATGATGAATAACCAGCCTGAATGGGATCTCCTACAGGAAATTTATCATCAGAAAATGATTGCTGATGACGATATTGCCAATAAAATTCCTGTAGTTATAGTCACTTCATCAAAATTAAATGAAAGTGACTGGTGGATTGGGCATAGTGTGCAGGGTAAAAAGATCTGGCGGGATTTGCACCAGTCAATGATCATCAATAATGCAAATTCTATCCATATGGTTACTAATAAAACGGGCCATAACGTACCACATGATAACAAGCCTCTGTTTTTTAGCTCTATTAGTGCATTACTAGGCTTTATTGATGGCGTATAACAAACAAATTTTATCACCAGCAAAAAGTCTGGGCTGCGACGTCAAGCCGCTGCGCTGCTTTCCGCGCTAAATTTGGGCGTTACCACTGTCTGCAATTGGCACAGAGCAGACCGCTGGTAATTATTGAGTGATGCAATCCACGGCTATAACTGCCCATGAATACAAGTTCTTTATGTAATGAAAAATAAAGATGCGCTGTCGCTCCTCTGAAAGCATCGGCCTAAATAAATACTACCTCGAAGTAAACCCGATTAGCTTTCGTATAATAGATAGTCAAATTATCACTTCAAATCACTTACTGTAATAGATGTTTTCAAGCGATTTCTCGTTGTTTAAGAAATTTACCTAATAAAAAACATAATTATTTTTAGAGTGTAATTAAGTTAATAAATCTCAATTTAAGTGCCATATTTCATTATAAATCAATAAGTTCTCAACGCGCCGTGTATTCTCGACTTAAGTGGCACTGATCAATTTGATCGGCGCCATATAACTTGAGAATCTCAGCCATGTAATAAGATTTCAAAACAATAACTTAGCTTGTGTTCTTTATCGGTACTGCGCCTCTTAAATTGAGAATTATTTATAGCTAAAAACTGCCCCAACACAAATTCTCATCCAGCCAAAAAGTTCTCATTCTGCCTTGCAGATTCTCATTCTGCCACTGAAGAACTCTGACTTGATTTTAATGAGCACATAATTAAGTAGATTCTGTATTCGGTAAATTAGTGGCGAACACTATACGCTAATATTTACTTAGTAAAAGTGTAGTAAATCGATTAGAAAATGGATTTTTAGGATAAAGAGAAATGAAGCCATTTAAGTGAAAGTTAAAATGCAGATATGCGAAGCTTCATTTGTAATGTTGAGTTAATTCAAATTTGGTTTGATTTAGGTTTAGTTATGGATGAAGTTACTAAACCTTTATTAAAAAAGGGAAAGTTAAACTTATTGATATTCAGTCGATTAGTTTTAGTGAACTGCCGGTATTGTTATTAATAAAGCATAGACCGAGAACATGTCTCGGCCTAAAAATTAAAGTTGAAATTACAAAGTACTAAATGTCGAGTGATAGCTGTTTGTTTTGCGTTTTCGCCAACTTCAAAGTATCACAATTAAGTATACGTTTTGAATTATTGCCATGAATGTAAACGGGCCTGAGCTTACCGGTATTAATCAACCTCATTAGTTCTACCTTTGGTATACCGGTGACTTCAGCTACGTTTGCAACGGACATCGTTTTATCTCTTATAAGTTGAGTATGTAATTTACAAAAGGTATCGAATGCTTCAGGCAAAACGTGTATGGAATGCATTAAGTCTAATGAAGGTTTGTATGTTATTGATAATTCTTTATTTTTAGTAGCTATCAGTACATCAGTTATACAGATATTATGAAGAGCCATAAAGCGACGTAGCTCAGAAAGGGGGACGTAATCTTTATTGTGGCTGAACTCGGCTAAAAAGGTATAAACACCTGATATTTCAACGCGAGTATCTGTTCTTAAGGCCTTTTTTGAATCAGTTCTTATCAATCCAACTTCGACTAAAAGAGCGATTTGTTTAAACGTTACCCCAATTATAGAGGAGGCTGTTTGAGCTTCAAACCAAAGCTGAGTTATGGGAGCTTTTGAACGAATATACTCGCTATTATACATTTCATATAGTGTGGATAATGACCCCCATTCACATAGCAAATTCTGAACAATAATTTCAATTTTGTGAAACTCAATGTTCAACGGTAGATCTGTTGGTACACGTTTAGCCCTTTCACTTAAGAATACTCTAGCACTATCTGGGTTATTAAGAATATCAGCCGCTCTATTTAATAATGTGGAGGTAATCTCCTTTGGTGGGAAACTCGTTCGTGTATTACTATCGTCAACTATCACTTTAGCTATGAGGTATGCATCGTGGACTTGTTCAGGTGATTTTAATTGACTATTCAATGGCATATGCGTTAAGCGTAAGCCGCACAAAGGTGATGTGCAGCGGCCATTTAGAAGATTAATGGTAAATTGCAGCGGTGAATTGCAATGAGGGCATTCGGATAACAGGGCACACTCATGAATAATACAGTGTCGTAAAAATGGATTTTGCCACTGGGCCCTAAAATACCCATATTGGTTAACACAATCTGGACAAACTTGTGGCGTTAGCAATCTCGCATGTGTCCAGCACTTTATCTTTAATGATGATAAAGTGCGAGTTATAGGAATAAGGTGATCAAGGAGTCCGTTCTTTGTTGATCTACCTTTGATGATACTGGTTAGCATAGCCTTATTGAGTACGCGAGATTCTGATTGTATGCCATTTCTTTTAAGTAAACGAAGTACATAACCAATACCTGACTCCGCTTCATAGTAAGAGGGTTTTATTGGGAAACGCATTAGCATAACCCCGAATAGAACTGACTTCTAAGGTTTTTATCTTGCTCATTTAGATATGCATCTAATTGTTTTTTTGTTAAAAGTTCATAATCAAATGGATTGACAGCCCCAATTGCATATTTCTCAAAGTTTTCAAATAAGGCTTCTATAAGCTGATCATAGTTTTTTGCATTTCGTGTGTTATTACGTAAAAATAAATCGCGCATTGTACTCATGGTGTGCTCACTGTACGCAAGGTAAATACGATCAAGTAGCTCACTGTGCTCATCCTTTGTTAAATTTGGCAACCCAACTTGTTGAATGAACCAATTACAACAGGCAATCCAGTTTTTCGTTTTAGGAAGGATTGGCTTAATTTCAATGGGGCGCATTTGTCGACGAGACATCTGCTCGTCATCGTCAAATTTACCGGCGGTTCTACCAAATGTAATAAGGCGCTTAGCACTGCTTGTACCGGCGAAAATAATCGAACAACGGATCTTGTTGCTATCGATCAGATAGCAAAAATATTTAATAATTCGTTGAAACTCTATCCCATCATAACTTGAGGCAATATTCTGAATTTCATCAAGAATGATTAGCTCCACTTCTAGGTCTTTGAGAAGTGAGATAAGTTGGGCATCCAATTCAGCTGCAGTAGTGCGAGAGTTTTGTGTTGTTCCCTCTAGCTCTGAAATTAAAAATCGAGTTATCTCTGCAGTACTTTTTTTAAACTCCTTAAAAGCGACATAAAAGATTGGTTTTGTCGTTTTTTCTGGCTTAGTAACAGGTAAAAACTGAGCGTGATACTGCTTTAATATATACGTCTTGCCAGCACCCGAGGCACCATAAATAAGTTGAGCTCGTTTATCCTCTGAAGGTACGTGATACATATTGTGGATTTCCGCTATCCTCTGCCATATCTTCATTTGAATGTCACATGCGAAAATTGTACTGGGCATAGTTACCATTGTTTTTCATTTCCTTCATCATCATTATAACGGGTAGAGGCCATTTCTCTGGTTTTGCTCACTATCGTATCTGCGTAGGTATCTTGTTCACCTGAGTGCGATATCTGTGATTTAAGTTCATTCACTTTATGAGATTTTTTTATTCGCTCTACAATGGATAAGTTCTCTTTCGTATTTTTATTGAAAGACGCTACCTTCGGGCCTCTGTGCTGTTTGCGTTTGGGCTTTTGCTTTACGAATTCAGTTATTTCACCGACATAGTGACCAGTAGGAGTATGGGAGAAAGTTTCTGTATATATTCCGAGTTGGGTCAGAGTTTGATTGCCATTTAATTCAGCAAAGCTGACTGGTAGTTTAGTATCATGATGGTCAATATTATCAGCCACTATTTCCACAGGATTGTTCTCGCCAGGCAGTGTTGCTTGAACTGTTACTTTTCTGGCATCTAGGTCGTCATGAAACACATAAACAGAGGGGTTTTCACCCAGCTCCATGTCTGTTTTAGTAGCCGCGTATAGTTGTTTTAGCTCATCACTGTAATAATCTTGACCTAAACATCTGATAGTTCCACGTTGCTGTAATTTATGTGAGGCCTGGGCTCTGGACACGTGGAAGCAATGTTGTAGCTGATCATATGTGAATGAAGGCATAGGCGTATCAATAATGGACTGATTCCATTTTTTGATAGGCGTATGGCCAGCCTGTTTATGGTGTTTGTGCATGTATTCTGTCAAAAATATATTCAGTAGCTTTGTAAAATCAGATACCTTTATATCCGCACGTTTAGCTAATGGAATTGTGTCGAGTGAGTTCGGGTTAGTACGTTTTCCTGAATAACTTTGAAATCCAATACTCGTCTCACCACTTTGCGTTTCAATCTTCATACCTGAAAAAAAGTGATCTCTTAATACGTTAAAAAATGACTCAATGAATGGCTTCTTAGCAGGTTGATTTGATGGTGTATAATGAATATTTAACTCAAGTCGCTCCGCAGCCTTTTTTATCAAACGATTATTAAACCCTGGGCCATTATCCATAATCAATGTAGTCGGTTTGCGTCCATTCATTGTAAGATTACTATCCGCCATAAATATTTGACGTAAAAGGTTAAGCCCACCGGCAGAGTTTTCAGGTTCAAAGCTAAGCACCACAGAGATAGGTGCGCGTGTGTATACGTCTATTGCTACATACAAAGAAATAGGCGGTGTCGGAAGGCCTGTTTTGTCGTCAATTAAACACATATTTAGCACAACACGGTCGCATTCAACGCGCTGCATTGCGTAATAGGTTTTTATTCGTTTACGTAGCGTTGTTAGTCGCTTATTGATTTCCGCTTGTGAAAGGCCTTTAAAATTAGCAAGTTTTTCGGCATCAGTAAGCTCTTGTAACCGGCGGTAAAAGGTGCGTTGTGATGCGATTTGAATCTCATTATTTTTCAAGCTAGCTTCTTGCGCTTCTCGTTTATAGTTACTGTAATATGCGCCTTTGAAAGCAGAGTTATTACACGAATAGACGGTAGCGATGTAGTGCTGTATGAAAGCCTCAGTGGCCGCATTTAGCCGTACAGGGCTATTGCGCTTCACTCCCGCAAGCGCCTCATCATTAAAATCTGATTGAACCCATACGCGCCAATGGCGACATACCGTTTTCCATTGCGGGTGTTTTGTGGCAATAGTTGCAGGATGTTGGCTCTCGACTCGTTTGATGAGCTCATCATATGTCTTCTTAGTTGTAGCAGGGTATCCTTCACTAACCAGTTCTTTCAAGATAGATTGATACATCAATCGTGATGTAACCGTTAACTTTTGATATTCTGTTAGTTCAATATGTGGATGCTGTGCGTTTCTTAATATAAAGCCTTGATCATCAATTGATTTCTCAAAGTCGTCTCGAGGTAATAGGCGCTTCTTAGTCTCTATACCATCACCGGAAAGGAGTATTGATGTACTGTCAACAAACGCAATAGATTCAACGTTACCGTACTTATTAGTCAAGTCAGTGCCCGTAGCATATCCGATCATTTGAGGTGACCTCGCATCAATGTAGTAGAGGCGTTTAACGGCTTCTCCATATCGAATTTATATACATTTGATGCAATTAGTCCATAAGCCTCTGACACTGGGTTTTTAGCTATACCCTCCAAGCATTCGATGAGTTGACCAAAGGTTAAATCTCCATCAGGCAGCATTGTTAATGGGAATGAATGCTCCGAGTAATACATTGTTATCAGATTCAGGTTCGCCATAAAGATAGTATTGAGCTTATCGACGATGATTAACCGTAAACCTATTTGTGCTTTTTTTCGGGTGTACTCATTAAAAAGATGAATTTTCGAGTGATACTCTTTATCAACCTGAGACTCATGATGAACTTCAATATATTCAGCGAAGCCAGAATGATATAGGACTAAGAAGTCGGGTGTATAGCGGTAAACTTTTTTGTCTATAGTCACTTCTATTTGCTCAGGCTGGGTGGCAAACAGCTTCACATTAGGGTCACATTCCAGTTTAAAAGCCAGGATCAGCTCCTGAAATGACTCGGGATTAAGTGCGCACTGATTTTTATGGGAGTAAAATCGTATAACAAATCGACCTCTGTGAACGTTAGCGTTCGTCTTTGTAACGGTCATAATTTTACCTCCCAAAAAATAAATGTCTTTACACTATAGATAATGGGTGATAAATTAAAAGGTTTATCTTTAGAATAGTTGTTCTTGGTAAGCATTTTTACATTATTCCTTTCGTCATAATTAGGCTTATCAATCCTTGGAGCCACTGAAAATTTTGTTTTATTTTCAAGGGTTAATCTCACTTTAAAATTCAAAAGTTAAGTTCAATGTTTTTTCTACGAGCAAATTATTTATTCTCAAAAAAAATTTATCTTTAAAGTACTGTGAAGGTTTCTCGAGTTGTTTTTACCTTATCCAAACCGATTTTATGTTTGTGTTTAACATGAAGTTGTTATGTTCAAGTAAAACACCCAAAGTGAAATTAGTATTCAGTGCTGCTCCTAAAAGCTTAAATTTAAAATTTCACACCTAGCCCCCAGCAAGGTTGATGCTTTTCAAAAGGCAGTCACTATGATTGCAGATATTACAGAAATAGAGAAGGTTAAACTGGTCAGACCTCTCGTTATCTTCTTTAAGTGTCTTTGATTTGGGTTTTAAAATTCATAAAATGCCAACGATATTAATTCTAGGTTAATTTAAGCATTTTTATTTTTTGTGTTTTTTAAGAAAAAAGAGGGGGTGTTCTTGTTTATTAAGTTAAGGTTAATGGAGGCTTAAATTTTTTTGTAAACAAGATGGAGTGACATATGAAACACAAGCCAGAAGGGTGGGTTGTTTTAACGTTTCAAACTATTGATAGCAAACCCTGCTATGTGTTGTTTTGTTCGTGGAAAAATGATGATGAATGGAGAGTAAGCTCAGGTTCAATGGTTCTACCTCACTTATCACCCTGTGGGAATTATTGGATTTGGCCTCAAATATCAGGCTCTGTATACGAGCTTCCCGTTGATGAAGAAAATGGCTATACCTTCTACACTGGCGCTGTATTAGATGAATTGTTAGTAAAAGGGTATCGCGATGGTACTAAGCTAAAGCGCATTGCACTTAAAGATATTATGGAAGATAAATAAGGCGATTATCGCCTTCTAATCTGTCTATTTTACTTTTAAAGGTCATGAGCTCTACATTACGGTAGATACCTAGGGGCTTTGGTAGGCAAAGATGAGAATCTGTATTATGTAAATATTGCTAGTTCTACATTAAAAGCTAATAAATGAATACATTAAAAGCTAATAAATGAATACAGTAAAAGCTAATAAATGAATACAGTAAAAGCTAATAAATGAATAGAGTACAGGTATAACTAACGCGCACTCCCTTAGTAATCCAGCCTAATAAAATTTGGCTAATATTCAATAAGATTCTGTTTGCGTTGCCGAAGGAGTTGATATTCTGGCTTCATTAATCTTTAATAAGCACAAATATTACTTCACAAAGGATTACTTATGGGAAAGGAACTCGATATTTATAAATTACACAAACCAGATAGAACATACGATATAATTGACCTAGATATCGTATCGATGGCAGACCAAATTGCCGAAGAAAATAACCTCAGTTATAAAGAAGCAGTAATATTAGCCAAGATTGGCTTTCCAAGCGGCAAAACTAGAATAACGGATATAGTCAAAAACGGATTTAGCTGCAAGGTTGAAAAAGAAGCTTTAAAGCAAGCCTACGACGTAAACTTATTTACGAATTACCTTGTTTTGAACCAAAAAGCGTATATTGCCCTAGGGAACTATCTGCAAGTATACGGGGAGTTTATACCGCTTAGGTGTGATAAAGAGCTAATTTTATTTAATCCACTCGTTTTCGAAGAAGAAGACGAATCTCTTACTGAAAAGGCTTACCTGAATGGTATTGAGGATGGCCTCAAATCCTTATCATTTAAATCAGACAAAAATCTTGTTTTTAAATCATGCATGCAAGGTGGGACAGCACTTTATTGTAATGCTGCGTTTAAATCTCTGGTTAATGAAAATAGCTTAAGCGGACTTTCTTTTAACAGTGATTTAGTTAGCATTTTTGCTTAACAAGATAAGCGCGTAATGTATTCATTTAATAAGATCTAACCAAAACTGTCAGATTTGAACAAATAAAGTCAATCAAATCGAACAGACGCATTTATTCCATGAGCGGACAGTGATAACAACACCCAGCTAAGCCGCAGAAAAGGTGTTGATTGTTTTATAGCTGCCAGAAAATTAAGTATATAGGAGCCTCTTCACATAATTGTACACCCCAGCCTTTATTTCTATGTAGTTAGTGAATAAGCTAATCCGTAGTTAAGGCTAAAGAAAATGTAATTTTTTTGTCACTAACTTTCGCGCTTAATTGCGCATCAATTGCTTTACTAAGCGTCTTAGCGATTGATAGCCCTAATCCAAAGTTATCAATCGATGTTCTTGAAGTGTCTTTTTGCCATAATGGGTCAAATAATTGGTCTATATCGCTATCATTCAAAGGTTCATTAAGGGAATTAGTAACTGATAATATTAAGTTTTTATCCCTTACAACTCTCGTGGAGACTAAAATTTTTGAATCGAGTGGACTGTATTGTTTCGCGTTGTTAACTAAATTGCTAAAAATTGATTCAAGGGCAAACAAGTTGCTCATAATTGCTGGTGCATTTTCATCCAACTGCAAATTTACACGTGATAAATCATGGGTTTCCAGTATTCTGCTAATAACTTGATTTAAATCACAGGCATCTCGCTTGTTCAGCTTACCTCCCCCGTATTTATGTAATAGCAATAAATTTGAGACTATATTTTTAAGTCTCAGGCTTATCTTCAAAGCTTCAGGCTTAAAGTCATCATTGAGCTCTTTTTCATTTGGAAACCGTATGGAGACTTCTGCCATATTAATTAGTTCGGCAATGGGCGTTTTTATTTCATGGGCAATATCTGATGTGAGGCGCTTCTCTCTTAGGTAAAGTTGCCTGTTCTCTTTAATAAAGGCATTTAAACTTTCAACAATTGGCAAGAGCTCTTTAACTGGCTCTTTTATAAATATCTCTGAGCCTTCACTGATAATGCTTAACTGACTGATATCCTTATTTAATTGTACCAATGGCGCAAGTGATGTATCTATGGCCTTTCTGACAAACAATCGAATAAATACAATAACTGTAATCGTCGTGACTATAAAAATAACGTCAATCAACCAAAGTACAAAATCAACTTCCTCAGAGGATGCTGTATAAGCTAAAATCATTGACTCACCGTCTGTCTTTTTAGAGGTGTCAACTGATGCATTATCTTTTACTTGTGGTATAAAACGACTGTAAAAAATTCGGCCATCTCGACCATCAGGTAGTTGAATAGGTCGTATTTTTGATTCGCCAATTTCCAAGTTTTCAAATGGTAGGTTTTTAACCTCAAATAAATCTAAACTTTTTGAGCGGATGGAGGTACCTTCTTTGTTCCATATTTGAAAGTATTCGGGCTCAACTTCTCCTGCGAACTCAGGCATAAACTCACTGGAAAAATTATAGGAATAACCATTATCGGTCTTATTTACTAAGGTCTTTAACATACCTGCTTTAGATTGCAGGCTGCGATCAAACTCATTGTCTATCCAGCTATCAACAGCAATATCAGTGGCCAACAATATGCATAAAACTAACCCTGTTATAGTTACTGAGAGAGTAATTACTAGTTTACTGCGAATAGATTTCATCATTGCCCTTGCACAATATAACCAAAGCCACGTTTGGTTTGAATTGGTAGCTCTCCTCCTGCAACTCTTACTTTTTTACGAGCAGATGATAAATGGGCTTCAATCGAGTTTTTCGATATTAAATCATACTGTCCTGCAAGATAGGTACTTAGCTTTTCCGCACTAAACACTTTATTTTGATTGCTAAATAAACATTCGACAATTTTGTACTCGTTGGGTGTTAAATCAATAACGTTGTCAGAAACTTTTAGCAGTTTTAACTGTAAATTCAGGGCTAAATTATCAATAACTATAATATCACTGACCATTTTTAGTCCACCACGACGCATTAAATTTAAGAGTCGAGCGTGAAGTTCATCAAATGAAAAAGGTTTAGTGAGGTAATCATCCGCTCCGGTTAGAAGCCCTAAAACGCGGTCTTCCGGTTCTTGCTTTGCGGATAAAATTAAAACTTTAGTATCAAGCTGTTTTGTTCTTATGGTTTGCAGTACAGTGATGCCATCGATACTAGGTAGCATAATATCAAGTATTACAAGCTCATATTCACCTGTCATTGCCATACTCAACCCTTGTGAGCCATCACCGGTTTCATCCACCGCAAAGCCCAAATTTGTTAAGCCAACCCGTAAACTACGTCGCAGTGACCCTGAATCTTCAATTATTAATAACTTCATGTTCTATTTGTTCGCCTGAAAATGCATCTTAATCACTAGGTTACGCTATATAACTTAAGTTTTACTTAAGGCTTCCTTAAGTTTTTATAGTATAGCCATTATTAAGTTTATCATCAGGATTTCTTAAGTTTCGATTTTTAGTATTGCTGCAATTTTTAAAGACGAGTACAACTATGTCAGCAAATACTTCCGTTTTAAAACCCTTGTTACGTTTTACACTTATATTGTTATCAATCTTTATAACTTCCCGAATTGGGCTATTGATATGGCAACATTCAAGATTAAATGATGGTGATATTTGGCCAGTCATTTCAGGTGCTATCAAAATAGACTTAAGTAGCGTTGGATACTTAGCAACTATTGGAGTACTGATATTGATGCTGCATGTAATTGCACGCTCTAAAACAAAGCTATTCCAGCGCATGTTTTCGCTTTACGGTAGCATTATTGCGACTGTTGTTGTTATTTTAGAAACATCAACAGCTGCATTCATCACTCAATATGATGTAAGGCCTAACCGGTTATATATTGAATATCTTGATTACCCACAAGAAGTATTCTCGATGCTAATTCATGGTCACCTTTTAGCAATGCTAAGTACATTACTTGTGGCGACAATAACAAGTATTTACAGCTATCGCCTTTTATATAGAGCATTCACAAAACCACAAGTACAGCCACTGAAAAAAGTAGCTAATTTATCTATTCTTATGGCTGTTTTAATGCTTTGTTTCCTTGCTGCCAGAGGTACATTGAGCCACCGGCCGCTTAACCCTGCATTAGTCTATTTTTCTCAAGATTCACTAGTAAATTCACTTGTTCTTAACTCCACTTACAGTGTTGCGTTTGCGCTGAAAAACATGGGTAACGAAAAAAGTGCTAGCAATTTGTATGGCACAATGCCTCATCAGCAAGTTATAGATATAGTCAAAAAGGCTTCTTATCGTAAGCAGTTTGTCACCGGAAATATTCCGACCTTGGCACATAACAAACCTTTTGTGTCTGGAGTTAAAAAAAACTTAGTAATTATACTTGAGGAAAGTTTAGGTGCCCGATTTGTTGGACAACTTGGTGGGTTAGGTATAACTCCTGAACTTGATGAGCTATATCAACAAGGGTGGGGGTTTGACAACCTTTATGCTACGGGAACGCGCTCCGTGAGAGGTATTGAAGCAATTACCACTGGCTTTATGCCATCTCCATCTCGCTCGGTAGTTAAACTATCTAAATCCCAGCATAACTTTTTTTCATTAGCTGATGTATTGAGTCAACAAGGTTATATTACCCAATTTATCTACGGCGGTGAAAGTCATTTTGACAATATGAAAAGCTTTTTCCTAGGAAACGGATTTAACGATATTGTTGACATCAACCACATTGAAAACCCTCAGTTTATCTCATCTTGGGGCGCGAGTGATGAGGACTTATTCCAACAAGCAGATAAGGAACTGACTAAACTAAGTAATGCGGCAGTGCCATTTTTTAGTCTTGTATTTACTTCGAGCAATCACGATCCATTTGACATCCCACAAGGTAAGGTATCGCTACCTGAAGGGTATAGCCCTGAAAACTATAAACGTGATCTTGCAATTAAGTATGCAGATTACGCACTAGGGAAGTTTATAAATAAAGCAAAAACACAATCGTACTGGAAAAACACCGTATTTTTGGTTGTGGCAGACCATGATGTGCGTGTTTTTGGCTCTGAGCCCGTCCCTTTAAAGTCTTTTCACATACCTGCGGTTATTTTAAACAGCCATATGAAGGCTAAACGCGACTCAAGACTTGTTAGTCAAATTGACCTACCTGTTACTTTGTTGTCACTTTTAGGAGTTGACCAAGCAACTCCAATGGTGGGCTTTGATCTCACCAAAAATTATCCAGTTGAACGCGCGATGATGCAGTACTACGACAATTTTGCATATCTAGAAAATGATCGCGCTGTCATCCTAACGCCAAATCAACAAACTAGCTATTGGCGCTATAACAAAAAAACCAAAATACAAAAAAGAAATAAACCGCAAAACGCAGATAAAACGTTAGCTGAAAAAGCACTCGCTCATGTGCTATTTAGCAACTTAGCTTACACAGAGCAGCTTTATCGTTTAGCTGATAAAAATAGCGATAAGGAATAATTATGAAAAATGCTTTTAAAATTTTTAACATTTCGTCTTGGCATGTAAGTTATAGTCATTTTGTTTGCTTAGTTTCGATGTATATCGTTATCGTATTTAATGGCTTGTTTTTATACAACACCTTTATTGCTGCAACACAGCCAGGCCATATAAATTGGCTTTTTATCACGTCTATTCCTTTATTGCTTTTCTCATTGACTATTTTAGTTTTGAGTTGGCTGTCCTTAGTTACTTTTGTTAAACCCGTACTTTTATTTAGCGTTTTACTTTGCTCATTATTGTTTTATTCAACACTTAATTATGGCGTTATTTTTGACAAAAGCATGTTACAAAATATTGTTGAGACAAACTCAGGTGAAGCATTTTCATATTTGAATTTTCAGCTTGTAATATTTGTAGTTTTATTAGGAATTTTACCTACTTACTTATTTTCCAAGTTCATAATTATTGGTAGTTTTAGAGTACGTTTAAAGAGCTTTGTGAAGCTAAATCTATTTGCTTTGCTTTGTTGTGCTTTAATAGCAGCAACATTTTATAAAGAGTACGCTTCTGTAGGGCGTAATAACCGACAGCTTACAAGCTATATCACCCCGTTTGCTTTTTATACAGCGGGTTATAAATATTTGAGAGATAATTACTTTTACCCCCCACTACCTTTTAAGGTACTTGATAATTTACCAGCTTTAGAAAATAAAACGACCACCTCGCTAACAGTAATGGTTGTAGGAGAAACTGCTCGGGCTGCTAACTTTTCACTGCAAGGCTATAGTAGAGCAACGAATGCTTATACCTCTAAGCTAGGCGTGAAATATTTTAGTGATGTTTCATCATGTGGAACGGCAACGGCTATCTCCGTGCCCTGTATGTTTTCACGGCTTAATCGCAAAGAATATGATTCTCGCCTTGCTAATAGTCAAGAAAATGTCCTAGACATTATCCAGCGCAGTGGTGTTGAAGTGGCATGGATTGATAATAATAGCAGCTGTAAAGGAGTGTGTGCTCGCGTCAAATCAGAAAACATTGAGCCGAACAAAAAGCACTCGCTCTGTGACGGTGATTACTGTTTTGATGAAATATTAGTCTCGAAACTCAAAGACAGAATAGCTAAAAGTAACGTTAAGCATAAATTGATTATTCTACATATGATAGGTTCACATGGGCCAACTTATTATCGTCGTTACCCTGAACACGCAAGTTTGTATAAACCTGACTGCGATCGAAGCGACATTCAGAACTGTACTACAACAGAGCTAACAAACACATATGATAACACTATTGCATACACAGACAGGGTATTGAGCGAATTAATAAAAGTATTACAAGAAAGTAACGAAATGGAAAAATCACTCTTGTATGTGTCAGATCACGGTGAGTCACTTGGTGAAAAAGGCTTATACCTTCATGGGTTTCCTTATGCATTAGCACCAACCGAGCAAACTCATATCCCAATGATTTTTTGGAGTAATAAACTTACTGACTCTGAATTCAATCGCTGTGTTGAGATGCAACACTCAAAAACATTTTCACACGACAATATTTTTGACACTTTGCTTGGATTAACTCATGTAAATAGCAACCAATACCAACCTATATACGATATTTTTAACGCCTGTAAGGCCGAAGCCTACAATGAGGGAATTCCCAATGCAGTTTGATAATGTAAATAAGCCGTCAGGTATTAATCGAGTATTTTTAGCTTTTAAAAATTCACAGCGTGCATTTAAATGGCTTGCCAAAAATGAAGCTGCTTTTAAACAAGAGCTTTTATTACTTGCTTTATCGCTAACTATTATTTCTATTTGGCAGATAGGTATTTACGAAAAGGTCATGCTCCTAATCTCTGTTTTATTTGTGATATTCGCAGAGATTGTTAATACAGCAATAGAAGCAACAATAGACAGAGTTGGCTTAGAAATTCATCCATTGTCTGGTCTCGCTAAAGATTTAGGCTCCGCAGCAGTACTAATTGCTCTATTGATATGTTCAGTCGTCTGGGTTGCTGTATTTATAAACTATATTGGTTATTTTTAAAATTTATCCAATCTCAATGACCGCTGATCGCTCAAATAAGGCCCCGAAAAATGGCTCATATAGCTATCTAGGTTAACGCTTTCAAAAAACAGAAGTATATTTCCGATAACTACCTTTGAATTCCTATAAACGGAAGTTTGCTTCCGAAATATAGCAATATTGGGTTAGAAACCGGAAGTTTACTTCCGTTTTGTACTTTAAGTTTATAAACCGGTGTTTAATGAAAGCTGGGAAGTCTAGAGGTACAAGCAAACATTGGGTTATTAAATTTAATAATTAGCTTTTAGCTAAATTTAGAAAAACTTTAAAGCTGGTAGTTTGATTATTTGAACTGGCCTCTATATTTCCACCGTTTGCTTGCGCTAGAGCTTTAACTATTGCAAGCCCTAAACCAGCTCCATCGCTGTGTCGTTGGCGCGATTTATCGGGTCGATAAAAGCGGTCAAATAAATAAGGTAAATGCTCAGAAGGTATTCTCTCCCCAGTATTAATCACTGAAATACATATTTTTTCAGCGGTAAATATTTCACTATTTACTGTGATTGATGAGCCTTTTGGGGCATACCTTATTGCATTGGATAGGAGGTTTGATAATAATTGGCGAAAGTGTAATTTGTCACAATAAAAACAAAGGTTTTGACCTTTTTTCTTAAATGTAATCAATGAGTCTTCAGCCAAAGCATCAAAGTACTCAAATAATGCTTCAATTTCATCATGGCTTTTTAGAGTATTTTGAACGGGTTTAACCAGTCCATTCTGAGTTTTTGCAAGCCAAAGCATATCACTAACCATCTTAGTTAGTCGTTCCAGCTCTTCTAGATTAGAAAACAATAATTCTTGATACTCTAACAACTGTCTTTTTTTAGATAAACCAACCTGTGTTTGAGTGATTATATTTGTTAGTGGAGTACGTAACTCATGCGCAATATCACTAGAGAAATTTGATAAACGAATAAATTCACCTTGGAGCCTGTCGAGCATCGAGTTAAACGACTGCACCATATTAACAAGCTCAATAGGCACTTTATTTTCATCAAGCCTTACATCCATCTTATTAGTTTGGATATCATGCATTTTCTGACTCAAACCTCGTAAAGGGTTTAATCCTTGATGTATAGCAAACCAAGCCACCAATAAAATGAGTACCGCAGAGCCAAACATAATAGCCCAAAGACTTTGTTGAAATTGATTGAGAAAGTGTAAATGAAAGCTCATGTCTATCGCTGTAGTAATTTTGTATTGCTGTTGCCCAGTACTTAAATTACTCACCAGAGCTCGGTAGGTGTGGGTATCATTTTGCCATGAGGTAATGTTGTTACGGTTAAAGCCAGCTGAAGCATTAGCACTCATTACAAAATCACTAAAATCTCGTTCAGAACTTTGAAAAATGAGCTCTCCTTTTGCGGTATTTACCTGATAGTAAACACCGTGATGACCCGCTACAGCGTTAGATAATTCATTTTTAAGTTTCAGGTTTGATTTATACTGTTGTCTTAAAACTAATTCAATAGATTGATTAATAACATGCAGTTCACTACTATCTTGCTGGAAAAAATGATGTTTTATCGAACTATTTATTAAGGTGGCAACTAAAGTTAAGCACGCAATAACGGTTACAGCCACAAACAACACAACACGCATCGTAAGTGATAAAGGCCGTGACTTAATAGTCATCAGTTTCAACCTCTAATTTATAGCCCATACCACGAACCGTATGAATTAATTTAACAGTAAAGTCATCATCAACTTTTGCTCTTAGCCTACGAATGGCAACATCAATCACATTGGTGTCGCTATCAAAATTCATATCCCATACTTGAGAAGCAATTAACGAACGTGGCAGTACTTCACCTTCGCGCCGTAACAATAGTTCAAGTAAGCTAAACTCTTTATTACTCAATAAAATACGCTTGCCTGCACGTTG
Organism: Pseudoalteromonas sp. A3; assembly: GCF_025942345.1. Taxonomy (NCBI): domain Bacteria; kingdom Pseudomonadati; phylum Pseudomonadota; class Gammaproteobacteria; order Alteromonadales; family Pseudoalteromonadaceae; genus Pseudoalteromonas; species Pseudoalteromonas sp. A3. The sequence continues at coordinate 210,747 of NZ_JAPCKL010000002.1, forward strand.
TATTTTTCGCTTTGGAATATCCATTTCTAAATCAGCAACTATCAGTATATCGTCAACTGTTTGTACTACACCACGGCGAATAAGAGTGCGTACTCTTGCTAAAACTTCAGCAAAAGCAAAAGGCTTTATTAAATAGTCATCAGCACCAAGTTCGAGCCCCTTTACTCTATCGTCTATACTATCGCGAGCAGATAAAAATAGTACTGGGGTTTTGTTATCTGCTTCACGTAGCGACTGTAAAATTTTCCAACCGGATACGTCAGGTAACATGACATCAAGTATTATTACATCAAATAAGTCGGTCATTGCTAGGTGATGACCGTCAAGTCCATTGCGCGCCAAAGAAACCTGAAAACCAGCTTCACTTAGTCCCTGTTTTAAATAATCTCCTGTCTTTGATTCATCTTCAACAACTAATAAGCGCATACAATTCCTTCATTAAAGTCCTAACAACTACCTCTGCAAATATTATGCAGTATCTGTCACTACAGCAACATGACACCAACATTACAACTTTGTAATGTTCGCGTCATGTTTAAGACAGGTCTATTTTCTATACTCAATACATATTCTGGTATGAAGGAGTAAGGAAATGGGGTTTAAAAAGTCATCACAACAGGTTAGCACACCACGAAGACGATTTGTTCAAGGCTTAATTGCAGGAGGTGTACTTGCTGCTTTTCCGAGTGTATTACATGCTGCATCATCTTTAGTAGCAGGAACAATAACAGGCACTGTGCCCGAACTTAGCGGCAAAGTAATTGATCTGGTTATAGATGAATCGCCGGTTAACTTTACTGGCGTAGTACGTATGGCGACAACTATCAATGGCTCTATACCCGCCCCTACCTTGCGCCTCAAAGAAGGCGATGACGTTACTATTAGAGTAACAAATAAGTTATCAGTACCGAGTTCAATTCATTGGCATGGCATTATTTTACCGTATCAAATGGATGGCGTACCTGGTATCAGTTTTAAAGGCATTATGCCTGGCGAAACCTTTGTTTATAAATTTAAATTACAACAAAGCGGTACATATTGGTATCACTCACATAGTGGCTTTCAAGAAATGACTGGCATGTACGGTGCATTAATTATTGAACCGCGAGAAAAAGATATTATTAGTGCAGATAACGAGCATGTTATTCAATTATCTGATTGGACTGATGATGACCCAATGGCGCTGTTCCGCAAATTAAAAATACAGAGTGATGTATTTAACTTCAATCAGCCCACTGTTCCAGAATTTTTTGATGACGTTTCAAATAGCGGTGTTTCGAATGCTTTGCAACGCCGCAAAATGTGGAATCAAATGAGAATGAATCCTACAGATTTAGCTGACTTATCTGCATCAGCAATGACCTTTTTAATGAACGGTAGTACGCCAATGTCAAATTGGCGAGGAATGTTTAAAGTTGGAGAAAAAGTAAGACTTAGGTTTATTAATGGCTCAAGCAATACTTTTTTTGACGTTCGTATTCCAGAACTAAAACTAACAGTTGTACAAGCTGATGGGCAAAACGTTGAACCAGTGACAGTTGATGAATTTAGATTCGGCCCTGGTGAGACCTACGACGTAATTGTTGAGCCTAAAAATGATGCCTATACGATTTTTGCTCAAAGTATGGATCGCTCTGGTTACGCAAAAGGAACTTTATCAAGCTCGCCTAATATTGATGCGCCAGTACCTGCACTTGACCCTGTTGAATGGTTAACGATGACCGATATGATGGGCAATATGACCCACGGCGGTGAGCATTCTGCAATGGCAGGTATGGCTGGCATGTCAGGTATGAACTCTAAAGAAATGGATCATAGCGCTATGGAGCACGGTGCAATGGCGATGGATCATAGCAAACATGGTATGTCTGAAAACCCATTGGCAGTTGCCAGCCCTAAAGTGCGTCATGCCAAAACGGAGTATGGAGCTTCCGTTGATATGCGCGTTGATATGCCTAGAACAAATCTTGATGATCCTGGTATTGGTTTACGTAAAAATGGTCGCCGTGTTTTAACACTTGCAGATTTACACTCACTTGAAGGGGTCACTAACCAGCAAGAGCCAGAAGCTGAAATTGAGTTGCATTTAACCGGAAATATGGAACGTTATAGCTGGTCATTTGATGGCTTAGAATTTGGTAAAAGCACGCCAGTGCATATGAAGCATAACCAACGTTTAAGAGTTATTTTACAAAACGATACCATGATGACGCACCCTATGCATCTGCATGGTATGTGGAGTGATTTAGAAAACGAGCAAGGTGATGTGCAAGTGCGACGTCATACAATACCTGTTCAACCCGCACAAAGAATCAGCTTTTTAACCACCCCTCACGATGTAGGGCGCTGGGCTTGGCATTGCCATTTATTATTCCATATGGATGCCGGCATGTTTAGAGAGGTAGTCGTATCATGAAACAATTAAAACTATCTAAATCATTTAGTTTATTAATGTTAACTGGGGCTTCATTAATTAGTTTCCCTTTATTAGCGCAAAGTGAAATGGCACAAATGAATAGCGCTAAGATGCAACCACAAGGAGGAAGTGCACCTAAAGATGCAAGAGACCCCCATGCTTACTCTGCGGGAACAACTTTAACAGAAGGCCCATATGCGCTTGAGGGCAATGAGCGATTAACACTCGCTGATGAGCATCCATTTTACGCATTACTAGGCGATCGTCTTGAATATAACGAGCAAGCAAACGCAGGTGTATTTGACTTACAAGCATGGTACGGCACTACCTTTGATCGATTGGTAATTAAAACCGAGGGTGATTTCAGCGAAGGAAGTATTGAAGAAAACCAAACCGATATTTTATGGGGTCACGCCGTATCAGCATATTGGGATACTCAAGCAGGTGTTCGTCTTGATTACAATAAAGAAGGTGAAAATCGGCAATGGTTGGCTTTTGGCTTACAAGGTTTAGCCCCTTATTGGTTTGAACTTGATATGACAGCATACGTAGGTGAGCGAGGCAATACCGCATTTACGTTAGAGGCAGAGTACGAACTACTACTCACGCAAAAGCTAATTATACAACCGCGAGCCGAAATTACACTTTATGGCAAAAACGATAAACAAAACGAGCTTGGAAGTGGCCTATCAAGCAGCGCGATTGGCTTTAGGGTTCGTTATGAATTTACACGCCAGTTTGCGCCCTATATTGGCGTTGAATGGAGCAATAAATTTGGCAATACCGCCGACTATGCCACATCAAGTGGACAAAGTAGCAACAACACCGCATTTGTTGCGGGTATTAAATTTTGGTTTTAATCATTTTAAATAAGAGGTAATTATGAAGTTTTTTAACTCTGCAGTAGCCATTTTAGGTTTAGTGCTTACATTTTCCGCATCAGCGCATATATCACTCAAGCAATCAATACCTGCACAAGAAGCCATGTTAATGCAAGGACCAGAGGAACTTTCGTTAATTTTTAGTGGTGAAGTAAGGCTAGCAAAAGTCATCATCAAAGATGAAAAAAATAAAACAATAAACTTTGATTTCAAACCCAGCGCCACCCCAAGCACAGACTTTAATTGGTCATTACCGAGCCTAGCCCAAGGCACTTACACGGTTAAATGGACAGCACTGGGTGGTGATGGACATAAAATGACTGGCACGTTTAGATTTATGGTACATAAAAATGAATCGCATAAGATGATGCAAGAACAATCTAATACCCACAGCAAACATAATCATTAAGTAGCAACATCATGCAATTAAGTGAATGGTCAGTGCTCTTACTATTATTAAAACTAGCAAGCTATATAGCAATTGTAGGGCTTGCGGGCACTTTATTAATGCGCTTTATGTGTGGCAACAGCAATGTTGCAGGGCATCACTTAATTAGCTTTCATCAGTTCTTAAAACGTTGGCAAATTACGTGTGTAGTTACAGGTAGTATTGCTGCACTTTTACAAGTACCTATAGAAGCTGGAGCAATGGCTGAATCAGGCTTTATGGGAATGTTTGACCCCTTTATGCTTGAAATTGTTTGGCAATCAGTCATAGGTGACCAAGCAAGGTTTAGAATACCAGCGCTTATTATTGCTCTAATTAGCGCATGTATGTGGAATGTGGAATCAGATGATAACGTAGCAGGTTATAAAAACGGTGCCGTTATACTAATCATGCTTGGGTTTATCGCTTATAGCTTCACTTTTACTGGGCACAGTGCAAACGAAAATGGGTTAGTGAAAAGTATTTTAACCTTTCACCTTATTGCCATTGCGAGCTGGTTAGGGTCATTGTGGCCGCTTTACAAAAGCTGCACTTTACTACCTACCAGTGAAGTAAAGCGGTTAATGCATTACTTTGGTCAACTCGCTATTGTTATTGTATTTGTACTACTTATTTCGGGCTTAACTCTGCTCCTGCAGTACCTAGAGTCATTTTCTGCATTGTTTACATCAGATTATGGGCAACTAATTTTATTAAAGCTGTTACTCGTCAGCGCGATGCTGCTCCTAGGTGCATGGCATAAGCTTTTTTTAGTCCCGCAAATCACTCAACAACACCATATAAGTATATTAAAACGCTCGATTACTGTTGAAATAGTAATTGCCCTGTTTGTACTTATTACAACAAGTGTATTTAGCACATTTGTTGGTCCGCCTATTTAACGATTAATAAAAAGGGAAACGTATGTTAATTAAATCCTTTAATTTAAAAATTTTATTGCTACTAATTTTTAGCACTGTTAGTTCTTTTACTGTTAGTGCACATGACGATGAAAAATATTCAAAAAAAGGCAAGGCCTTTGTCAATGTTGATAGCGAGGCTGCAAAAACAGTCAGCCTATTTCATGCATCTCTAAAACAAGGTAATCGCGAAGCTGCACGTAAATTACTGGCCGACGATGTCATCATTTTTGAAGGCGGAAGTGTTGAGCGTTCTGCAGATGAATACGCGAAACATCATATGATAGCGGATATGAAATTCTTAAGTGCTGTTAATAGTGAACTACTAGAGCATCAAGTTTACACAAATGGAGACATAGCTTACTCAATTTCAAGAAGTAAAACTCAAGGAAAGTACAAAGGAAAAGATATTAAGTCTATGGGAATGGAATCAATCACATTAAAAAACACCGATACAGGTTGGAAAATCACTCATATTCATTGGTCAAATTAAGGAGTTAACAATGCGAGTAATCTACATTACCTCAGCGTTATTTTTATCATTAACTATGTCATTTTCGGCGATAAGTATCGAAAAACAACATAAAGCATTAATAACTTATGAGAATTCAGAAAAACCTAAAATTGAGCTTACCGTTTATAAAAGTAAAAATTGTGGATGTTGTAATAAGTGGATTGCTCATTTGAGCGAAAACAATATTCAAACAAAAGCAATTAACGTCAATGACATGGGGACGATTAAATCTCAGTATCAAATAAAATCAAATATGCGGTCATGCCATACAGCCGTTTCAGCCGATGGATTTGTATTTGAAGGTCATGTTCCCGCCAAACATATAAAACAGTTTTTAGCTGAACAACATCCTGAAAAGACGATAGGGCTCTCTGTTCCCGCTATGCCTGCTGGTACGCCAGGTATGGAAATGGGCGATCGCTTTTATAAATATAATATTGAAATGCTTACGCACGATTTACAGCAAAATACTTATAAGCATATTAGCAAATACGCTGAGCAGTTTTAACACTTATGGCACAACTCTTGATGTAATATTAAACATTGATTCAATGATTAAATATATAGTGGGTTTACGCCTAATAACCTGTAAGAATTACCCATTGGTATAAATGATATACAAAGTAAATGATAGAAAGGAGCCATCTAATGTCGCAGTATTTAAAGTTTTTCTTAATGATAGCCACATCAACATTAGTCATGTTTGTACTGATGTATTTGAATACTTATCAGCTAAGTCATGTTTTTTTTAGTGAAACTCGCACTTATATGGCGCTTTATATGGGAGCCATGATGGCAGTGATAATGCTACTTTTCATGCTCAATATGTATAAAGATAAAAAGAAAAATATAACAGTACTCATTGCTAGTGTTACCGTATTTGCGGGAAGTTTATTTTTAGTTCGATCACAAGCGACTGTTGATGATAGCTCATGGATGTCGGCGATGATCCCACATCATTCAATTGCAATACTCACCAGTGAAAGGGCAAAAATCAAAGATAAGCGAGTCCAAGAGCTTGCAACAAATATTATTGAGGCACAGCGTCGTGAGATTAAAGAAATGCAGTGGTTACTAAAGGATATAGAGAAAAATGGCCTAGCAGAAACTCAGGAGCAAGCACAATCTAGGACCGTACCGGATTTTAATGCTAAGTAAAATTTTATACCAATACATAAAAGGGAGCTAAACATGAGTAAATCAGCCCAACTTTTTAGAATGGCCACAGATGAGCATATTTGTCCGTTTGGTTTAAAATCAAAAGACCTACTAGAGCGAGAGGGATATACAGTTGATGATCAGCTATTAACTTCTCGAGAGCAAACAGATGAATTTAAAAAACAACACAGTGTAGAAACTACACCTCAAACATTTATTGATAATAAACGTATAGGTGGCTATGACGACTTACTCGATTACTTTGATAAACCAAAAGCTGGGCAAGAAGGTACAACTTACACGCCCGTGATTGCGATTTTTTCGGTTAGTTTTTTGCTTAGTGTGGCATTTAGTTTTGCAGCGAATAATAGCTTATTATCAATGCAAACCGCTGAACTGTTTGTAGCCCTAACAATGGCAGTGTTAGCAATACAAAAGCTTCAAGACTTATTTAGCTTTACTAATTCATTTATAACCTATGACTTAGTCGCTATGAAAGTAGTCAGGTACGCCTATGTTTACCCATTTTTAGAAGCATTTGTTGGCATTGGAATGATAGCCGGATTACCAGCCTATATTATTGCCCCTATTTCATTGTTCATAGGTGGGGTTGGTGCTGTTTCAGTGATAAAAGCAGTCTATATAGATAAACGAGAGTTAAAATGTGCGTGTGTAGGCGGTGACAGTAACGTACCACTAGGGTTTATCTCCCTAACAGAAAACCTGTTTATGATCGCTGCCGGTATTTGGATGTTTGTTAAGTAAACAACAGCTTTAATTTAAAAACATGATGATGTACTAGTGTGATTACCAAGGGATTATGTCGCTCTAATTACCGAGCGACTTTGTCGTAAATAGCATATCAGCTGTACTAGCTCATATCAGATCTCACAGTTTAAGTGAATAAGTTTAGACTTCATCAGGCAGACTGCTATGAGCGAAAAGCAGACATTGACCGTTAATCGTTTCAACGACGGCAATTAGCCATACGTTGCATGTTTGCTCCCTTACTGGTTTTACGATATCCAAAACCGACATAACGACCATTAAGCAAATACCAAAGTAAAATAGGTATGTGCTCCAATCATATAGCCAAAGAGGATAAAGCGTTAATAGCACTGCTACAGGCCCTAGAATGCTGAAGACAGCTCTGGTATGGTTTTTATTTTTGTGCCAGTTGTATAAGTTTACCAATAGTTCCAAAGATGCAAAAATAGGTAAAAGCGTATTTACAGCTATTCCTTCGAAGTGAGAGAAGAAGCCTAGTCCTAATGCCGATGCAAGTGACCTTAATGCAGGGAGGCAGGCCGTGCCGCTAGCCAAACGCCACTAGAGCCTACTCTGTCTAATATTTTATTTATCATTTGAAAGTCTATTGGTTGATATTACCATCATTCTAAACTCCGTATACAAGTACGGAGTCAATCATTTTAATGAGTCAATTATGGGGCAATGTGTTGGATCTTCGTTTTGCATACAGGTATTTGTCATACCCACAATTACTTTCTCTAAACGTTGAAGGTCATTAATTTTGTCTCGAATGATTGCTAACTTTTGTCGGTTTAATAGCTCAACTTGAGCGCAGTTGCTGTCCATAGACATTAGCGATTTTATTTCTCTTAACGTAAAGCCGAGCGCTTTGGCTTTTGTGATAAACCTAAGTTGTCCTGCTATTGATTCGTCATATTGTCTATAACCAGATATTGGTTTTTCAGGTTGTGTAATCAGTCCTTCTCGTTCATAAAAACGAATGGTTTCTACATTTAAATTTAATGATTGTGCTAATTTGCCAATGGTTTTCATTATTGCCTTTGTGAATACTACTAATCTAAAGTTATATTTAGTTCAACTATCTAATGACTTGATAATGCCACAGACTTCAATTGTACCGTCAGACCCGCAAGAGCTTGCCATTAGTTTTAACTCTTTTTTGAGTGCATTCAATTCCTTCATTCGTTGATTAACTAAAGTTAGTTGCCGATCAATTAATGCATTTACACTAGAGCAACTCTCCTCTGGCTTGTTTTTTAATTCAATGAGTCGCTTAATATCATTAAGCGGAATATCTAAACTTCGACAATGCTTTACGAACTCTAGCTCTTTAAATGCCTTATTAGAATACAACCTGAAATTCCCTTCAGTGCGATCAGGATCTGACAGCAAGCCCTCCTTTTCATAATATCGGATGGTTTGTACTGAATACCCCGATGTTTTCGATAACTCACCAATTTTCATAAAATTTCCAAATAAACTTGACCCTATAGTCACTATAGGATTTATAGTTAGAGCATACAAGTTAATCGGAGATGAAAATGAGCGATTGTGGGTGTGAAGTTGAGCTAAAAGATAACCAGCAAAAAACGGTGCTTTATTGGCTTCTGGCTATCAATGCCTCGATGTTTGTTTTTGAAATTGGCTTTGGTTGGTTATCAGAATCAACGGCTTTAATTGCAGATTCGTTAGACATGCTAGCGGATGCAATCGTCTATGCAATTGCACTATACGCGGTGGGAAAGTCAATCCAACATAAGGCTAATGCTGCTTTAGTGAGTGGCTATTTCCAACTGGGGTTAGGCGTGCTAATTCTAATGGATATTGCTAGAAGGCTGTATGGTGAAAGTGAGCCTCACTCTTGGTTTATGATTGGCGTAGGCATGGTTGCTTTAGTTGCAAATGTGATTTGTCTCATCCTTATTCGAAAGCACAACAACGATGAAGTACATATGAGAGCTAGCTGGATATTTTCAGCGAATGATGTAATTGCAAATCTTGGTGTCGTTATCGCAGGCATACTCGTTATGGTGCTGAAACAGCGTTGGCCTGATATCGTCATTGGTAGCATCATTTCAATGTTAATTCTTCGAGGCGCTTACCGAATACTAAGCGATGCTAAACAAGAATTAGCTGTTGCTGAGAAAACACGTTAAACACCAAATGAAGATAAACAATCAACCTTTGGTTGTTCAAAGTAAGGAAACATCAATGAATAGCAAATATCTAGAAAAAACCAAGATAGTAAATTTTGAACACTCTACAATTCAATCATTAATTTCTGAGCGTAATTGGCAAGAACTCGATGACTTCAACAAAATTGGTGCAGCCTACCAATTTGTTAAAGATGAAATATTATTTGGTTACAATGAGAGTGATGATATTTCAGCAAGCAGTGTTTTAGCCGATGGTTACGGACAATGCAATACCAAGGGTAACTTGCTGATGGCTTTGTTACGAGGATTAGGTATTCAATGTCGTTTTCACGGCTTTACTATTGAGCAGCGATTACAAAAAGGAGCTATTCCAACTTATGTATTTTGGTTAGCACCTAAATATATCATTCATAGTTGGATTGAAGTTTATTTCAAGGATCGTTGGATAAACTTAGAAGGCTTTATATTAGATGAACAATATTTAAGTTCACTACAGCACAAATTTAGTCAAATAAAAAACGAATTTTGTGGTTATGGTGTTGCAACAAAGTGTTTCTCTTCGCCAGATACAGATTGGCGTGGTCAAGATACCTATATACAAAAAGAAGGTATTCATGATGATTTTGGTGTTTATAATTCCCCTGATGAGTTTTATCTCGAAAAAGGAACTAACTTATCAGGAATCAAACGTTGGATGTATCAACGAGTGATCCGTCACTTTATCAATTTTAACGTAGTCAATGTAAGAAATTTAAAAGTTCTTGAGGTGGAAAATGCACAATCATAGCCATAGCCATTCGCATGGAAAAGACGACCGTATAGGTTGGACATTTTTCCTTAATGTTTCATTTACTATTATCGAATTTATTGGTGGTTGGCTAACCAACAGTACCGCTATTATGGCTGATGCTGTACATGACCTGGGTGACAGTTTATCTATAGGATTCGCTTGGATACTGAGTCGTTTCTCGGATAAAGAAGCATCCGATAGATTTAGCTATGGCTATCGTCGTCTTACCCTGTTTGGCGCATTAATTAACAGTATTGTATTAGTTATTGGTTCTGTCTGGGTGCTATTTGAAGCAATACCAAGATTATCTAATCCTGAAATGCCAATGGCTGAAGGAATGTTGGGTCTTGCATTACTTGGGGTTGCTGTTAATGGGTATGCAGTATTTAAACTAAAAGCGGGTAAAACGCTGAACGAAAAAGTACTTACGTGGCATTTGCTTGAAGACGTACTTGGCTGGGTTGCAGTCCTAATTGTTTCTATCGTGCTGCTTTTTGTAGATCTACCAATATTAGATCCTTTGCTTTCTATAGGCTTTACACTGTTTATATTGTTTAACGTTTTGAAAAACCTGAAAACAACATTGGCACTATTTCTTCAAGCTACACCTGATGAAGAAGTGCAGAATAATATTGAAAAAGCGATAAAGGCTATACCTGAAATTAATGGGATTCATCATATGCACTTTTGGTCATTAGACGGGGAAAGTCACGTATTAACTGCTCACCTAGAGTTAGCCCATAACTTTGAGGTTGATAAATTAATTAGGCTAAAACAACAAGTGGCTAAGGAACTTTCTTCTTATAATTTATCTCATACAACCATTGAGTTTGAGTTTCCTCAAGAAACTTGCCGTGACGAGCATGAAAAACATGCGCATGGCTAGTTTAGAAAACCTTTTTTTGATATTATAATTTTTCATATTTAAGTAGGTGTTTATTTTGAAATTCAATGTTGCGTTAAAAATACTATTAGTCGTTTCGATTGTTTTGCAATCGTTAACTGCTGTTGTATCCGCAACACCTGAGAATCACCAAATAGATATAGAGCACCTTCAAATTCAACATGATCATGCAGATGATCGAAATGTCTCAAATGATAATGTAGGTGATGAGCAGCATAATGAAAAAGATTGTCATCACTGCGGACATTGCAGTGGCAGCCACTTATCTTGGATTTTAGTCAGTAATTCAAATACCACGGGCAAACTAAACATTATCAATAAAACGCCTTATCAAATTGATCAAACAAGTACCTTTCTTGAAGCGATACTTCGTCCGCCCATTTCTTAATTAGATTAATTTTTAATGACCTATTTATCCTTTAATAATGGATAAAGGTTTCGTGTTTATTAATTTTAAAATTAAGAATTTTTATGTATATATATTTAAAAAATGCAGGTTTAGTCCTGTCTTTATGTATGGCTGTGAGTTTTTCAGTTGCCACTTATGCCAAACAGAAAAGTATTTCATGGCTAGATAGTCAAATAAATAAAGATCCCGAAGTTGTTGCGGCTAAAGAGTTACTTAATGCAAGTAATCATAGAGCCAAGAGCTTAACTAAAGCCGTATATAACCCAGAGCTTGAAGCAAGCTATGAAAAAGAGGGTGATTTTGATAATTATTCTATTGGTATCAGTCAAACGATTGATTTTTGGGATAAGCAATCAGCAAATAAAAGCATTGGTGAAATTGGTGTTTATGCAAACCAGCAACAATTGTTATCTCTACTCGATTCTAAAAAGGCTAACGCTTTAACTGCAATAGTTAATTGGCAAGCAGCAAAAAAGGTGGCTCAGTTACTTTCAGTAAGAGAAAATCAATTACAAACGCTCGTTGGAATTATTGAAGATAAGCGAAAAGCAGGACTTTTAGAGCCACTTGACGCTGAACTGGTTTATTTAAACTTGTCCCAAGTTTTCAGTGAAATATCTGAGTCGCAAATTGCTTTGAAAAATGCAGAGGTAAATGTTCAGGAGTTATTGCCTGATTGGACGCCTAATACTACCAATTTGTTTTCATTTACTTTTGGAGCAACAAACTATTCATTTAACTCTCAGTGGGTTGAGGAACATCCAAAAGTTAAACTCGCTAGAGCGAAATGGAAGGGACAACAATCTAAAGCTCAACTAACCACTATGGAATCTAAAGCCAATCCAACCATTGGAGTTAACGCAGGGAAAAGTGGAGATGAAGACTTGATTGGCGTGACTTTCTCAATGCCTTTAAATATCAGAAATAACTATTCAGATACTGTTAAAGCCGCTTATTCAGAAGCAATTGCAGCAGAGGCTAACTTTCGGTCGGTTTATCGAAAGCAGTCATTTGAAGCAAAAGCTAATTATGAATCGCTTATTGTCAGTAAAAAATATTATGAGCAATGGCAAAAACTGACAAAAGGCAGATTAGATAGCAGCGAAAACTTATTAAATAAGCGCTGGGAAGCTGGTGACATTAATACTTCTGACTACTTACTTGCATTAAATCAACGTGCGGAAGGGCTTCATGCAGGAATACGTTTGGAAAATCAATTCAAGCTTGCAGAAATATCCTTCATTTTAAGTATGGGTCAGTTATCCAAATTTGAGATTTGAGCGCTTTGTTTTTTCAGTAGCGAAAAACGAAATCTTAAATTTATTAAAAATATAGGTTACAAAAATGAATACAGTAATTAGTAAAAAATTTTTAGCCGTAGTAATTAGCTGCCTGTTAGTTGGGTTTACTACAAATCATGATGCTTTTGCACAGTCGTCAGATGGAACTGGTTCTGTCACAAACGTTTCGAAACAAGAAGAAAAAGAACATCAAGATGAGCATGAACACGAAAAGGGACATGAAGAAGATAAAGGTGACCATGACGAGCACGGCCATGAAGGTGGTAATAAAGAGGGAGAAGAAGGACATGAAGAAGGTATCACTATTGATCCAAAGAAGATGTCGCTTGCTAACATTAAAGTGGAAAGTGTTAAGCCTGAATATCAATTTAGCTCCGTATATGCACCTGGCGAAATAAAAGCTAATGGCTATAAAAGTTATGTGGTATCACCACGTACAGAGTCAGTCATTATCAGTCGCCATGCAGCGCTTGGCGAGTATGTAGAAATAGGTCAGAAGTTAGTTACATTATTTAGTGAAGCAATGGCACAAGCACAAGCTGACTATTTAATCGCTTCAACCGAATGGCAACGTGTAAAAAAGCTGGGTAATAAGACGGTGAGTGAAAGTCGATTATTACAAGCTGAAACAACATACAATGCGAGCTATGGCAAGCTCATTGCTTTAGGGTTAACTGAAAAAGCAATAAATGGTATTTCTAACAAAGACATTAAAGCATTTGGACAATATGCATTAACGGCGCACCGTGAAGGTGTCGTGCTTCAAGACGACTTTATCCAAGGGCAACGTGTTGATGCTGGGGATTCAGTCATGTTGTTAGCTGATGAAAAACAACTATGGGTTGAAGCAAAAGTTTCTCCAAATAAAAAGCTAAATTTATCAATTGATTCTCCTGCGGTACTTAAATTAGAAGGCCAGAGTTACAATGCCAAAGTTATCCAAGAAGCCCATACAATTGATCCCGTAACTCGTACAAGAATTATTAGATTGGGGGTACAGAATGCTGATGATAACCTTCATTCAGGTATGTTTGTAAAAGTTTACTTTCAGTTTGCCACAAAGCAGAAAGTGATGGCTGTGCCAGAAGAAGCATTGATCCGCAGCGCAGATGGTGATTGGACCGTATTTGTCGAAGACCACCCTGGAGAATTTAAAGCTGTAGAAGTAGAACTAGGCCGAGCCTTAGGTGATTTTAGGGAAATCATTGGCCTTGATAGTGGGACGCGAATTGTAACCAAAGGCGCATTTTTTGTTGCTTCTGAAATCGCTAAAGGCGGATTTGATCCGCATAACCACTAAGGAGCAAGACTATGTTTAATAAAATAATAGATTGGTCTGTTAATAATAGACTCCTGATTTTGATTGCGCTGTTTGCCACAATTGTCGGCGCAATTATGGTTATACCAAAACTAAATTTAGATGCCTTTCCTGATGTTACTAATGTTCAAGTTGCTGTAAATACTGAAGCGCCAGGACTAGCTGCTGAAGAAGTTGAACAACTCATTACGTACCCCATTGAAGCGGTCATGTATGCCTTACCTGATGTAGAACAAGTGCGCTCAATTTCTAAAACAGGCTTGTCTGGCGTCACGGTTGTTTTCAAAGAAGGCACCGACATTTACTTTGCAAGACAACTTGTATTTGAGCGTCTTCAAGCCGCAAAAGAACTGATACCAGAAGGTGTCGGCACACCCGAAATGGGGCCAAACACCTCAGGGCTAGGCCAAGTATTTCAGTACCTTCTTATTTCAGATAAAGATGCAGGCTATGATGCTATGGCACTCAGGAGTCTCAATGATTGGGTAGTAAAATTACTCGTTATGCCTGTCGATGGTGTTACTGATGTACTCTCCTTTGGAGGTATTGTTAGGCAGTACCAAGTAAATGTAGATCCATCTAAGCTTCTTTCTTATAACCTAACGCAAGAAGACGTTGTTGGTGCCCTAGATAACAACAATGCCAATGTTGGCGGATGGTATATGAACCGTGGGCAAGAGCAGCTTGTTATTAGAGGTGCAGGTTGGTTTGAAAGTGGTGACGCTGGTATTAGTAATATCAAACAAGTTCCCGTCAAAACAGTTGATGGGACAGTTGTGACGGTTTCGGATATTGCTAAAGTTGAAATGGGCAGTGAAATTCGTCAAGGTGCTGTCACAATGACGCGCAAAACCGAAGACGGTAAAGTCGAAAATTTAGGTGAAGTTGTCTCTGGCATTGTCTTAAAACGCATGGGGTCTAATACTAAAGCCACCATTGATGGTATCAATGCAAGAATCCCATTGATTAATCAAGCATTGCCTAAAGGTGTTCGCTTTGAACCATTTTATGATCAGGCTGATTTGATTGAAAAAGCCGTTGATACAGTAGTTGATGCACTATTACTAGCATTTATTTTCATCTGTATTGTATTAGCACTATTTTTAATGAATATACGTGCAACCTTCCTTGTCCTAATATCTATTCCAATTTCAATTGGTATCGCGTTAATGATCATGGCTTGGTGGGGCATTTCTGCAAACCTTATGTCATTGGGTGGCATTGCCGTAGCCATTGGTATGCTAGTTGATGGTTCAGTCGTGATGGTTGAAAACATGTTTAAGCATTTAAATAGACCAGACTCTACCCATTTAAAAACTGTAAAAGAAAGAGTGCCTAGTGCTGATACTGATCCACATGATGTAGAACAAGATGAGCATGGTATTAAGTTACGTCTTCAAAATGCGGGTAAAGAAGTGGCTCGTCCCGTATTTTTTGCAGCTTCTATTATTTTAGTCGTATTTACGCCTTTATTTAGCTTTGAAGGTGTTGAGGCAAAGTTATTTCAACCTATGGCAATAAGCATCATTTTAGCTGTTATATCTGCTATTGTGGTTGCGTTGTTTGTTGTACCCGCTTTAGCTACTTATTTATTTAAGTCAGGTGTAAAAGAGAGGGAAAGCTTTGTTCTTAGGCCATTAGACAAACTCTACAGAAAAGGGCTTACATTCGCACTAAAACGCACCAAATTAGTCATTTCAGCCGCACTTATATTAGTTTTCTCTGCCTTTGCATTAGTTCCATTAATTGGTACTGAATTTGTACCTGAGTTAGAAGAAGGGACGATAAACTTAAGAGCAACGCTTGCACCTTCTTCCAGTTTAGATACCGCGCTCACTGTGGCACCAATTCTAGAAGAAAAACTAATGGCTTTTCCTGAAGTAACCTATGCATTAAGCCGAATTGGTCGAGCAGAAATAGGTGGAGACCCAGAGCCTGTGAATAACATCGAAATTTACATAGGGTTGAAGCCTGTTTCTGAGTGGACCAGTGCATCTAATCGATATGAACTTCAAGGAAAAATGGAGAGATCTTTAGAAGAATTCCCTGGGTTGCTACTCAACTTTTCTCAACCTATTGCGACTCGTGTCGATGAGCTACTATCTGGTGTTAAGGCTCAGTTGGCGATAAAGTTGTTTGGGCCTGAACTTGAGGTACTGGCGGCTAAAGGTCAAGAAATAGAAACAGCAATTAAAAACATTGAAGGTGCAAGGGATGTTGCATTGGAGCAAATTGCTGGTGAAGCGCAATTGGTGATAAGTCCTAACAGGCAAGAACTATCACGCTTTGGATTGTCTGTGAGTGACATAATGGAGGTTGTGCGTGATGGTATTGGTGGTGTTGAAGCCGGACAAATAATCAATGGTAATGAACGTTATGATATTTACGTTCGCATAGAGGAAGAGTACCGAAGTAACAAAGAAGCTATTGCTGATATTCGGCTTCAATCACCTACTGGTGCTTGGGTGCGGCTGGGTGACGTAGCCTCAGTCTCATTTGAGTCAGGCCCACCACAAGTTAGACGCGATGATGTACAACGAAGAGTCGTTATCCAAGCAAATGTACAAAATCGAGATATGGGAAGCGTGGTTGCCGATATCAGAACGGTAATTGCTGAAAAGGTTGACTTACCTTCAGGTTATTCTGTTTCGATTGGCGGCCAGTTCGAAAGTCAAAAACGTGCTCAAAATAGGTTAGCTATAGTTGTACCTTTATCGTTAGCACTAATCGCACTACTACTTTACTTTGCCTTTGGTTCTGTTGGTCAAGCTATGCTGATATTGGTCAACGTGCCGCTTGCTGTAATTGGCGGAGTTTTCTCCTTATATTTATCTGGACAATACTTGTCTGTACCAAGCTCCGTTGGCTTTATTACCTTATTTGGTGTAGCGGTATTGAATGGGGTCGTTATGGTAGAAAGTATCAACCAACGTATTAAAGACGGTCTAGAAGCATCTAAAGCCGTTTTTGAAGGCGCTACTTCAAGATTAAGACCTGTACTTATGACTGCTATAACATCAGCTTTAGGTTTGATACCGATGTTAATGTCTAATGGTGTTGGTGCAGAAATACAGCGCCCCTTAGCGAGTGTTATTGTTGGCGGCTTGGTAACTGCAACACTGTTAACATTATTTGTTTTACCTGTTTTATATCGCTGGTTTTCAGAGAAAAAAATAAAAGAGCTATCCAGATAAAATGACTGTGAACTCTAACCCCACGCTAAAGTCACGTTTAGCGTGGGGTTATTGAGTAGATGAACGAAAAGAAAGATTAGATTTAACAATAAACTAATAGTCATGACTGCTTTGTCGGAATATTTGTCGTTAAACAGGCCAAAGCTAACTTCCGCTTTCGTATCTTTGCAGTCTTAATCTTTATGTGTCTCAAGGTCGGCTTATGGCACAGAGCCGTCCTTCGGCTCTAACTCATTTTTGTCCAAAAACGCGCTAGAGTGGTCGTCTGCTTCTCGCTCAAATAAGACCCCTATAGTGGCTCATAAAGCTATCTAAGTTAACGCTTTCAAAAAACAGAAGTATATTTCTGAGAACTAGCTACGAAGCCCTAGAAACGGAAGTTTGCTTCCGTTTTGCACTTTAAGGTTCTAAGCAGGTGTCAAGTCAAAGCTGGGTAGTCCACTTGGCTAATTAGGGTGTCTATTGGGCTTAGATTAAATTTTCCAAACTCGGGTTCTGATGTTTTTAAGGCTTTTGTCAGAACCTCAATAAAGTACTTATTATTGGGGTGTGCCTTAGTGAGGATGCGTCGATGTAATGAATGGTATCGCTATAAACGGTTGCAGTGAAGGTCAATAAAAAATGGAGATATAATTTTTCACCTATGATAGCTTCATTTAATTCAAGATAAACCTAAGATAGTAGTCTGTAAATAACACATTAAAGAGGTACAGCTTAAATAAATCAGCGCAAACACTACAATCGGGTTTTTAATGTGTTGGATTCCATGTTACCAGGTGGCGATTTTAGCTGTTGCTTAGGCTCTAAATAACAAGTTTTGAACATTGGCTATTTTATTAAACGCCACTATGATCTGAAATTACGAAAATTTAATAGTAAATTTAAGGACTAATATAGTATTAAAGTTGTTTACAATTGACACTATTAAAACGCTTACAGTCACTTTTATAGTGTTATGTAAGCGTTTGCGCTTGATTTCAACGTTACTTTATCAATATATCGTCATTAAGCCATGAATACCCAATATCACAAAAACACTGGCCGCAATAGCTCTTACTGTTTTTAGTGGAATTCTTTGTAACAAAGCTTTACCAACGTATATAATAGGGACATTAGCAATTAACATTCCTACCGTTGTCCCTATGGTAACCCATAGTACTGATTGATATTGCGCACCAAGCAATACGGTTGCGATTTGTGTTTTGTCACCAATTTCAGCAATAAAAAATAAGATTAAAGCTACTACAAACGCGCCATAGCAGTCATATTTGTGGCTGACTTCTTCATCCTTATCTGGAATAAGTAGCCAAAGACCCACTACAATAAAGCTTGAATTCACTATCCAAGGTAAGTATTCCACGACAAAGTTCCCACTTAGCCAATCACCAAACCAAGCAGATAAACCATGATTAATAATTGTTGCAGCGAGAATACCTAAAATAAGCGCTATTTTATTATGAAAGCGGGCTGCTAAGAGTAAAGATAAAAGTTGGGTTTTATCGCCTATTTCAGCAAGAGCGACAGTAACGGTAGAGGTTAAGAAAATATCCATAAATTTTAGTCTTTTGGCGGGAAATATTAAACCGAGGCAAACAACTATCTCCCGCCATGAGGATAGTGTCTACCTAGGTCTTGCCGATAATGCTTGCTACAACATTACAAACTTACCATGCACATGAGGTGCAATTATGTTGATAAGTTTACTCACTAATGAGCAGGCTACTCCCCTAAGAGGGTGGCTATTTTCCCACAAAGTAAAATACCAGTAAATATTTAATTATAAGTTTTACCGATGAGCATCTATAAAGTTGGACAAGTTAACGCTGCCACTACACAAGCATATTAAGTCAAAGCCGTTAATCTTCATCAGGGTATCTCATTTTCGACCATATGTTTAAAGCAAAAAGTATACGTTTTAATAACTAGGCTAATTACCGCTTCAAATCACTTACTGTAATAGATGTTTGTAAGCGATTTCTCGTTGTTTAAGAAATTTACCTAATAAAAAACATAATTATTTTTAGAGTGTAATTAAGTTGATAAATCTCAATTTAAGTGCCATATTTCATTATAAATCAATAAGTTCTCAACGCGCCGTGTATTCTCGACTTAAGTGGCACTGATCAAATTTTTGAAAAATAACTACTTTTTATTTCACAAACAATTGATAACCATTATTGTTTAGATTAATATGCACCTACTAAATGAAATTGAGAGTAGTTTGTATTCATGTATATTTGTCTTTGTCACGGGGTGACTGATAAAAAAATTGAGCAAACAATTGACGATGGTGCAACTACCATGCGTGAATTAACTAAAGAGCTTAAAGTAGGCAGCCAATGCGGTAAGTGTTGTTGTTGTACTAAAAAGATCCTAAATCGCAAACTTATTGAGATTGCAGATATTACCGATCAAGTCGCTTAATTCGTTATTACAAAATTCAAATACAAAAAAAGCAGCTTATAAAGCTGCTTTTTTTTATGACCTAAATTTACCTTACAGTTGAGACTGTAAGTAATTTTCAAGCCCTGTATTTTGAATAAGTAATTGCTGGGTCTCTAGCCAGTCAATTTGTTCTTCCTGCTCGTTCAAAATATTGTCGAGTGCTTCACGGCTAATATAATCTTTTTTGTTTTCAGCTAATTTAATTGCACTGCGCAAATCATCAATTGTATCAAGCTCAAAGCTCATATTTGCGGCAATCATTTCTTCGCTGTTTTCGCCAATGCGTAAACGGCCTAGGTCTTGTAAGTTAGGTAAGCCTTCTAAAAATAAAATACGTTCGATTAAACGATCGGCGTTTTTCATTTTTTGAATTGAAACTTTGTAGTCTGCTTTATCAAGCTGGCTAAAACCAAAATCTTTAAACATGCGGGCATGCAAAAAGTATTGGTTAATACCCACAAGCTCATTAGCGAGTACTTTATTTAAAGCTGCTATAACGTCTTTATCGCCTTTCATACTTTATGCTCCTTACTCGCCCATTTGTGCTTGGTGGTAGTTTTGCGTACCAATTTTATCAATTAGACCAAGTTGTTGCTCTAACCAATAAACGTGATCTTCTTCGGTATCAAATAATAGCTTTTCTAACACTTCGCGAGACTGATAATCTTGCTGCTCTTCACAAATAGCAATTACCTCTTTAACACATGCAACTACTTCAAGCTCCAATGTTAAGTCGTTTTGCATCATGCTTTTTACATCGTTACCAATTAAAAGGTCACGGCGTTTAGTCATGTTAGGCACGCCTTCTAAAAACAAGATGCGTTTGATTAGCCAATCAGCATGATCTTTTTCTTCTTCCATTTCATGGTTAAGGCGTACATATAATTTATCTAAACCCCAGTCATCATACATGCGTGAATGAATAAAATACTGGTCAATTGCGGCTAACTCATTGGCTAGCAAAGTATTAAATGCATCGATTACTTTTTGATTACCTTTCATGATAAATCACCTTAACTATTTTAATTGTGCACAGTGTAGTTAAATTTGCGTATTTTGCAAGTTTTTCTATAAAAATCATTAATTTACAATTGGTTTTGATTCTTATTTAAGTTTGCGTTATTGCTTGGTTTATGTACAGTTTTGCATTTTCATTTAACAGGTAATGTTATACCCACTTGTGCCGTTTACACCATAAATAAACACCACTGAGTATAAAAAATGCTAACGACAGTGATATTAAAAGCCATACAAATTTTACAATCGGCCCTGCAAATGCGCCAGTATGAAACACATATTTAAAGTTCCATACATGGGTGACTGCATTTGCTTTACTGGCATCATACGCGCTAAGCACTTTAGCATTGTATGGATTTACCCACACCCAGCTATAAGCATGGCTTTCTCCTGGGTTTTGTAGGCGTAAAGCGATTGGGTCATTGTGTTTTTTAGGTAAGTAAATACGATACAAAATCCCCTCAGGAAATACATCAAGGGCTTTATTTATTGCTTGGTCGTATTTAATACTTGCTGTTGATTTTGCTATCACTTTTGGCGCTTTAGGCCTATTTTGTACTTGAGAAAATGCCACGGTTTCTACTAATGTTTTGGTCGCGCTTTTCCAATTAAAGGTGATACCTGTAAAGGCTATAAGCAATAGCGGTAATAAAACATAAACACCAAGCACGGTGTGTAGCTGATACATAAGTACTTTAAATTTGGCTTTAGGTTTAATCGCCAGTCGTTTTAGGCGGTTTTTAGGCTTTACCCATAAATAAAAACCCACTAACACATTTATTATTAATAATAGGGCGCATACAGAGACCACGTTTTTTAGTGGTTTTTCACCAGAGGCTGTTTCAAATAATAGCCAGCGATGCAAAGCAAGGGTAAAACCATACAGCGTGTCATTTGTTTGGTATTGAAAAATTACTTTGCCTGTATACGGGTTCACACTGGCGTTACTGCCATCACCTAATCTAAATTGCCAGCTGGCATTAGGGTTACTAAGGGGCATAAAGCGGGTGATTTTTTTATCTGTTTGCTGCTGTACTGCGCGGATTAACTCTGCGTGGCTAAGCGTTTTGATTTGTGGTTCTACCTGCCATTTATCGGGCTGAATATAATATTGTATGTCATTTGCATAAAGTAAAATGGCGCCGCTAATACTGAGTATTAACAAAAAAAGGCCACTTAGTAAGGCAAGGTATAAGTGAATTCGACGTAACCAGATTTTCAAAAGTAATCTCTATAATAAGCAGTTACAGCGATTGTAAGTGATAGAACAGGTGTTTATCAATTTATAAAATGTGACCCTTTGTGTAAGCAAACTACTGTATATAAAACCGCGAACAACACGCTAAGCTTTAGACCCTTAAATAAAGTTTAAAAATTTAGTGGCTTTAAGTCAGTAAAAGTTCGTATGAGTAATGCGCTTTAATTTTTATAATAATGAAATAAATACCAGCTAAAAATTAAAATATGCACGGTTTGCGTTCTTGCTTATTTTTACGTGTAAATTTTAATTGCAACTTATTGATGTTTAAACTGTAATTATGTGATGTATTTTAAACGCTTTGCGGGCTAAAACTTGCGTCTTTTAGGTTTTAGTGCATTATTATAGGTAATAAATAATACAATTACAGTTATTGGATATATAGCATGGTTGAAGGAAAAAAGTATGGGCTGCTAAATGGCACAGCTCAGTCTGTGCGTAGTAAGCTGATCATTACTTTTTTAGTTATTGCTATTGTTCCACTTTGCTTGCTGACCTGGTTTAGCTTACAGCACGTTAATAATACCTTGCAAAAAAATGCAAATGCAGAGCTTCATGAATTAAGCTCTATCGCCTCAGAGTTTGCTAATTTATGGTTTGATGATCACCTTACTGATTTATATACCTTTAAAAATCAGCTTTCTAACTTCCCGCTTGAACAAAGCAAATTAATAAATCATTTTGTTAATCAATATGACTTTGTAAACAGTATAGAAATTATCGCTGCATCGGCACTTAAGCAGCCCATTATTTCGCCTTACGGGCAGATAAACAAAGGTGAGCTTAGTACGCTTATAAATTCGGTTAATACCTCAACGCCAGCCGCTTTTGGCTCTGTTATGTTAAATGGCAAACAGTTTAATATTGTGGCTATGCCTTTGCTTAATTCGGCGCAACAACTAGAGGGTGTAATTCTCACAGAAGTAAATATTAATGGCCTTTTAAAAAGCTTAAACACCATTCACAACATGCACAACGAAGTGAGTTTTTTTGTACTACATAATAATAAAATAGAGCGCTCTTCAGTAACAAATGCAGATGAGGCGCCTGTTTTTTCGCAAACGGCACTCACCAGTAAGCAAGTGTTTGATTACGCCAGTGCCAACGGCACGACATACCATGCATATATTAGTGATTTAAATTTTTTAGGTGTGCAAGGGTGGCAACTTTTAGCAGCAAAACCTTTGCACATTATGCTCAAAGACTCTACTTATTATAAGCAGTTGGCTATTTTTACAAATGCAGTTTCTTTACTTCTCATTTTATGCGCAGCGTGGTGGTTTAGCCGGCGCTTATCTAAGCCTTTAATTCAGCTTACCTCAGTAATGGCCCGAATTACCGATGGCGAGAAAGTAAAGGTGCCTACTTTAACTGATAGCCACGAGTTAAATAGGTTATCAGTAGATCTTCAAAAAATGGTGGCATTTAAAGAAGAGCAGCAGAGCATATTGCAAAAGCAGCGCTCTGCTTTGCAAACTGCGTTTAAACAATTGGATGAACAAAAAAGTGTCCTCGATGAGCATGCCATTGTTGCGGTAACAGATTTAGCGGGCACCATCACTTTTGTAAATAAGAAGTTTTGTGAAATTAGCGGCTATGAAGAACATGAGCTTATAGGCCAAAATCACCGTTTACTTAATTCAGGAAGGCACGACAAAGGCTTTTTTAAAAGCATGTATAAAACCCTTAAACGGGGTGAAGTATGGAACGGCCAAATATGTAATAAAGCAAAACATGGCGGCTTTTATTGGGTAGACACCACCATAGCGCCATTTTTTGATGAGCACGGTAAACCGCAAAGCTATATAGCCATTCGTACTGATGTCACGCCATTAAAATTACAAGAGCTTGAACTTGAGCAGCACAAAACCCAGCTTCAGTTAGTCATAGATACCACCGCCGTAGGAATATGGGATTGGTTTATAGATACCAGCAAAGTGACTTTTAATAATCGCTGGGCAGAAATAATAGGCTATAAACTCAGCGAGTTAGAACCTACCACTATTAATACTTGGTATAAGTTTGCACACCCCGATGATTTGGTTATTTCAGAGCAAAAGTTAAAAGCGCACTTTAATGGTGACACTGATTACTATGTCAGCGAAGCGCGAATGAAACACAAAGATGGCCACTGGGTTTGGGTACTCGATACTGCAAAAGTAGTCGACTGGAACCTAGATGGGTCGCCTCGTCGTATGATTGGAACACATTTAGATATTACCGAGCGCAAGCAAATAGAGTCTGAGCTACAGTATAGCCGCGATCGCTTTGCTTCTTTGGTGGAAAATATTCCAGGGGTTATTTATCGATGTAAGTTCGATAAAGCCTGGACTATGTTGTACATGAGTGACCAAGTAAAAGACATAACAGGCTATACGCCTGATGACTTTATAAATAATAAAACACTAAGCTTTGCCGCTATTATCCACGATGGCGATCAAGATGTTGAGCTGCAGGTAAGTACCTGTATTGCACAAAAGCTGCCTTGGTCTATTGAATACAGAGTAAAAAGAAATGATGGCAGTATTCGTTGGGTACACGAAAAAGGCCAAGCAATTTATGGCGATGACAACGAAGTTCTTTATTTAGATGGCTTTATTTTAGACATTACTGAGCGCCATAATACTCAAGTAGAAATTACCCGCCAACAAAACCTGCTTGAAGCAATGAGTAAACAAGGCCAAATTGGCGCATGGGAAATAAACCTTGAAAACCAAACCATGTATTGGTCAGACGAAGTAAAAGTAATACACGAAGTTCCCGATGGGTTTGAACCTAGCATTGATACTGCCATTAACTTTTATAAGCCAGGAGAGCACCGCGATAAAATTAGCACGTTGTTTGAATGTGCGGTGACTTTAGGCGAAAGCTGGAGTGTTGAGCTGATAATTTTAACTTATACCGGTAAAGAGCGCTGGGTTAAGTCGATGGGGCAGGCGGAATTTAAAGACGGCAAATGTGTGCGTGTCTTTGGCTCGTTCCAAAGTATTGATGCACATAAACGCCTAGAGTTAGAAAGCGAAAAAGCAAACGCCTATAACAAAAATTTAGCGTCATTAACTGTTTCGCCTGAGGTACAAAATAGCGACGTTGCGCAAGTTAAAAAGCTGACGATAAAGTCGATGGTAGAGGTATTAAATGTTGAGCGTGCCTCTATTTGGATATTTAACAAACAGTGCGACGAAATGGCGTGCCATGGTTTATATACTAGACAAGATGGATTTGTAGATTTTGACGGCGTTCTTAAAAAGGCTGATTTTCCAAGCTACTATGAGGCTATTTTTGAGCAAAACCTAGTGGCAATTGAAGATGTATATACGCATAAAGCAACCATGGAATTTACGCAAAGTTATACTCAACCATTAAATATTCAGTCGATGCTGGATGCGGTTATTTCATCAGGCGATGGAAATTTAGGTATTTTATGCGCAGAAACTGTAGGGGCTAAGCACATTTGGACGCAAAGCGAAGAAACCTACTTGCGCTCTTTGGCTACGTTAGTCGGTAGTACCTTGGTCTCGCAAAAGCGTAAAGAAACCGCTGAAAAGCTAAAGATTGCTTTAGTGCAAGCACAAGATGCTGCTGTAGCAAAAAGCCAGTTTTTAGCAACCATGAGCCACGAAATTCGTACACCGATGAATGGCGTACTAGGTATGTTAGAGCTGGTAGAATTAGAGCCATTAAGTAAACCAATAGAAAAAAAGGTCGCTATTGCTAAAAGCAGTGCTCATTCTTTACTTGGTGTTATTAACGATATTTTAGATTTTTCTAAGGCGGAAGCAGGCAAAGTTGAGCTTGAGCATATACATTTTAATGCGCGCGACTTAATTGGCGAAATAGCCGAGGCACAGGCCTTTACCGCACAAGAAAAAGGCATTGAGATTATTTTAGATTTAGTCTCCTTGGAGCCTTCACATTTAATGGGCGACCCCGGGCGCATACGTCAAGTGGTAACCAACTTAATTAGTAATGCGGTTAAATTTACCAGTCAGGGTGAAGTGGTGGTGAGCGCATCTATAGAAAAAACCGACCAAGACCTACTGCTAAATATAAAAGTAAAAGACTCAGGAATAGGCATAACCGAAGCAAAACAACAGCAATTATTTACCCCTTTTTCGCAAGTGGATGCATCAACCACGCGAGAATACGGAGGCACGGGGCTGGGGCTTGCAATATGTAAACAGTTATGTGAGCTAATGAATGGTAAAATTTCACTGGCGAGCGAACCTGGCAAAGGCAGCGAATTTACTGCAACCATGCAAGTGGCTGAAGGCATCGAAAAAGAACGTACCATCCCTAATATAAATATGAGTTCGTTAAATGTACTAGTGGTTGATGATAACGAGACAAACCGCTTAGTTATCTCTCAGCAATTAGGGCATTGGGGGGCTAATGTTACGCTTGCCAGTAGTGCAAAACAGGCGCTTGAACTATGTGCAAAGCGCATAGAAAATGATCAGCCTATGTTTGATATTGCTGTGCTAGACATGCAAATGCCAGAAATGGATGGAATGGAGCTGTGTAAAGTGCTTAAAGCACATGATGACTATAAAGCCATGCCATTAGTAATGATGACCAGTATTGCAGGTATGGAAGGCGCTCAGCGCTACTCAAAAATTGGTTTTCAGGCTTATTTTCCTAAGCCGGTTACAACCGCCGATTTAATTTCTGCGTTATCGGTTATTACAAGTTCAGACAGCACCGAGCCCCTTCCTTTGGTGACCCCAGGGTATATCTCGTCACTCAGAAAAGAAAAATCAGACACACCTGCAAAAATTTTATTAGTTGAGGATAACCCCGTTAATCAGCATGTTTCTACACTGATGCTTAAAAAGCTAAATTGCGAAGTAATACTGGCGCAAAATGGTCAAGAAGCCATAAATACCTTAAGCGAGCATAACGAAGGGTATTTTGATTTAGTGTTAATGGATTGCCAAATGCCGGTAATGGATGGCTTTGACGCCACGGCTAATATACGAGACGGTATGGCAGGGGATGAGCACAAAGCAATAAAAATAATTGCCCTAACCGCCAATGCAATGGACTCAGATAAAGAACGTTGTATTAATGCCGGTATGGACGACTACTTAACTAAACCCATTCAGCTTGATATTTTAAAAGAAAAAATAGAGCAGTACTTTTAGGATTAATAACATGAGTAAGCAAATACAAATACGCGACGCTAAAAAAAGCGATGCGCCAACCATTTTACAGTTTATTACCGAACTGGCCATTTACGAAAAAGAACCTGATGCAGTAAAAACAGATGAGCAGGCAATTATAAAAACGCTGTTTAGTGAGGGGGCAACAGCACACAGTGTTATTTGCCTTGAAGATGATGAGCCTATTGGCTTTGCGGTGTATTTTTATAATTACTCTACCTGGCTGGGTAAAAATGGCTTATATCTAGAAGATTTATACGTAAGCCCCGATAGCCGTGGCAATGGTGCGGGCAAACTAATAATGAAACACCTTGCTAATAAAGCCATAAAAAACGACTGTGGACGTTTTGAGTGGGTAGTACTGGATTGGAATAAACCCGCTATAGACTTTTATAATAGCATTGGGGCAAAAGCCCAAAACGAATGGATAATCTACCGCCTAGCAGGCCAAGACTTGCTCGATTTTGCAGAGCAATAGTGATACTAAAACGCTTAATTAAGTGGGTTGGTATAATACTTTTTTAAAAGCAGATGAGTGCCGAAAACGGCCAGTATTTGCTTTAAAAATTGTTATGCTAAGGTACGTTTTATTGATTAAGACCCTACATGAATAATCAGTATTGGCAAAAAGCACGGCAAAGCCGCGATGCACGATTTGATGGCTTATTTTACGTTGCGGTAAAAAGCACCGGCATTTATTGTCGGCCAATTTGCCCCGCGCCCACCGCTCAAGAAAAAAATGTGGTGTATTATCAATATGCGCACAACGCAGCGCAAGCAGGCTTTAGACCGTGTATACGCTGCAGGCCCGATAGTGCTCCGGGCAGCGCTGCTTGGCAGGGAGTTAAAACGACCGCGCTCAGAGCTAAGCAGTTAATTGATTTAGGTGATAGCTGTAATTGCGAAATGCTAGCTACTCGTTTGGGTATTACCAGTCGTTATTTGCGACGCATATTTAATCAGCATTTTGGTGTGTCTGTTACTCAGTATCGGTTATTTAACCAATGTCAGTTTGCTAAAAAGCTCATTCAAGAAACCACATTACCCATAACCGATATTGCATTTGCCGCTGGGTTTAAAAGTGTGCGACGTTTTAACGATGCTTTTTTACAACAATTAAATATAGCACCATCAAAGCTCAGAAAATCAAAAAAAGAGGCAACCCCTGTGATTGTATTAACTCTCCCTTTTAGACCTCCTTACAATTGGCAGGCTTTGCACAGCTTTTTGTCAAAGCGGTTAATAGAGCCTATGGAGTGGATAACCCCAACCAGTTACGGGCGAACATTTAAGCTAAAAGGGGCGGTAGGTTATTTTAATGCGCACTTTAAGGCGCAAAATAACCATTTTAAAGTTGAAATAGTAATAAATAATACCGAGCACTTACAAAAAGTAATTAATAACATACGCCGTGTACTTGATGTAGATGCCGATATAAACCCTATTGAAAGCCACTTAAAAAACAGTATTAATGGGGCATTTACATTAAGTGAAGGGCTACGCTTACCTGGGATATGGTCAAGCTTTGAAGCGGGGATCCGCGCTGTATTGGGTCAACAAGTTAGCGTGGGGGCAGCGCACACTTTAGTAACAAAGCTGGTTGCAGAGCGAGGCGATAAACACGCAGATAAAGTGTATTTTCCACAGCCTGAGGATTTAGCGACATGCGACTTTGAATTTTTTAAAATGCCGCAATCGCGCAAAAATGCATTAAAAAATTTATCTAAGTACTGCGCTGATAACCCCGATAACAGGGTTTTGGATAATTGGCTCGATATAAAAGGGATAGGCCCATGGACTGTTAACTACGCTAAACTGCGCGGGCAAAGTAACCCAGATATACTATTAGCCGGCGATCTCGGGGTAAAAAAGGCGCTGATCAATGCTAAGCAATTTAACCCAGAGCTGAGCGCTCCATTTCGCTCGTACTTAACGTTTCAACTATGGCAGCAACTTTCATGATTATACAGACCGCAATTTCGAGCCCGATTGACGATGTTATTATTCAAGCGACTGAAAACGGGGTGAGCTATGTTGGTTTTTACCCAAAAACACACTACACCCATACACCCGTTGAGCAAGTAACAAATGAAGCGGTTTTAATCTGCGTACAACAATTAAAGGAATACTTTAATGGTCAGCGCAAAACCTTTAATGTGCCATTAGATACGCAAGGTACGCCTTTTCAAAATGGTGTGTGGCAAGCGTTGCTTAGCGTCCCTTTTGGCAAAACCATGACCTACGGCGATATAGCTAAACAATTAAATAACCCTAAGGCGGTAAGAGCAGTCGGGGCTGCAAATGGCAAAAACCCCATTAGTATTATTGTGCCATGCCATCGAATTATTGGTGCAAACTCAAAGCTTACTGGGTACGCTGGTGGCCTTGAGAGAAAAAGTTGGCTACTAAAGCATGAAGGGATAATTTAACTGTTACAGCACTGGCAGCTTTGTTATCACAAGCTACAATTTACATTATTTACTAATAAAAATTATTATGAGTATCAGCAGCTTAAATTATTTATTTATATTTGGTTTGATGTTTTCTTCAGCGGTGTTTGCTAACCCTCAAACGCTTATATTTTGCTACGAAGATAAAGACGTTGCACCTATGTTTTTGGGCATTGGGCAAGAGGTACCTATAGATAACCCTGGCGCCTCAATTGAAATTTTAAAGCAACTGGATGCCGACATACCCAATGTGGCTATTTCATTTGTTAGAAAACCATGGCGCAGATGCCTAAACGATTTAGAGCTTAACCGTGTTAATGCCGTTATTGCCAGCTATCGTGATGGGCGTGAACGTTTTGCGGTGTACCCTACAAACGAAAAAGGGGTGTTGCTAGAAAAATTTGCAGTGAGTCGTTTTAGTAGCTGTTTAATAGGGCGAGCTCGTTTTCATAAACAATGGCAAACACGTGAAGTATTTCAAAATAAAGCGTTCACTATCGCCATTCCTAATGGCTATGGCTTAAACAGCGCGCTAAAAGAAGAGCCTTTTTATATTCATAATACTTTTTCAAAAGACAAAGCATTTGAATTACTTGATAAAGGAGTGGTACAGGCAAGTGTTGATTTATGCCAAGTAGATGACTTAAAAGTGTCGAGCTATCAACATAAAGGGAGCGATGTAAAACCCCTTTACCCACCTTATGAAACAACCGACGGTTATTTAATTTTTTCAAAGCAGTTTTACCAGCAAAATAGCCAGCTTAGTAAAGAGATATGGCAGTGGTTAGCGCGCTTTGACAGTGCACAAATTTATATAAAATACTTGCAAGCTGTTGAGTAATAAGAAAATCAAAGCGCTTATTAACTAAAATAGCGATATGAAATTGGTATTAATCGCATATTAAGGTAGCATAAGCGCACTTTTTATCTTAAGGCACGGCAATGGCTCAATTATACTTTTACTACTCTGCGATGAATGCGGGTAAATCAACCACCTTATTACAATCTGCGTTTAACTATCGTGAACGCGGTATGGAGCCAGTTATTTTAACGGCTGCAATTGATAACCGCTCTGGTGTAGGAAAAGTATCGTCTCGTATCGGGCTGCAAGCTGATGCGCATATATTTGATGCGTCAAAAAATGTTTTTGAGCTGATCCAAAATCTGCAAAACGAAAAAAAGCGCCACTGTGTATTGGTTGACGAATGCCAGTTTTTGTCTAAAGAGCAAGTTATGCAGCTGACTGATGTGGTTGATGAACTTGGTATTCCGGTATTGTGTTATGGCCTGCGAAGCGACTTTAGAGGTGAGTTATTTATTGGCTCTCAGTACTTGCTAGCATGGGCCGATAAACTGGTTGAGCTTAAAACAGTGTGCCATTGCGGCCGTAAAGCCAATCATGTATTGCGTACAGATGAAAACGGCAATGCCATTGCCGATGGTAACCAAGTAGAAATCGGCGGCAACGACCGTTATGTGTCGGTGTGCCGCAAGCACTATAAGGCTGAGTTAAATATGGGCCGCTAAGGCTCGTATAAAAGTATCTATATCATCTTGGTTTATATCAAGATGAGTGACTAGCCTAAGCTGTTTGCTTGGGCTAATTAATATGCCTTGTTGTGCTAATTGCTCGCTAATATGCGCTATGTTTAACTCACTTGAATAGCGCGCATATACCATGTTGGTGGTGTTACTCATATCAACGCTAAACCCATCGAGTTCGTTAAGCTTACTTGCTAAATAACGCGCATTAGCGTGATCGTCTTTTAAACGAGAGGCGTTATTTTCAAGTGCGTATTGCCCCGCGGCTGCCAGCATTCCGGCTTGGCGCATGCCACCACCGAGTACTTTTCTCCAGCGCCGTGCTTTTGTGATAAGCGCCTTTGTGCCCAGTAATAGCGAGCCAACGGGAGCACCTAGCCCTTTTGATAAGCAAATTGAAACAGAGTCAAAATGCTGGGTAATATCTGTAATATCAACGTTTAATTCAACCGCTGCATTAAACGCACGTGCGCCATCTAAGTGCAGAGCTAACGAGTGCTCATTTACAAAGTAACGTGCTTTGGCTAAGTAGCTAAGGGGGAGCACTTTTCCGCCTATGGTGTTTTCAAGGCTAAGTAAGCGGGTGTTGGCAAAATGGCTATCGTCTGGTTTTATTGCTGCGGCAATTTTATCAAAGCAGAGGCTGCCATCGGGTTCATTCTCAATCGGTTGTGGTTGAATAGAGCCTAATACTGCAGCGCCACCGCCTTCAAATTTATAGTTATGGGCATTTTGCCCGCAAATATATTCATCTCCGCGTTCGCAATGGGCCATAAGCGCAAGTAAGTTAGCTTGCGTGCCGGAGCTGCAATAAAGTGCGGCTTCAAAGCTAAAACGCTCACTTGCATAGGCTTCTAGCTGGTTTACGCCAGGATCATCCCCGTACACATCATCGCCTACTGGCGCGTTATACATTATATCGCGCATGGCTTTTGAAGGTTTAGTAACCGTGTCTGAGCGAAAATCTATCATGGTTTTTATTCCTTTATTAAGTACTACAGGCTTTATTGTTTTATGGGTTTAAACAAGCTCTTCAAAAATTTGTTCACGGGTGGCTTTATCAAAATAACTCCAGGCAATAAAGCGACTTACTTTTTGCCCTTGTGCCATGTCTATAATTTTATATTCGGCAATAGGGAGGGTGCTTAATTTATTTTCTAACACTTTAAGCGTTTCTTTTTTTGAAACCAAGGAAGTAAACCATATTACTTGCTCTGCAAATTGCTCACTTTGAGCAATCATATTGCTAATAAACTGTGCTTCGCCGCCCTCGCACCATAGCTCATTATTTTGCCCGCCAAAATTAAGGGGGTTTTTAGGCGATTTTCCTAAGTTTTTCCATTTGCGCTGCGACCCTTTATTGGCCTCTTCTGCGCTTGCGTGAAATGGGGGGTTACACAGGGTTAAATGAAATAAATCTTTTTGATTTATAATGTTTTCAAAAATAGATGATGCGTTTTTTTGGTGTTTAAGGGTTATTTTTAAACCATTAAATTGGGCGATTTGCTTCGCTATTTTTATTGAATTTGCATCGATGTCGCTACCAGTAAAGTGCCAGTTGTATTCATGACTACCCGTTAACGGGTAGACCAAATTGACCCCTGTGCCAATATCGAGCACTTTAATTTGCCTGCCAGTTGGAATATTTTGTTGGTTGTCGTCGCTTAATAAGTCTGCCAAGTAATGAATGTAATCAACGCGACCAGGAATAGGAGGGCAAAGATTATGCTCAGGAATATCCCAAAAATCTATTTTATAATGCGCTTTTAAAAGCGCTTGATTAAGCGTTTTTACTGCTGCGTTATTGGTAAAGTCAATGCTCTTACTCCCCGCAGGGGTGACGATGATGAAAGGGGTTAACGTATCGTGCTTATCGCATAGCATGTCTAAATCGTAGCCATGTAAATGTTGGTTGCGTGGGTGGAGCTTGTTAGAGACTTGTTTTGATTTCATAGCATTAATTTAGCAATTAAATAATGGCGCAATTGTATCAAATGCCCCACTAAAAAGTGCAACCATTTACTTTAGAATTAACAATGGTACTGGTAGGATGAGTGGCTAAAAATAATAAAGGAAAATTTGTGGCAATTACACAGCACTCTCATTTTGTTCAACTAGGCAATCAGCAAACGCTGCATTTACGCCGTATAGCAAACGACAAGCAAGCGGGCCCCGTGGTGTTTTTTATGCACGGCGCAGTAGAAAATGGCAAAATTTTTTATACTCATAGCAATAAAGGGCTAGCCCCTTATTTGGCTGAGCAAGGCTATTGCTGTTATGTAGCAGACCTGCGCGGACGTGGAGAGAGCAAGCCGCTTATTTCGCCGCAGGCTAAATATGGTCAAACAGAGGCAATAGTAGAAGATATCCCCGCCTTTATTAATTACATTGAACAATTCGAGGGTAAAAAGCCAGACTATTGGGTTGCTCACTCTTGGGGGGGCGTTTTAATGAATAGCGTTTTTGCACGTTTTCCTGAGTATTTAAAAGAGGTTAAAGCGTGTGCTTATTTTGGCTCTAAACGCTCTTTGTTTAACAATCACCCTAAAAAGTTACTACAAGCAAATATAATTTGGTACTTTATGGCGCCCATATTGGCTAAAAAACAGGGGTACTTAAACGCAAAAGGCTATAAGTGGGGCAGCGATAACGAATCGCAAAAGTCGCATTATCAAAGCATGCAGTGGGCTAAAAAAAGGCCATGGATAGATAGCGATGATGGTTTTGACTATGCAAAAGCCTTAGCTAAAGTGCAGGTGCCTCCTACACTACATATTGGCGCTGTAAACGATAAGGCTCTTGCGCAGCCTATTGATATTAAAAAGTTTATGGAAGAGTCCGGACCTGGAAAACAAACCCTTAAAATTTATGGCAAGCGCCATGGTCATAGTGTGGATTACGATCATATTAATATGCTTACTCACCCGCAGGCACGGGATGAGCAATTTAAAGATGTTGTAAGCTGGTTTAACGAGTACAGTTAGGCAATTAGGCTCATTCAAATTGTTTTAAAAGCGGTGTTTTATAGCGCTCCCAATGCGCAAGTGCCTGTGCATTAATTGGCTGCCTAATGGCTTGTTTGCTTAATGTGCTAACAGCAGCCTTACGCTTATAAAATGCTAAGCATTGCGGTTCATACTCACACCCTAAAAACGAAAATAAAGCACTTAGCTGCGACTCAGGCTCGGCAACTATTTGCTCATAATGAATATCGTATAGCGGTAATGAGGGCAGGCTGCGCCAATGCTCCATTAATTTTGCATACAACGCATGGTAAAGTTTAAATTCTTTTAAATCACAAAAGTACGGCTCATTTTCGGCAAAGTAGTTACTGAACACCGAAAAAGCAGTGGCGTTAAAATCCCTACTTAAATTAATAAATTTAGCATTAGGGAACAGCAAGTAAATTAAGCCAATAGACTGATAGTTACTCGGTAGCTTATTAATTATGAAAGGGCGTATAGGCTGTGCTTTTTTTAACTCTTCAATATAAATATTGCGAGCTTTTGCGATTAAATCGTTACTAAGTGCGCTTAAGCATTGCGGGTAAGGGGTTTGCGTTTGCTGCTCTATAAATGCCACCACTTGGTTAGCGATACTGGTGTTTTCACCTAATGTGGCAAACTGTGAGTGGCAGGCCATCATTTGCTCAAGTAAGGTTGAGCCGCTGCGGGGCATACCAATAATAAACACGGGCGTAATAGTACCGGTAAAAGTGTGATCGGCAGATGCAATTAGCTGTTGTGTATTATGCGTTATAATTGCCTCATAGAAAGGCACTAAGTCACTGGTTTTAAAGTGAGTAAGCTTTTTTTGAAGTTTGTTGGCAAGCACATAATAGTTAAATGCTTGCTCTGTATCTTCTAGTTTGTCGTAGCTTTTTCCTAACGCGTAGTAACACACCATTTTTAAACGCACGTTATTCGTTTGCGTTAAAAAGTGGTGCAGGTTGCTCACATAATTATGTTCTTTATTGAAACGGCCTAATTGTACTAGTTCAAATAAAATATAGGCAGTTACGGGGTATAGCCCCATGCTTAGCGCATGCGCAAATGTGGTGTGTGCTTTGTCTAATTCGCCGTAGCTTAAATAATGCTGAGCTAAATAATAATGAGGCTCTGGGTTATGGCTTGCGAGACTTTTAGCATATTCGAGTACTTTAAGCGCATCATTAGGGGAATTAACGCCGTTAAATGCATCGGCTAGGGCGTGCAGTGGCTCAAGCATATGGGGTAAACGTTCGCATGCTTTTTGTAATAAGTATACCGCTGCATCAAAGCGCTCTAACCTAAGTGCTATCCTGCCTAAACCAAATAATGCTTCGCCGCTTTGCGGGTTACTATTTAAAATTGCTTTAAAATGAAACTCGGCTTCTTTGAGTTTATTTTCTTGTAGTAATTGATTGGCTTTTTTAATTAGCATGATGAGGCATTATTGTTTTTTAATTAATATAAAATAAAAAAGGCGAAATGTCTTAACATTTCGCCTTGGTTTATCATGAAAAAATATTAGAAAGTATAGGTTGCTTTCGCGTAGTAGAAGCCACCGTTAATACCGTATGGAGACGTTTCGTAGTATTGGCCACCCCAGTTATTGTTAGGGATACCCGTACGGTCTTCAAAATCAAGTTTTTCAGCGTCTTGGTCAAAGATGTTTTGTGCACCTACCGAGAAGCTAATAGACTCATTTAAGAAGTACGTTATTTCAGCGTCAATGGTCACGGCTGCGTCAGCTGTTTTTGCTGTTGCATCGTAATCTACGTGAACACCTTGGTATTCGCCGTAGTAATTAGCACGGGTAAACATTGAAAAAGATTCCCACTGCTGTGCCCAAGTAAGCGTTGCACGGTGGTTAGGTAAATCTTCTTCTAAACGCTTAACTTTAAACTCACCAGTAATGTCGCTGAACTTAGTTACCTCAGTTTCATTCCAGTTGTAAGCAAGGCTAAATGTAGAGCTTCCGCCTAGCATGTCAGCTGTGTAGTTTGCTACTAAGTCAATACCTTGTGTTGTTGTATCAAAGTCATTAGTGAAAAAGCTTACTTGTGCATAGCTTTGCGCATTTGGTACGCCTGCTGCTTCTAACGTGTCTTTATCATCTTGGCTAAGTACAATTTTTTCTGATTGGCTGATACGGTCATCAACTTCAATATTGTAGTAATCAAGTGTTACAAATAAATCGCCAATAGTGTAAACCGCACCTAATGTGTAGCTTTGCGATTCTTCTGGCTCAAGCTCTGTACCACCTAATTGCACTGCAATTGGGTTTGTTGGTGGTAATAATGCAGAATCTTGTAATACACCATCACTTAAGTTTGTTTGTACGTTACTAACGTTCGCTTGGCCAACAGTAGGGGCACGGAAACCTGTGCTTACTGAGCCACGAATATTTAGATCTTCAGTTACGTGGTACTGCGCCATTACTTTGTAGTTTGTTGTTGTACCAAAGCTGTCGTAATCTTCAAAACGTACGGCAAGGCCCATTAAGAATTCTTCTGTAAATGGTGCTTCAATATCTACATAAGCTGCGTAGTTACGGCGTGTATATTCGCCTGCATCAGAAGGTTTGAAACCAGGGAAACCATTAGAGCCAATACCAAAACCTTGCTCAGTTAAAGGACCTGCAGTGAATGATGCTTCATCACCCGAAATTACAGTAAATGTTTCTTCGTGCCATTCTAAACCACCGGCAATATTTACATCGTACGCTAGGCCTAAATTAAAGCCTTTAGAAAGGTCAAAGTTAAAGTTTTTCTCTAGTTGCTCATATTTACCTGGGCTAAAATCACGTGGGCTGTCTGCACCTAACGACGCATTAACCGTGTCGTAAATAAAGTAGCGAGATTCGTTTAAACCCACCGTACCACTTAAATCGTAAAATGCATCTTTAAGGAAACCACCCGTAAACATACCCTTTGTACCAATAGTTAAAGAGGTATCGGTAATGTTACCACCAAAGTTAGGTGTAAAACCGCCAGGAATGGTTTCGTTAAATGCAAAACAATCAGGGTTATTAGCAACACCGCTAATGTAGTCTGGGTTATCTAGTACGTTGTCATCAATTGCGATAGTTGGACAGTTACCGCTCATGTCTTCTGTTAAATCGGCAACAAGCAGTGTTTCACCGCCATCGTTTGAGTATACACCTGGGCGAGTATGCGGGTTACGGTAGTAAAAACCACCACGTACATCACGCTCAGAGTAGTTACCAAACATATAAAATTCTGAATCGTTTGTTAGTTCTAAACCAAAGTTACCAAAAATTGAAATGTCGTCATCAACCTCTGGAGCACCCCAAACTTGCGCAAGCGAAGAAACCTCTGGTACACCTGCAGCAGAAAGTGCAGCTGCATCAGGGCGTTGCTCTGAGCGACTTGTTGCATCTGCTGTTTTATATTGAAAACTTAAGTTAGCAAAACCGTTGTCAGTAAATGGTAAGCCTACGTTACCCGATATCTGTGTGGTATCACCGTCGCCTTCGTAGTATTGACCATGGCGTACTTCAAATTTACCGCCTTCAGAGGCATCTTTAAGTTGGAAGTTCATTACACCTGCGATTGCATCTGAGCCGTATTGTGCTGCTGCGCCATCACGTAGTACTTCTACTTGCTTAAGTGCAATGCTAGGAATAACTGAAATATCAGCGCCTTGTGCACCATCGTTAATACCACCACCTAAAAATGCAATAACAGAAGCACGGTGACGGCGTTTACCGTTTAAAAGAATTAATGTGCTGTCTGAAGGTAAGCCACGTAAGTTAGCTGGGCGTACTAGTGATGCGGCATCACTGATTGGGTTTTGGTGAACATTAAAAGAAGGAACAGAGCCTTTAAGTAGCTCTAGCATGTCTGTGTTACCAGACTTTTCTAGCTCTTCACCGCCAATAATATCAATAGGAACCGGTGAATCACCAATAGAGCGTGGCGCTGAGCGAGTACCCACTACGGCAATTTTTTCAACGTTTTTATTAACTTTAGTTTCACTTTCTTCTGCTGCAACAGCAGAACCTGAAATAAACAAACCTGCGGTGGTTGTTGTTGCTAATGCAAATTTAATTGCTTGATTTAGCGCGTTGCTTTTAAGTTTCATTCTAATTTTCCCCAGTTAGAATATATTTTGTACGTAATGCAGTAATTAACATTACTTATTTATAATTTTGGACGTATTCACATGGGGATAAAGAGTCAACCTACTCGACTTCTTAAAGCTAAAAGCCCACCTCATGTGAAGTCCTATGTACAGACTATACATAAAAAACTTTCAGGGCAATTAATAATTAACTCTTTAATAACAAAAAGTTCAAAATAAAATATATTTGCAACAATGGTGCAGTATGTAACTAATTTGAACTAATAAAGTGCGGTTTTATCGCTTTTTCGAAGATTTAATGCGCGAAGTGGGTGGGTGGATGTTATCAACTTGTTTCTTTTGGTGAGGCAGGTGGTGTGTTTTGCGCTTGCCAGTCACGATATTTTTGTCTGTATTCGTCCCACACGCAAGGGCTACAGCTACCTCCGCCGCAGCATTCATCAGGCTGTGGTTTTTGGGGTTTGAGGAGTACTATTATTTGTTTGTTTTGCATAAAAATGAGCTTGTGAGCACTGTTATGGTGCAAAAGAGTAAAGTATAGGGCGTATTAAGTAAATTATTCTTGTGTAAAACCCTTTATGTGTGAAAATAAAGGGTATGCGATTATATAAAGTTATTCACCGTGCGCCTTGGCGGGTAGTTAAAATTAGTAAAAAGCGCCAACAGCTTCGCTTTCGTCGTGCAATGGTGGCGCTAAAAATTGCTCTTGCGCAAGAAAGGCAAGAAACCATAGAAATGCTCACCATTTATAGGCGTTACACGCAAGGGCAAACCAGCAAAGAAGAGTTAAAGCGTGCTAATGAGCAGTTTGTAGATATTTTAAAAGGGCTTGGCTTAGGTGTATTTGCCGTACTGCCGTTTGCCCCTATTACTATTCCATTGGTTGTAAAGCTAGGCAGAATGGTAGGTGTAGATGTGTTGCCTAGCTCGTTTAACATTAATAAACCAGTTAAAGAGCTAGACGCCGAAATAGTTAAAGAGGATTTAAAACAACACACTAAAGCGCCTAATAAAGAATAAATCTGGCTAAAATTAGCTATACCTTTTAGCCGGTCTTATTGGTATGCTTTGAGCTACCATTTTTTATTATATGAGCTTTTCAATGAGTGCATTACTTCGTCATACTTCTTCTGGTATTCCTTTATCTTTTATTCTTAAAAACGAGTTAACTGACTGGCAATCACAACAACCGGCTTTTATCCAAACATGGTTAACAAATAGCGGCTTTGAAAAGCAAGGTTTAGCGCTTGTGCCTGACGCGCAAACCGGTGAGCTAAGCCACGTTTATTGTTTATTACAAAGCCAAGATGATTTTTGGGCCGCAGGCGAGCTTGCCAATAAATTACCGCTGGGCACGTATCAAATTCAAGGCGATGATGCCTTTATAGAGCAAGTCGCGCTTGGTTTTGTGTTAGGCGGCTATGAATTTAGTGAATATAAAGAAAAACCAACTGCCAAAGCACAATTAGCCATTGCCGATGAAGCGCTGTATCAGCGTATTAAGCAACAAGCCGATGCCATTTATTTAGCGCGTGATTTAGTAAACACACCTGCGGTAGATATGATGCCGCAGCATTTATCGCAAGTAATGGAAGATTTAGCCAATAATTACAACGGTGAATTTACCCAGTGGATTGGCGATGAGCTACTTGAGCAAAATTACCCAACAATACACATGGTCGGGCGCGCGAGCGAAAACAAACCGCGTTTACTTGATTTAAAATGGGGCGATGAAAACGCACCACTTATTACCTTAGTTGGTAAAGGGGTATGTTTTGACTCTGGCGGGCTTGATTTAAAACCAAGCTCGGGCATGCGTAACATGAAAAAAGACATGGGCGGGGCAGCGCACGTTATTGCTTTAGCGCAGCTAATTATGGCGGCTAATTTACCAATTAGACTGCGTGTTTTAGTGCCTGCGGTTGAAAATGCGGTATCGCGAAATGCATTTCGCCCAGGTGATGTAATTAAAACGCGTAAAGGCATTATGGTTGAAATAGACAATACCGACGCAGAAGGGCGTTTAGTATTGTGTGACGCGCTAAGCGAGGCACAAAACGATAACCCTGAGCTAATTATTGACTTTGCGACCCTTACCGGTGCTTGTCGTGTTGCTTTAGGTACTGAGCTGCCGGGCTTTTTCTCAACAGAGCGCGATGTAGCAAATGGTATTATTGATGCCGGTATGGATGTAAGCGACCCAGTATGGCAATTGCCTTTATTTGATCAGTACAAAAGCTTTTTAAAGAGCGATGTAGCCGATATGGCAAACTGTGCCAGCACACCATTTGGTGGTGCAATTACCGCGGCGCTTTATTTAAAAGAGTTTGTAGAGCCAACCACACCCTGGGTACATTTTGATGTAATGGCGTGGAATTTACGTGCATTACCTGGTCGCCCAACTGGCGGCGAAGCGTTAGGTATTCGTGCAGTATTTAATTACTTGCAAAGCCGCTTTAAATAAACCTTGTTATACGAGGGTTATACCTCGTATAACTCAAGCGGTAAGTTATCTGGATCGGCAAAAAAGGTGAATTTTTTGCCGGTTATTTCATCCACTCTTATCTCTTCCACTGTTATATTATGTGACTCTAAATACTGCTTTGCTTGGGCAACGTTTTTAACTTTAAATGCTAAATGCCTTAAGCCTTGCGCTTCTGGGTAGCTTGGTCTTGCAGGTGCTCCATCAAACGAAAATAACTCTATTTGGCTGCCATCAGGCATCGCTAAATCTAATTTATACGAATTACGCGCGGCCCTAAAATGCTCGTTAATAACTTTAAGTTTAAGTACGTTACTATAAAAGTGCTTAGAGCGGGCGTAGTCACTGCAAATAACAGCAGCATGATGAATGCCTAATAGTTCCATGTAGTTAGTTCCATGTAGTTAGTTCCATGAGTTTGTTCTCCTAAAAAACAAAAACGCACTAAAAAGTGCGTTTAATTTTTATGTGCTTAAAAACGTTTAGCTAGGCTCAGCGTCTTTGCAGGCTTTAACTGCGGGGGCTACAAGCTCAAGGCCAGTTAGCTCACACGGTGGCAAAGTTGCATCACTAACTTTAATCGGCG
The DNA here is from genome assembly GCF_025942345.1 of Pseudoalteromonas sp. A3. NCBI lineage: Bacteria > Pseudomonadati > Pseudomonadota > Gammaproteobacteria > Alteromonadales > Pseudoalteromonadaceae > Pseudoalteromonas > Pseudoalteromonas sp. A3. Next base: position 251,936 of record NZ_JAPCKL010000002.1, read on the forward strand.
TTACACGCTCGCCCCATTTTATATAGCTTGCTGCCCACGTTAAACCTGCGCCAAACGCTGCCGACATAATATTTGAATGCGGCTTAATTAAGCCTTGCTCTACGGCTTCGCATAACGCAATAGCAATCGTGGCGGCTGAGGTATTGCCGTAGTCAGCAATGTTTACCATTACTTTTTCATCCGGCACTTTTAAACGATGCTGAATTGCTTGAATAATACGTAAATTAGCTTGGTGTGGCACTAATACGTTAATGTCATCAAGGCTTAGATTGGCTTGCGTTAATACATCATCACACGCTTCGCTCATACCTTTAACGGCACGTTTGAATATTTCACGGCCTTCAAATAGTAAGTCTGATGGGCCAATTGGCTCATATTTATTTAAATCACTACCAAAGTTGGTGATATGCAAAATGTCTCTGTCTTCGCTGTCGCAACCGGTTTTAGTACCAAGTAGGCCTGCGGGTGTATCTGCGGCTTCGAGTACTACTGCGCCTGCACCATCACCAAATAATACAGCGCTGTCACGGCGTGCCCAGTTTACATACCAGGTCATGCGCTCAGCAGCTATAACCACGGCTTTTTTAATCATACCTGCCTGAATTTGAGCGGTAGCTGCCTGAAGAGCATATAAAAAACCAGAACACGCAGCATTGGTATCCATAGCTGCAGCGCCGGTAGCACCAATGTTTTTCTGTACTAAAGAGGCGGTATTGGCCACCACAGTAGAAGGGGTACACGTTGCTAAAATAACTAAATCGATATCTTTTGCGTCAATCCCTGCACAATCGATGGCGTGCTTTGCGGCAACGGTTGCAAGTTCTGCAGTGCTAACATGGCTAACCCTACGAGATTTAATACCAGTACGTGTGGTGATCCACTCATCGTTGGTATCAACTATTTCGCTAATTTCATCGTTGCTAATGCTTGCTGGTGGAATACATTTACCCCAACCAGTAATATGTGCGTAGGCCATAGTGTGTTCTCTTAAAAAGGTGGTCTGACGTGTATTGCTAATGGGTGAGTTATATCAAAAATTGCCCTTTAAGAGAAGTTATTAACCTGTTTTGTCTCGTAAATAATAGTAATTGTGGGCAATTTAACGTAAAGCTTGTTTAAAGAGTAAGCAAGTATTAAAACTATACGTAGCGATGTGTTAAACAGCATATAATTGAAAAGCACATGACTTTGCGGCTTTACTTAAACGTAAGGGCTCGCGTTTATGGCACTGCGTTCAAGCTGTTAGCTTGAGTGAATTAAAGTAAGCCGATATTATTAATTACTGCCCGTTTAACGTATAAACACACAAACACGTGGCAATTGCATACATAATAAGGAAGCCCATGAGCAATAAAATAAAAGTGTCGTTGTTTAATCACTTGATTGAGGCAGAACGAAAGTTGCTCGACCCCGATGTTCGTCAATCAAGCCATGCATTAAATGCCTTACTTGATGATGAGTTTATTGAAATTGCAGCTAATGGCACCGTATTTGATAAGCAGCACGTACTAACACGTTTACCTACCGAGGTTGTTCCGCAGTTTTATTATCAGCACTTTAAAGGACGAATGCTTAGCGATGATGTCGCGCAAATTAGTTACCAAGCGGCTTATAGGCGCTCAGCCCGAAGTGAGTTTAATTACTCCTTACGTATGTCGCTTTGGCGTAAAAGTAATGAACAATGGAAAATGGTATTTCATCAAGGGACCCCGTGCGCGCTGTTTACTATATCAATGGATGAAGATTAACTTTTTTAACGTATTAAATTTTATAGGTACATCACACCTTGTTTATGCAAACCGACCCGACCATTAGCCGCCTTCTAATGCTGCGAAGTGGTGCTATTGCTGTGCAGTTAATTGCTGTACTAAGCGTGTATTTTTTATTAGAACACCAAATAGCGTTACTCCCTTTATTAGTGGTAATAGCTATAGAGGCGATATTTCAATTAGTAAGCGTATTCGCTTATCGAAATGTTAGCCAAGCGCGCCCTATAGGGATGTTAATGCAGCTCACTGCGGATGTGCTGTTTTTAACTATTTTGCTCTCATTAAGTGGCGGCGCAACCAATGCGTTTGTATCGCTATTATTGTTACCTATCATGATTGCAGCGGTCACTCTTCGTGAAAAAGGCTTGGCTTATATAGCGGTTCTTGCTATTGCCGCCTATAGCTTTTTATTAATTAGAATGCCCGATCACAGTATGCATCAAATGAATATGAGCGGGCATTTTATAGGCATGTGGGTTAACTTTGTTTTAAGTGCAAGCGTTATCGCTTTGGTTATTGGCGCTATGAGTAGAGCATTAAAGGAGCGAGAGCGCACAATAGCTAAAGCTCGCGAGCAGCAATTGCGCAACGAGCAACTGGTAACCCTAGATGGCGCAGCTGCGCAAATAACCCATCAACTAGCCAGTCCTATCGCTAACTTACAATTACTATTTGAAGAGCTTTTAGAAGATCAGCCAAATAACCCTGTCGTGGTGCAAATGCAAACGCCGCTCAAGCAATGTGCTAGGCAATTAAATGACTTTAGAAAGCTCTCTGCTCAGCTTCGTAATAAAAATACCACCGAGCACATTACAGTAAAGCAGCTACAAACGCAGATCATCGATACATTATTACTGCAATACCCTGATCAGCACATTAATTGGTTAAGTGAGCCAATAGCAGTCACCTTAAAAAGTGAAGCAATGCTACTGCCTGCTATTCTCAATTTGCTACAAAATGCATGCATTGCTAATCAAAAAAATAACCAAACCCAGTTAGAGCTAAACTGGCAGCAAGATAATCAACACAGTGAAAGTATATATTTGCTAATTCGTGATTTTGGTAGCGGTTTTAGCCAATCACAATTAGCAGAGCTTGGCGGGCAACTTATGCCTAGCAGCCAAGGTATGGGGCTTGCGGTTTTACTTTCTAATGTAACGTTTGAGCGACTAAACGGCTCGTTAACTTTGTATAATCACGCTGGTGGCGGGGCAGTGGCTAAAGTAAAATTAGCCATAGCAAATAATGAGCAATCACTTTCATGAAATTACTTATAATTGAAGACGATATAAATCTTGCCAGTACACTTGCTCGGCGTTTAACAAAACAAGGCTTTAGTTGTGAAGTTGCGCATAACCAAAGTGATGCATTACTCAGTGCACATAAACACTTACCAGATTTTATTTTGCTCGATATGAAACTAGGTGACGACAACGGCCTTGCCTTAATTAAGCCACTTCGCAGCTTATTACCGCAAGCGTATATTGTATTATTAACAGGGTTTGCAAGCATAGCCACCGCTGTAGAGGCCATGCGTTTAGGCGCTAACGATTACCTTACTAAACCCGTTGATATGGCCACGTTATTAAAGGCCCTAAACGCAGATGTAAATACACAAAATGTTAGTGATGTTGCCACACCAGTTATGTCACCAGAGCGTTTAGAGTGGGAGCATATTCAGCAAGTGCTACGTAGTAATAACGGTAATGTGTCGGCCACTGCGCGGCAACTCAATATGCATAGGCGCACATTGCAGCGTAAGTTACAAAAAAAGCCGGTTCAGCAGTAACCGCTTAAGGGGTATAAAATGAGTGATGATGCGGCTACATTAATGCTTAATCAAAAAATTATATTATTCGATGCACAGTGCAAATTATGTAGTGCGTGGTGTAATTTTATTATTAGGGCCTGTTTATCTTTCGAGGTTAAATTTGCAGCAGCCTGTTTGGTAATTAGGCAAGACAGAGCCTATGTAGTGTGGTTGTTCCCCATAAATAGGCGATAACGTAGCATAAATGCCAAACAGGCGCTGCCCGAAGGGTTTCTGCCTAGGGGTCATTTACTCTTTGTTGCTCGGTTTTTACTTAGCCCACTAGGTTACAAACCTCGCGCCGCGATTAAATGGCCCCTAGATTGAACAAATTTTAATCCTGAAAGGTCAACAGGCCCTAGTAACGATGCCACTGCCATTTTTAAACTGTGCAGCGTGCAATCCCCAAAAGGTGCACTGTTATTAACTCACTTTGGTTTTTCAACCACACAATACGCTTCACTGGTTTACCTACAAAACGGCAAAGCGTACACGCAAAGCCATGCTTTTTTTGAAGTGGTTAAGCAGCTAGGTTACCCCTACAAACTAGCCACTGTATTTAGTGTTTTACCCAACACCTTTAATAATTGGCTATACGATAAAATTGCTTTAAACCGGTATACCTTATTTGGCAAATATCAGTATTGCAGAATACCCAACCCAGAGGACGCAAAACATTATTTATAATTGGCTAAGTTAACTTAGCTATAAGTAGATGCTAGGTTTAGGTGGCTGTGCTAAAATCGCCGCGTTTTAAATTATCAGGGCTTTGAAATGGCAAGTACAGCGCACGCACTCCACATATTGGTTAAACACAAAGAAATAGCAGAAGACATTATTAAGCAATTAGGTAAAGGTGCCAAATTTCAAACCTTAGCTAAAAAATACTCGTCGTGCCCATCAGGTAAAAAAGGCGGTGACCTTGGCGAATTTAGACGCGGGCAAATGGTTCCGCAGTTTGACAAAATAGCCTTTAATGGCGCAATTTTAGAGCCACATTTAGTTAAAACTAAATTTGGCTGGCATGTAATTAAAGTGCTTTATCGTACTTAATAAGCTCGCTGACAAATACTAAAAAGGCTGCACACTGCAGCCTTTTTAGTATTCAGTTTTTTTATTTAACAAACATCCAGATACCCGCAGCAATCATAAACAGGTTTTCGGTTAGAGAGACAAACCCCAGCGGTACATTACTATCTCCGCCAACACAGGCACATTTAAGCTCTCGTTTGTCTATGTAAACAGCCTTAATCACCGACACGGCGCCAACACCCCCAATAAATAAAGAAATTGGTGCAACAATATAAGCTGAAAGCCCTGAAATCATGCCAATACTTACAAATGCTTCTAAAAATGGATACACATAAGCATATCTCACTACTTTCATCGCAAATAAATCATAGGTTATAAAAGAATTACTAAAGCTGTATAAGTCGCGTAATTTTTGAATAGCCAGTACGCCCATTGTTAATGCGACAAACAGCATAACTGTATGCATAGAAAAAAGTGCAAAGCCAGTCGAGTAGCTAAATGCAAAGGCAAGCAATAGGGTAACAGCAAAAATGGCCGTTACGGGAGTATAAGTAGTACCTTGTTGGCCAGGCTCCGATTTATTAAAGTAAGTGCGCAGGTCGTCATACCCGCCAATGCGTTCGTTATCGATAAATGTTTGTGGTGTGGTATCAACATTGTGCTTTTGTTGAAATGCATCGGTTTCTTCGCGCGAAGTCAGCGGCTTATCATCTACCTTATAGCCCTTTCGCTTAAGTAAATCTTTTGATTTGAGTCCAAACGGACATATATGTTCATCGGTTGCCATTCTATATAATGTTGCTGACTTAGCCATGCTTGCTCCTTATGCGTAATTAGTTACTCGATAGCCTTTAAGTAATAGTGAGTGAATGGCGGTCTGAAATAATTTAATGGCACGTTGTAATATTTACGTGGCATTTGAAATAAAATAGCGCACAGCACACTCATTAAGAACACAAAATAGACAATGCACGTATAGTGCCAGCACTTTTATAAAAGCGCAGAGGGTGAAGTTTGAGTAGCAGAGGGTTTTTGTTAAAAGCTTATAGAAATATCGGCTCACGTAGACAGGAAAGTCACGCTGCACCTTTAAAATCATATAAGACTGTATTGCGCAGCCTTATATATTAAACAGCAGCTTACTTGCTAAACTTCTTGCTTGGCTTCTTCTTCACTAATTTGTTTTAGTGCTTGAATAAACGAGTCGCTTGGTTGTCCGCCACTGATTGCATATTTATCGTTGATAATAAATGTAGGTACCGAGGTAATACCGAGTTGTTTAAAGCGGTCTTGCTCTTGTCGTACTGTTTGAACGTATTTATCTGAGTGTAAAATACTGCGGGCCTGTTCTTTATCAAGGCCAACACTTTCTACTATATCAAGCAGTGCCTCTTCTTGATTTAAGTATTTTAAATCGGTGAAGTGTGCTTCAAACATGGCAAGCTTTAATTCGGTTTGCTTATCTTCTTCACGCGCCCAAGTAAGTAGGCGGTGTAAATCAAAGCTGTTGATCATGATGCGCTCACCATCAAAATTAAAGGTAAAACCGGCACGCTGACCTGCTTCGAACATGTTTTTACGATTTTCATCGCCTTGTTCTTCGCTTAGGTTGTATTTTTGCATTAGATGCTCGTTTAAGTTTTGACCTTCAAGCGGCATGTCAGGGTTTAACTCAAAAGGATGCCACGTAATATCTGCACTCATCTCGTCTTTAAGTTGGCCAAGCGCTGTTTCTAGGTTTTTGTAACCTATTACGCACCATGGGCACATTACGTCTGACACGATATCAATTTTAAAGTTTTTCATATTCATCCTTTTGCGGATTGCTTTGGTATAACAGAGGATATTGGGATGAAGTATGCATTATCAATCCTTAAACTAAAAAGAGCAGCTAATTGCTGCTCTTTATAAAGGGTTTAAGCGTTAAGCCCAAACGGGTCGTCAATACTGTAACTTGGTTGTGTAAACCAATGTGGGCCGTTGTCGGTCATATAAAAGTGATCTTCTAAACGTACACCAAATTCATCAGGTATAACTAGCATTGGCTCGTTACTAAAACACATGCCAGGTGCAAGTGGGGTTTTGTCTCCACCGACTAAATAAGGCCATTCGTGAATATCTAAGCCAATACCATGGCCCGTACGATGCGGGCAGCCGGGTGTTTGGTACTGTGGCCCCAATCCTTGAGCCGCTAAATAGTGACGAGCGCCTGCATCAACTGCTTCACACGTAGCGCCAATTTTTGCAGCACTAAAAGCGGCGAGTTGAGCTGCTTTTTCATGATCCCAAAACATGCGCTGGCGCACTGTTGGCTCACCAAATACATAGGTGCGGGTTATATCTGAAAGGTAATCATGCACTTTGCAACCGGTATCTATTAATACCATATCGCCTTTTTTAAGCACTTGCGCATCTTTAACGCCATGTGGAAATGAGGTCGCCACACCAAATAAAACAATACAAAAATAGTTACCGGGGGCACCTACTTTTTGATGCGCTTTTTTAATGAAGGCTTCTACCTCTGTGGTGGTAATACCTTCGTAAAGCATGCTTGCAGTTGCTTGATGTACAGCTAAAGTCATATCCATTGCGCATTGCATGAGCGCTAATTCGTTTGCCGATTTATGCATGCGGCAATGTGCAGTAACGCTCTGTGCATTAACTATATTTAGGCCTTTTTGCGCTTTGTTTATACCGTCGAATATAAAAAACTGTGCACTTTCATCAATGCCTATTGTGGCATTGTCATTAATGTTGAGCTGCTTGAGTACACTTACAAATAACGCATATGGACTTTCGTGTTCTTGCCAGCCATGAATGGGGCCTTCAATCACTTTAAAGCCGTTTAGGGTGCCAATTTCAAAATAAGGGGCTATGTATTGTACATCGCCTATAGCGGGTAAAATGGCGCCAACCATGCGCTCACTTGCATACCACTTCATGCCTGTAAAATAAGTAAGGTTTGTACCTGCATTTAAATAAATTGCATCTATATTATTTGCTTGCATGTAAGCTTGTGCTTTTGCAATGCGCTGCAAATATTCATCTGCTTGAATAGGGGTTACATTGGCGGTCATATTGCTTAATCCCGCTAATGCTTGCTCGCTTGTGTGTGTACCAACGCCTAGTGTGGCCATAAAAGTCTCCTTGGTTTCAATACCAAGCTGCATAAATACTTGAGCAATTGAACATATTAAATTTCACTAAAATGTTAAAAAGCCCGAATAAGCAGATTGGTGTTAGGCATTGTGTTTAATGTAAAACCATAATTCAATATTATGCGACAACATGCATGCTAAGGTTTTTTAGCGTAAGGTAAACGCGATAATTTATTGCTAGTGTGGTAGCTATCAAGCCCTGTTACAGCCACTGTTTCAATGGCTTGTAAATCTAAAAAGCCATCACTTTGCAGCGCAGCTTCATCTAAATACACATCGGTAATTTCACCTATAACCAGCTCGGTGCCATTAACGGCTAAGTGTTGGTGCTCAACGTATTTTACAGAGTATTTTAATCGCGACTCTTGCACAAACGGGGCTGTAAATTCATTTAGGTATTCTGGCGTTAAACCTGTCGCGTCAAACTCTGACTCGCCTTTATCGTAGCGAGCTGATGTTTGATGAGCTTGCTTATATATGGCCTTATTAACTTGGTTAATGGTGTAACAGCCGGTTTCTATGATGTTTTCAAACGTATGGCGAGGCACGCTATTAGGGCGCATTATCATACCAACCAATGGCGGGTGAGCCCCTAAATGAATAACCGAGCTAACAATAGCTACATTTTTATTGCCTTGCTTATCTTGCGTGCCAATTAAGTTGGCGCTTTTAAAACCCGAAAGAGAATTAATTAAATGAGTACGAGTGTGTTTTTCAAGTGCGTTTATGCGCTCTTTAGTAAAATGCATTAGAGGTCCTTACCAGGGTATGGCTTCGCCTTGCCAATCTAAATAAGCGGGCTCACCGTTAAGTTCTAAATGAGGGTTATTAAACGTAAGTGTAAAAAGCTGTTTAGCTACAAATTCAGCGCTAAAAAGCTTATCCGCAGGTACGTTTTTTTGAAATGGTTTTGAAAGCGCAGTATCGGTAGTGCCCGGATGAAATAACACCAGTTTAGTATTTTTAGCTCGGCGCGCCAGTTCTACCGCTGCGGTTTTAAATAGCATGTTTAAGGCCGCTTTAGATGCGCGGTATGTATACCAACCGCCTAATTTATTATCGTCAATACTGCCCACACGCGCACTGAGCGCCGTTATAGTGCACTGCGTTTTATGTGTTAACAGCGGTAAAGTGCTCTGCAAGCACAGTAAGGGAGTGAGTGTGTTGGAATTAAATAATTCATTAAAATAGTCTGCGTTTAGCTCTTCTAGCTTTTTTTCTGGCATGTGGGTTTTGTTGTGTAAAGTGCCATTAAACATAACGACTTGTTGAATATCGGCATTTTGCTCTTTTAAGTAAGTTGTAACCTTGGCTAAGCTTTGCGCTGTGTAATCGCTCTTTAGGTAAACAACATTACTATTTGTATCTGCCTTTTTTGAGCTAACACATATAACTTGCACTGTGGGGGCATTTATTTGTAGGTGCTCAATATAAGCTTGTGCTATTGCGCTGCTGGCACCAAATAAAACAATTGTTTTCATTGTTTGTCCTTTGTATTAACAGTGCATTGGCCGTTTAAACAGGAGGCGTTTGGCATGAGCAAACGGCTTATTTTTTGTCTGTGTTTTGCAAAAAATATATAGGCGGCATCAGCGAAGTAGCGAATTATTGGCAAGCGAAAAATTTTCAACCAGCGGTATTTTCCTACTGTTCTCCACGCTTGATAGGTAACATCTAAGCCGTAAATCATCTCCCCAGTTGGTAACTGTGCATGCAATATAGCCATGGCCTTGTTTTTATTAACACTTGGATAACGTGCGCTAAAATCGTGGCTATTAAGGTCTTCTAAAACAATTTTATGTTTAGTATCAGCATCTTTAAGGTGCTGCATTTCGGTATTGCAAAGCGGGCAGCTGGCGTCGTAAAAAATGATCATAAAAGCCGTTTTCTAATAATTTACATATAGCTAATTACGATTCACCATTGCAAATGGATCTATTAAATCTGCGCTCATGATGATATTAATAGCATTCCATGAAACAAAGGAGACTGAGAAATGAGTGAACAATATGCCGCCTTGCGAGGTAATGTTAATTTACTTGGGCAGCTACTAGGACAAACTATTAAAGATGCCCAAGGCCAAGCGATTTTAGATAAAGTAGAGGAAATTCGTGCTTTATCAAAGTCATCTCGCAGTGGTAATGAAGACGACAGACAAGCGCTAATTGAGGTACTACATGCGCTTAGTGATGAAGAGCTTTTACCGGTTGCCCGTTCATTTAATCATTTTTTAAATTTAGCTAATGTAGCAGAGCAGTTCCACACTGTTTCGCGTTTTAATGATGTTGGTTTTTGCCAACTAAACCCTCTCACTCAAACATTAAAAACGTTAACTGCAAAAGCAAAAGAAGGCCAATTAGATAGTAATCATCTGGCCGAAACACTCTCAAAACTCCACATAAACTTAGTATTAACCGCTCACCCAACCGAGGTGACGCGCCGTACAATTATTAATAAGCACGTAGAATTAAGTGATTGTTTAGCCTCGCTTGAGCGCAAAGACAATTTACCACAAGAGCGTGAAGCTATTTTAAACCGTATCGCTCAACTTATCAGCCAAGCATGGCACACTGATGATATTCGTCGTTCTCGCCCAAGCCCAGTTGATGAAGCTAAATGGGGATACGCTGTTATTGAAAACAGCTTATGGCACGCTGTGCCACGCTTTTTACGTGAGTTTTCAGATCAAGTTAAAGAGCATTTAAGTTTAGAGCTCCCAATTGATTACAGCCCCATTGAGTTTACCTCTTGGATGGGCGGAGACCGTGACGGTAACCCATTTGTAACTGCACAGGTAACACAGCAAGTACTTGATCATGGTCGTTGGATGGCGCTTGATTTATACAGCCGTGATATTGACACGCTAAGCGCAGAGCTGAGCATGTCAGATGCAAGCGATGAGCTAATTGAGCTGGCAGGACAAGACTTTGAACCTTATCGCGCTGTACTTAAAAAGCTTAAAAACCAAGTCTCTGAAACAGTGGTGCATTTAGGTGCAAAAATCAAGAATAAGCGCAGCGATTCAGAAGACTTAATCACTGATATAAATCAAATCAAGCACCCAGTAGAGGTGTGCTATCGCTCTTTATTAAAGTGCAACATGAAAGTTGTCGCCGATGGTTTATTACTTGATTTACTGCACCGTATAAATAGCTTTGGCCTGCGTTTGGCAAAACTTGATGTACGCCAAGATTCAGACCGCCACAGCGATGTGTTTTCTGAGCTTACACGCCACCTAGGCTTAGGCGATTACAACCAATGGCAAGAGCAAGATAAGCAAGCATTTTTGCTTACCGAGCTTAACTCACGCCGTCCGCTTATTCCTAAAAACTGGCAACCTAGTCCAGAGGTGCAAGAAGTGCTCGACACCTTTGATGTAATAGCTAAGCAAGATGAAAAAACATTTGGCTTGTATATTATTTCAATGGCGCGTACCGCCTCTGACATTTTAGCTGTACAACTGCTTTTAAAAGAAAGTGGCTGTCAGTTTGATTTACCAGTAGCGCCTTTGTTTGAAACGCTTGACGATTTAAACGCTGGTAGTGATGTAATTACCACGTTGCTTGATAATGTATGGTACCGCGGGCATATTAAAAATACCCAAAATGTCATGATTGGTTATTCTGATTCAGCTAAAGACGCCGGCATGATGGCCGCGGGCTGGGCACAGTACGAAGCAATGGATAAACTAGTGCAGCTTGCCGATAAGCGCGGCATTGAACTTGTTTTATTCCATGGTCGTGGTGGTACGGTAGGGCGCGGTGGTGCACCTGCTGCACAAGCATTGCATTCACAACCGCCTGGTTCATTAAAAGGTGGCTTGCGAGTAACTGAGCAAGGCGAAATGATCCGCTTTAAGTTTGGTTTACCCGATGTAGCACTGCAAAGTTTAAATATTTACGCGGGTGCTGTACTGCAAAGTAACTTATTACCACCGCCAGAGCCTAAGCAAGAGTGGCGTGAAGTGATGAAGTTGATAAGCGAGCAGTCGTGCGATCACTACCGTAATGTGGTTCGCCATGATGAAAACTTTGTTCCTTACTTTAGAATGGCAACGCCTGAGCTAGAGCTGTCTAAATTACCGTTGGGCTCGCGTCCTGCGAAACGTAACCCAAATGGTGGGGTAGAGAGCTTACGTGCTATTCCATGGATTTTTGCATGGAGCCAAAACCGTTTAATGTTACCTGCATGGCTTGGCGCATTAACAGGCTTAAAAGCGGCACTCGATAAATACGGCATAGAAACACTGCACGAAATGAGCCTGCAATGGCCATTTTTCAGAGCACGTCTTGAAATGCTAGAAATGGTATTTAGTAAAGCCGATAGCTGGTTAAGTGAGCATTACGATAACGCGCTGGTGGAAGATATGTACAAACCACTAGGTACTTCGTTACGTAAAGAGCTAGAAGAAGCAATTAGCTTAGTGCAATCGCTTAGCCCACAAAATAGTTTATTGGCAGATCAACCATGGATAAAAGAGTCGATTGCGCTGCGTAATCCGTACACCGATCCGCTTAATGTACTGCAAGTTGAGCTGCTGCGCCGCTCGCGCTCAAGCGATAAAGTAAGTGAAGGTGATATTGATAATGCATTAATGATCACTATGACAGGTATAGCCGCAGGTATGCGCAATACTGGTTAGTCTACTTTAACTAAAAAATAGGGGAGCACAGTGTGCTCCCTTTTTTTGCTGGCATTTAGGCGCCTAACCTTTTAAACTACTTAGCCATTAAATAATTATAATATGTTATGGCATCAGCAACTTTTACTGTGCAACAAGACACAGCACTCACAAATTCACATATCTCACTAAGCGTTACGCAAACTCAAGCATTACGCAGCCAATTAAAAGCCCAGCGCGGTATTTTACATCCTAACGATATTAGCCAATTATGCGCGCAACTTAATGTATTTGATGACGCGTTATTACAAGGTTTAGTGCCTTTAGCGTCTGAATTTTCCGTGGCTCCTGTTTCTCATTTTCATGTGGGAGCTATTGTTAAAGCACTTGATGAGCAAGGTGATATAAATTTTTATTTTGGTGCTAATGTCGAGTTTGATCACCAAGCGCTTAGTTTAGTCGTGCATGCAGAGCAGTCGGCGATTAACAATGCGTGGTTAAATGGCGCAAAAAAAATACTAAAAATAGCAATTAGCGATGCCCCATGTGGTTATTGCAGGCAGTTTATGAACGAACTGGCTGATGCAAAAGAGTTTGATATATTACTGCCAGAGCAACATTTTAAATTAGCTGATTTATTACCGCATTCATTTGGCCCCACTGATTTAGGCAACGATTTTAGCCTGTTTAACCCAAAACAGCAGCAACACACATTTGCAGATACAGCCCTTGATGAAAAGCTAGCAGCCATGGCGCTAATGGCCTACGTACCTTACAGTAACAACTTTAGCGCAGTTAAAATAAGTACCTTTAATAATGGTGACTTTTACGGCAGTTACGCAGAAAACGCGGCTTATAGCCCAAGCCTTTCGCCACTACAAAGTGCGCTTAGTCAATTGTTTTTAGCGGGTCTTAGCTTTAACGATAAAACGATTAAAGCAATTACACTGTTAGAAACCCAAGGTCATGAAAACCAAGGGGGAGTAGCACGTGCGGTACTTGCAAGCTTTAGCAATTTGCCAGAAATAGAAGTGATTAGCGCAAAGCTAAGGTAACCAGAGCTCAGGGTAAGCTAAAAACAATAAAGCACAGCAATTGCTGTGCTTTATGCGTTTTATTAAAGCGCTAAAAAGGCATTAGCCTAATAGTACTTTTGCAGCTTCTAATACCACAGCCACAGATTTCTTCTCAATTTCACCGTGATCAACATTTGGAATTTCTTGGCGGGTACGGTTAACCAATACACCGGCAACACACGCCGCTTTAAGGCCTAGCGCTGCACACATGGTAAATAAGGTAGCAGACTCCATTTCGTAGTTCATCACGCCTAGGTTTTGCCACTCTTCACAGCTACCTTGTAATGACTTAGGTACATAACCCGAGTGCGTATCGTAACGCTCTTGCCCTGGGTAGAATGTATCGCTTGAGGCAGTAATACCAATGTGGAAGTCGATATCTAGGTTTTTACACGCTTGCACCATAGCTTGAGTTGCAAAAAAGTCAGATACCGCAGGGTAGCTAAGTGGTGCAAAGTGTTGGCTTGCGCCATCTAAACGCACCGACGCTTGGCTTACTAAAATATCACCTTCATTAATATGTGGCTGAATTGCCCCAGTAGTACCAATACGTAAGAAAGTACGTACGCCAAGCTGTGCCAGCTCCTCTACAGCAATAGAGGTTGAAGGGCCGCCAATACCGGTTGAACAAATCACCACAGAGTGACCATTTAACTGGCCTAAATAAACATGAAACTCACGTGTTTGAGCAAGGCAGGTTGGGTTGTCTAGGAATTGAGAAATGCGTGCAGCACGATCTGGGTCACCAGGGACAATAGCAAGTTCAGCCCCTTTTAAATCGTCAATACATAATCCTAAGTGAAATACCTTTTCCATAACTAAGCCTTTTTATAAAAATTTGTTGTCAATCTAGCATCATTACGGCAAATGTAAACTAAGTACAGGACGTATGTCCGATGTTGAAAAATACTTATAAATGATGGCTTTATTCATTCACATTGAATATTAAATCAAAGGCTTAAAGTTCGTTAAAAGGCGGGTGGTTGACTTGTTTATTGAGAGTCTATATGTATTGATTATGGTGATAATTTAAATTTATCAATACGTGGTTTAAAGCGTTTTTAGTTATTTAATAACAAACAGTTACGGTTTTATTTTGGCTTTATTTTAACGCCTTTTATATAAGCGCGTAAATAATGCTTGAACAATAAGTGAGCGTATAAGGCGTTATTTGCAAATAGGCCGATAATTTTAGTTTTTGCATAACTAATCAAAACCACATGAATAAAACACACAAGTATAGGATTTATTATGAGCACACAATTTGACGCGTTTAAACGTAAAGTAGAGCACTGTTTATGTGCACCTGGCGATGGTGTATTTACAGTTAATACCGCGAAAGAGCGTAAAGCGGCATTACGTAATAAATTGTATGGGCAAAGCGAAAATGTTGATGTTTTGTGGCGCGATTCTTTAACACAATTACCCGAATCTCCTCACAAAGCGGTTATGTTAGGTATTAGCTCAGATTGTGGCGGCGGTATTTTACGTGGAGCAAACTGGGGGCCATTATTTTTACGCTCAGCCTTGATTGATCAGCAAACCCAGTGCCGCTCTTTTGATTTAGGTGATGTACGCGTTATCCCGCATTTATTACATGATAAATACTTAAACGACGCCACAATTTCAAACTGCCAAAAAGCCCTATACGGCGATAAAAACGATGATTACTACGTAAGCCCACTTTCTATTACCGAAGATGTGTGTGACAGTTTTTACGCCACATTTAAAGATAAAGGCATATTTGGTATTGGGGGCGATCACTCAATTAGCTACCCGCTAACTAAAGCGTATTTAAAAGCTAAGCGTGAGCAAGGCAAACGTACCGCTATTATTCATTTTGATGCGCATACCGATTTATTAGTAGAGCGCTTAGGCATCGATTTATGTTTTGGCTCGTGGTGTACGCATATATTAGAGTTTTTACCTGCACCGCATCATTTAATCCAGTTTGGTATTCGCTCAAGCGGTAAACCTAAATCGCACTGGGAAAGCACCTTTGGTGTAAAACAACATTGGGCTAATGAAATAATAGAGCGTGGTACAAAAGCGGTTGCAGATGAAACCATTGCGCAGCTTAAAGCCGATAACGTAGATGAAGTGTATGTAAGCTTTGACATAGATGCACTTGATGCCGAATTTGCCTCAGCCACGGGCACACCAGAAGATAACGGCTTAACCCCGCAACATGCACTGGATATTTTACAAGCTATTGCCGATGAGTTTCCAATAACTGGCGCCGACATGATGGAAATAGCGCCATTTACCGACAGCTCATTAGTAGGCCAAGCAAGTTCAGAAACAACATTACGTGAAGGCGCTAAAATTTCAGCGTTCTTAATTAGTGCAATGAATAGATAGCAGGTTAGTCTTTAAAAAATCTAGTCCTATCAGCGTATAGGGCTAGGTTAAAAACTAGCGGTTCGGTTACCCTCGGCTATAGTTGGTGTATATCTGTTTTGGTTTTGAGGCGAAGCTAAATGAAGCTGTACTTATTTTTGTTGTGTTTTGCATGCATAAGGCTCAATGCAGCTGAAATTACAATAGTGACCGAAGTATTCCCCGATTTTCAATACATTGACGAAAACAACCAACTTGCAGGGCGCTCTGTAGATAAAGTGAGAAACGCGCTCGCCAATACAGATATTAAATACACTATGTTAGCGCACAGTTGGGCTGTGTCTTATAACGCAGTATTAAGAGATACGAATACCTGTATATTTTCTATTGTAAGGTTACCTAAGCGAGAAGATAAGTTTAGCTGGGTGGCTGAGCTTGAAAGTTTTGACTCTGCTATTTATGCCCTTAAATCACGAAATATTCGCTTAAAAACGCTTAACGACGCTAAAAAATATAAAACAGCGGTGCTTAGGGATAATTTTAGCCACCATTATTTGCTAGAGCGTGGCTTTAGTGAGGCTAAAAACTTATTGATAATTGATAGCTTAGACAAAATAGATAAATTAATAAGTACACGGCACGATATTCTCGACTTTGTTATTTTAAGTAAAAAACAATTTAACTACCGCGCACAGTTTGAGCCAAAGCTTAAATTATTAGAGCCTATATTTACGCTCAATACACAACACTCTCCCCTTTACTTTGCCTGTAATAAAAACATGTCGCAAAGCCTACAAGATAGACTTGCGCTGGCATTCGATGAAGCAAAAAAGAAAAATAAACAACGCTAATTCAATGGCTTATTAATTAATCCTGTAAAAGCATAAATATAAATTGCCGCGTTTAAAAAAGCGTCTATAATCAGCTGCTTTTTATTGAAAAAGCGCTAACTTTTTGGAGCGTTAAATGGGTGATTTAATCGGGATTAGCTTATTGATCTTGATCAGTGCGTTGTTTGCCATGTCGGAAATTGCTATTGCAGCGTCGCGTAAAATTAAACTGCGGGTAATGGCCGATGAAGGCAGTGATAACGCAGCCGCGGTATTAAAACTGCAAGAAAACCCTGGGGCGTTTTTTGCGATGATCCAAATTGCCCTAAACGCGATTGCTATTTTAGGCGGAATAGTGGGCGAGCAAGCGCTATCGCCTTATGTACAAAGTATCTTGGTGCTTTTTTATCAAGGTGTACACCTTGAAAAAATTAGCTTTTTATTTTCGTTTTTTACCATTACCTCGCTGTTTATATTATTTGCCGATTTAATGCCAAAGCGTTTAGCGATGATCATGCCCGAAGCGGTGGCTGTGCGTGTGGTAACAATAATGCGATGGGTTACTTTTGCACTTACGCCATTAGTGATGTTTTTTAATGGTTTAACTAATTTTGTACTGCGTTTATTTAAAGTACCCGCAGAGCGAGAAGACATTGTTACCACCGAAGACATTGTGGCGATGATGGATGCGGGCGCAGAATACGGCAGCTTACAACAACAAGAGTATGAGCTAATTGGCAATGTGTTTGAACTAGAAGCACGCTTTTTATCAAGTGTAATGACCCCACGCGACCAAATAGTTTATTTTGACTTAAATGAAAGCAGCCACGATATAGCCACCAAAATTATTGAAAACCCCCATAATCATTTTTTAGTGGTCTCGGGTAATTTAGATAAATTACGCGGCTCTGTTGAGTCAAAAGATATACTACGACAAGTACTAAAAGGTGAGCCAGCTAATATTAAGCAAGAGCTGATTGAAACAGACTTGTTTTATTTACCTGAAACCCTAAGCCTGTCTGAGGCGCTAAATGCATTTAAAAGTGCTGCAAAACCGTTTGCTGTGGTAGTAAATGAATATGCCTTGTTAGTCGGTATTGTTACCGTAAAAGATTTAATGAAAGGGTTTATGGGAGATTTAATTACCCATCAAGGTGATGAACTTATTATTGCCCGCGATGAGCACTCATGGTTAGTGGATGGTTTAACCCCGATTTCTGATTTAGCAAAAGTATTAGACATTGAAGAGTTTCCCGATCAAATGCACTTTGAAACCGTGGCCGGCTTTTTAATATACACAATGAAGCGTATACCTAAACGTGCTGAGCACTTTACCTTTAATGGCTTTAAATTTGAGGTGGTTGATGTTGAGGGCATAAGGGTTGAGCAATTGTTGGTGTCTCGTATAAGTAAATAGTTATAAATTTGTATTAAAGCCAAGCTTAGCTTGGCTTTTTTGTTGCAGGTTAATAAATAACGCACCGCAATAAAGTTTATTTTTCATACTTGCCCGTTTTATTTTTCATCAAGTTAACACCTTCTACAACCTATGGCGTAGTTTAATTTTGCAACTGTAAGTTAGTGTAAATTTGCACCCGTTTTAATTTATTCTCGTTTAGATTTACTTTAGAATGATCGTTCACTCTAGACATAAATAGACTAAAAGGTATTTAACATGCAGCGTTCTCGCATCGCTTTATTTGTATTAACAGCCCTCGTTGGATCTGTTGCTTTAACAGGTTGCGACCAAGCAGCTGACTCGCAACAAGCTTCAGCTCCACAAGCAGTACCTGTTGGTGTAATTACATTAAAAAGCCAAGCGCTTACACTAAAAAAGGAGCTTCCCGGTCGCATTAGTGCTTTTCAAATTGCGGAAATCCGCCCGCAAGTAAGTGGCATTGTGCAATCGCGTTTATTTAAAGAAGGTGCTCAAGTTAAGCAAGGCCAAGCGCTTTATCAAATTGACCCCGCTACGTTTGAAGCTGACCTAGCAGCAAGCGAAGCAGCTGTGGCCCGCGCTGAGGCAAGTATTGCCAGCACTAAATCAAAAGCGTCGCGTTATAGCGAGCTTTTAAAAATTAAAGCCGTAAGTCAGCAAGACTTTGACGAAGCAGATGCAGCGCAAAAGCAAGCACAAGCAGAGCTATTAACGGCAAAAGCACAGCTTAAATCGGCGCAAATTAACCTAGACTACAGCCATGTATCTTCTCCAATCAGTGGCCAAATTAGTAAATCGAGCGTTACTGTTGGTGCGCTTGTTAGCGCTAATCAAACAACAGCACTGGCAACAGTGACCCAGCTTGACCCTATTTATGTTGATTTAACCCAATCAAGCAACGAGCTAACTCAACTTAAAAAAGCTATTTCTTCAGGTTCATTGAGCGTTGATTCACAATCGCAAACAGATGTTGAATTGCAAATGGAAGATGGCTCAACTTACCCACTTAAAGGCACGTTACAGTTCTCTGAAGTGACTGTAGACCCAAGCACAGGGTCGGTTACTTTACGCGCTAAATTCCCAAATCCTGATAAGTTATTATTACCGGGTATGTATGCACGTGCCTCAGTGGTTGAGGGCGTAAAACAAAACGCTATTTTAGTGCCGCAACGTGGGGTTAGCCGTAATACAAAAGGCGAGCCAACAGCCATGGTTGTTAGCAAAGAAAACACCGTTGAAAGCCGCGTCTTAAAAGTAGACAGAACGATTGGTTCAAACTGGTTAGTAACCGACGGGCTAAGCGATGGCGATAAAGTGATTATTGAAGGGTTACAAAAAATTCGCCCTGGAGCGCCGGTAACACCGACTGAAGTTTCACCATCAGCAACAGCTGACAAAGCGCAATAACGGAGAGTTTTAATGTCACGATTTTTTATCGACAGACCCATCTTTGCTTGGGTACTTGCTATCGTGGTTATGCTTGCAGGTGTTTTAGCTATTCAAAGTTTACCAATAGCTCAGTACCCGTCAATTGCCCCGCCGGCAATTAGTATTACTGCAACATACCCGGGCGCATCAGCACGTACCCTAGAGGATACGGTTACCCAAGTTATTGAGCAAAAAATGAAAGGCCTTGATGGTTTGCTATATATGTCATCGACTTCTGAGTCGAGTGGTTCAGCAACCCTTACGCTTTCATTTAGCGCCGAAACTGACCCGGATATTGCACAGGTACAAGTGCAAAACAAGTTAGCCACAGCCACCCCTTTGCTACCTGAAGAAGTGCAAAGGCAAGGTGTATCGGTGGCTAAGTCTGCACGTAACTTTTTAATGGTACTGGGTTTTGTATCAAAAGATGGCAGCATGACGAATATCGATATTGGTGATTATGTGTCATCTAATGTTCAAGATATTGTTTCGCGTGTTGAAGGGGTAGGTGAGGTTCAGCTGTTTGGTTCTCAGTATGCTATGCGTATTTGGTTAGACCCAGCTAAGCTGCAAAACTACAAGTTAACCCCTGCTGATATTAGTGCATCAATCAGTGCTCAAAACGCCCAAGTGTCTGCTGGGCAATTAGGCGGCATGCCTGCGGTTGAAGGTCAGCAACTTAATGCTACCGTTACTGCACAAAGCCGTTTACAAACAGCAAAAGAGTTTGAAGACATTATAGTTAAGGCAAACGCCGATGGCTCGTTTGTACGCCTTGAAGATGTAGCCCGTGTAGAGCTTGGTGGTGAAAGCTATCGTGTTGTAGCGCGTTACGATGGACAACCAGCATCGGGCTTAGGTATTAAGCTTGCCAGTGGGGCAAATGCACTCGATACCGCAGAAGGTGTAAAAGCTGCTATTGAAGAGTTAAAAGCGTTTTTTCCTGAAGGCTTAGATGTTGTTGTTCCTTATGATACTACTCCGTTTGTTTCGTTATCGATTGAAAAAGTAGTGCATACATTGATAGAAGCGGTTGTGCTGGTATTTGTTGTTATGTATCTGTTTTTACAAAACTTCCGCGCTACGCTTATTCCAACTATAGCTGTACCTGTGGTGTTGTTAGGTACTTTTGGTATTTTGTACGCGTTTGGCTATTCAATAAATACATTAACCATGTTTGCGATGGTACTTGCCATAGGTCTACTGGTTGATGATGCGATTGTTGTAGTAGAAAACGTTGAGCGTGTAATGAGTGAAGAAAAACTCTCTGCGCTTGAAGCAACACGTAAATCGATGGATGAAATTAAAGGCGCGCTAGTAGGTATTGCCATGGTGCTGTCGGCTGTATTTATTCCGATGGCGTTCTTTAGTGGCTCTACCGGTGTTATTTATCGTCAGTTTTCTATTACGCTGGTATCAGCAATGGGGCTCTCGGTATTAGTAGCACTTATTTTAACACCTGCACTGTGTGCCACGCTTTTAAAGCCTAGCCACGTGCATGATAATAGCTCGATGTTTGGCCGTTTTTTCAGTGGTTTTAACCGCGGGTTTGATAAAACAAATGCCGGCGCGCAAAGTTTTGTAAGCCGTATGATCCGCTTATCTAAGCGCTACCTTTTATGTTATGGCCTTATTGTTGCGGGCATGGTGTATATCTTTTCAAGCCTACCTACAGCGTTTTTACCTGATGAAGACCAAGGTATTTTGTTTAACCAGGTTTCACTGCCTGCAGGCTCAACTACCGAAGAAACATTAGAAGTGGTTAAAAAAGTAGAAAACCACTATTTAAACGATCAATCTGAAGCTGTTAACGGTATTTTTACGGTAACCGGATTTAGCTTTGCAGGTTCTGGTCAAAACTCAGCAATAGGGTTTGTAAACTTTAAGCATTGGGATGAGCGCGAACGTGATGATTTATCTGTGCAAGGTGTGGCAGGTAAAGCAATGGGCTATTTCTCAACGATTAAAGAAGCGTTTGTGTTTGCTTTCCCGCCGCCAGCCATTGTTGAGCTAGGTACTGCAAATGGTTTTAATATTTTCTTACAAGACAGGGTTGGACTTGGCCACGATGCTTTATTAGCAGCGCGTAATCAATTACTTGGTTTAGCGAGTCAAAGCCCAATTTTGGCGGGTGTACGCCCTAACGGACAGGAAGATATGCCCGAGCTGCAACTTGATGTTGACCTTGCTAAAGCACAAGCACTGGGTGTGTCTCAGGCAGATATTAACAGCACGCTATCAACTGCGTGGGGTAGTAGTTACGTTAATGACTTTATTGACCGTGGCCGCGTTAAAAAGGTCTACCTTCAAGGTGAAGCGCAAGGACGTATGGTGCCAGAGGATTTAAACAAGTGGTATGTACGTAATGACAGCGGCGATATGGTGCCATTTTCAGCCTTTGCAAGTTCGTATTGGACCTATGGTTCACCACGTCTTGAGCGTTATAACGGCTTTTCAGCAATGGAAATTCAAGGTACTGCTGCACCAGGTTACAGTACTGGCCAAGCAATGGATGAAATGGAGCGCTTAGTTAAACAACTTCCTAATGGAATTGCCTCTGAGTGGACGGGTATTTCGTTTCAAGAGCGCTCTAGCAGTGGCCAAGCCCCGTTACTTTACGGTTTATCGCTATTGTTTGTATTTTTATGTTTAGCAGCGCTTTATGAAAGCTGGTCTGTACCGTTTGCGGTTATGCTTATTGTGCCATTAGGTATATTTGGTGCGACGGTTGCCGCGGTAATGGCAGGTTTATCTAATGATATTTACCTTCAGGTAGGTTTATTAACCACCATAGGATTAGCCTCTAAAAATGCAATATTAATCGTAGAATTTGCGATTCATAAAATGCAAGAAGGCCTAGGGTTAGTCGATGCGGCTATTGCAGCAGTACGCTTACGCTTGCGTCCAATATTAATGACCTCAATGGCCTTTATTTGTGGTGTTATACCGCTTGCTATTGCCTCAAGTGCCGGTTCAGGTGCGCAAAATGCACTGGGTATTTCGATTATAGGTGGTACGCTTGCCTCTTCTATTTTAGTGGTGGTATTTGTGCCGTTATTCTTTGTTTTAGTTCGTCGTGTATTTCCAATGAAAAACACCGACGATAAAAAGGAGAGCGCACAATGAGCATTAAACGCTTCACTTTAAGCGCAATTACATTAGTTGTTTTAAGTGGCTGCCAACTAGCCCCTGAGCAAAAAGACCTTGCTTTACCAGTGCCAGATACTTATGTATCTGACACTGAGCAAGCAGCAGCGCAGCAGTTACATTGGCAGCAATTTTTTAATGATGAAAAATTGCAAACCTTGATTAGCTTAAGCCTTGAGCATAATAAAGATATGCAAATCGCGGTATTAAATGTGCAGCGTGTACGAGGTTTATATCAAATTGAAGATTCGGGCTTATATCCTTCATTAGATTTTAATGGTGGGGCTACGCGCCAACGTTTACCGGCTGATTTAACCAGTACGGGTGAAGCAGGTATTAGCTCACAGTACAGCGCAACGGTTGGTATTACCTCTTATGAATTAGATATTTGGGGTAAGGTACGTAGCCAGTCTGAGCAAGCCCTGCAAAACCTCTATAACACTGAGCTTACGCAATACAGCACGCAAATTTCACTCATTGCTGAGCTTGCCAATGCTTGGTTAAACTACGCAACTGACTTACAGCTATTAGAGCTTGCTAAAGAAACATTAAGCTCGCAGCAGGAGTCGCTCTCGCTTACGCAAAAAAGCTTTGATTTAGGCGCTACATCGGCAATTACGCTTGAGCAGCTTAAAAGTACGGTTGCCACTGCAAAAGTAGATATAGCAACATATAAACGCTTGTTAAAACGTGATAAAAGCGCGTTAGATTTACTGGTAGGGCGCCCTGTATCGAGTGATTTATTACCGACTAACTCGTTAACTAATTTACTGGATTTACCAGAAGTACCAGTTGGTTTACCCTCTGATTTATTAACGCAGCGCCCTGATATTAAAGCCGCTGAGCACGCTTTATTAGCCGCTAACGCGAATATAGGTATAGCGCGTGCGGCGTTTTACCCAAGCATTAGCTTAACCGCGACTGCGGGCAGTACGTCTAGCGATTTAAGTGGCTTGTTTGATTCAGGCTCAGGGACATGGAGCTTTGTACCGTCAATCAACTTACCAATTTTTACTATGGGACGTAATCAGGCAAATCTTGATGTGGCTAAGGCCGATCAAGAAATTGCGGTGGCGACGTACCAGCAAAAAATTCAAAATGCGTTTCGTGAAACTGCCGATGCATTAGCAGATAGAGAAGGCTTCAAAGAGCAACTTGATGCCCTCGATATGCTAATTAGTTCGCGTCAGTTAACGTACGATTTATCAAAAATGCGTTACGAAAAAGGGGCTGATAGCTACCTACAAGTACTTGATGCACAGCGTACGTGGTACTCGGCTCAACAGCAGTTAATAACAGGTCAGCAGGCTTACCTTGCCAGCCAAATTAATTTGTATAAAGCTTTAGGTGGCGGCTGGAATATAGCTAAAACACCTGTGCAAGAGCAGTAAAATGAAAGGTGTTGTTAAGTTAAGCTATGCAATGAGCTTACGCTGTATTAAGTATACGCTTAATACCGGAGTGGGGTTATGAGCACGAAAGCTAAAAGGCATATAGACCCAGCATTAGCACAAGCTAGGCGAGAGCAGGTGCTTAGTGCTGCCTCAGAGTGTTTTAAACGCAAGGGATACCATGGCGCAGGCATGGCCGAAATATCCCGTACGGCAGGCATGAGCGCTGGGCATATATATAACTACTTTGAAAGCAAAGAGGCAATAATTGAAAGTATTATTGCTAAAGACATGGAAGAAATGTTTTCTATCTTTCAGAAGTTTGAAGATCACCCAGGTGATGTTCTGCAAGCGCTTATAGATGGCTTAAACATTGGTGTACAAAGGCATATGGATACCGGTGCCTGTGTGGTTGATTTAGACATGATGGCGGAAGCGGGTCGCAATAGTAAAGTGGCCTCGCTTTTACGAGATATGGATATTCAAGCACGGGGGCGCATGCGTCAATTGCTCACCAGTGAACGTAGTGCACTTAAAGACACTGATGAACACGAACTTGAAAGCCGCATTAACGTTATTTTTTCGATGATGGCGGGGTTACTGCTTCGTAAGATGCTCTACCCTGAGCTCACCGAAGAAACGGTGTTAATCGCGCTTAGGCCTGCGATGAAAACCTTGCTCATGCCGTTTGATAAAACCAAGTAATAGAAAACTAAAAAGCGAGTCAAAAGACTCGCTTTTTTAATGCTAAATGCGCTCTATGCACCACAATAGTGCCATTGCAGCGATAGCAAGGGAGCCAATTGGCATCACCCATTTTATGTAAATAGGTTTATTGCGCATGGTTAGTAACACCGGCAGTGCAATACACAATATACTCAGCTGCCCAAGCTCTACACCTAAGTTAAACGCTAAAATGCTGAGCAATTGATAATCGCTCGAGAGCCCAAGCTCACCCAGTACACTGGCAAAGCCCATTCCATGTAACAAACCAAACGCAAAAGTAAGCCAGCCAAGGCGTAATATAACCGGCCATACATTGTTTAAAGCCGCAAATAATACCGAGATTGCAATACCTAGCTCTACCCAGCGGCTACTTGGCGAAACAAGATTAAGAGCCGTAGCAGTGAGGGTAAGTGAATGCGCAAGGGTAAACGCAGTCACAATCCACGCAGTGTGCTTAATAATGTGCTTTTTACTTGCTATTGCCTGCCAGTGACTATCATTTCGTGTTAAAACGCAGGTTAAAAGTAGTGCAATTAAAAATAAAATATGGTCAATGCCAATCCAAATATGTAACACGCCTTGATAAACATATTGGTTAAAAGTCGTTAAATAACTCGATTGCTCAGTGGTAAAAGTATGTTGTTGCTCATCTATAGTGAAAACCCGCGAAACCTGATTTACATTTACAATAACTTTGTGATTTGCGTCTTGGTTAAAAAAAGCGCGGTACGTTAACGTTACATCTGCATCAGTGTTACAGCTAAAAACTAGCGGCAACACTAAATATGCTTCATTAAAATGATTATCTAATTGGTAGTTATCGGTAATTGTTAATGGGCAAGTTAGCTCATTTTGTAAAACCGATAGAGTATTTTTGGCATAGCGATTAATAGCTGATTTTTGTGATTTTAATTCGCCCCAGCTTATTTGTGTGTCTTGGTTAACATCAAGCGCAATGTACTGTTCTAAATCGCTAATATTTATTTGCCAGGTGCCTGTGTATTGCTTTTCGTTGTTGGTATTATCCAGCGAAATGTAGCTTGTGCTCAACTGATGTGCTTGCACGCTAAAGTTGGCAAATAGCGCAACTATAAATAAAACAAATAACGCGTTTATTTTACTCATAAAGAATCCCTAACCATCGTATTTGCTTGGCTTAGTAAGTGTTTATCTGTACTCATTTTTGCTTGCTGCCAATTTATATTTGCCCAGTATTGTGCCTTGGCTTGGTTTGCTTGTACATGAATATAGTAGTTAGCTAAGTCGTTGGCATGGAAGGTATCTTGGCGTTGTTCACGTAATTTTACGCGCTGTTGCATAAGCGGTTGCCACACCGTATTAGTGTGCTTATTACTGCGTTTTTCAGCTATGGCTAACTTGAGCAAAATAGCGTCTTCAAGCGATGAGTGGCTATTGGCAAGTTTACCGAGTGTATTAAGCACTTTTTCAGGGTTGTTTTGCTGCAGTTGAATATCGGCCCACAGCACAATAAGGCTCACCGGGGCTGTGTTTAAATCAATATTATTTATATGCTGCTGCGCACGGGTGAATTTATTGAGTCTAAACGCCATTTCGCTGAGCACATGTTTTGTCGCTAAGCTGCTGTTTTTGTTTTGCGTAAGCTTAACTAACGCGTGATAACTTTCACTAAGTTTGCCCTGTTGGCTTTGTACATCTAGCACACACGTGCTGGCCGTTAATAGGCTGGTGTTACCAATTAATGCCACGCAATGGCGCTTAGCTTGTTCAAATTTTCCTTGTGTCATCAACATATTAGCGAGTAATAAATGGGTGTTTACATGATCTGGCTGGGTTTTTAATACGTTATTAGCAACTTCTATTGCACGTGAAAACGCATGCTCCTTTTGAAGTACCCGTGCATATAAATAACCGCTTTGTGCAGTTGCAGAAGCGGTAAATAGGTTTTTTAAGCGTTTTTTTAATACACCTTGATAGCGCTCTGTTTGGCCTATGTATTGGCTATTTAGCACCAGCGCAGTGAGTTGCTCAAGGGTTAAATTAGCACTCAATGTTGCATTGCTTGAGGCAATAATTGCGTTATCTTTTGGGGTAATTGGTTTTGCAAGCACGTTATTTACACACAGTGCAGCGCAAAAAACAAAGAGCATTTTTTTATAATGACTGCGCATTGTTTTATCCTCTTAAAAAAGCCATCCATGGCCATCAGCTTAATTTACTTACTGAGTTAGTTACTAGAAGCGCCCGATGAAATACCGCTTACGTCTGTGTCTGTATTGATAAAGACACGTCCGTTGGTAGATAGCGGTTGCGCAGTGGGGCTTTGGTTAAATGCATCGCTTGCAAATTGTGCAAAGTCCACTTGCAGTGCTTCAATGGTTATATTTACCGCTGCAGTCACTTGCTGGTTAACACCGTCTGATACACCAAACATAAAGCTGTCGCTACCGGTTGCCTCTTTGTTTGGGGTATAGGTGAAGCTGCCATCGCTATTTACTACAGCGTTACCTAATGTCGGCTGCGAAGTTAATGTGTATGTTAATGTATCTCCATCAGCATCGGTTGCCACTAACATGTCGTTAATTTCAACTTCTGTTTGTGTAATTAACATTGCATCACTAGCACTGGGCGCAGAATTTACAACCGGTGTGGGTTGTTTGTTATCATCATCACTGCTACACGCGCCTAGTGCCAAAGCGCATAACATTATACTGCTATGGGTAAGGTTTAAATTACGCATACGTTACTCCTTATTTAGAGCCTGCAAGTGGGGTGGCTAAGTATGGGAAAGTGGCATCCATCATGCTCGCATCAACTGGAGCACCATCAGTGAATGGCACTGTACCTACATCAGCATCCTCTGGTGTACATAGACCTAAGTCGGTGTCTTCACCATTTACAGGAATAGGGTGACATAAACGCCCCATTACCACGCGAAGTGCAATATCAACGACATCGTCACCTGGACGGCGCCCGTTTGGAAAACCTGCTAAATCATCACCGGCTACACCAAATGCAGACTGATCAGTTTGTGCTGTGGCTGCAATTGCAGTATTTAAACGTAGCATTTCTGATGGCGTTACGGTGGCTTGTTGGTTTACCCCTGCAAAACCAGTTAAAAATGCGGTGATTAAATCAGTACGTGGAAAGTTAGTTGGAGCAAGAGTTTCTAAATTAGCGCCAAGTGTGGTATTTACTGCATCTTTAAATAAAATATTTAACAGCTCTGGTAAAGACGGGTGCGAAACGTAATCTAAAAACTGTGCATCGTCTTTAGGATGAGCCGTTGAGAAGGTATCTTTGTCTTTAATACCAATAACTAGCTCATTAACTAATGGATTACCTAAGCGTGAAACCTGCGTTAATGCACCGCCATTTACCGCGTTATCTGCAAATTTAGCGTTAGGGTTTAAAATGCGTGCTTGAGGTAGGCTCGCTGTTGTCCATGAACCAATTACGCCGTTGCCTTCACCTACAATACAGCTTTTAGGCATTTCAACTGCAATTGAGGTAACGTTTTTATCTACGAGGACGTCATTCTCACTGCTTTGTGTAATCCCTCCAGGGAAACCACCGCCATCCCCAGCACCAGGCGCACTATCACCTTCAACGGGAACGTAATTTACTAAATCGAATGTTTTACCTAAGTTGACGACAAATGGGTCTTTGCGCTGACCAACAAATACTTTGGCCATACTGTCACAGCCTGGTACCGAAACTTGATAAACAAACTGATCTGCATAGGTTTGGTAATCAGCCATTGAACCAAATGTTTTGTCACCAATATAATCAAGCGGTTTATTAAACGTGGTTGAACTGGTGGTGGTATTACTTAATGCTGTACTGGTACCCGTGCGTTGTGGACCGCTTATCATGCTGAGTGTGTATGACTCGCTAAAATTAGCGGCGCTATCATCACCTGCTGCTACACCACCAACGTTTTTAAGTGGTACAGATACAGTACGTTGATTATCTTCTGGGCCAACGGTTAATTGCACGCCTTGATT
Organism: Pseudoalteromonas sp. A3; assembly: GCF_025942345.1. Lineage (NCBI taxonomy): Bacteria > Pseudomonadati > Pseudomonadota > Gammaproteobacteria > Alteromonadales > Pseudoalteromonadaceae > Pseudoalteromonas > Pseudoalteromonas sp. A3. The sequence goes on from NZ_JAPCKL010000002.1 coordinate 280,688, forward strand.
ATCGTTTGGCAGCATACTGGTAAAATTAAAGGCAAAGGTAATATCCTCAACTGCATCACCGTCGTTATCAATATGAATACTATAGGTTGCATCTGGGTCCATAGCAAAGTAGTTAGGGCCGCCGTAGGCATCTTGTAGAGGAATATAGTTGGCAATAAACGTAACGTAGTCGTCTCTGCCTGCTTCATAACTATTAAATACGTAAAAGTCGGTAGAGTCTAAGGTTGGAAAGCGGCTAATGTTCGGCGCTTCACGATGACTTGATGCCTCGCTAGAGGTGCTTACTAAGGTACTGCATACTACTACTGCGAGTATAGATGGAGTTAAAGCTTTCATGACTTTTTCCTTTAGTTTTGATTGGAGTCATAACTAATAACGAAGCAAAAAGCACAATGGATGCAAAAAAGTTAAATATTTTTTTATTATTGTTAATAAAGGGGTGTTTAACGTTCAAGATTAAATTTTCAGCAGGCTGTTTTGCATTTAGATAAGGAAGTGATAAGAGAGTGTTAAGGGGCTGAAGCGGTTTGGTTTTATACTTATTACAGGGGGTGTATGCAATTAAAATAACGCAGCAGGTATTGAGCACACAATATGATAAGCATCGCACTGCGATTAAGCCTACTTTAGTTTAATCAAATATTAATGGTTACCCAAGGTAAATAAAAAGGTTGGCCAAACAAAGTTTGACCAACCAGTCGCGTTTATTTAGTTATAAAATAACTAAATCTGTCGTGTACAGTACTTGTGTTGGTACGCCGTTTGGCGAGCCACCTAAAGGCTCTAAGCTAACAGCGAGTAGGGCAATGTCTTGTGCCTTAAAGCGCGTGCCTTTGAGTAACTGTTTTTCACCGTTTTTAGGCAGTAGACCCAACGAAATTGGCGTGTCTTGCCCTTTTAAAATCATCCACAGCTCGTAGTCTTTATCGGTTTGCGCAACGAGTTTATCACTGGCTTTAACCGATAATGTTTGCTCATCTACGTTAATAAACCACAGTGATTGCTTATCTTGGTTTTGTACTAAAGCAATTTGTTGGCTGTATTGGGGCTGAGTTGTGGGCTGAATAACCAAAAATGCTAAGATAATACAGGCAGCTGTGGCTATAAATGACCAATTGCGCCATAGCGATGTGGCTGGTTTGATCACCGTTTTAACGGGTTGGTTGGTGTGTTCTAATGTATTTAAAATATTCTGCCACACTTGCGCGCTGGGTGTTTGAGGCGTAATTGCACTGGCTAAATCATTTAAATTTTGCTCCCACATTATAGTGGCTTCTCGGGCTTGCGGTAAGCTGAGCATTAAGCGTTGAAAACGTTTTCGTGCCAGGCCTTTTAAAGTACCTAATACATACTGCCCTGCTAAAGCATCAAGTAATTCTGGTTTATTATAATTCATAATGTTAAACACCTCTGCAACTGCTGCAAACCACGCCTGATCCAGCTTTTAACTGTGCCTAAGGGCGTTTCTATGTGATTGACTAACTCACCATGGCTTAGCCCTTTGTAATAGGCTAAATGAATGGCTTGTTTTTGTTGGGGGTCAAGTTGCTCAATACAATTAACAAGTTTGGTTTGTTCGTCGTAACTAACATCGACAGCTTGTTCATCGTATTCATCGTCACCCATTGCCTGCTCTTTTCTTACCTTGTGATAACGCAATGCATCTAAGCTGCGGTATCTCACAATGCTTATCATCCAGCTAATAACTGTGCCTTTAGATGAGTTGTACTCTGACGCGTTATGCCAAATTTTTATAAATGCCTCTTGCAGTACTTCTTCTGCGTGCGCGCGGTTTGACAGCATATTTAAACTAATCGCAAAAAGCTTTGCGCTTGTTTGCTGATACAAATCAGCAAACGCGGCTTTGTTACCCTGTGCTGTTTTACACAAAAGGGGAAGTAAATTGTCGTTTTCCATAAGGTTCCTGTTGTTTTTATTATTACCGAGGTGTGTTGGGCTTTATGAATTAAAAATTGTTTTATTTAAGCGCAACCTAATCGCTTTGAAATAGAGATTAAACAGGCTGCTATAAATTTAACTAATAAAGATAAACACACTCTCAATAAACGTGTGAAAAGAGTGATTGGATGCAAAAACTTTTAAGCTGACATTTATATTAGCTGCTGTACACATTGAAACAAGTTTTAAATATAAACAGTTACCTTTGAGTAGTGAGAAAAAATGACCGATTACTGTGTAAAAAGCGCCTAATATGCGAATACAGCTAAAGCTAGCTACTTTTATTCATTTTAGATCAGTTACTTAGTGTTGTTTTTGTTCCTAAAAAACAACTTTTGTTGGCGTGCAAATTGCTACTACACTTATACACAGCTGTAAAAAATGTGCCAAAACAGTAAAAATAAAGGAGAAAATATGTGGGCTGCAACGAGTTATTTAATTTTAGCGTTAATTTTTATATTTATAGGGTGGGAGGTTAACTCGGTATATTTTGCAGTGGTATTTTACTGGAGTGCATTGTCGTTAATTCTTGTCAGTGGTGCTTACATTTTTAATTTGGCGAAAATTTTTAGGAAGCGTGAAAATGGTGTTATTCCATTTTATATTCGCTGGGCATTTGTGCCTTTTTTACTGGGTGCTCAAATTTACAATGCGTATTCTCGCAAGCACGATAAAGTCCCTCCCATTCAAAAAATTAACGACCATTTATTTTTAGCATGCCGATTGTTCCCCTCTGATATTGATACGTTAAAAGAAAACGGCATAACGGCAATATTAGATGTAACGTGTGAGTTTGATGGCTTAGAATGGAGCTCTACACAAGAAAATATTAGCTATTTAAATATTCCGGTGCTTGATCATAGTGTGCCTACCCATTCGCAATTAAACCAAGCCATTAACTGGATACATCATCATATTAAAGAAGACCGCCGCGTGGTAGTTCACTGTGCACTGGGCAGAGGGCGTTCGGTATTTGTTATGGCAGCGTATTTACTGAGCCAAGATAAAAACGCCGATGTTCACCAAGTGCTCGCGCAAATAAAAGAAACCCGCGAAACCGCAAATCTTAATAAGCATCAGCTTCGTCATTTAGCAAAGCGACATAAAAAGGGGGAGCTAGTTATTAAAAACAAAGCCGTTATTATTGCAAACCCTGTGTCGGGTACCAAAATGTGGCAAGACAAAGAGCATTTAATAGTGGCTAGGTTATCAGCGTATTATGACTTAGAAGTATTAACCACCACCAAAGAAATAGACGGTATTGAGCTTGCGAAACAAGCCATTAAAAATAAGCCAGATATAATAATTGCCTGTGGCGGCGATGGGACCGTGACAGAAGTAGCAAGTATGTTGGTAAACACTCAGTGCAAGCTGGGTATTATCCCAATGGGCACAGCCAATGCCTTAGCGCATGTGCTTATGGGGATTAGCTCTAAAATCATTCCTGTTGAGCAGGCCTGCGATCTTATTATTGATGGGCAAACCCAAACAATTGATACGGCCTATTGTAATGACGAGTTAATGCTGTTGTTAGCAGGGATTGGTTATGAGCAATCAATGGTAGAAAAAGCAGATAGAGACTCAAAAAACGAATCGGGTCAGCTTGCCTATTTAAGTGGTTTTTTTCAGGCATTTAGTGAGCAAAAAGCGCAAACCCTTTATGTTACCCTTGATGATAATCAAACGCAGGAAGTAAATACAAATAGTTTTATTGTGGCTAATGCTGCGCCATTTACTACGTTATTAGCCCAAGGAGGTGGTCAGCCCGATCACGAAGATGGCCTATTAGACATTAATTGGCTGCTACCTAGTGATGAAAACACCACTCGCGTGTTAAGCATTGCTGAACTTATGTTTAGTAGTATTACACAAACGCATTTAGCAATTAGCTCGCATCATACCAACGCTAAAAAAGTAACGATAACCGCAGACGAAGAAATTAAGTATGTACTCGATGGTGAAATTAAAACAGCGGATACGCTTACTATTACAGTTGACCCCGCCTCGTTAAATGTAATTAGTAAGGAGTTATAAAATACAAAATGCACGTATTTAACGTGCATTTTTGTGTGTTACTTTTTAATGCTTGGCCAAACAAACCCACTGCTGTCGCTTTGGCTGGCAGGTTTAGGGCGCTGAGCGCTTTTGGGTTTACGCAGCGGCTTGTTACTTAACGTATGTAAGTAGAGAGCTTCAACTTTATCGCGAGCCCAAGGGGTTTTACGTAAAAATTTTAAGCTTGATTTAATACTCGGTGAGTCGGTAAAACACTTAATGTTTACTTGCTCGCCCATGGCTTTAAACCCTAAGCGCTGCTCAAGCTCTACTAAAATTTGTTCTAACGTTACCCCATGAAGAGGATTTTTTGGTTGATTATCCATAGTCATACTACTTATTTAAACTGTGCGCATTGTAGCGTAAATCCTCTTTTAGCGCTAATTGACCGTAATGGTTTTAGGCTTTGTGGGATAAACAATATTGCCTTTTTTATCTAATTTTAGCCAAATTAGCTCACTGTTATTATGCTGCGGGTTATTAGCAGCGCACACTAAGGTAAAAGAATGTACTTGTACCAGCGCGCCTTCACTATAACGTTTGTTGTCGTACCAACAAATATCACCATTATTAATAATCTCATTAGCGTCAATAATAGAATGGGTTTTGACTGTTTTTGCATAACTGCTAGGGGCCAAAGTGAACGCAATTAAAAAAATAAATAAAACCATAATATGACGCATGAGCGACCTCGAATTTTGATAGTTTAAAAATAGTACACACGATTAAAAAACATGCTAGGGTAAGTAATAGCGTTAAACAACACTGACTTAAACACACAATTATAAAAAGGTGAACACATGCAATTTAATCAAACAATGATAGATGAATTTACGTTATTAGCTAAATTTCCACGTGAGAGCAAAATGCAAGGGATTAAGTTACATTCGGATGCTGAACCAAGTTTATTAAGCGCGGCGCAAAGGTTGTTTGATAAAGGCGTGATAGACAGCCCAGATGGCGGCTATTTAACCGAACTGGGCCTTGATTTAATAGAGCACGTGAGTGTTATTCACTGCGCATTAAAAAGTTAAACTGCATCGCGCTGATTTTGCGGCGCGGCGTCACTAAAAGCGGGTAATGCATTACAACGTGCATAAATGGCTGCAATTTTTGGATACGCAGCCATATCTACATTAAAACGCAACGCATTAAATACCTGTGGCACTAAACATATATCAGCGAGAGTGGGTGTATTGCCTACGCAAAACTCATTGTTTTCACTTAGCATCATTTCAATTTTTTCAAACCCAAGCTCTACCCAATGCCTATACCAGGCGGCTTTAGCTTGCTCGTCTACACCCAATTCGTTACTTAAATACTTCAGCACTCGTAAATTATTTACTGGATGAATATCACATGCCACTGCATAGCTAATATTACGAATTTGCGCTTTTTGCCATGCAGTGCCATAAATTAACGGCGTTTGCGGATAGCTTTCATCTAACCACTCTAAAATAGCCAGTGATTGCGCTAATACGCCTTCGTCCGTTTCAAGAGCAGGAAGTAAACCTTGCACATTTTTATCTAAGTAAGGCTGTGCTAGCTGTTCAGATTTAAGTAAATTAACGAATTGCATATCATGCTCAATACCTTTTAAATTAAGTGCTATGCGTACACGGTATGCGGCAGATGAGCGAAAGTAGCTGTATAGTTTCATTGTTATTATTCCTCGCCTGTAAAATGTTTTGTGATACTACGCCAGCACTGAGTGTAATTAGTTTGGCGCTCTTTTCCTTCAAGGGCATATTTAGTGGGCGATATTATGTAACGAGACTCGAACATAAAGGCCAACGTGTTCTCGTATTTTTGCGGTGCAAGCTCAGCGTTAGATGCTTTTTCGAATACCTCGGCTTCAGGCCCATGTGGCGACATACAATTATGCAAACTAGCGCCTCCTGGTACAAACCCGTGCTCTTTTGCATCGTAAACCCCTTCTATTAAGCCCATAAACTCACTCATAATATTGCGATGATAGTAAGGAGGTCTAAATGTATTCTCTGCCACCATCCAGCGCGGTGGAAAAATTACAAAATCTACATTTGCCATGCCTTCAGTGGCTGAAGGGGAGGTAAGTACAGTAAATATAGAAGGATCTGGGTGGTCAAAACTCACGGTATTAATAACATTAAAACGTGCTAAGTCGTATTTGTACGGTGCGCTGTTACCGGTCCAAGCAACTACATCAAAAGGCGAGTGTGTGATAGGGCAACTAAATAAATGACCGTTAAATTTAGTGACTAATTCAAAGGTACCTTCTTTATCTTCAAATGCAGCAACAGGGTATTTAAAGTCTCTGTCGTTGGCGTAGCCATTTGCACCGACGGGGCCGCGCTCGGCAAGTTCAAATGCATGACCATAGTTTTCACAAATGTAGCCACGTGCGGTTTCATCAATTAAATCAACCGAGAATTTAATCCCGCGAGGAATGACGGCAATTTCCCCCGGCTTTACTGTGAGCTTTCCACATTCGGTGTGTAATAACAGTTCGCCATGCTGAGGCACAAACAACAGCTCACCATCGGCATTACAAAAATAACGCCCTTGCATAGAACTGTTAGCAACATAAACATGAATACCAATACCGGTTTGCCCATTGGCACTGCCATTTGCAGCCATTGTAATTAAGCCATCAATAAAATCAGTAGGCTTTGTGGGAATATCAATAGGGCTCCAGCGCATCATTGTAGGTGGCGTAATTGCTTCAGTTATAGGCGCTGTTCTTATTAGTGCGTTATCTATAGCGGTGTATTCACCTTGTACCACCGATGGACGAAGGCGGTACAGCCACGTGCGACGATTAGCGGCTCGCGGTGCCGTAAAGGCCGTGCTGCTAAATTGCTCGGTGTATAAATTGTACTTCACCTTTTGTGGGGTAAATTGCCCAACAGGCAATGCACCGGGTAGCGCTTCGGTTTCAAACTCATTGCCAAAACCGCTCATGTAGTTTATTTCGCTGGCCATATTTAGATCCTGTGAGAGTGACATTGTTTTATTTTTCTAGGGCCTGTTTATCTTTCGAGGTTGAATTTGCAGCAGTCTGTTTGGGAATTAGGCAAGGCAGAGCCTATGCAGTGTGGTTGTTCCCCATAAATAGGCGATAACGTAGCATAAATGCCAAACAGGCGCTGCCCGAAGGGTTCTGCCTAGGGGCCATTTACTCTTTGTTGCTCGGTTTTTACTTAGCCCACTAGGTTACAAACCTCGCGCCGCGATTAAATGGCCCCTAGATTGAACAAATTTCAATCCTGAAAGGTCAACAGGCCCTAATTAGTTTAAAGTACTCTCAAGTGAGAGTAATTTCAAATGGGCGCATGTTTTAGCCTGTAAATAAAAATGCACAGTTTTCACAGTGTGTAAATGCGATGAGAAAGTAATAATGGAAATAGATCTAGAGCAGTTTTTGCCCTATCAGTTAAATCAAATGGCAAATCTCATAAGCGATGATTTTGCGCGTGTTTATCAGCAAAAATACAACTTAACCATTCCTCAATGGCGGGTGTTGGCAAACTTAGCACAATATGGCAAAAGCAATGCAAAAGATTTATGTACACAGGCCAATATGGACAAGTCAACGGTTTCACGAGTTATAAAATCATTGCTGCAAAGAGGGTATGTTGAAGCACAACTAAATCAGCAAGATAAGCGAGTAACGCAGGTTATGTTAAATGAGCAGGGCAATGCACTTTACAAGCTCATAGCACGTGATGCACAAAATTGGGAAGGGCAATTAGCTGAAAAATTTAGTAAGCAGCAACAAGTCCAATTGCTAAATTTACTAAAAGAGCTTAAAGGTGCCTTATAAAATCAATCCGCAATAATACTTAATCATTTTGAGGGGATAAATAGATCATTTAATTAAGCTGGTTGGTAAAAAAAAGCCCATCAAAAGATGGGCTTTAATTAGTCGTTGTTTACGCTAATGCGATTAGAAAGTGTAACGAACACCTACACGCATTTGCCATAATGACGCATCAGATTGTACTGATGTATTTGCGTTGTTTTCATTAAAGCCTGAGTAAACGTAACGGCCTTGCTCATCAATCGTGGTTTTGATCATGCTAGCGCCAACGAAAGGACCTTTTTTAAGTACGCCCCAATCATCGTTTAATAGGTTAGTTAAGTTATCAATTACGAAGAACGCTTCACCTTTATGGCCATCCATAAAGCCTGGTAATTCTTGAGTAACTTTAAAGTTAAATTTAACAAACCAATCTGAGTTTTCAGCATTACGGCCAGTGATTTCACCACGCTCTAAACCGTTAGACGCGATAAAGTCGTTAAACGCGTTAATTTCATCAGCGCTCATGTCGTAAACGACGTTAGGATCGTTTTCAAGTGGTACGTAAAGTAACTGACGGCTACCGTTCCAGTTGCTATCCCCGAAGTTACGATCGCTACCATCAAACGTGTAGCTGTATGGTAAGCCTTTGTATGCTTCACCGTATAGGTTAAAGCGAGTAGCAAAACCATCTACAAATTCATGTGTGTAGCCAAGCGTCATAGTAAAACGGTGCGGGATTTCGTAATCTGATGATGCAACACCAGGGTTACCCGGATCCGTTAGCGCAATATTACCGTAGTTTGAGCCGGCAACAGAGCTTGTCATTGGGTTAACATCGTCTGAATCTGTGTATGCGTAACCAAAGTTAACGCTTACGCCATTATCAAACATTTTGCTTACTGCTAATGAAATAACCGATGAATCACCGCTATCACCACTTACATTTGTAAGAAGGTACTCACCAGAGCGGCCTTCAATAGACTCGTAAAGAGGGCGACCATCAAATGTAGTTTCGCCCGAATCCTGAAGTGCGATGTCACGCATTAAGGCAGCATCTTTCTTCTTAGAGTATAAGTAATCAAGTGAAATTACATACTCGTTTTCAGTTGTGTATGTTGCACCAATTGAGTATTTCCACTCTGAAGGAATTTCAAAATCTGGGTCAACAGCGTTTGTTGCTGAATCACCCGAGCCGATAACAGTGTTAGCAACTTCATCAAACATCTCTTGCGGTACTTCAAAACCAGGCGCGCCGCCATTTACGTTTGGCGTGTTGAATAAATCAACTGGGCTTCGGAATGTACCGATGTTAGTAATACCATCGTTAGAGTAAGAGTTAGATAACCACACATTTGGGTTACCACCAGAGAATAAGCCTACACCAGCACGAACTTCTAATTCGTCTGTTGCGTACCACTGGAAGCCAACACGTGGTTGAAGTAAATCAATACCATCAAACGTGCTTTGGTTACTAAAGCCGTAGCGGTCAGTAAAGTTTTGGTTGAAGTTAGGTACGTCATCACTTGTGTATTTATCGTAACGTAAACCAAACGTGATGTTTGCATCTAAGTCTGTAAATGCGTATTCATCTTGTACATAAAACGTATGCTGAGCGTATGAAAAGCTTGCAGCTGCATCGGTTGGATCGTTAGTCGCTGCAGCATTATTGTAGTAAACACGGTCAGCTAAGCCATCTTCAAAATCATCGATTGAATTGAAACGATATTCACCTTCAGTATGCTGTACGAATAAGTTAAATACATCTAACTCTTCAAACTCATAACCAGCAGTAATTGTATGTTGGTCAAGGTAGTAAGTACCCGCTACTTTAAATGTAGTGGTATCGTAATCTAAATCATTTGATTGACGAGAGTCATCTGGACCAATGTAAACCGTACCACCATCTTCTGTACGAATTTGCATTTCGCCAAAGCTGCTAGCAGCATCAAGTGACTGTACAGTTGCATCTAGTTCTGATTTACCAATACGAACTTCAGTTGAAAAGTCATCTGACCAATCTGAGTAAACAGAACCAATAATTGATGTGAATTCTGCACTTTGGTCGTAAAAGTGGTTAGATAATGAAACACGGCTAGAACCAGTATCAGACTGTGAAACCGTATTACCATCGTTGTAGTTATAGATTAAGTTTGCACGGTGATCTTCGTTGATGTTCCAATCTAATTTAACTAAGATTTTTTCATCTTCAACAGGCATACTTGAAGGCATACCGCCTACGTCATAACCATATACAGATTGAGCTACACTTGTAATACGAGCAATATCATCTGCAGTTACACTGCCGCTGCTTAAACCGTCGTAGTTAAACTGTTGAACACCTTCAAGTTTTTCATATGAAGTGAATAAAAATAGTTTATCTTCGATTAACGGTAAGCCAACGTTAAAGCCGTAACGTTTTTCGGTGTAGTTACCGTTATCAACGTCTTCGCCTTCAATTTCGTCGCCTTTGAATGAATCACTTGTGAAATCGTAGAAGATACCACCGTGAACTTCATTACCACCAGATTTTGTTACCGCATTAATGTTACATGAGGTAAAACCACCGTACTGTACGTCAAATGGTGCTAGCTCAGCTGAAACTTGCTCAATTGAATCAAACGAGAAAGGGGCACGAATAGTAGGGTAACCGTTAGAGCTTAAACCAAAGTTATCGTTCATACGAACGCCATCTAGCGTTAAGCTGTTGTAACGAGGGTTACCACCACCACAGTTGATTGAACCACGGCTATCATCAATTGTGATACGCGGGTCAATACGAATGATATCTTTTAAATCACGGTTAATAGCAGGCGTGTTTTCAAGATCAGTTAAAGTAAATGTAGACGCTGGGCCAGTACCACCAGACATAGAGCTGATAGGTGCACCTGTTACTACAATTTGCTCCATGCTTGATTGTGGCTCAAGTGCAGCATTTACTGGGTAATCGTTACCAATGTTTAGGATAATGTTATTAAATTCTTGATCAGCATAAACATCAGAATCAACGATTACCTTGTAAGGACCACCAACACGAAGGCCTTTAGCAGTAAAGTAACCTGCATCGTTTGCTTCTGTTGTTTTAACTGAGCCAGACGGTACGTGTAAAATTGTTATTTTGGTACCTGGAGCTGGGTTACCGTTTGGACCGGTAATTTGACCCTTAATCGCAGAGGTTGTTTCGTTGGCGAATGCAGCGCCACTTACACTTACACACGCAGCGATAGCAAGTGAGAGTGCTGTTTTTTGAAGTTTAGTCTTCATTTTCATTTCCCGTGAAAGTTATAATTAAATTGTTATTTTAAGTAGTATAAAGTCAGCAGTGTTGTTGAATTTATACTCTTGTAATATGCAAAATTAATTTGCACAATTTATACTTGTATACTTAACTAAATTTGGATTAATTACTTATTGTTATGTTACCGCCGTTATGTGACAGTATTATGAAATGCAAACTTTATAATTCCTTTTACAATTAATTATTTACATTTTGTAATTAATACATTTTTAGCTGTATTATTTTAGCCATACTCCAGAGAGTGTATAAACATAAATTAATTCCCGTGTGTAGGTTTTTTATTTATAGGTTGATTGTTATTTTGTCGTTATTTTTAATTTTTTATTCTCATCTGACGAATCAAATAAATAGTTCAATACACCCGCAAGCCTAACGCCTGCTTTTTGCAAACGCTGCTTAACAAGCGGATTGTATTTGAAAACATAACTATAGCTCACTTCATCACTGGTTGAGGTATAAATATCTTCGGCCAGTTTGTGAGATTCCATCAGCCAAGTAGTAGGGCTGCTGTTTAAGTATGTTTTAATTAATGCTGCATCGTCGGTATCTATAAACTTAGCGTATTCAGTGTAAGCTAAGTTTTCATTTTCTATTAATCCAGTGTCCCAAAGGCTATGCAAATTGGTTTCGTTGTCAAAAAAATCAACTTTAATTAAATTGCCGCCTCTATCTTCACTTCGCCCAGCATGAAATGGTTGATGGCTGTCGCCAACCAAGTGAACTAAAAACTTTAAAGCAAACTGTTTTTCATTAAGGGAAGAGGTAGATGACTGAAGTGTATTAATAGAGAAGTAAATACCTTCTAGAATATTTGTTACATCGTCTTTGCTGTGTGTATGTGCGTGATTTAGAGAAAGTGTTTTATTTTTAGGAAGGTTTATGTAATGCCAGCGTGAAGATTTTTTACGCCAAAATAGTTCAGGACTAGATCGCATTTCATCTGCCCAAGTAGAAATTTGAGCTAGGGATTGTCCTTCTAATAGTGGCAACAGGTTATGCACTGTTTCGTCACTCAAATGTTGCTCTGCAATATGCCCAACAATTCGATGACCATTTTGACCCCACGCATACGCTTTAGAAGTTGTAAAAACAGCACCAATTATTAACGTTGTTGCTACGAGAGTAGCAATTTTAATGCGCATCAATGTTTCCTGCATTTATTTTTATTCACCTATTAGCTGGTGTAAACATTGTGATTGTTTTTGCTAAATATAGAAAGGAGTCAAGAGTATTCATTATTTCTTATTCATAATTGCATTAAATCAATAACTTACCTTTGATGGGTAAAATTACCTGTTGTAATAAGTAAATAATATTGTTCAAATAAAGCCTTAGGGTTGTTAGGTACATCTTATTGATGGGGTTTGGAAAGGTCATGTTACATAAACTGTCGTTTGTTACACTTTTGTTTCTGGTTATGGTTGCTGCATGGTCTGTTGGAAAGGTGAGCGTTAAAAGTGATGAAATAAATTTCCCAGAACTAATAAAAACGTCAACACAATGTTATACAACAGCCAGTGAAAACAAAAATCAGCTTATTGTATTTACGCCATCGCAAAGCGTGGCAGAGAAGCTTACAGAGTCTCTATGCCTTGATACCGTGGTAACGAAACAATACGGTTCAGTTAAAGGTTACTGGGGTGACAGTACAACGGAAAGCTTCGATTTTGTCGGCAAAGGGATTGCAGACCTCGTACTTGCAAAAAATAATATAATGGATGCCTTTAATGCAGAGCTAACTTATAACTATCAATCTGTGGTGGGCTTTTCTGATTACACCGCATTTTTTATCTCCTCAAAAGAAAAGCCACGCTTAACAAAACAATACTTTTTAGATAAGCGTATAGGCTTATTAGATTACCCTACAAGCCGCTCTGGCCATATACTTCCAAAGAAAATGTTTAAAGATTTAAATATCAACTTAGCCAATTTAGATATTACTTACGCTAGTTCGCACAGCGAGCTTCGTGACTTATTAGCTAATGGGCAGGTCGATATTATTGCGTCTTTTTGGAAAGAAAGTGATGCTGCTCGTTTTTCAAAAAATTATATAACCCCTTTAAGTAATAAAATTTCAGGTTCGCGCTGGTATCTAAAAATGCAGCAAAACAATACAGACCTTTTATGTGCTGTACAGCGTCATATTCTTGATATGTCAAAGGAGCAGACACTGAGTTATTACAAAGAGGCGCAATCGTACTGGGATTGCAGTTCAGAGCAGGTAACAGCTAAAGATGAGAGCGTTAAAAATGGATAAGTATAAATATGTTTTTTTTGGCTGCGCTGTTTTTATTATTAACTGTTTAGTGTTTTATGTGTCTGTAATTAATGAGCAGAGTGACGCTATTAAACGCCAGGTTATTGAAACCGAAAAACAAGTTGCACTGGATTTACCGTTAATTGCGCTCTCTAATGAGCTTTTAAAGCACTCGGGTAACCAACATGCAGTGCAAGACTACTTATTAAAGCTCAACGGCTATTTAGACAATAACCTTCGCTTAGTTAAAATTGTGCCAAAATCAGCTAAACCTTTAACTTTAAAGCCAAACCAGTTTGTAAGAACACTCAAGTCGAGCACTACCCATGTCTCTTTAGTGTTTGAGAAAAACGCACAGTTTTGGTCAGAAAACAGGTTTTTGATTTGCTTGTTATTTTTAGTTTTGAGTATTTTATTTAGCAAATGGCTGAAGTCTATTATAGGTATGCCTGTAGATGCTAAAGGCCCATCACTAAACGCTGATACTGGCTTAGGAAAACCAAAAGAGCTGGCATTGATCATTGATTTAAACACTAAAACACTCAGTAATAGTTATATGCCTGAGGCTACAGTGTGTTTAGCTAACAAACCGTTATGCTTTTATTTAGCATTAATAGAGTTTTGTCGTGATAATAAAGATGTTGTGCTAAATCAAAATAAATACGTGCCAGATGAGCTTATAGAGCTTGCTAATAAGTACTTTTATAGGTTGATTGAGCTTGGGCATACTATACGCAAGCGGCCAAATTTTAATAGCAGCTTAGAAAAAACACTCAGTGAGATTCGTGCAGCCCTAGACGAAGTCTTAAACGAACACCCTGATATGAAAGACATTTATTATCCGCCTAAAGCATATGGCGAGGGCTCTCGCTCACGTTTACACAGTTACGGTTTAATAAATATTGCAAAGGGAAACATAGAAATAAAAGGAAAGTAGTCAGCTACTTTCCTTAAACATTATCTTTTAATAACGTTTTGTTATTTAGGTGCAAACTGCGCAGCTTTAAGAGGACTATTTTGCGATACAAAGGTTTTAAGCGCCTGGGCATCGGTTTCATCTGTGCTCACAAACCCTTTGAGTTTATTAATAGCAGGGTAACCGTCACCACCTGATGCGTTATAGCTATTTAAACTCATACGGTAAGTTTTATTTTCATCAAATGGCTTACCATCAATGAGTACACTGACTAATTTGCCATTTTTACGGGTAAACGCTAATTTGTGATATTGCAAATAGGCACCTGCATCAACAGGGAAGCTGGTCACTGTTTCTAAGTAGTTCCATAAATCACGCCCTTGCCAGTCCATGTAAGTAATGCGATTTTTAAACGGGTGTACTTTTAAAATATCTTTATAGCTAATATCGCCAGCTTCAATAGAGCTTCTTATTCCGCCACCACTAATCAGGCCAAAGTCGGCGCCAACAACATTCATTTGTGCTTGTATAATCACACGCGCTAAATTAGTTTGTTGGTAACGCACCTTGTTTCTATCGCCCTCTAAACGCGCATCAACACTGCCAATTTTACCTGCAATTTGTTTTGCGCCTTTTGCTTGGTAACTTGCTAAAAAAGCTTCTAGGGTCGGATCGGGTTTAATGTATTCGTTGGCTAATACTTGTTTACTAGACCCATCGGCTTGAATTTCATCAACATATAAATTAACTGGCAGCAATTTATAATCGAGTAAGGTGAGCTTTTCGTTCTCTAGCTTAAACTCTGCCTTACCCACATACTTGCCCCACTCATGTGCTTGCATAATCCATGTGCCGTTTTGCTGATCGGGCTTACACGCAAGACCGGGTTTAAAGTTATCGTCATTTTTATTTTTTGCTGCCATACAAACCGGCTCTTGCGAGTGACCACCAATAATCATATCTAAGGTATTAGCGGGTAAAGAGCGGGCAAGTGTTACATCGCCCGGGGCATTAATCCCAAAGTTTGCATCTACATAATGGCCCATGTGAGTAAGTGCAATAGTGATATCGGGTTTGTATTGCTCATTAATTTTTTTAGCGAGAGCTGCCGTCACATCAACAGGGTCTTTAAATTCTAAATGGCCAATATATTGTGGGTTAGCTATTTTAGCGGTGTCTGTAGTGGTAAGTCCTATAACCGCAATTTTTAAGCCCCCCTTTTCAAAAATTTTATAGCCTTGAAATGCGCTTTCCCCTGTTACTTTGTCAAAAATATTTGCAGACAGTAAGGGAAAGGTAGCCCATTGCTGCTGCTTAGTTAAAACGCTCAGTGGGTTATCAAATTCATGGTTACCAATTGCCATAGCATCGTAACCGAGTAACGACATTCCCTTAAAATCAGGCTCTGCGTGTTGTAAGTCTGACTCAGGTATACCGGTGTTAATATCACCGCCAGAAAGCAGCAATACTGCATGGCCTTGCTGTTGAGCTTTGTTACGTAAAGCGTCAATTAACGTTTTACGCGCTGCCATACCATATTCACCTTTTTCGTTATGCCAAAAGCGCCCGTGATTATCGTTAGTATGTAATACAGTAATATACTGTGGGGCAGTGGAGGTGTTTAAAGGTGAGTTTGTACAACCTATAACAGATAAAATAATTGAAAATAAAATAATTATACGCATGAAATACCCATTTATTATGGTGTGCTTAATTTATTAGGCGGTTAGTTTAAACTAATTTAGCGATAAATAACGTACTTATTTTATACTTTTTTATATTCGAGTTTTAAAAGTAATATTAAATTATTAAATGCTTTTACACAAAGCGAATACAGCGAGTGTTATTTAAAAGAATATGTAATGAAGTGTAACTAAAAGGGTGTTAATTGTAGTTGTGCCTTCTAAATGCTTTTCCTTGGCGTATAGTGTGGATTAACACTTAATTTAAATAACAATAACAAAAAGGACTCATAATGAAAAAGTGCCTGATTGGCTCACTACTTGCGTTTTCGTGCTTTACTAGCCAAGCCACTATTGTTGAAATGCAAACTTCGCACGGGGTGATAGAGCTTAACTTGTTTGATCAACAAGCCCCCAATACGGTTGCTAACTTTTTAAGTTATATTGAAGATGACGCATATAACCAAACCGTAATACACCGCTCAGTAAGCGACTTTGTAATACAAGGCGGTGGTTTTACATTTACCGACGAATTAGTGCCAATAACCACCAAGCCTACTGTTGTTAATGAGCCTGTTTTATCTAATGTGAAGGGCACAATCGCGATGGCTAAATTAGCCAACGATGAAAACAGCGCAACGAGCCAGTGGTTTTTTAATATGGTTGATAATAGCGAAGCGCTTGATACTCAAAATGGCGGTTTTACAGTATTTGGACAAATTACAGCGCAAAGCCAAGCTACGCTCGATAATATTGCTGGATTAGTACACTGCGGCGATATCCCATTGGTTGATATAACCAGTGAACAATGTTCAAGTAGCGATGTCGCTCTGAGCAGCGCTAATTTTGTAACTATTAACAGTGTGGTGGTATTAGATGACGACCCGCTTTCATCTGCCAACTTAAACCCAGCAGCCAATACATTAATAAGCCAAGACGATTCATCAGCAGAGGCTGGCTCATCAAGCAGTTCGGGTGGGAGTATGGGTGTTGGTTTTTGCTTAATTGCACTGCTTGGTATGGGTAAACGCTTAAAACGCGCTAAATACTAGTTATGTGTTAAACAGTAAATAAAAAAGCGGCTAATTAAGCCGCTTTTACTAAAATGCTAAAATTCGCCAAACAATCGCGAGCCATAAAGCAAACACACTGGCGCAGCCTAGTAAAAAAACATTAAAGCGCAGTCTTACATTATTACTGCCAATATGAACAACCGTATGCACAATACGCGAAATAACAAATAAGCACGCAAGCGCAGTAATTAAGTAGCTAGCGCTGTTAAGTTGCAATGCAACAATACAACCGATATAAAAAAGCACTGGTATTTCAAACTGATTGGTAAAGTTTCTATCTGCTACGCGTACGGTATCGCCTGCGTTATCAAGGCGCATGGTTTTAAAATCGCTCAACTGTAATTGTTTGTTTTTTGCAGCAGCAAAGCGTCGCTTGCCCATAATTAACATTACAACGAGCGATAACGTTACTTGTGCAAACATGGCGAGTATTATTATTTTTTCCATCCTATTTCCTTCGTTATTATTTTACTGACTTTAAGTATGCAGGTGTTTTTCACAATGTGTTACATAAATTAGTATTATTTTGTGGTAAACCCTTAATTGTTAGTGTTAATTTAGCTCTATTACGTTGTTTTGAGCGCATCCTAAGCGCAATTTTAATGGAAAAACAAAATGAAGAAAATTCTTGGTTTTAGCGTCATCGCTTTAGCAGTTTTAAGTGGCTGTACAAATACATCATCTACCTCATCGGTTGCTAGTTCTTCGCAAAGCTCCTTACTCTCAGACACATTAGTTGTAAGCCCAAATGATACGCGCGAATATAAAACCCTTACCCTCGAAAACGAAATAGAAGTAATTTTAGTCTCTGATCCAAGCGCTGAAAAATCAGCAGCATCGCTAAGTGTAGGCGTAGGCTTACTTCACGACCCTATGATGCAGCAGGGTATGGCACATTACTTAGAGCATATGCTTTTTTTAGGCACAGAGCGCTACCCCGATACAAAAGGCTACTCTGACTTTATGACCAAAAATGGCGGGGTAAATAATGCGTATACCTGGCTCGATATTACAAACTACATGTTTAAAATTAATAACGATGCCTTTGATGAAGCGCTAGACCGTTTTGCTGATTTTTTTAAAGCCCCCAAGCTGTACCCTGAATATGCAGATAAAGAAAAAAACGCTGTAAATGCCGAGTGGTCAATGCGCCGCGAAATGGACTTTTTTGGCCAGTTTAAACTTGCCCGTAAAATGATGGGCGATCACCCGGCAAATCGCTTTTTAATTGGTAACCTAGAAACGCTAGGAGACAAAGAAGGCAGCCAATTACACAAAGAAACGGTCGACTTTTACAATAAATACTATTCATCTAACATCATGAAAGTAGCGCTTATTTCAAACTTGCCAATTGAGCAAATGGAGCAAAAAGCAAAAACTTATTTTGCCGATATCGAAAATAAACACATTGAAAAGCCAACCGTTACCGCAGAGCTTGATTTTGATAAAGCCGGTGGCAAAAAAGTATATTACTCACCTAATGAAGACGTAAAACAGCTGCAACTTGAGTTTACTATTAATAACAACAGCAGCGACTTTGCGGTTAAACCTAACCGTTATGTCAGTTATTTATTAAGTAATGAAATGCCAGGTAGCCCGGCACAATTACTACGCGACAAAGGCTGGGTATCGCAATTAACAGCATCTCCTTCTCCTAGTCAGTACGGCAATTACGGCGCGCTTACTATTTCGCTAGAATTAACCGATGAAGGCATGAAAAACCGCGAAACAATTGTCGCAACTATTATGCAATACATTGAACTGATTAAAAAAGAAGGTGTAGATGCTAAGTACTTTAATGAAATTCGAACATCACTTAGCAATCAATTTAAGTTTTTAGAAAAAGGCGATGAGTTTAGCTATGTCAGCGCGCTTACTGGTAGCATGCAAGATTACCCATTAAATCATGCCATTGATGCGCCTTACTATTATGCCAAATTTGACGCAGAGGCGATAAACGAAGTACTTAAGCAATTAAATGCTGATACGCTGCGCGTTTGGTATATTTCGCAACAAGAAGAAACCGACTCGCAACTGCATTTTTATGATGGTAAATACCGCATAGAAGATATTAGCGATGCCGAAATTGCCAGTTGGAAAACATCAAGCGAGTTTAAGCTTGCTTTACCAAGTGTAAATAACTTACTACCTGAAAGCTTTGCTATTAAAACAGCTGAGTTTAAAGAGCAAAAACACCCTGAACTGGCTTACGATAAAAACGGCGTAAAAGTATGGCGCCAAGCAAGCCAAAAATTTGCTGCCCAGCCAAAGGGGTTGGTTGAGGTATATATTAATACCCAGCCAGGCTTAAATGATATTAATGCTGAAGTACTTTACTCAGTATGGGCCGACTTATATAACATTCAACAAAGCCAACTAAGCACCGAAGCCGCCATTGCCGGCATGAGTGTAAACCTTGCGCCAAGTAATGGTTTAGTTTTATCAATGAGTGGCTTTACCGATAAGCAAGATGTACTTTTAAAACAAGCGCTAAGCGGGTTAAAAGCCGACGTAACGGCACAAGCATTTACCCAAGCAATTGATCGCTACAAACGTGGCTTGTTAAATCAGCAAAAGCAATTTCCGTATGCACAAGCATTTGGCGCCTACTCAAAACTTATCCGCACAGGCAGCTTTGATACAGAGGCACTGATAAAAGCGGCAGAATCGTTAAGCGTTGCCGATTTAAACAAGCTAAAAACAGCCACATTTGCCACCAACGATTTACGTGTATTTAGCTACGGTAATTACAACCAACAAGATATAGAATCGATAGCCACTGAGTTAAGTGCCACTTTACCAAGCAATCATACATCGAGTGAGTTTGCGCGCAGTAAAGCATGGTTACCGCAGCCAGGCGAAACGCGAGTATTGCAAAAAGATATTGATGTTGCCGATGTGGCAGTAGTTGATATGACCGTTCACCCAGTGCCAGGGTATAAACAAAAAGCGCAAGCCGCGGTGTTACAAAGCCACTTTAGAACCATTGCATTTGATAAAATGCGTACCGAAGAACAACTTGCATACGCCGTAGGTGCGCTGGCTCGCCCAATAGAGGATTACTCGGCAATTGGCTTGTTTATTCAAACACCTGTTAAAGGACCAAAAGAAATACAGGCACGTTTTGATCAATTCAAAAAAGAGTACGCGGTAGAGCTTGATAATATGAGCTTAGATACTTTTGCTCAACTTAAAAATGCCACGCTTGTATCACTAAAAGAGCAGCCTAAAAACCTAAGCGATGAAATGGGGCCACTTATTACCGATTGGTATCGTGAAAACTTTAACTTTGACTCTAAGCAAAAGCTAATTGATGAAGTTGAAAAAGTAACGCTTGAAGATATTAAGCAGTACTACAAACAAACTATGTTAAACCCACAAGCCGCACGTTTAAATGTGCAGTTACGTGGTACTAAGTTTGTAGAAAGCGACTTTGCTGATTTACCAAATCAAACCAAAATTCAATCGCTTGAAACCTATTACAATGGTATTAAATTACAAAAATAAGCTATATATATTTATACAGCTAAATAATACCAATCCGCTTAATTAAGTATTATTGTGGATTGGTAAAACACCCCAATGTAGACTGCATTGGGGTGTTTTATTTGTATTAACTTAATTTATGCCATAACAATAAAGCCGACAACGGCAAGTGCCGCGGCAATTAATGTATAAGGCAGTTGTGTTACTGCATGGCTCATTAAAACACAGCCAGAGCCTTGTGCTGCAAGTACGGTAGAGTCTGAGTAAAAACAGGCTTGGCTACCAAATGATGAGGCCGATAACAACGCGCCAATAACCAGTGGAATATTTGCATCAACGGCAGTTGCCAGTGGCATAACTATTGGGATCGACACAGCAAAAATACCCCAACTAGAGCCTGTAGCAAACGCTAACACTGCCATAGCAATAAATACCACCGCCGGTAAGTATTGGGCAGTCATGTACGGGCTCAAACTACCGATCACAAACTGCGCTAAGCCAATTAAGTCGCACACATCTTTAAATATAAATGCTGCTATTACAGTGCCAATAGCCGGTATCATGCTTTTAAAGCCATCAAGCATGCGCTCTACCATTTCGCTAAAGCTCATTAATTTTTGTAGTGCATAAAAAGGAAGCGTTACCGCCATAGTTGCCAATAAGCCTTTATATACATCTATTTCAAAGTAAACTGTAAAGGCTACTAGTAAAATTATAGGTAACAAAAAGTTGTGCAATTTTCCTTTAGGGTCGGCATCTTCAAAGCTTTCTTCTACTGCTTTTACAGCGTATTCGTCGGCTGTCTGAATATCACTAAATTGCGCAGGGTCTACAGTGGCCTGCTCAACGTGCGCTAACCTTTCGGCTTTTTTCATAGGCCCAATAGCAGGTATTACACCCAGTACCACTAACAAAACAACCAATACTGCAAACCAAGCGTAAAACATATAAGGAATGGCTTGAATATAAACCGCAATGCCTTTGCCTTCCTCGGCAATGCCGTTATCGACTAACAAGCCGCCAAAAAATACCGCCCAAGTCGATAAAGGGACAAGTACGCAAATAGGAGCCGCTGTTGAATCTACAACGTAGGCGAGCATTTCTCGGCTAACTTTAAATTTATCGGTAATGCGTTTCATCGTTTCGCCAACGGTAAGCGCATTTAAATAGTCATCAATAAAAATAACCACACCTAAACAAAAGGTCATAAATAAAGAAGAGCGTTTACCTTTAGTGTATTTTAGCGCTAATTTGCCAAACGCCGACGCACCGCCAGTGCGCACTAATAAAGCGATTAAAGCGCCAAAGCCTCCGCACACGAGTATTAACCAACCTATGGTTTCGTCGGTCATTACTTTAAGTGATGTGCTGGCAAAGTTAGCAAGCACCTGAGCTGGGTCGGCTATTACTAAGCCAACTAAAGCGCCAATAAGTAAAGATAAAATAGGGCGGCGTAAAACAACAGCCAATACCACAACCACCGCTGGTGGCAGTAAACTTAATGCAGAAGGTTCAAGCATTTAAAGATTCACAAAATTAAAAGCATATTTAAATAATAAATTGCTTAACAAAAACAAAGCAGGTAATAGTTATTACGTGCCAAGTCACTGCTTTTGCCGCGTAGGGTGCTTTGCTGTTATGTTAAATTAATAGCGAAAGGGAAGCGCGTTGGCTTTGGCGCCAGACGGTGCAAGAGAAGCATGCCGCTATTGTTGTGCCTGTAAAAACATCGGCGCAAAAATAATCCGGTTTTGTATTTCAGTCAATAAAAATTTACGTACGAAATAACTTTTTATAGGAGATAACGTGGAGGCCGTATTTAAAACCCAACGTTTATTATTACGCTATGCAAATGAGCACGATGCAGCCATGTTACTTACTTTGGTGAATCAGCCAAATTTTATAAAATATATTGGCGATAAAGCCATTTATACGCACAGCGATGCCAAGCGCTACATTGAGCAATCGTTTAGGGCAGCCCATAAACACCAAGGGTTTGGCCCTTATATTATTACTTTACACAATGGTGAAGTAGTAGGAGTTGTGGGTTTTTATAAACGCGATGTACTGCAACTGCCAGATTTAGGTTTTGCCTTGTTAACCCGTTATGAGAAAAACGGTTATATTTTTGAAGCGGCCAAAGCGCTATTACAAAATAGGCACACACTTGGGATAAAGCAGGTCAGTGCTATCTGCGCAGCTAATAATACCGCATCTCATGGTGTATTATTAAAGTTAGGTTTTAATAGGGTAGGCAAGGCGGTTATTAATAATGATAAAACCGCCGTAATTATATATGGTTATTAAAGACGCGCTTGCTCTATGGCTTTTGCTACGCTTAGGTTTATGTTTTGCCAAGTTTGCTCAAGGGTAGCCACTAAGCCATCGTAACCGTCATCTTCTATTGGAACTACATGCGAAAAATTATGCACACTAATCAGACGTCGGCCGGTTTCTGGGTGGGTGTAATATAAGCGCCACAGGCCAGAAATATCAGCATTGCCTTGCATATCACCATTAAAGTGGTGCACTTCATACTCAAGCTCGTAAAACGTTTGCTGATCAAGCTCGGTAATTACCGGTAAGCCCTTAATGACCATCCAATTAGGCATTGCATTAAAAAGGGTTTGTTGCGCTGTAGCGGTGAGCATCACATCGGGCGATTCACCCCATAGGTTGTAATTTGCCGCATGAATTTGGTTGCTATCAATTTTCATTGCTATGCCCAAATTATTTAAAGCGCCTCTAAGGGCCACGGTTTGCACTCTTAATTGGGCATCAGTTTCTTTTACATGGCGTGATGATGAAGCAATGGGTTGTTCAAACTGATAATACTGCGTTGCGGTTTGAATTGACGCACTGCACCCTGCAAGGGTAATTAACACGGTTATGGCTAAAAATAAGTGTTTCATTATTGCTTCCTTGGTTGTGGATCAGCAGGGAGTGCTTTATCAAAAATAAACATATTAGGTTGTTCGTTTAAACCCCGTGTAAGCGGCTGAATTTCTTCACTTAAGCGTTTAAATTCAAGCAAGGTTTGCTGTAATTGATGATGAAACTCAGAGCCGGCCTGATAACTTGCCATGGTTTTATCAAATTGACGCATGGTCACTTCAAACTGCTCCATACTTTTGGTCATTTTATCAAAGTTACGGTTAAAGTCGCCGGGTAAGTTTTGGGTATCTTTTTGGCTTAATAACGCACGCATTTCGTTAGCAAGCGCTTGGTAGTCGCTAAATGTAGCCTGCATTTGCGCTAGGCTGTCTTCAATTTTTAAATCGTTTACCTTGTTAAGCACATCCGAGACCTGATCGGCAAGCACCGTAATGCCGCTAGAAATACTCGGAAATACATCATACTGGGCAAGCTTTGCTAAATGCGCTTTTGGTGCGTCGGGGTATATATCAAAATCTACATACACTGCGCCAGTTAAAAGGTTGCCAGGTTTTAAAGAAGCGCGCATACCATTTTTTATCCAGCCGGTTAGGCTACTTTGCCAAAACTCTTTGGCCGCTGCGCTATCGTGATATAAACGGCCATACTCTATTTTAATCAGTACCGGCACCGCTGTATTATGGTTTTTAAAATGTGCAGGTTTACCATTAACAATAACGTTAGCGGGGGCTTCTACCACGGTACCAATTCGGGTGCCACGGTATTCCACAGGCGCGCCGGGTCTTAGGCCACGTATAGATTGTTCAAAATCAATAATGTAGTAATCAAAGTCGTAAAAGCGCTCTTCTAGTGCTTCTTTGTAGCTTTGGCTTAGCGAAAAATTGTGGCCGTCTTGGGCTAAGTCGCCTGGGGCTTGTTGCTCTGGTAAGCCAACCGAAATACCGCCTTTGAGGAGTTTACTTAATGAGCCGGTACTTATATTAATACCATCGGCCGACAAATCTATTTCAATGCCGGCATTAACCCAAAATATAGAGTTTAATGTTATGAGGTTTTGATACGGCTCGTTAATAAAAATACCGTACTTCATTGCTTGGTTTTTCCAGTCAAAAGTAGCGGTTTCTATTTGGCCTATTTTATAGTTTTTAAAAAATATCCCAGTGCTTACCTCTAGCACTTCAGCGTTGTAGCTGAGTAACTGAAAACGCCCACCTTTTACATCTTTACCAATAAGGGCTGGCTCGTCTTGTAATACAAAACGCTCTTTTAGTTTTTTACTCTCCCCCGGTGAAAACTCTAAATAAACACCCGACAAAAGCGTACTCATACCACTAATGCCCGTTTCGTCTATACGGGGTTTAACAACCCAAATTTTAGCATCGTCGGTGAGGAGCTCATTATAGTTTTTGTCTATTTGTGCGCGGGCAATAACGCTATCTTGCGAGTCAGAAAGGCGTATAGCATCAATTTGACCAATTTTAACACTGCGCACTTTTATTTCTGTTTTACCTGCAATAATGCCCTCTGCGTGGGGCATTTTTATATAAATAGTAGGGCCTACATTTGCTTGGTATTGATACAACATCCATATACCAACTAATAAGGCTATCAGTGGAATAATCCAAATAGCAGAAATTTTTGGTTTTGTTGTTACATTAGCCGTTTCGGTCATGCTTTATTCTCTGAATGTTTGTTTTTTGGTGTATCCCACAACAAGCGCGGATCAAACGCATGTGCAGCCATCATTTGGCATATTACCATAACAGTAAAAAATACAATGCCTAGCCCTGGGGTAATTGACATTAAGTTGCCTAGTTGCACTAAGGCAACGAGTATAGCAACAACAAATACATCGATCATTGACCATTTGCCAATAAATTCAGTAAGTTGATAAATTTTAGTATAACCTTTTGTGTGCTTGTTAGCAGGTTTTGCCACCATAATGCATAAAAAGCTAAGCACAAAGGCTTTGGCCAGTGGCACCACTACGCTGGCCAAAAATATAATGGCAGCAATGGGGTAGGAACCACTTTTCCAAAGTGTCAGTACGCCGCCGATTAAGGTTGACGGTGACACATCACCCAGGCTGGTGGTGTGCATTATTGGTAATAGGTTTGCAGGTATGTAACACAGCACAGAGGTCACTAACCATGCCGTTGCTTTTTGAACACTGTTGGGGTTTCTTACATGGGTTTTAGTGTGACAACGCGGGCAAATACTACTTTTACACAGCTGATGGCATACGTGGCAAGCTTTAATGTTTTGATCAATAGCGCGTTTGGCATGTGCTGCGTCTTCGAGTGTTGTTGCTGGTTTAATATGTGCCCATAAGCGCGGCTTATTTAAATGGGCAAGCGCCGCAATATACATAATAACAAAGCCAATATATGCCCAAAAGCTGGTGCCAAAACTAATGTCGGCAAGCGACATAATTTTAACCATGCTTACTAACACCCCAATTAAAAATATTTCAGACATGATCCACGGCTCAAGGGCCAAGGTAAACTTGAGCAATCGCCTAGCGATGGCCTCTGGCAAGGATTGCAAAAGCCCAAGATGCATAGGAATAAGAATGACCAGTAAGCTCATTGGCAGCGCAATAATGCTTAAATCAATAAATAAGCCAAGTAACTCACTGTCGTAATTAAATAAAATTCTGGCAGCATCGGGCAGGGTGATGGTTTGCGTTATGCCGCTGCTACTAAAAGAAATAAACGGGTAAAACATGCTGCTTAATAGCATTAGTAATGAGCCAATACTTAGCGCAACCACTTTACTGTCGTTGTTTACATCACCTTCGCACAACTTATGGTGACAATGCGGGCACACGGCCATTTGCTTATCGGCTATTGCGGGTATATCAATTATTAGGTCGCAGCACGGGCAAATTGTTTGCAAGTTATAACCATCAAAGAAGAATGTTTACGCAATTTTGCTATATTTAAGTTATTAATACAACGCGATTCATCATTAAGCGCAATAACAATACGTTAAGGATAGATGTGAGGCTGTTATTACTTTGCTTTATTAGCTGTTTCTTTATAAGCCCGCCAGTGTCTGCCGCTTGGCAAAAACAGCCAATTGTGATTGCTGCCAGTGCGACTATTCCTCCCTATGTAATAGAAAAAACAGATACGGGTATACAACTTAATATAATTAAAGCGGCACTTATTGAGCAGGGCTTAGATAATATTGTGGTTATTTACATGTCTAACAAGCGCGCCGAGCAGCAACTGCATAGCGGTAATGTGGATATACTGCTTAATTACGCAGGAAAGCGCGGCGCAGGTATTTACCCTAGTCAGCCAGTATTGAGTTATAAAAATGTGGCGGTATCTCTTAAAAAGCGCAACTTTACTATTGAGACGATAAATGAACTAAACAATAAAAGTGTATTAGGATTTCAACATGCAACAGCTTATTTACCACCCCCATTTGCAAAAGGGGTTGCTCAGTTTGCAAGTTATGAAGAAGTAGTCAATCAACGTGCGCAAGTCGATAGGCTAATGAAAGACTGGGTGGATGTAATTATCCTCGATGAGCGCATATTTCATTACTATAACAATGACTATACGCACTCATTACCCGTTAATATTCACCCAATTTTTCCAAAAGCCCCACGCCCTGCTTATTTTAACAACGCAGTGCTGCAAAAAGCATTTGATAAAGGCCTGCTAACTATAAAAGCAAAGGGAAAATATCAACAAATAATGAGTGGTTACCACTAAGCTCATTAGTAAGCTAAGCGGTACTTAATCAAACAAAGCAACGGTTTGACGTGTCAAAGCAATTAGCTCCCCCGATTGCGACCAAATACAGCCATCTTCTAAGCCATAACCCCCTTTAGCATGATGTGTAATTGCTTCAAAGCCTAACCATTCACCGGGTGTAAGCGTTGGCTCTCGCACAAATTCTAAATACCACGACATGCTACTTGCTGGAGCTGGCTGTTTAAACATTTGTAATAATGTAGGAGGCCACGCATCGGTAAGGGCTATTATATGTGCTTCGGTAATTGCCTCTGGGGTATGTTTAAAGCGCATCCAGCCGCCTAAATGCGAGGTCTGTGCAGCGCTAAAAGGCATAGCGCCTTGCTGCGGACATAAATCAACATGCTGAAAAAACTCAGGCATTTGCCCTTCAATAAACGGCAATGTATGACGTGCATCCACAGGCTTTAATCCCATTTCTTTACTAACCGGTACATTAACACCCGATTGCCTATCAATAGCAAAACACGCTTGGACAATAACGCACACTTGTTCACTCTGAATCACTTTAGCTAATACCTGAGTACTGCTTTTACCTTGGCGTAAAATTTCAACTGACAATGAAAAAGGTGTGTCGGCAAGCAGCGGCCCAACAAAATTAGTGCTTAAAGACAGTAATCGTCTACTTGGGTCAATGTGTTTTCTGATTGCTTGATAAAGTAGTGCAGCAGAAAGGCCACCAAAAGCGGTTCTACCTTGGCACCAATTAGCAGGAAACTCCATTGTATTGCTGTTATTGGCAAGCGAAGCGGAAGAAGAGTTTGAAATAGCAGAGGCTTGTTTTAATAAGTCATCAAAATGCATCGTTAATATCCTTGAAATTATCATTATCAGACATATATAGCACATAACAACTGGTCAGACTAGTTGTGTTGAATAGGTGTATTTGGCGTAAAAAACATCAAACCCTACTTTTATTAAGGTTTTTTGTTAAATAAATTACAAAAAATGAATTTTTTTTCATTTTTACAGTTGAATTAACTTTGTGGCATCCCTATTTACTAGTCATCGAACGTATTAACGAATTTGAAGTTGGAGAAGATTCATGGGTAAAATTATTGGAATCGATTTAGGTACTACAAACTCTTGTGTTGCAGTACTTGATGGTGATAAAGCACGTGTTATTGAAAATGCGGAAGGCGATCGCACAACCCCGTCTATTATTGCTTACACGCAAGACGGTGAGACTCTAGTAGGTCAACCTGCTAAGCGTCAAGCGGTTACTAACCCAACTAACACGTTATTTGCAATTAAGCGTTTAATTGGTCGTCGTTTTGAAGACGAAGAAGTACAACGCGATATCGGTATTATGCCGTTCAAAATCATCAAAGCTGATAACGGCGATGCATGGGTTGAAGCGGGCGGTGAAAAACGCGCTGCACCACAAATTTCTGCAGAAGTACTTAAAAAAATGAAGAAAACAGCAGAAGACTTCTTAGGTGAAGAAGTAACTGAAGCTGTAATCACAGTACCTGCATACTTTAACGATTCACAACGTCAAGCAACAAAAGATGCTGGTCGTATTGCGGGTCTTGAAGTTAAACGTATCATCAATGAGCCAACAGCTGCTGCCCTTGCTTACGGCATGGACAAAAACAAAGGTGAAAACGTTGTTGCAGTATACGACTTAGGTGGTGGTACTTTCGATTTATCAATCATTGAAATTGATGAAGTTGAAGGCGAGCACACATTTGAAGTACTTGCTACAAACGGTGACACTCACTTAGGTGGTGAAGATTTCGATAACCGCGTAATCAACTACTTAGTAGCTGAGTTCAAGAAAGACCAAGGTATCGATTTACAAAACGATCCGCTTGCTATGCAACGTGTTAAAGAAGCGGCTGAAAAAGCGAAAATCGAACTATCATCTGCACAATCTACAGAAGTTAACCTTCCGTACGTGACTGCCGATGCATCAGGTCCTAAGCACATGAACGTTAAACTAACGCGTGCTAAACTTGAGTCATTAGTTGAAGACTTAGTAACTAAGTCAATTGAGCCACTTAAACGTGCTCTAGCGGATGCTGATTTATCTGTAAATGATATTAACGATATCATTTTAGTAGGTGGTCAAACACGTATGCCACTAGTACAAAAAACAGTTGCTGAGTTCTTTGGTAAAGAGCCACGTAAAGATGTTAACCCTGATGAAGCTGTAGCAGTAGGCGCGGCAATTCAAGGTGGTGTATTAGCAGGTGACGTTAAAGACGTACTATTACTAGACGTGTCTCCATTATCGCTAGGTATTGAGACAATGGGCTCAGTAATGACCGCGCTAATTGAGAAAAATACAACGATTCCTACTAAGAAATCGCAAACGTTCTCTACAGCAGAAGATAACCAATCTGCCGTTACGATTCACGTACTACAAGGTGAGCGCAAGCGTGCTAGCGACAACAAATCTCTAGGTCAATTTAACCTAGAAGGTATTCGTCCAGCACAACGTGGTACTCCACAAATCGAAGTAACTTTCGATGTAGATGCGGATGGTATCTTACATGTATCAGCGAAAGATAAAGATACAGGTAAAGAGCAAAAAATCACGATTCAAGCGTCTTCAGGCTTAAGCGATGAAGAAGTAGAAAAAATGGTTCGTGATGCAGAAGCTAATGCGGAAGAAGATAAAAAGTTTGAAGAGCTAGTAGCAACTCGTAACCAAGCTGATGCAATGGTACACGGTACTCGCAAGCAAATTGAAGAAGCTGGCGATGCACTACCAAGCGAAGACAAAGATGCAATTGAAGCAGCTGTTGTTGACCTTGAAGCAGCTATTAAGAGCGATGACAAAGCAGAAATTGAAGCTAAAACGCAAGCACTTGCTGAAAAGTCTCAAAAGCTAATGGAAATCGCTCAAGCTAAAGCGCAACAAGGTGGCGCAGATGCAGGCGAGCAACCACAACAGTCTGCTAAGCAAGACGACGATGTAGTTGATGCTGAGTTTGAAGAAGTAAAAGACGACAAGTAATTGTCAGCTAAGCTTCTAACTAGCCTAAACAACATGATTTGCTCAAGTTTTTAGGGTAGGATGAACTTTTGAGGCGCGCAGGCTACAGCTTGTCGCGCCTTTTGTATGTATTTAAGGTTTAAAATTTTCATGATAAATCGATGTGATTTATCGGTTTATCCCGCAGCCTAGCTGCAAATAGAAAAGAGTAGTGTGATAGATATGTCAAAACGCGATTATTACGAAGTTCTCGGCGTAAGCAAAGATGCAAGCGAGAGAGACATAAAAAAAGCGTATAAACGCTTAGCGATGAAATATCACCCAGATCGTACCGCCGGTGATAAAGATCTCGAAACTAAATTTAAAGAAGTAAAAGAAGCTTACGAGATTTTAACCGACGATCAAAAACGTCAAATGTATGACCAATACGGCCATGCTGCCTTTGAACAAGGCGGTGGCGGCGGTCACGGTGGCTTTGGCGGTGGTGGTCAAGGCGATTTTGGTGATATTTTTGGTGATGTGTTCGGTGACATTTTTGGTGGCGGTGGTGGCCGTCGTCAATCGCGTCAACAACGTGGATCAGATTTACGTTACAACATGGACCTAAGCTTAGAAGAAGCGGTCCGTGGTAAAGAAGTAGAAATAAAAGTACCTACATGGGTTAGCTGTAAGCCGTGTGATAGCAGTGGTGCAAAAGCGGGCTCTAAGCCTAAAACATGTACTACGTGTCATGGTGCTGGCCAAGTACAAATGCGCCAAGGTTTCTTTGCTGTTCAACAAACGTGTCCAACGTGTCAGGGACAAGGTCAGATTATTTCAGACCCATGTGATAAGTGTCACGGACAAGGGCGTGTTGAGAAAACGAAAACGTTGTCAGTTAAAATTCCAGCAGGCGTAGATACAGGCGATCGTATTCGTTTAACCGGTGAAGGCGAAGCGGGTATGCACGGAGCGCCAGCTGGCGACTTATACGTGCAAGTATCTGTACGCGAACACCCAATTTTTGTACGTGATGCGAATAACTTGTACTGCGAAGTGCCAATTAGCTTTACTACCGCAGGTTTAGGTGGCGAAATTGAAGTGCCTACGCTTGATGGCCGTGCAAAACTTAAAATACCGTCTGAAACACAAACGGGCAAAATGTTCCGTATGCGTGGCAAAGGTGTTAAATCGGTTCGTAGTGGTGCTCAAGGCGACTTAATTTGTAAAGTAGTGATTGAAACGCCAGTTAACTTAAACGAGCGTCAACGCGAGTTACTTAAAGAGTTAGACGAGAGCATGGGTAAAGATAGCTCAAAAAACCGTCCTAAAGAGCAAGGCTTTTTTGACGGCGTTAAAAAGTTTTTTGACGATTTAACTAAGTAATTAGTTATCGTAAAAACTAAAAAAAACGGTGCTTGATGCACCGTTTTTTTTTAGCTCAAATTCCTGTGGTTTAACAATATTACTGGGCAGCTACGAGCAATATTATAAAGTGCGTATACTCAATCGATTAATTCACTGAGCAATTTTGTTGCCGTGTGCAATTGACTCCACACTGCTTTACCCTTTGTACCTATACCCTCGTCAATAAAAGGCTTTTTACGTCTCTGCTATTAAGTTACTCTTCAAAATGATTAACCCTTATTGTAGATTAATAATGCGCTTAAAATAATGTGGCTAAATTGTATGACCCCGGCAATAGAATTACTGAAAAAACAAAATGTGCCTCACGATGTACTTAGTTATCAACACGATGCTAATACAACGCGTTATGGCCAAGAAGCCGTTGAAAAGTTAAACCTTAACAGTGATCAGGTATTTAAAACCCTCGTGCTTGAAACCAGTGAAGGGCAGTTAATTGTTGCCGTTACACCAGTATCCCAGCAAGTAAATTTAAAGCAATTAGCCAAACTCAGTCACGCTAAAAAGGTCGTAATGGCAAGCGCGCCAAAGGTACAAGCCGCTACAGGGTACATTTTAGGAGGGGTTAGCCCGCTTGGGCAAAAAAAGCGCCTAACCACTTTTATTCATTCAAGCGCTATGGCGTTTAATACAGTGTATGTAAGTGCAGGTAAGCGAGGGCTTGAGGTAGCGCTTTCGCCAACCGATTTAAAGGCACAAACGCGTGCCACCTATGGCGATTTTTAAAAGCCTCCACAAAAACCAACGCGCCCTTTACCATATATTTTAAAGGCGATAATTTGCTGCTTAGGGTATTTTTAACTACAGTCAAAATACCCTTGTACACTATGCATTATGGCAGTATGTATGAATTTTACTGATGTTAATTTTTTTGCCGTGCTTGTGGCGGCGCTTTCCTCTTTTATGCTTGGCGGTATTTGGTATTCAAACGCTTTTTTTAAAAATGCTTGGTTAGAGTGTACAGGCCTTACGGAGCTTGATTTACAAACAGCAAAACCGGCGTTAATTTTTGGCGGCAGTATGGTACTTGCACTTTTGTCGGCGGTGGTGCTTTCATTATTTTTAGGTAAAGAGGCAGGAATGGGAGAGGGCGCCTTTACAGGTTTTGCCATCGGTTTGTTTTGGGTAGGTAGCTCGCTGGGGCTCAGTTACATTTATGAGCAGCGGCCAATCAAGTTATTTATAATTAATGCAGGGTATTACACATTACAATTTACATTAATGGGTTTTATTATAGGTGTATGGCCCTAAGTACGCTAAATAAGGCGCCACCTTTAAGCGCTAAAATATAATAAAGATAATTATGAAAATATTAGTCGTTGATGATATGCCACTTATGCGCCACGTATTAATTAATATGTTAAGGCAGCTTGATTACAAAAATGTTGTGGAGGCAACTGACGGCCAACAGGCGTTAAAAATACTGCGTCAGCAAAAATTTGATTTAGTAATAACCGACCTACACATGCCTAAAGTAGACGGTGTAAACTTGCTCGATAACATACGCCACGACCAAGCCTTAGTCGATTTACCTGTTATTATGGTCACCTGCGAAGATAACGCTGATACAGTAAAACAAGTTATTAAAGCAAAAGTGTCGGGGTTTATTATTAAACCATTTAATATGAATGTGTTATCAGCGCAATTAAACCGCCTGTTTTTTAGAGATTAGCGAAACGCTTTTATGGCGTTTTATACCGTACCTATTATTTAATCCCCTGCGTTTTCTCCACCGCTTATTAGGCAGTTTGCCTAGCTTCTGTAACGTTTTTATTTATTACCTGCTAAAATGCCTGCTTTGTATCAACGTAGGTATGTTAAGGAGTGTATGGCTAAGCCAAATAAAAAAGGGCCGACTAAAACAGTCGATATTTTTTGCTCTACTTGCAAAGCGGCGCTGTTTAAATATAGAAAAGGTGGCAAAGGCGCTTTAGTAAAGTGTTTTATAGAGCGAATAACCCAAGATTACACAACTACACCGTGTATTTGCCCCCAATGCGAGCGCCCATTTGCGCGCCCAGCAATCATACGCGGTACGCCAGCTTATAAAATAATTGGCGGTAAGGTTACCTTTAAATAACCCAATACGTTTAAAAATGTAATAACTACAAAAGCTTAGATTTGATGATTAGTAAGGCGGACAATTGACCTTGTACCAATAAACAAGCCTGATATACTCGCCCGGTTTTGCTGTTTCAATGATTGAAAAACACCCTCCCCAAGGATAGGGCCAGTTAGTTGGGTTTTTTAAGCAAAGGATAAACGTGTGATAGCACTGTTATTTGATATTGTAGGTATGGCGGGTACTTTCTTAGTTGTTGGTGCATTCTTTTTATTACAACTTAATAAAGCATCCCCAACGGGGTTATTGTACAACATAATGAATTTAACAGGGGCAATTTTGCTGTTAATAAGTTTGTGTTACAACTTTAACCTTGCAAGCTTTGTAATTGAGATTTTCTGGATTGCAGCTTCACTGATCGGCTTATACAAGTACGCTAAAAATAAGCCTCAATTAGCCACTAACTCTTAATTTTAGTACCGCTAATGATGTTTACTGTTGCGAGTCAGTACAGACTTGCAGCAGTTTATAAATAAATTAAGATTTATTGTATTTGTTAACACAAAGTTTCTGTTGTTAGCGCCCATAACCCGTTAAACTAGCGCCCTTAAATTTTATAGCTATTTTGTTGTGAGCTAGGGCATGTTCTCCTTTTCTAAAAAACTTCTTTTATCTTTTGTTGTACTGATAGTGCTATTGTCGGTCGTGTTTTGCTATGGCCGAACTCATTATTATAATCAGGCCGAGCAAAAAGCAGCCCAGCAAGCAACTCAGTTAAAGCATTATATTGATGCTGAGCTTGCGCGTTTTTCAAAAATTCCTCAGCTTCTTACCTATAACAATGAGGTTATTGATTTTTTAGGTGCGGCGCAAAATAACGAAAAAAAGATTAATAACTACTTAGCTGATATACAACAAGCCAGTGGTGCCTCAGATATTTATATTCTTGATGAACAAGGCGCTGTGATTGCAAGCAGTAACTGGCAGGCCGATCATAACTTTTTAGGCAGCGATCTGTCGTTTAGACCGTATTTTAAGCGCGCATTTGCAGGTGAAAAAGTAGCGTATTTTGCCCTAGGCATGCGTACAAAAGAGCGAGGCATCTATTTTTCACAAGCCATTTATAACAATAATCAAGCGGTAGGGGTCGTTGTTTTAAAAGTCAATGTGAACAAACTTGAAAGTGACCGTGAGCTTTTAAATACCGCCAAAGGCAGCCACTTTTATGTGCAGCTAGAAGATAGCGTGATTGCTATTTCAGATATGGAAAATTGGCGCCTGAATACGTTTTCTACACTCGATATTACTCATCGGCGAGACATCGCTCAGCGTCGAGCGTATTTAGATTATCAACCTAAGCTGATTGCCCATTCAAATTACACATCACAAAGGTTACTGTTTAGCACAATTGATGAGCATAACTATTTATCGGTAGAGCAAAAATTACGTTTTTTGAACGCATCGGTTACCGTATTAGTAAATGTATCTAATGCAAATATTGCCCAATTACCGGCGTTATTTGGCTTTGTGGTAATTTATGCGCTTATTATTGCCCTAGGGTATGTTGTTTTAAGGCGCTTTGTTGGCGTTAAAAAGCTGGTTTATTCCCATCACAGTGTCAGTCAGGAAATTAGTGCGCGCACTAATGCATTTAAAGCACAGCAAGATGCGCTTGTACAATCAACTAAGCTTGCAACAATTGGCCAGCTTAGCATGGGCTTTAACCACGAAATTAACCACCCGCTTAATACCATTAATACTTACTTAGCCAGTGCTAAGCGATTGCTAGCTAAAGGAAAGTTTGAAGCCCTAAACGAAAATTTACAGTTTATTGAATCCTTAGTAGCAAGAGTGCATAAGATAGTTGCACAGCTAAATTATTTTTCTGATTCTGCAAAAACGATTATTAGCGAAGTGCCATTAAGTGAATCAGTAGCCAAGGCACTTGAGATTAATAAAAACCAGCTAAAGCAGGACAATATAAGTGTTTTACCGCCTAAAATTGACAGCCAATTAAACGTGTTAGCAGATAAAGCGGCCTTTGAAGAAGTGTTAGTTAACTTAATATCGAATGCCAGCCAAGCAATGCAAGGGTGTATTACTCGCGAGCTGAGTATTAGGGCCAATTATCTAAATAATAGTGTGCAACTGTGTATTGAAGATAGCGGTCCAGGCATAGAAGTGCACGA
Source organism: Pseudoalteromonas sp. A3 (assembly GCF_025942345.1). Taxonomy (NCBI): domain Bacteria; kingdom Pseudomonadati; phylum Pseudomonadota; class Gammaproteobacteria; order Alteromonadales; family Pseudoalteromonadaceae; genus Pseudoalteromonas; species Pseudoalteromonas sp. A3. The sequence goes on from NZ_JAPCKL010000002.1 coordinate 316,459, forward strand.
TATAGAGACTATTTTTGAGCCTTTCTACAGTACTAAATCGGTTGATGGGCTAGGGCTTGGGTTGTGTATTTCTAAGCAAATTATTAGCGCGCTTAATGGCACGCTAAGCGCACAGAACCGCGAGCAAGGCGGCGCTAAATTTATTATTACGCTTCCTTGTGAGCCGCTAACGAGCTAAATAAAAGTAATTTAAGGGCTAAATTATTGAGCGAGTAGTGGTTAATTGTGGCTATTTGTTCCTACAAAAACGGTAATTTTTAGATAGTTAGTGTTATTGCTCGAAAATCAGAACGGCGTTATAGTCGTAGCAAAATGATACACGAGTAGCACCTTTTGGATACTGATAGCACACACACACCGTCACTCAGCGATACGTTTAATGAGCTGCAAAATAGCTTTTTAGCCCAGTCGTACCTCCCGATAGATAAGCGTATCGTATTATTAAAAACGCTGCACAAACGCATTGTTAGTAATGAACAAGCGCTTATAGATGCAGCATCAAAAGACTTTGGCTACAGAACCGCGTTCGATACGTTACTTGGCGATATTTTGCCAACGGTTCAGGGTTTAGCGCACATAATTAAAAAACTGCCAAAATGGGCAAAACCCAGTAAGCGCTCAACTAGCTTAAGTTTGTGGCCATCAAAAGTGAGTGTGACTTACCAGCCACTTGGTGTAGTTGGTGTGATTGCACCATGGAATTACCCCATACAATTGGCATTAGTGCCTGTTATTACCGCCATTGCTGCGGGTAATAGAGTTATGCTTAAGCTCAGCGAATTTACCCCGCATACTAATGCAGTCATCGAAAAAATATTTGCAGACGAGCTACAAGCGCATTGTAAAGTGGTGTTAGGGGCAAGCGATGTAGCGAGTGAGTTTTCTGCACTGCCATTTGCACATCTGCTGTTTACTGGCTCAACGTCAGTGGGCAAGCTGGTTATGAAAGCAGCCAGCGAAAATTTAACTCCTGTTACCTTGGAGCTTGGTGGTAAGTCGCCGGTGATCATTACTGAGCAAGCTAATATTAAAAAAGCAGCGCAAACATTATTGTTTGGTAAAATGGCTAATGCAGGGCAAATTTGTGTAGCCCCAGATTATGTATTTGTACCTAAGGCCCTTGAGCATCAGCTGGTGCAGCAATTGTGCGAGCTTTATAAAAAGCACTTTAAAGACGGGGTTGAAGGCAAAAACTTAACGTCAATTATTAGCGATGCGCATTACTCTCGCTTAGAAGGGTATTTAACACAAGCACAGCAGTTAGGTGCGCAAGTTATTAAGCCGCTAGATCAAAACCAGCAAGACAAACAAAAGCATAGAATGGGTTTGCATATTGTTACCGCGCCTAGCGATGATATGACGTTAATGCAAGATGAGTTATTTGGCCCCATTTTGCCTATTAAAACCTACGAAAAGCTCGATGAGGCAATTAGCTACATAAAAGCGCATAATCACCCTTTAGCGCTATACATTTTAGGCCAAGATAAGCACGCTCAAGATTACATCATGGAGCAAACATTAAGTGGTACAGTTGCTGTAAACGATGCCTTAGTGCAGGTGACAGCAGACGATGTGCCATTTGGTGGCGTTGGGCATTCAGGAATGGGGCATTATCATGGTAAAGAGGGGTTTTTAACCTTTAGTCATGCAAAAAACACCTTGGTGTCTAGCTCGTTTAACCCGCGTACCGCGCTTTTACTCAAACAGAGCAACCTTATTATTAAGCTGCTTAAATTTTTATATATTAAGTAAATTGGTATAAAAAAGGGCAAATGCGAGATGCATTTGCCCTTGTTAAACACTTAGGTTTTGCTAGGCGAAAATTAAAATAAGCGACCTTCACCGGCGTACGTGCCTGCGAGTATTTTTTCGTAGATTTTGTCGGCTTTTTCTTTTGCTTCTTCTATTTCTTTAGGTAGCATTTTACGCTCATCTAGCTTACGGCTATGGCTTGCTTGCATGTTGCCGTTGTATTCTGCAATGGTATTCCACACATACGATTTCTCTAAGTCTTTTGGCATGCCTAGGCCTTCAAAATACATGAGCGCCAGATTAAATTGCGCCAGTGAGTAGTTATTAGCAGCGGCTTTTTCGTACCACGTTCTGGCTTGTTTATAATCGCGCGATACGCCCTCGCCATTTGCATACATAACACCTAAATTAAATTGTGCGGCGGGGAGGTTTTTTTTCGCTGCTTTTTCAAATAACGTAACCGCCATTTGCTTATCAAGCTTTACGCCTTTGCCTTCATCGTATAAAACCGCTAGCGCAAACATTGAGTCAGTGTGATTTTTTTTAACGCCCTCTTTATAAAGCTCTGCCGCTTTAAAGTAGTCGCGTGTAACACCATAGCCGCCCTCGTAAAGTTTACCTAGTTCGTAAATACCAGGGGCAAAGCCTTTATCAGCTAAATATTCAAATTCTTTTAGTGCCGTCGCAAACTCGCCTTCGTTGGCAGCTCTTATACCGTCTTCAAGAGTTGCATGTGCAAATGGGCTTGAAAGCAAAACGCCAGTGAGTATTAATGCTTTTAAATTAAACTGTGACATAGCCATGTCTCCAATAGGTAATAGTTGCAATGTGTATGTATAAAAACCTGTTTTATTGCAACACTTTGTACTTACTATTTAATAGCCACGTATAAAATGGTGCAAGTGCTTGGGGTTAAGTGAAATACTAACGCTTTGGTGATTATATGCTCGTTTAACACTTAGCCAAGCTGTTGTGGTAATTATAGCTTAAATAAGCAATTATATTGCTAATAATGCGCTGTTTATAAGCGTAAGATACAGATATTACAGAAAATTTAAAGCAGTAAAAAAGCGCAAACCAAGGCCTGCGCTTTTAATGTCATATTAACCGTCACTAATATGAGCAATGTAGCAAGTAGAGATGAACTTTTATGCTATTACTTGGGTCGAGTAAATAATAGCCATTAAGCAGTCACACGCTTAAAACAAAATGTCAGCATCCATGCTGTATTTCTTCCTTGGGCACTGAGGTCGTTACACTTTGTTTATGCGATTAATTATTATTTAGATTTGTCGATGTGTCAACAGTAAATAATAATTATTATCAATTAAAATAAATTAACATCTTTGCGTATTATGTGAGAGTTTGAGAGAAAGCGTTAGTTGAGGATTTCATGTTTAAAATAAAAAATATAAAAGTTTCGCGCGTAGCCATTGCGCTCAGTCTGCTATTTTTGTGTAGTTGTTCGGCTTCGTTTACTTATAATAACTTAACGTGGCTTTCATCGTTTTGGGTAGATGACTACATTGACCTAAATAAGCAGCAAAACCAGCAACTCAAAAGTATTATTAACACAACCCAGCAGTGGCACCGCACCACGCAATTACCCGCCTACAAGCAAGATATACTAAATCTAAAAGGGTTATTTAATCAGCAGTTAGACTATCAAAAATTAAAGTCGCAAGTGGTATTGGCCAGAGCTCATTTTCAAAATATTCTTGAACATGCGCATATACCGCTCGCGCAGTTAGGGCTTACGCTTTCTTATGCGCAGCGCGAAGAGCTTATTGCTAATATCCAAACGCAAATTAACGAAGAATACGAAGAGTTTAATGAATTAACAGCGCAGGAGCGCAAAAGCGAGCGCCTAGAAAGACAGCTCGATTACTACAAACAATGGCTAGGAAAGTTAACCCCTGTGCAAACGCAGCTTATTACCCAAGCTAACAATGCTCATTATGACTCTTCATTGCTTTGGCATCAGTACAAGCAAACGCGTTTAAATGCAGCGCAGCAAGTACTTTTAAATAAAGCGCTCAGTGAGGCTGAATTTGTAAAACAATTAAGCTATGTAATTACACAGCGAGAAGCGTATATGAGCGAAGAACTATTAGCCAGTAATGATGCAAACTTAGCGCTCTATGTAAACCTACTTATTGAGCTAAATACCACATTGAGTGAGCAGCAACGCGAGAGTGTAAATAATGAGTTTGATGAGCTAATTAATACGCTCACCGATTTAATTGAAGATTAATGCTTATTTAAGCTAAGGCTGACATTAGCCAAAAAGCTAACGTATTGTTTGCTAATTAAGCATGTGTAACTTTTTATAAATTATACGCTTATTAAGGAAGTTAGCGCGAGGCGTACTGCGGTGGATGAATTTACAGCAGGGAGTTTGGTTTTTAGTCAGGGCAGAGCCTTTGAAGGCGATTTAATTGCACCTAGAGTGAAAAATTTCAATCCACACAGGTCACCTCGCCCTCGATAAATGCTAAGATAATATTTCATATTTAATAACGTCCTATCTGATCGATTTTAAAATATATCACGTACGCTTCTCACTTATTTGTTGCTTGATTATCCTCGTTATATCTAACAAATGAAGCAAAGCGACACCATGGTGATAATTAAAACGCGCATATTAAGGTTTGTAATGGCTGCAGTCTATGGTTACTGATTTAAAAGGAATGCTCAATACGTGGTACCCGCTTCGTGATGAACAACAATGGGTGCTAGCAACCTTGTACCAAATTGAAGGGTCTAGCTATCGAAAATTGGGCGCGATGATGCTTATTTCAAGCCTTGGCCAGCGCTTAGGCATGCTTTCGGGTGGCTGTTTAGAGGCTGATATTCAGCGCCACGCCAAACAGGTTATGACCTCATTACACTCTAAAACTATTACCTACGATGCAACCGATGAAGACGACTTAACATTTCAGCTAGGAATTGGCTGTGGTGGTGTAGTGCATATTATTTTGCAAAGCGTTAATAGTGAAAACGAATACTTACAACTAGATAGCATGTTTAATGCGCTTAAAAATAAGCAATCGGGGCACTACATACAGCAAATTAAACCTTTGGTGGCAAAGGGGTCTGGCGTTTTTAAAACTGTGGCGCAGCAGCACAACTTATCTTTAAACCGCAAAGCAACGCTTTTAGAGCAAGATAAAGTCCAACGTTTAGAAGTGGCTATTTACCCCAGCGCACATTTATTAATTGTCGGTGGTGGCGCTGATGCGATACCGGTATACGCGTTTGCTAAACAACTCGGGTGGATGGTAAGTGTATGGGATAGCCGAGCTGCAAATGCTAAAAGAGACTACTTTAAGCAGGCCGATAATATTTTGCGTTGCCCAGCTGCGCAGCTTAAACAATTTTGCGAACAGCACAAAGTGGATGCCGCTGTTTTAATGGCCCACAGTGTAGAGCTTGACTCACAGGCGTTAGCCGCACTTGAGCAAAGCCAACTAAAGTACATGGGGCTACTGGGGCCTGCACATCGCCGAGCGCAAGTGTTTGAACATGCAAATACAACGGTAAATAAGGTAGTAGCGCCTGTATTTGGTCCTGTTGGGCTTAATTTGGGAGGCGACTCGCCAGAGAGCATAGCTTTGTCGCTCATTAGCGAAATTCATGCGGTATTTGCTAATAAAGATGCTACATCGTTAAGTAATTGGGGCAACTAAGGTGCGCGTAGCAAAGGTTATTTTAGCCGCTGGGCAATCGTCGCGCTTTAACGGCTGTAAGCTTATAGCCGATGTAGGTAATAAACCAATGATTTGCCGCGCCGTAGATACCTTACAAGGTAATGACACATTACCCATATACGTTATTAGCGGTGCTTGGCATGCGCAAATTGAACACGCGTTACGTGGCTATAACAATGTTGAAATACTGCATAATCCACACTGGCAAATAGGCTTAGGAAAATCCATTGCGCTGGCAACACACACTATAAGTAAGGCGCACTCATTAGAGGGGATTTTATTTATGCTGGCGGATCAGGTTGAGCTTAGTGCTACACACATAAATACTTTAATTACTCATTTTAACAACAACCCCTCGCGCTGGTGTGCTGATTATGGCGAACGCCTTGGCGTACCTGCTGTATTTCCTGCCTGTGATTTTAAAACACTAGCAGCGCTAAATTGCGATAAAGGCGCTCAACATTTACTGCGCGATACACAGGTTGACGTTAATACCATTTTACTTAAGCAGGCAAGCACAGATATCGACACTCAACAGCAATTAAAGCAGTTTATTAATAATAACAACCTAACTGTAAGCGAATAAACTAAAAGATATAGCCTAAACTTTAGGTTAAACGTTCAAAACGAGATTAAATTTTTAACAGTTATGCCAGTGCGCATTTTAAATGTGCGCTGCAATGCAAAGCGCAATAGTTTCAACGTACGGTGGTATAAAAAGTAACGTGTATGGGTCATGCGTTACTTTAATTTTATTTAGGCTTAATGAAGGGGCAAGCTATGGTGACGTTTACAGTTAATGGCAAAGAGGTTAAATCGCAAGCAAGTGCAGATACACCTTTGCTGTGGGTTATTCGCGATGAAATAGGGTTAAAAGGAACTAAGTTTGGTTGTGGTATTGCTATGTGCGGTGCATGTACAGTGCATTTAGATGGGCAAGCAACACGCTCGTGTGTATTACCCGTGGGCGCAGTGGCAGGAAAAAACATTACGACCATTGAAGGACTTAACAACGCGCACCCGCTGCAAAAAGCGTGGGTAGATGAGCAAGTACCTCAGTGCGGTTACTGTCAGTCTGGACAAATTATGCAAGCGGCTACGCTATTAGCAGACAATCCAAATCCAACAGATCAAGAAATAGTAAATCATATGAATGGCAACTACTGCCGCTGTATGGCGTACAAGCGTATTAAATCGGCTATACAACGTGCAGCTGATGAATCGCAAAGTGCAGTACAAATGTTTAACCCCAAAGAGCTAGACGTGTAACTGGAGCCGACAATGAAAAAACTATTTCAAAAAAATACCGAAACCGTAGACTTAAACCGTCGCTCTTTTATGATTAGTACAGCAACTGCTGGCCTGGTTATGGCATTTGCTCCGGCAATATTTTCAGGTGAACTTAGCGCCAAAGAGTCGATTGCACAACAATCGTTTTCACCCACAATTTGGTGGACTATGAACCAGCAAGGTGAAGTAGTCGTTAGTATTGCCAAAGCTGAAATGGGCCAACACGTAGGCACCGCCTTAGCGCGTATTGTGGCAGATGAGCTTGAGTGCGACTGGGATAAAGTATCAATCACGTATGTAGATACGCACGAAAAGTGGGGCTACATGGTTACAGGTGGCTCGTGGTCGGTGTTTCAAAGCTTTAAGCCCCTTTCACAAGCTGGCGCTGCGGGGCGTATAGCCCTTATAGATGCAGGGGCTAATATGCTTGGGGTTAAACCTGAGCAGTGCCACGCGAGCAAAGGGCGTATAATTGCAGGCGATAAATCGCTCAGTTATGCCGATATTGTTAAAAATGGTGAGTTTAACCGTACCTTTAGCAGTGAAGAAGTTGCAAAACTGCCGTTAAAGCCTGCCAATAAACGCCACTTAACGGGTTTAAAACAAGACTTTAAAGCGCTTGATATTCCGGCAAAAACAAATGGTACTGCCGTATACGGTATAGATGTAGAGCTTGAAGGCATGGTGTATGCGCGCCCTGTGATCCCACCAACACGTTATGGTAGTGAAGTGACACAGGTGGACGATAGCGCTGCAAAAGCAATAAAAGGCTATAAAGGGTTTGAGATTTTAAACGACCCGAGTAATACCGTACAAGGCTGGGTGGTGGTTTTAGCTGACAATTACCCCAGTGCTATTAAAGCGGTAGATGCGCTAAAAGTAACCTATAAAAAAGGGCAAACAGCTAATGTTACAGAGGCCGATATTCAATCCCTCGGCGAAAAATTATGTAACGATAGCAACGCTGGCACCTTATTTGTTAATGAAGGTGATACCGCTAAAATGCAGGCTGAGGCAACGCAGTCTCTTGAGTCACTGTACACCACGGCAACAGCAAGCCATTATCAATTAGAGCCGCTTAACGCGGTGGCAGAGTTTAAACAAGACAAGTGGATTATCCATACCGGTAATCAGTGGCAGTCTTTAACATTACCTGCATTGGCCAAGGCGTTAGAGGTTGAACAAAATAACGTTATCATTCGTCCTTATTATTTAGGCGGTGGATTTGGGCGTCGCTTGTTTGGTGATTGGACTGTGCCTGCAGCATTAACAGCGAAAGCGATTGGCAAACCCGTAAAACTGGTATTTACGCGCGCAGATGATAGCTTATTTGATCAATCACGCTCTGCCTCTACAGCTAAATTAACAGCTTCGTTTAATGAAAATGGCGAGCTCAGTGCAATGGAGCATGCTTTTGCAGCAGGTTGGCCAACAAAAGCAATGGCACCAGGCTTTTTATCACCAGGGGTTGATGGCAATGGTAAGTTTGATGCATTTTCAGCCTCTGGAGCCGATCACTGGTACAGCATGGATAACCACCGTGCCCGGGCAATTAATAACGAATTAGCGCAAAGCACATTTACCCCAGGTTGGCTTCGCTCGGTAGGCCCTGGTTGGATAGCATGGAGCTTAGAGTCTTTTATCGACGAAATAGCGCACAAACAAAGGATTGATCCGGTTGAGTTTCGTTTATCAATGCTCGATGGCAAAGGTAAACAAGCAGGTAAAGCCCCTGAAAGCGTGGGCGGAGCGCTGCGCTTAAATGCGGTACTTAAAAAAGTGTCAGCGAAGGTCGCAAATGTTAAGCTGGGTGAAAATGAAGGCATTGGTTTTTCAGTAAGTTCAGGCCAAGAGCGTAATATGCCAGCGTGGATTGCCACAGCAGCTCATGTGCACGTAAATAAAAGCGATGGCAAAATTACGCTTAAGAAGCTTTATGCCGTGGTAGATGCAGGTTTAATTGTTCACCCCGATGGTGCACTAGCCCAGCTTGAAGGTTCGTTATTGTGGGGTACAAGCCTTGCGTTACATGAATCAAATAATTACCAAAACGGACAAGTAGCAGCCACTAACTTTAACACTTACTTACCACTTAGAATGCAAGATGTGCCCGATATGGACATAGAGTTTGTACAAAGTGATGAGTTTCCAATGGGCTTAGGTGAGCCAGGTGTAATTGGTGTTGCGCCAGCTATTGGAAATGCGGTATTTAATGCAGTCGGTGTACGGTTACGTAATTTACCCATGAAACCCAATGAGCTTAAAGCAGGTCTTTCGGCCTAGTTAAGTGCTAACAAAGCGCGTAGGGCACAGGCTTTACGCGCTTTGAACTTAGCGATGAATTATTAAATGTTAAAGGCTTTTTTATGCTAGTCGACCCAGCAGGGCGAAAATTTAGTTATCTACGTTTATCTATTACTGATGTATGTAATTTTAAGTGTGTGTATTGCTTACCGGATGGTTATCAATGCGATCACGACCGAGACTTTCTTTCACTTAACGAAATTAGCAATACCGTAAACGCCTTTGCTCATCATGGCATATCAAAGTTACGCATTACTGGCGGTGAGCCAACCCTCAGAAAAGATTTTATAGATGTAATTCGTGCGGCAAAAGACACCCAAGGTATTACCAAAATAGCCGCCACTACAAATGGTTACTCAATGCATAAACATGTTAAAGATTGGGCACACGCAGGGCTCAATGCAATAAATGTTAGCATCGACAGCCTAGACCCACGTATGTTTAATACCATTACCGGCAACGATAAGTTTGCCACGGTTATGCAAGGCATAGACACGGCCCTAGAGAGCGGCTTAGATTCAGTAAAAATAAATAGCGTACTAATGAAACAGTACAATGGTCGTGCCCTTGAACCTTTTTTAGCCTATTTAAAGCACAGGCCCGTAACGATGCGCTTTATTGAGTTAATGCAAACAAACGACAATAAAGCATTTTTTGATGCTAACCATATATCGGGGCAATCCATAAAAGAGCAGTTGCTTCGCGCTGGTTGGCAGCCCATTATACGCGATGTAACGGCGGGGCCTGCGCAAGAGTTTTACCACCCTGATTATTTAGGCAAAATAGGGTTAATAATGCCTTACAGTAATGACTTTTGTGCTACCTGCAACAGGCTAAGAATTTCATCACTGGGGAAACTGCATTTATGTTTGTTTTCTGAGCAGGGTATATCACTTAGAGAATACATGAGTGATAACACTAATCAGGCATTAATTGATCAGTTAGCGCGTTACATAAAAACAAAAAAACCAACGCACTTATTGCACCAAGGTAACACCGGGGTCACTACAAACTTATCTATGTTAGGTGGGTAAAGGCATAAATGTAGTGTAATTCGCTACTGAGTTTACTGTTTTCGCTACACAGTTTAATAAAATGACTGTTTTTACCTATTTAGCTACTTGTTATATTTAATTTTAAGGTTACACTGAATTTTTTATTATTTTAAGTTTTTTGAATGGATATAGCAGCACTTAGTAGTACTAAATCATTAAGAAGAAACGTTCTGAAATGGATGTGCTTGTGTTTTGGTTTTGTCTCATTGTTTTTTGCTGCGTTTAATATTTTTTTAAATAACTTTGCGTTATTAGGCTATTTAGAAATAGCGCTCACTGTATTTTGTGCCTACACCTACCACCGATTAAACACACACGCACTCGAAGTATGGCAATCTGTTGTTATGTGCATATTTGTCACCTTTGTTATTGTATTAGGTAATTATTTAGCAAAGCCAATAAATGGTTTGTATGTGTGGTCGTTTGCGTTACCTGTGTTGTATTACCTGTTGCTAGGTAAGCGTTATGGCATTGTATTATCGGCTTTGCTCTTTGTACTTCAAGGTGCCATATTATTAACCAAAGCATCGCAACTTCCTCTAACAACGCTTAACTTCAGTTTAAATCTTGCCTTTGTTTATATCAGCATTTGGGCCATTTCTCATGTATTTGAAGGCAGCCGTGCTTTATCGTCTAAACGGCTGAAAAATCTGGCCTTGTTGGACCCACTTACTGGGGCTGCAAACCGTTTATCAATGAACCATTACTTTGCAGTAGAGCTTAAAGATAAGTCGCAACTTTATTTGTTTTTACTCGACCTAGACTTTTTTAAACAGGTTAACGACACCCATGGCCACGCAGTAGGGGATAAAGTGCTGATTGAAGTCGCCACCTTATTACGGGTTGTATTGGCAAAAGGGTATGTATTTAGAGTGGGTGGGGAAGAGTTTGCTTTACTACATTCTTTTGCGTCACAAAGTGATGCATTGGCAATGGCCGAAACCATAAGAGAAAAACTCAACAATACGGCATTTGAGATTGATGGACTAAAAATAAATGTAACTGCCAGTATCGGCGTTGTTAAGTATCGCCAAGGCGACACGCTTGAAAAGTTTGTAATTAAAGCAGATAAACAACTGTATAAAGCAAAAGAATATGGCCGCAATAAAGTGTACTTTCAAGCAAATGCCAACCTGATTGAAAAGCCTCAAATAGCCTAAGTACGAGGCTAGTACATTTGCTCAAAATTTGGGATGTTGTTTTCCCAAATTGGTTTGTCTTTACCTAGGTATTCTCTTACTGCATCAAAAAATAAACGTGTTCTTACTGGTAAGTCTCTGTGTGGGTACACCGCATACATATGGCTAAACTCTTTTAACTTAACATCCGTTAAAATGGGCACTAATTGACCTTGTGTAATTTCTTTATCGATAATAAATGCTGGCGCAACAAAGTAGGTAGTCCCTGAAATAGCTTTCATTAGCAGTACTTCTGCATCGTTTGCTCTGTACACGCTTTTTATTTTTAGCTCGCACGGCTCACCTTTACTATCGTAGTAATCTATGGTTTCTACGCGCATAGCGTTACTTGCATAACTTGCAGCGGGTAACTGCACCAGCTCTTCTATGGTTTGTGGCATACCATAGGTTTTTATAAATTCAGGGGCGGCTACAATAAGCAGCCTGTTACGGGCAATTTTACGGGCAATTAATGAGGAGTCTTTAGGCTCACCAATTCTAAATGCTAAATCAAACCCTTCAGATACAATATCAACTAGCCTATCGTCTAAACGTAGCTCTACTTCTACTTGTGGAAAACGTTTTTGAAAGTCGTTTAGCACAGGTTGTAAATAACGCCGGCCAATTAATGTTGACGAAGTAACCTTTAGCACACCGCGTGGCTCTAAGTGGTAGTTTTCGGCCATACGTACGGTTTCACCAAGTAACTCTCTTAGCTCTGACGCTTTTTTAATCATTTCTGCGCCCGCCGCCGTTAACGAAAACGAACGGGTGGTGCGGTTTAATAACCTAACGCCTAGCTCGTCCTCTAATCGACTGATTTGTTTAGATATAACAGAGCGGTCTATATTTCTTATTTCTGCAGCTTTGGCAAAAGAGCCTTGTTCTACCACTTCAAGCAGCATTAAAAGCCGGCTTGTTGTATCCATTATGATCACCCAATAAATGTTATTGATGCCATTTTGGCATTAATGAATTTATAAATCTATGGTTTTTGTCCGCAAGTATAGTCCGTAACATGCCAGGTAAATAAATAAAGGAGCGTCTTCATGAATAAACATTTAATTGCTGCTGCATTAGCTGCGGCAACTCTATCCTTAGCGGGCTGTGCCGATGAGAGCACACCTAATGCGCAGCAACAACAATTACAACCTATCGATGTAGCACAAGTTTTAATTAAACCAGTACAAAGCTGGCACACCTACACCACGCGTTTAGAATCGCCGCAAGAAGTTGCGCTGATGCCGCGTGTATCTGGGGTGATTGATAGCATTGAATTTAAAGAAGGTGATGTTGTTAAGCAAGGCGATGTGTTGTTTCAACTTGACGAGCGCCCTTTTGCAGCAGTTGTAGCAAGCCTAGAAGCGCAAATACACAGCGCAGAAGCTGCACTTGAACAAGCTAAAAGTGAAGACAAACGAGCAGTGCGCTTATTAGAGCGTAAAGCTATTTCAACAGAACAAGCACAGGCGCGTACCTCAACGCTTCGCCAGCGCGAAGCACAACTTGCAGCGCTGCAAGCACAGCTTACCTCTGCAAAGCTCGATTTAGAATTTACATCAGTAGTTTCGCCGATTGATGGTGTTATCTCACGCGCAAATATTACCAAAGGTAATAACGTATTAGCGGGTCAAAGTGTATTAACGTCAATTGTTTCTAATAAAGCGATGTATGCCTACTTTGATGTTGATGAGCGTACCTGGAATAGCGCCTTTAACGATGTAACCGCGCAAAGCCGCCAAACAGTTGTTATGCAAAAAGTAGGGCAAAAAGAGTTTGCTTACCAAGGCTATATTAATTTTATTGATAACCAAATTAATTCAGCAACGGGTACTTTACGTGTACGTGCGGTATTTGAACAAGATAACAATCAATTACGTGCAGGTTCTTTTGCTCGCGTTAAATTGGCAGCAAACGAAGTGAGCGAAAAAGTAATTATTCCTGAGCGTGCTATTGGTACCGATTTAAAAAATCGCTTTGTGTTAACCGTTGGCGAAAACAACGTGCTTGAATACAAATTAATAGAAGTAGGCGAGCGCTATGGTGCGTTACGCGCTGTTACTGCTGGCCTAAGCGAAGGCGATATTATTGCGGTAAATGGCCCTGCACGTGTAGGCCCAGGTATGCCAATTTCGCCAAATACAGTAACAATTGATACAAGCGGCGTGGCTTTTACATTGTCAAACGACAACGCGCAGCTAATGGCTAAGCAATAAGGTTTATTGATGAAATTTTCACACTTTTTTATTCAGCGACCAATTTTTGCAGCCATGCTGTCGTTGGTTATTTTAATTGCTGGTGGTATTTCACTGTTTCAACTTCCTGTAAGTGAATACCCTGAGGTTGTGCCACCTACTGTTGTGGTAACAGCAAATTACCCAGGTGCTAACCCAACCGTTATTGCGCAAACTGTGGCAACGCCGCTTGAGCAAGAAATTAACGGCACCGAAAACATGTTGTATATGTTTTCTCAAGGCACCAGCGATGGCCGTATGACACTTACGGTAACGTTTGCATTAGGCACCGACCTAGACCGTGCACAAGTGCAAGTACAAAACCGTGTAAACAGTGCATTACCACGTTTGCCCGAAGAGGTGCAGCGCTTAGGTGTAGTAGCTGAAAAATCATCACCCGATTTAACCATGGTGGTGCATTTATACTCGCCTGAAAACAGCCACGACACAGCGTATTTATCTAACTATGCCGACATTCATATTAAAGATGAAATTGCCCGTTTACCAGGTGTAGGCGATATTCGTTTATTTGGTGGTGGTAAGTACTCTATGCGTGTCTGGTTAAACCCAGATGCATTAGCAGCGCGTGAGCTTACAGCCACCGATGTTGTGGCTGCTTTGCGCTCGCAAAATCAGCAAGTTGCAGCGGGTAGCTTAGGTGCACAGCCAATTTCTAACGACAGCCAATTTCAAATTTTGTTAAACGTAAAAGGGCGTTTAAACAGTGTTGAAGAGTTTGAAAAGGTCATTATTAAAGTGGGCGAACAGGGGCAATTAACGCGTTTGTCTGATGTAGCCCGTGTTGATTTAGGCCAAGATACCTATGCACTTCGTGCAGAGCTTGATAACCAGCCAGCACTTGCAATGCCAGTGTTTCAGCGCCCAGGTTCAAATGCAATTGAGCTCTCTGATCAAGTACGCGAAACCATGGCGCGTTTATCACAAGATTTTCCGGCAGGGGTTGAGTACGACATTGTTTACGACCCCACTGTGTTTGTACGTGGTTCAATAGATGCGGTTATAGCAACGCTACTTGAAGCCATTGTATTAGTTGTAATTGTGGTTATTGTATTTTTACAAACGTGGCGCGCGTCTATTATTCCATTGATTGCGGTGCCAATTTCGTTAATTGGTACGTTTGCTGTAATGCAATGGCTAGGCGTGTCTATTAATACGCTTTCGCTGTTTGGCTTGGTACTGGCAATTGGTATTGTAGTTGATGATGCGATAGTTGTTGTTGAAAATGTAGAGCGAAATATAGAACAAGGGCTTTCGCCTTTAGAGGCAACACGTGTTGCTATGAGCGAAGTAACCGGGCCAATTATTGCGATAGCGTTAGTGCTGTGTGCGGTATTTATTCCTACTGCATTTATTACCGGTTTATCGGGTCAGTTTTATAAGCAATTTGCACTAACAATTACTATTTCGACTGTTATTTCGGCGTTTAACTCGTTAACTCTATCGCCTGCGCTATCGGCATTATTATTAAAATCGCACGATGCAAAACCAGATGCATTCACGCGTTTACTTAATAAACTGTTTGGTGCGTGGTTATTTAAACCGTTTAACCGCGTGTTTGACCGTGGCGCTAAAGGCTACGAAAAGCTGGTACAAAAGCTTATACGTATGAGCGTTATTGTTATGGTGGCCTATGTTGCGCTGGTGGGCGGTACAATTAAATTGTTTGATACCGTACCTGGTGGCTTTATTCCACAGCAAGATAAGCAATATTTAGTTGCGATTGCGCAACTGCCAGATGCAGCAAGTTTAGACCGTACCGAAGATGTGCTCTCGCAAATGCAAAAAATAGCATTAGAAGTACCAGGCGTTGCACACACCGTGGCGTTTCCAGGCTTATCGGTAAACGGTTTTACTAATAGCCCTAATAGCGGCATTGTATTTACGCCACTTGAGAGCTTTGATAAACGTACCGACCCTAGTCAATCAGCAATGGCAATTGCCGCGCAGTTAAATCAGCGTTTTGCAGCTATTGATGAAGCGTTTGTGGCTGTATTTCCGCCGCCACCAATTCAAGGTTTAGGCACAACAGGTGGCTTTAAGCTGCAAATTGAAGATAGAGCAAATAAAGGCTTTGATGCACTATTTAATAGTTTGCAAACCATTATTGGTAAGGCGCAGCAAGACCCCGCGTTAATGGGCTTATATTCAAGCTTTCGCATTCAAGTACCGCAAATGGATATTGATATAGACCGCGAGCAAGCGCTTATTCAAGGTATTCCTCTTGATGAAGTTTTTGACGCATTGCAAATATACCTAGGCTCTGTGTATGTGAATGACTTTAATATGTTTGGGCGTACTTATCAGGTTAATGCGCAAGCTGATGCTGATTTTCGTCTTGATCCTGAGCAAATCCTTAACCTAAAAGTACGTAACAGTGCAGGAAATATGGTGCCGCTTGGCTCGGTACTTACAGTTACACCAACAATAGGGCCTGACCGTGTAATGCATTACAACGGTTACCCAAGTGCAGAACTAAACGGCAGTCCAGCCCCCGGTTATAGCTCTGATCAGGCACAAACTGCTATTGAAACAATATTAGCCGACAACCTGCCAACAGGTATTGAGTACGAGTGGACAGAAGTAACGTACCAACAAGTACTTGCAGGTAACACCATGGTTTATGTATTCCCATTAGTTGTGTTGCTTGTATTTATGGTGCTTGCTGCGCAGTACGAAAGTTTACGTTTGCCACTGGCCATAATATTAATTGTACCGATGACTATTTTCTCAGCACTATTAGGTGTGTGGTTTGTAGGCTCAGACAATAATATATTTACTCAAATTGCATTAATTGTACTGGTGGCACTCGCCTCTAAAAACGCCATATTAATGGTAGAATTTGCCCGCGACCAACACGGCGGTGGGTTAACGCACTTTGAGGCAATATTAGCGGCGTGTCGTATGCGTTTACGCCCAATATTAATGACCTCAATTGCCTTTACAGCTGGGGTTGTACCTTTGGTACTTGCAACCGGTGCCGGCGCCGAAATGCGCCACGCAATGGGTAACGCGGTGTTTGCAGGCATGATAGGGGTAACGGTGTTTGGCTTATTATTTACACCTGTGTTTTATATGTTAGTTGTGAAAAAGCAGCAAAAAGCAAAGGGGTTATCGCATGACTAATTTTATCGCTAAACCTATCAAAACGCGCTTAACGTTAAGTGCTGTGATAGTGGCTGCTTTTTTATCTGGTTGCGCTAGCAAAATAGATACACAAAGCGAGCAAAACGCTATTAACGATTTTGTAGCTCAAGCAAATATTGCCAGCAATGTTGCCATTGCAGATGAAACAAATTGGTGGCACAAGTTAGAGTCAAAGCAGCTAAATGCTTTGGTTAATAGCGCACTTACCAATAACTACAATTTGCAAACAAGCCAATTAACGCTTAAAAGTACCCTTGCCCGACTTGGTGAGCAAAAAGCGCAATATTTACCCCAAGGCGGGGTAAATATTGGCGCAGCACGAAGCGATGCACCGAGTGTGTTTGACCGTCAATCGAGTGCTAACATTGCGCTTGATTGGCAGTTAGATTTATTTGGCCGTATTACTGCTTTGGTTGATGCTGCAAATGCATCGGCCATGAGCCAAGCCGAGCAAGTACGTTCACTGCAAATTGAAGTGGTATCGTCTGTTGTTAAAGGGTTTGTAAGCTATCAAGGTAATGTTGAAAAACAACACATTATAGCCATGCAAATTAACGCATTAGAGCAAAGCATTGAGGTACTTCAAGCACGTGTGGATGAAGGCGTTGCCAACGAGCTTGACCTAAACCGTACTATGGCACAGCTTAGGCAGCAAGAAGCTCTAATGCCCGCTATTGAGTATGCTAAATACAGCGACTTATCAACTTTAGCTGTGCTTACAGGTAAGCTTGCGCAAGACATTGCGATAGACAATGAGCAAAACCTGCTGGAGCAAAGCTTTAGCGTTGCGCTTAAAAATGCCAATAGCGCCATTGCCCTTCGCCCTGATATAAGCCGTGCATTGTATGATTTTAGCCAAGCCAACAGCTTAAGTGTGGCGGCAAGTAAAGCCTTACTACCTGATATTAGCTTATCAGCCTTTGCAGGCGTAGTGAGCATAGACAGCACGGGCTTAAAAAATACTGATCAGCAATGGCAAGTAGCCCCCCAGTTGCAATGGTCAATATTAAGTTACCCCGCACTCCTTGCTCAGCGCGACGCACAGCAGTTTTTAAGTGAAGCTGCCTACAGCGACTATCAGCAAATAGTATTAAATGCGGTGACTCAAAGTGAACTTTCATTGCAAATGTTGGTCAATCAACAACAGCAAGAGCGTTATGCTAAACAGCGCTATGGCTTTGCAAATAAAGCATTTTTACAAGCACAGGCGATGTACGAAGAAGGCCAAATACCGTACTTAGAGTTGTTAGATGCACGCCAGGATGTTTTAATGGCACAAGAAAACGCTGTTGACACAACTATTGCTACATTGCTTGCTAAAGTGAATGCTTATCAGGCATTTAACGGCCAATGGAGCTATGCACTGAGCAGTACAAAATAGGTAGAGTTAATTGAATGAGCAATACTGAATTATCACATCAAGGCAGCCCCTTACAAACAATGCGCGCTATTGTTTTATCACAACCAGATGAGCAAATACGCTTGCAAGATGTTGAGGTTGATATACCCGAGTGCGCCGACAACGAATTGTTGGTAAAGCTTGAGTATGTAGGCCTTAATCCTGCTGATGCCTATTTTGCTAAAACGGGATTTTGTAAGTGGCAATACCCTCATATTTTAGGCCTAGACGCCGTTGGTGTGGTAGTTAAAGCTAACAAAGGTGTGTTTCCTGGGGTTGGCGAACGAGTAATGTGGCATGCCAATATAGGTAAGCAAGGGGTACTGAGTGAATACACCACGGTACCTAATTTTGCTGTATCGGTTGTGCCCGATGGGTTGTGCCCTGCAAAGGCTGCTACGTTACCGTGCGCTGGTATGGCCGCCCTTATTAGCTTAGATAAAATTGCCATTACGGAGGGCGACCAAATCCTAATCGAAGGTGGCTCTGGTGCGGTAGGGCAGTTTGCCATTCAATATGCTAAACAACGCGGTGCCGATGTATTTACCACCGCTTCAAAGCGTAATCACAAGCTGGTAAAGCAGCTAGGTGCCGATGTGGTATTTGATTATAACGACAAAAAGTTGCGCGACAAAATTCGCCGCGAGCTTGGCCCACAAGGGTTTGATGCGGTAATTGATACCATGGGCGGTGAATCAACGCTTAGAAATATTGAATTAATGCGTTTTTGCGGGCGTATCTCGTGTTTAAACTCGCTGCCTCATTTTGATCAAGATTTAATGTACCACCGAGCGCCTAATATTAGCGTGGTATCTATTGGTGGTGCGTGGCTTGCTAATAGTTTATGTGCACAGCAGCGCTTAAGTTTTATGGGCAATTTATTGCTTGAAGGCGCGCTATCGGGCGATATTAAAACACCGGCAATCACTGCGGTTGACTTTACTGCTGACTCAGTCAGTGCTGCCTTAAATAACCAAATAGCGGGTGGCTTTACAGGCAAACACGTTGTGCAAATAAGCAGTTAACGTTGCCTACCTTATTTTAAAAACGCAGCCCAAGTGGCTGCGTTTTTTTATGCCTAAAAAATAGCTTTTTATGAGTATGGGGCTTAATTGTTGCCAAATAGAGGTATTTCAGCGCACAAGTGTAAGCCTTTTAGTTTCAACAGTTTACGTCACCGTAAAGAAAATAAATTGAAAAAACTGTTAATTAATTGAATAGAGTAATTGATCTAAACTGATTTTTATGACGTAATGTATGTATTATTTATCTGGTCGGATGAGTTTAATCATGAGTTTACGTACAAAATTAAAAAAAGTATTACCAAGTATTTCAATCACTGAACAAGAAGCGCTAGACGCGGGTGATGTGTGGCTAGAAGGGTCTATCTATCAAGGTAAGCCAGATTTTAGCGCACTACGCGATGTGCCGGCTGCTACCCTAAGTGCAGACGAGCAAGCATTCTTAGATGGCCCAGTACAAGAGCTACTAGGCATGATTGACGATTCAGTTATTCAAAACGGTATTCACTTACCAGATGACATATTAGAATTTTTGAAAAAAGAGCGTTTCTTCTCGCTTATCATTCCTAAATCGTTTGGCGGTTTAGAGTTTAGCCCTTATGCAAACTCGACTATTGTGGCAACCATTGCGACAAAAAGCTCTGCAGTAGCGGTAACTGTTATGGTTCCTAACTCTTTAGGCCCAGGTGAATTATTACTTCACTTTGGTACACAAGAGCAGCAAGCGCATTACTTACCGCGTTTAGCAAACGGCAGAGACATTCCATGTTTTGCTTTAACAAGCCCAGAGGCAGGCTCTGATGCAGGTGGCATTCCAGATATTGGTACTGTCACCAAAGGCATGTACAACGGCGAAGAAGTACTTGGCCTTGAGATCACATGGGATAAGCGTTATATCACACTGGCACCAATCGCTACGGTACTTGGTTTAGCATTTAAAGTAGTGGATCCAGAAGGTTTACTAGGCGGCAAAGAAAACTTAGGTATTACCTGTGCGCTTATTCCTAAAGATCACCCAGGTGTAGAGCTTGGCAACCGCCATGACCCAATGGGTATTCGTTTTTATAACGGTACTACACGTGGTAACAAAGTATTTGTACCAATGGACTTTATTATTGGCGGCCAGAAAAACATCGGTCGTGGTTGGCAAATGCTGGTTAGCTGTTTAGGCGCAGGGCGTGGTATTTCATTACCTGCACTAGGTGTAAGTACTTCGCAAGTAGCATTTAAATCAGCATCTGAATACGCAGCAGTGCGTGAGCAGTTTGGTTTAGCAATTGGTCAATTTGAAGGTATTCAAGAAAAACTAGCAGACATTGCAGGTAAAACATACCTTCAAGAAGCAATGCGCGTACTGACAACTGAAGGCCTAGGCATGGGCTTAAAACCATCGGTTGTTACAGCAATAGCTAAATACCACATGACCGAGCTTGGCCGCGACGTATTAGATTCTGCAATGGATATTCAAGCGGGTAAAGCGATTCAAAATGGCCCACAAAATACCCTTGCAAGCGGTTACGTAGCACAGCCTATTGCAATTACAGTAGAAGGCGCGAACATTCTTACACGTAACCTGATGATTTTTGGTCAAGGTGTTATGCGTTGTCACCCTTATTTACAATCTATGGTTGAATCAATCCATAGTGAAGATAAAGGTGCAGATAAAGAGTTTAACGGCATTTTACGTAAAACAATAGGTTACAGCACAGCAAACAGCTTACGTGCCTTCCGTTTAGGTGTTTTACCATTTACTGCAAGTGCAAACTCTGCATTACCAGAAGTACGTGAATACGAAAAAGCCGTGCATAAACTGTCTGCAAAATTAGCAGTGTATGCCGACTTCTCGTTACTCGTACTTGGCGGTAAATTAAAGCAGGCTGAAATGCTATCAGCACGTTTAGGCGATGTAATGAGCTTTTTATACGCGGCAATGGCATCAATTAAGTATTACGAGCAAAAAGTAGCAAGCAGCGAGCGCGAGCAAGCAGCGCCGTACTTCCACTACGCGACACGTTTTGCACTACAAAGCGCTGAAGAAGCACTGCATAAGTTTTTAGATAACTTCCCTGCAAGCGGTACTCGTAAGTTTATTCGTTTTGTAACAATGAACTACTCAACTAAAATGCCAAAAATTAGCGACGACTTAATTCGTGAATTAGCAAAACAAGCACAGCTTGATACCGCATTTAAAGCGCAAATTACGCATTTAGTTAAGCCTGTAGAAGGTGACGGTCACCACATTAACGAGCAAGCTTATAAAGCTAAAATGGCATCACTTGTTGAGCTGGCTAAAGTTAAAAAAGCGCTGCGCGCTAAAACGATTAAACCAGGTACACGTTTTGCCATTACGCTAGATAACGCATTAGCGGCAAATGTAATTACTGCGGATGAACATGCGCAACTAATTGATTACAACAAAAAGCGTGAAAAAGCGATTCGCGTTGATGAGTTCGACTTTGACATGAACTTATTAGATGACAACGCACAACCAGTTAACCCACTTAAAAGTGTAGTTAATCAATAAAATTCAATGATGCAAAGCGCCCGCTGTATCGGCGCTTTTATTCTTGATTAAAAAATTAGTGTGGAGCCTCGTTTGTTTAAAACCAAGCGGGGCTTTTTTATGTGTGTAATATAGAGGCAGGGCTAATGGTGGCTCATTTTATGGTCGTTTTGCTTGTTCAATTAGAGTAGCTGTTTAGTTTATTTTCCATACTTTAAATAAAAAGCTCAACGCATTTAAGGCTTGTGTTTGAGTATTAGGAGCAAAATTTTGTTGGTTGACTAAATGATTTAAAAAAAGTTCGACCTCATTATCTCCCATCGTTGTTGGGTGCCTCATAGAGTTAAAACGAATAAACGAAGCTATCCAGTATAAATACGCTTTGATGGTACTTTTAGCATAATGCTTTAGATACATTTGTTCGGCTATCATAGTTAAAAAAGGTGATTTCATGATATGAATCTCTAGCAAAATTTAACTGTATATATAGACAGTGTATATTGTTTTGTCCAATATTACTGATCTCCACCATTTCGGTGTATTTTCGCACTGATAAAAAATAATTTTCAGTTAACTAATTGTTTACAGGTGTTTATTTGATGGTTAAGATAAATGCGTTGTAATATATGGACATTTGTCGGTTTATAAAACGACAAATGTCGTAGACAAAATTGTTAGTAGCCATATGAAAATGGAGACAGCAGTGGAAATAGATGAAGATAAAATCGATGAAGCGGCACTTGTTCTGTTTTACCTTACTCTTCATGACAAGTTTGGTAGGGCTTGGAAACAAATAGATTGGAGTATCACCGATCGGCTTTATGAAAAAGGATATATTCACGATCCTGTTGGCAAATCTAAGTCTGTTGTTTTAACTGAAGAAGGTCTTGCCAAATCAGAAGAACTTTTCAAAAAGTTATTCGTCAAAAGTGAGTAAGCGTTGTGCGCAATTTTAGCTGTTACTCTAGGATGTATTAGCGTGGCAACTAACAAGCCAATAAACGCACTCACTGCGTTCGCTGGGACGCATACACGCGGGGCGGCTTCGCCATTATGCCCCACGTGCCTGCGCCCGTTATTGGAAAGTTATATGTTTCTTGATATTGGTGCATATTCAAAGAAAATCAAATGTTTAAATATGAAACACCTCCATGGGGAGCTAAGTTAATTTGCTTTTGTTATCTGGTTGTATCTTGTTTGATGCTGTTTGCTTTTTACACTTATGGTAATTGGGCAGGTAATTCTCCTGTAGTTTTTAAATACATTTTTGTTATGTTAGGTTTGATCTTCATGTTCCCGGCTTTAAAGCCAAGTAACTGGCGTGGTTGGGTTTACTTTTCAGCAGACAATCGAGGGATAAGTTTCCCAACTTCATTCGATGAAGTTAATAATCAGTCGTCTCTTAATGTTGCATGGGAAAATGTGGGTATTATAAAAAGTGAAACCCTTCATGGTCAGGTAAAAGGAATTACAATAGAGTTAAATATTTCACAAGCTGATATTGATTTACACTTTCGAAAAACAGATCTAACAAATAAACTTTTAGGCTTAAACAATAAAAGAGGTAACTTTTTTGTCATTGCATACGCAAACAATGCGTTTCAAAAAGTTTCTAGTGTTGTAAACACATTAAATGAAATTAAGCGCTCAAACATATAACAAACGCATTAAGGGCGGACGCAAAAAGCTTGGCTGCGCTCATTCTTCGCTTAGTATAGCCAAGCTTTTATGCGCCACTTATGCGGGCGTTAGAGGCACTATGAAGTTAGCAACCATTTTTCTAGCCCTATTCTTGCTATCAGGATGTGGTACAGAAGGTGTTGATATGGAAATCAGTGATGTTGATGACTGGTTTAAGGTAAATGAAACTGAAATAACTTCTATCGTTGAATTATTTAAGAGCGACAAATGTTTACGTAGAGTTGAACTCGGCTCAATGAAATATATCAGTCAAAACTGTGAAAACAATTCGTCTCAAAAAACCAAAATAAAAGAAATACAAAGTAAGCTAACAAGCCTTGGTGTTGTTCTAGCTGTTGCGCATACATTCGATGATGGAAATTTTGTTGCGAGTATATTGATAAACAGGAGAGGTATTGCAGTATCTGGTGGAGGTCTTGAAATTAGTTACTGGGAAAAATTTCCTGTTTATTTAAATGATGAACTCGAGTGTGGTGCAATTGAAGCTCTCTACAAAGAAAAGTGGTACGCAGAGATTTTAAGCTCTGAAGATCCGTGCCTCTAACAAGTCAATTCAGCGAAAAATAAACAAGACACCCATCCTAAATTTTGCACTTTTTGAAGTTTAAGCCTAGCCCTTATTTAGCAATAATAAACTAGACACCCATCTTAAATTTTGCACTTAACGCAATTAAAGGCTAGCTTTTATTTAGAGCAATAATAAACAAGACACCCATCTTAAATTTTGTAATAAACAAGACACCCATCTTAAATTTTGTACTTAACGCAATTAGAGGCTAGCTTTTATTTAGTGTAAAAAACAAGCAGAGTGTCATATGGCAATTGCAAGAAAGCGACAAGTAAGTTTGGTTGATACAAAATACTATCACTGTATTTCACGGTGTGTTCGTCGTGCATTTTTATGTGGCGAAGACCGTTTCACTGGTCAATGTTACGAGCATCGACGAGGATGGGTTGAAGATAAGCTGGGTGAATTAGCTAGGGTATTTTGTATTGATGTGTGCGCTTATGCCGTAATGAGCAATCACACCCATTTAGTACTGTATGTAGATGATAAAAAGGCAAATAGGCTGAATGATAAAGCGATTGTTATTCGCTGGCATAAACTCTGTAAAGGCACATTGTTAACACAAAAATACATACAAGGCGAGAAGCTAAGTAAAGTTGAACTCATCTTTTTCAATCAAACGGTAAAACAATACCGAGAACGTTTAGCAAGTATTAGCTGGTTTATGCGCCTGTTAAATGAAGATATAGCGCGAAGAGCAAATAAAGAAGATAATTGCACAGGGAGGTTCTGGGAGGGGAGATTCAAATCGCAAGCTTTACTTGATGAAGCCGCAATTGCAGCGTGTATGGCCTATGTAGATTTAAACCCCATTAGAGCCAAGATGGCTAACACGCCAGAAGAGTCAGACCATACCAGCGCTCAAGTACGCTTAATATGCGCAAAAGAAGGCAAGCAGCCAAAACAACTACTTCGCTTTGCAGGTATGCCACGTCAAGAAATGCCTAAAGGGCTGCCGTTTGAGCTTAAATCGTACCTTGAACTCGTTGAGCTAACAGGGCGAGTAATGCGAGAGGATAAGCAAGGACATATAGATAATATGACCCTTCGTTTGTTAGAAAGGCTTAATATATCATCAGAAAACTGGTTAAAACTCACCACACAATTTACGCGCGTATTTCATGGTGCAGTGGGCAGGCCTGCCTCACAAGAAGGGTATTGCGAAAACTTAAACCGAAAGCGGCGAGCGAATATCAGTAACTGCGCAAAGTTATTCGCTTAGAGCCAAATCACTTTTTGAGCACTCCAACTACATAATGGAGGGATTTTTGTGGCTGCCATTTGAGCTTTATTTAGTAATACCTTTATTTTAAAACTCAAATTATTTTTGGACAGTTAAAAAACATAAATTCACTAGTTAACTTTAACTTTTTGTAATTTACTTTGTAGAAATTAAGGTGGATGTCACTTTAAGAAAGGCTGGAATTAAAGTGGGTGTCACACTAAAAAGAAAGGGGCTATGAATGCTATCGTTTTATTAAAAATACCTTCTAATGTTAAACTATAAAAAACTTAATGACTTAATATAGCAATGGCATTTTATCTTCCTCTTTTACAGCCTCATTTTAAACACATTGAAATGGGCGATACGCTAACATCGCTTTGGAGCGGGTGTGGCAGTATTGTCGAGTGCATGCTTGATGCCGAGCCATGTGTTATCAAAGCGATTAAAATACCAAGCCACATAAACCATCCAAAAATTAAGCAAAGTGAATTTGCATTAAAGAGAAAGCAGCAGTCTTATAAAGTTGAATATAATTTTTATAGGTTATACAGCGCGTACTTACCGACAAGCGCTAAAAGTATTACCTGTATTAATGCAATTAATGATGGTGATGATTATGCGTTAGTGTTTAAAAACTTTACTCAATATGGTTTTTCTCAAGCAAGGTCCCAGCATATAAAGGCAATACTAAACTGGTTAGCATCTTTTCATGCCTTTAATTTAAATAAGCCTGAAAAGGGCTTATGGCAACAAGGGAACTATTGGCATTTGAGCACACGGCCCGATGAGTTTAATAAGTTAAAACAAAGCGCTGACAAAAAGTCCGATATTAAAAATGCGGCTCATAAAATTGATAAAACACTGCAAGCATCACAC
Organism: Pseudoalteromonas sp. A3; assembly: GCF_025942345.1. Classification (NCBI taxonomy): domain Bacteria; kingdom Pseudomonadati; phylum Pseudomonadota; class Gammaproteobacteria; order Alteromonadales; family Pseudoalteromonadaceae; genus Pseudoalteromonas; species Pseudoalteromonas sp. A3. The sequence continues at coordinate 342,441 of NZ_JAPCKL010000002.1, forward strand.
TACAAAACCTTGATACATGGCGATGCTAAACTTGCCAATTTTGCTGCAAATGAGCAAAGTGAAATACTCGCTTATGACTTTCAGTATGTAGGGGCTGGGGTAGGGATTTGCGATGTAATGTATTTTATGACCAGCTGCTTAAGCGACGAGCAGTTACATACCTGTGCCGATGAGTATTTACGTTACTATTTTAGCCAATTAAAAAATGCGCTTTTAGTGTATCAACCACAAATAAATGCCGATGACGTAATTGCAAAGTGGCATGCATTATGGCCATTAGCTTGGGCCGATTTTTATCGCTTTTTAGCGGGTTGGAGCCCAACTCATTTTAAAATAAATAGCTACATGTTGGCGCAAGTAAATTTAACGTTATCAGATAACAATTTATAAACATAAAGTAGTGTGTCGCTTGCATAAATATCAAGCAAATCAATACATTTTGGCACGATCTATGAAAACTTATTTAAAATTGCAGGTCAAATGACCTTTTTTAATATAAAATACCGCCAATTCTAGTATCAGTAGGTTTTTATCATGTCAATTCACGTAATTTCACACCCTCTAGTTCAACACAAATTAGGCTTAATGCGCGCTCACGGTATAAGTACTAAAAGCTTTCGTGAATTATGCTCTGAGGTAGGTACCTTATTAACCTACGAAGCAACTAAAAACCTACAGTTAGAAGATAACGAAATTACTGGCTGGGACGGCAACAAATTAAAAGTAGAGCACATTAAAGGCAAAAAAATTACTGTTGTGCCTATTTTACGCGCAGGCCTTGGCATGATGGATGGCGTAATGTCATTACTCCCAGCGGCTAAGGTAAGTGTAGTGGGCCTTGAGCGTAACGAAGAAACGCTTGAGCCAGTACCTTACTTTGAAAAGTTAGTAGGCAATATTGATGAGCGTTTAAGCTTAGTTATAGACCCAATGCTTGCAACTGGCGGCTCTATGATTGCTACAATAGATATGCTTAAAAAAGCAGGCTGTAAAGACATTAAAGTAATTGTACTGGTTGCTGCACCTGAGGGCGTTGAAAAAACATTAGCCGCTCACCCTGATATTGAGATTTTTACTGCCTCAGTTGATAGCCATTTAAATGAAAAGGGTTACATTATCCCAGGGCTTGGCGATGCAGGTGACAAAATTTTCGGTACGGTTTACTAAGGTTTAACAGTGCAAAATAATTCTACATTTTCTATAAAAACCATTTTAACCGGCGCCCAAATGTTGTTTGTAGCATTTGGTGCGTTAGTGTTGGTGCCTTTATTAACGGGGCTTGACCCAAGTGTCGCTTTGTTTACAGCGGGTATAGGTACTTTATTATTTCAGGTAGTGACGAAAGGCAAGGTGCCTATATTTTTAGCGTCATCATTTGCGTTTATTGCGCCTATTATTGCCTCAGTACAAATGTGGGGCGTACCAGCCACCATGGGTGGTTTAATGGCAGCGGGCTGTGCTTATATGCTGTTAGCGCTATTGGTTAAATTTAAAGGGGTGGCAACACTTCATAAAATTTTGCCGCCTGTGGTCGTCGGCCCCGTTATTATGGTGATTGGTTTAGCCCTTGCACCGGTTGCGGTAAATATGGCAATGGGTAAAAGTGGCGACGGCAGTATTGAACTTATTGCTTACGATAAAGCCATTATTATTTCGCTGTTTTCTCTTGTTGTCACACTTATTTTTGCAGTGTGGGGCAAAGGTGTATATAAGCTGATCCCTATATTAGCGGGTGTTATATCGGGTTATGTTTTATCACTGGTAATGGGTGTGGTTGAATTTGGTAGCGTAAATGAAGCGAGCTGGTTGGCTGTACCAAACTTCACATGGCCCGAATTTAAGTGGCAAGCCATTCTCTTTATGGTGCCTGTTGCCATTGCACCTGCTATTGAGCATATTGGCGATATGATGGCTATTAGCCAAGTAACCAATAAAGACTTTTTAAAAAAACCAGGCTTACATCGCACCTTATTTGGTGATGGCTTAGCCACTGCCGCTGCCTCTTTATTTGGTGGTCCGCCAAACACTACTTACTCTGAAGTAACTGGCGCAGTGATGCTGACCAAAAACTTTAACCCTAAAGTAATGATGTGGACTGCTATAATTGCTGTGGTACTGGCCTTTGTGGCAAAAATGGGCGCTGGTTTACAAACAATTCCTGTACCTGTGATGGGCGGCATAATGATTTTGTTATTTGGCTCAATTGCGGTAGTGGGCTTAAATACGTTGGTTAAATCTGGTGATGACTTAACTGCACCCCGTAATTTAAGTATTGTGGCACTTATATTAGTATGCGGTATTGGCGGTATGCACATTGGGGGTAGCCAATTTAGCTTAGAAGGCGTTAGCTTGTGCGCCATTTTAGGTATTGTGCTTAACTTAGTATTGCCAAAAGCCGAACCAGAAACTGATTAATTTTGCACTGTATGTAAAATTTACGCACCAAAATAGCGCATACTAATTGCGCTATTTTTGTAAGCTACTAATAATTAAATAAAAATAATAGTGGTCTAGTACCTGCATTTGTTACTTCATAATATAAGGAGTTACTATGTCAGAGGCCAGTATTGTGGATATAACCCCATTTTTAGCAAAGCACCAATTGCCTTTAAAGTATCAGTACCTTAGTGAGCAATTTTTTATCCCGCTTGCACACGATATTCTAGAATCAAAAAAAAATAACACCCCTATTTTTGTCGCCATAAATGGATGCCAAGGTTCAGGAAAAACCACCCTCGCAGATTTTTTAGTTACTTGGTTTAGTAACAACTCGCCGTTTAGCAGTGTCGCGCTTTCTATTGACGATTTTTACTTATCTAAAGCGCACCGCCAAGGACTTGCCAAAGACGTACACCCATTATTTGCCACCCGTGGTGTGCCTGGCACCCACGATGTAGGGTTAATGAATACCACCATAAGCCGATTACTTGCAAAAGAGGTTGGCGTGCCTTTGCCTAAATTTGACAAGCATCACGACGATTGCAGCCCTGAGCAAACATGGCAATGTAACAATAAACCCATTGATATTATTATTTTAGAAGGCTGGTGCGTAGGTAGTGAGCCACAACCGTTATTTTCTTTAAGTGAGCCTATAAACGAGTTAGAAACACAGCACGATAAAGAAGGCGTGTGGCGTCGTTGTGTAAACAGTTGCCTAGCAAATGAATACAAAAGTGTGTTTAGTAAAATAGATTACACGGTGATGCTCAAAGCACCGAGCTTTGAAGATGTATTTAAGTGGCGACAAGAGCAAGAACAAAAGCTTATTGCCACTAAAGGCGAGGGTGATGGCACCATGAGTGATGAGCAACTGGTGCACTTTATTTCTCATTTTGAGCGTATTACTCGCGAAAACTTAAACACCCTAAGCGCTAAAGCTAACGCCCTTATAGAGCTTGATAGTAATCGAGATATTAGTGCTATGCACTTAACCAGCGACGATACGCTGCAACCTATTATATTTACCGACTTAGATGGCACGTTACTCGATCACGCCGATTACAACACTAAAAATATCAGTAGCTTGCTGCAAGACTTACAAGCAGCCCACATTCCTGTGGTGTTTAATACGAGTAAAACATTTTGCGAAGTGGTTGAACTTAAAAACGAGCTTAATATTCAACAGCCTTTTATTGTTGAAAATGGCGCGGCGGCTTATTTACCCGTAGATTATTTTGAGCTTAAACCCATTGGCTGCACGCAAGTAGGGGCGTATTGGTGTTATGCATTTGCATCACCCTTATCTAACTTACTTAGTGATTTAGACTCCTTAAGCAGCGAATATAAATCGCATTATAAGTTATTTAGTGATTTGTCGAGCGAGCAAATATCATCCCTCACCGGACTTGATGAAGCGCATGCAAGGCGCGCTCAAACTCGCGATTTTTCAGACCCACTTTATTGGCACGGAAGCGATGAATTACTTAATGCGTTTGTAAACGATGTTAAAGCACTCGGCTACGAAATAAAAATAGGCGGGCGGTTTATACATATTGCTAAAAACACCGATAAAAGCGCTGCACAGCAGTGGTTAGTTAAACAAATTTCACAACATTTTAGAAAGCCTCTCACGGTAATTGCACTAGGTGATAGTGACAACGATAAGCAGATGCTAGAGCAAGCTGATATCGCCATTATCATACATAACCCAAGCAGTAAAAAGCCGGTTAAGTTAACACATAACAAGGCGCGTTATTCGCAATCGCCCGCTCCACTGGGTTGGATTGAAGAAATAACCACATTGCCTTGTATTAGCAGCATTTTAAATACTATTGAGGAGCGAAAATCACATGGCTGATTTTTATCAAAATGGCATCATCACAACCTTACATAACATCGCCGATAGACCGGTAGAAGCGCTTGAAGAAGAGCTAATTAGTTTTAGTAAGCAACGGCCAATGGGGTTAATACTCCCTTCGTTGTTTAGTGAGCTTGAAGGCCCAGCGCTGCAAAACATTGTAAAAGAACTCAGAGAGGTTCCTTATTTATCGCAAATTACCATAGGTTTAGACAGGGCAGACGAATCACAATACCGCCATGCTTTAGGCTTTTTTAAAGAGCTTAACCAAAACCACAAAGTGCTTTGGAACGATGGTCCTCGTTTGCAAGCGCTTGATAAAGAATTACAAGAGCTAGGCGTTGCACCGCGTGAGCTTGGTAAAGGCAGAAATGTGTGGTATTGCATGGGTTACAAATTGGCCACCTCAGAGGTAGAGTCGATAGCCCTGCACGACTGCGATATTTTAACTTACGACAGAGGTTTGTTAGCGCGCTTAATTTACCCTGTAGCGCACCCTCGTTTTAATTATGAATTCTGTAAAGGCTTTTACCCACGTACTGCAAACGGCAAAATTAATGGCCGAGTATCGCGCTTATTAGTAACGCCGTTATTACGCTCGTTCAAAACTATTTTAGGCAATACCGACTACCTAGAATATATGGATACCTTTAGATACCCGTTAGCAGGGGAGTTTTCGTTTAGACGTGATGTGCTAAACGATATTCGTATTCCGAGTGATTGGGGCCTTGAAATTGGCGTACTCAGTGAAATGTACCGTAATTATTCGCATAATCGCTTATGCCAAGTGGATATTGCTGATAATTACGATCATAAGCACCAGGAACTTTCTCTTGATGACCAAAACGCCGGTTTATCTAAAATGTCGATAGATATAACCAAGGCACTATTTAGAAAATTAGCCACTCAAGGGGTTACTTTTACCAGCGAAACAATTCGTTCTTTAAAAGCAACTTACTACCGTATTGGTTTAGACTTTATAGAAACGTATCATAACGATGCACTGATGAATGGTTTAACCTTAGATGTGCACCAAGAGGAAAAGGCCGTAGAAATGTTTGCCAAAAATGTTATGGAAGCAGGTCAGCACTTTTTAGATAACCCAATGGAAGCGCCATTTGTGCCAAGTTGGAACCGTGTTGTATCGGCCATGCCAGATGTTTTTGAGCGCTTAAGAGAAGCGGTTGATCTTGATAATAAAGAATTTAGTGAATAAATAAAACAATAATAAGGGGCGCGTGTGAATACAGTAAGCGAATTATTTTTACAGCGGGTAGAGCAACATCTACATATTATTTATAAAGATGTTGAACTGCCCTTAAGTATTACAGAGCTGGCTGAGCAGCTTATAACTATAATTTTAGGCGACAGCCCGCTGCGCGACCCTACACCCCATACAAACCGTTGGGACGAGCAAGATATTATACTAATAGCCTATGGCGACTCTATTATTAAGCACGATGAGGGAGATCAAGCTGTTGCAAAACCGGTAGAAGCACCGCTTAAAACCTTGCACCGGTTTATAAAAGAGCAGTGCGATATGCAGCTTAATGCTTTGCATATATTGCCATTTTACCCGTATAGCTCTGATGAAGGCTTTGCGGTAATGAACTACGTGCAAGTAAATGAATCGCTAGGGGATTGGCAAGATATAAAAAATATTGCCAAAGATGTAAAGCTAATGGCAGATTTAGTGATTAATCATTGCTCTAGCCGAAGTGTATGGTTTGAAAACTTTTTAAACGATTTAGACCCCGGCAAAGATTACTTTAAAACGGCAAGTTTAACCGATGATTTATCTAATGTAGTACGCCCGCGTACGTCACCGCTATTAAATACGGTAACCACACCAAGCGGCGAAAAACATGTATGGTGTACGTTTAGCCACGACCAAGTTGATTTTGATTTTGGTAACCCGGAAGTTCTAAAAGAGTTTATAAGTATTATTCGCCATTATTTAGATAACGGCGTACGCTTGTTTAGGCTAGATGCGGTTGCATTTTTATGGAAACAGCTCAATACAAATTGCATTAATTTACCGCAAACGCATGAAGCAGTTAGGCTTATTCGCACCCTAATAGAGCATACTGAGCCAAGCGTTGTCATAATTACCGAAACAAACATACCAAACCAAGAAAACCTCTCTTACTTTGGTAACGCCAACGAAGCCCACAGTATTTATAACTTTGCCTTACCGCCCTTATTACTGCATACATTACTCAGTGGAGATAGCACGGCCATTAAGCACTGGATGATGAGTATGCCGCCTGCGCAAAACGGCACCACATACTTTAACTTTATTGCCTCGCACGATGGCATTGGACTTAGGCCAATAGAAGGCTTGTTACAACCAAGCGAAGTAGCGTCATTGGTGAGTACGTCTATGCAATTTGGTGGGCGTGTATCAATGCGCACCAGTAACGATGGTACGCACACACCGTATGAACTAAATATTGCACTTTTTGATGCATTACAAGGCACGCACAATGGACAAGATAAGTTTGGCCTTGAGCGATTTATGTGTGCACACGCCATTATGTTTGCGCTTGAAGGGATCCCTGGACTTTATATTCATAGCTTGCTTGGCACAACGAACGATTACGAACGCTTTGAAAACTCACAGCATAACCGTGCAATTAACCGTCATCGTTGGCAAGAGTCAAAACTATTATCGGCTTTAGGTGATAAATATAGCCATCATCACAAAGTGTTTAATGGTATTAAGCATTTATTAGGTATTCGAAAAAAACAAAGTGCATTTCATCCTAATGCCACGCAATTTACGCTGCACTTAGCGGGGGGATTATTTGGTTTTTGGCGGCAAAGTATAGACAGGCGCCAAAGTATATTTTGCGTTTATAACATAAGTGATAAACCACAAGTACTTACCCTTGCAGATTTAAACTTAATTAACACCCAGCAGTGGTTTGATTTAGTGGCTAATGAAACAATTACCGAGGATCAACTCACTATAGAGCTAGAGCCTTATCAAAGTGTATGGTTAAGTAATATTAAATAAAGTGCAGTAATACCAATTTGCAAAATAGCTCACTTAACTTAAGCGCATTGGTATAAAAAGGCTCGCAGTGCGAGCCTTTAACTTAATTAATAAACGTTGTTACTAATTATAAGCTGTAGCTTAAGTTAATGTAGCCAAAGCGGCCAATGTTATCGTAACTTGCGCTGTTTTCGCCTGTCCCGCGTGTACCGTACGGAAGTTTACGGTTAAATAAGTTATCAACACCTACTTTAACGCCTAAGCCGCTATCGAAGTTGTAACCCACTGTCATATCGGTAATAAAGTATTTACCGTAAGACATTTGGTTACTTGGGTTCGAGTTACTCGCAAGCTCTACATTTGTGTATAAATCAACTTCGCTGATAAAGCGTGTTTCAACCGTTGAATAAAAGTTATCCATTGCATAGCTAACCGATAGGTTAGTTTGCCATTTCGCTTCGCCGGTTGTACCTGCGTACTCAATATATGAACTAGGATCATCCTGGAACGGGTAATCTTTACGTTCAATTAAGTAAGTACCAATTAAACGTGTTTTAAAGCTACCTTCTGGCGCATCAAAGTCATAGCCTAGTTCAAAATCAACACCAGACGCCTTTTGACCAGCTACGTTAAGCACTGAGTTTTGAATCAGCGAAATTTCACCACTGGCATTACGTGTAATTAAATTACAGTACTGATTGTCTATACCTGTTGTGCTATCAACACAGCGGTCAAGAATTTCTTGCGCGTCGATTGTGTCAATTGCATCTTCTAGATCAATTTCCCAGTAATCTATAGTAAGCACAGCGTTTTCTAAAAACTCTGGTTGATAAACAATACCTACCGTTGTACTTGTAGACTCTTCACCTTTAACATCACGGTTACCGCTTGTTAAGCCATCTAAAGAGGCTGAGTCGTAACCTGAATTAAAGTCACTTGCAACACCTAATGCAGCACAGTTTGCAGTGCGTGTTGCTGCATTTGATAAATTAGCTATGTTTTCAGCGCGGCACGGGTCTTCTACATTGTAGAAAGTTTGGCTTGCTGCACCAAATACTTCACTTATGTTAGGCGCACGAAGTGCTGCAGATTGCGTTACACGCACACGTAGTTCATCGTTAACAGTCCAATCAAGGCCTAGTTTCCAGCTAGTTGCTTCGCCAATTGTGCTGTAATCAGCATGACGTACTGCGGTATCAAATACTAAATCTTGAATAAGCGGTAAGTCAGTTAAAATAGGCATAGTTGCTTCAAAAAATACTTCACGCACATTAAACGAGCCTTTATCTTCGCCTAAAGCGTTAAAAAATGTACCTTCTGCGTTATCTGGCTCTTTTGTTTCGCTTTCTTCTTTACGGTATTCAGCACCAAACGCAACACCTACATAACCTGCTGGTAATTCAAAAATAGCGCCATTGGCAAGTGAACCAGAAACCACGGTTTGCTTAATAGTTGACGTACCTACAGATACCGTATTTATGTAATCAATCGCTTGTTGAGATGGTGCGCCAAAACCCATAATGTTAACCGGTACACAGCCATCAGCTTGTGCTGCAGCGCTGCGACATACGATGTTGCCACCTGCATCTTCAACGGCATCAAGGGCATTAAAGTAGTTGGCTAAAATCATATTAGCGCCATTTTCGCGCTCTAAGTCAGTTTGACCATACACAACTGATGTATCTAATTCCCAGTCTTCAAACACAGTCCCTTTTAAGCCTGTAACAAAACGGGTTGTTTCACGGGTATTATTTTCAACGCGGCGGCCAAGGTCACTCATCATGCGGTTTATCATGATTGAATCAACGCCTTCCTCTTGCATACGCGCTTTGATATCTGGGTCTAGGTAAGGGTTATCAATTTTAATGCTGTTGTCGCTGTCAAAAAAGAAAAACGCAGGTTGACCTATGCTTTCGCCTTGGCTGTTTGCGTATTTTGCATCAAAGTAGACGTTTAAATCGTCGGTAACATCGTAGTTAACTTTAAAGTTTACGTTGTAACGCTCAAACTCAGGTTGTATTTCTTCAAATTGGCCTAGGTTAAAAAAGTCACATTCTGCACATGAATATGGATCTGCGTTATTGCCTATGTATAAGTCACGAGCACTGCTATCCGGGTTAAAGCTATTAATAAATTTACTTGAATCTTCAAGTGCATAAACACCTGCATCATTGATGGCGAAATAACCCGCATTAGGTGTTAAAATATCATCAGGAAAGTCAGCACTATTTTTGTTCTCATCCGTTTGGGCTTGGTTAGGTAAGCTGCTAAAAGATGTGCTAGTCCAAGGGTGGTCAAGTGCATTTAATGAATCTTGGCCTGAGTACTCAATAGCAAAAGCGGCATTACCACGGTCGTTATCAAAATTAGAGCCGTACGAGAACGTAGCTTTTTCGTTGTTGTAGCTGTTTAAATCGGCAAAACCACGGGTAACGCTAAAATCCATACCTTCAATGTTGTCTTTTAAAATAAAGTTGACAACACCTGTAACCGCATCAGCACCGTATACAGCTGATGCACCACCAGTAATGATTTCTACTCGCTCAACCCAGACGCTCGGAATAGTATTTGTATCAACAGCTTGAGAGCCCGCTGAGCTAGATACGTGGCGCTTACCGTTTACAAGTACTAAGGTACGGTCGGTACCCATGTTACGTAAATCAAGAATGTTTAAACCAGCAGTACCAATAAAGCGGCCTGAGTTAGCCATTGAATATGTATTGCCAAGTGCTGGTAAGTTGTTTAGTGCTTCACCAATGTTTACAGCGCCAGTATTAATTAGCTGCTCGCCGCTTATAACTGTTACTGGTGCCGGTGCAATAGCGCCTTCACGTAAAATACGCGAACCCGTTACTTCAACGCGTTCAATTTTTGTCGCTTGCTCATCTTGTGCAAGTACAGAATTACTCGCTGTTGCAGCAGCAGTAATTAATGCACATTTAATGCTAGTAGAAAGTAAATTATGACGTTTCATGTGTTTCCCAAAGGAGATTTTATAATAATTAAATACATTATCTTTTAGCTAAATACACAGTGCATTTAGCCTAAGCCCTATAACTTTTGTTATAGGGCCGGCGATTATTGCATGCGTATTATTTTATTAAAAGCAACTAAAATAAGCCTAAATCACTAACATGAAATAAGTTACAGGTGAGCTGTTGTTAAATTAACAATAAAGCGAGGTAATGTTAGGAGTTTAAGCTTTATGGATGTTTACGGTTTGTTTGTTAATTGCTGTCAATTAATTTACATTGGAATTGTATTGGTAATATTAAAGAGTTTATTTTGAGCACCTTGATTTGATAATGGCTTAAATATAACCATTGAGTGTATTTTAACCTTTAAATGAGGTGCTCTAATTATAGGCGGATTTGTAAGGTTTATGTGTTTAATTTAACTTGTTAAATGAGTCAACTTTTGAGAAATAGTAAGAATAAAAATTAAATTTGAAAATTTTTCACTATAAAACTTGCCGTATCACAATTTTTGTAAAGCCCCTTTACAGTTACCTAGCTTCCTATGCGCCTTGAGTTACTTTATTACGTAAACTTGATACACTTATACTGTTTTTTATAAATAGGTTTTACCATGAAGTTTTTAGTTTTAATTTTTACTTTTTTATTTAGTACTGCGGCCATTTCAGAGCAAGAAGTTGATCTCGAAGTTAATATGAAAAATACTGGCCTTGCTTATAAAAATGCGGTGCAAGCAGTAGGTATAGGTGGCTTTAATACCGCCATAGATAAGTTTATTACTTTGGTTGAAACCAGTAAAAAAGCGACCTTTCATAAAGAAGCACAAATGTCGCTACAAGGGCTAGATAAAGTTATTGCGCAAGCAAAGTTGGCAAAAAAATTAGCGAATGAGCGCGGGCTTGATGCAGCAAAGCCTGCCCTTAAAAATATAGATGATTTACGCAAGAAGTATCATGAGTTGCACGAGCCTCCGGGTTTTTTTGACTTATTGTTTGGTAATTAACCTAAGCTTTTTTGTAAATTAATATCGAGCAGTTATTTCAGCGCTACCTACGCTAACTTTTTCGCAGTAGCGCATTATTGATGCGCAGATTTGTGATGTTTTAATAAAATGTATAGCTGCAGATTAAGTAGTTTGAATGCTCATTTTTCAATATTTTAGTAAAGCTCTTATCTAGGGTGCAGATTAATTAAGGAATAGTAATGGAAATTTCAGTGTCATTGTTAGAGGGTCAAAAACAAAGTGCAAAATTTGGCGACCTTGAAGTAATAAGCGATCAAAGTATTAATGCTGGTGGCGGTGCCGAACACCCAGAACCGTTTGACTACTTCTTAGTAAGCATGGTGCTATGTGCTGGGTTTTATGCACGTAAATTTTGTGAGCAACGCGATATCTCTACACAAGGGATGACGCTTACGCAAAATAATGAAAACGTAGATGAAGAAGGTAAAAAATTATTTTCTATCGAAATTAATTTACCAGATGGCTTTCCTCAAAAATATAAAAAAGCACTTATTGCTGCGGTTAATACGTGTACTGTTAAAAAAGTGATTCAGGCCCAACCTGAGTTTTCTGTAGTTGTTAAATAAAAAATACGGGTAAACATGGTTCGTTTACCCGTATACTTCACGGAATTAGTGTTATTTTTTCTTCATTCCTTGTACTGCTTTAAAACGTGGATTGTCTTTACATATTACATAAACACGTCCTTTTCGCTTCACTATTTGACATCCTGGTCGTTGCTTAGCGCTTTTAAGCGAGCTTAATACTTTCATTACTCACCTTTTTTGGCAGTAGATAAGTTTTTAAAGCGACGGTTAAACTGCGCGACACGGCCGTCACCAGCCACTGTTTTTTGCTTACCAGTATAAAATGGGTGCGAGTCGCTAGACACATCAATAGGCACATACGGATACGTTTTCCCTTCAAGCTCAATAGTGCGGTCTGTTTTAATGGTTGAGCCAATAATGAAGTAGCTATCGGCAGCTGTATCGTGAAAAGCAACCACGTTGTAATCTGGATGGATATTAGGTTTCATAATACGCCTCAGGTTGTTATGTGATAATATAACTATAGGTTATCGCGTTTACGGCATGTGTGCAAATGATTTTTACTCTCATTTACTGACGTTTTTGCTGGCTAATTGCGCAAACAATTCAAAAAATAACCACTTAAACCAAAAATACTGGCTATTAGTTTTTAGGCTGTTATAACTATATAAAAAGTGTTAACAAGAAAATTTTTACGGTTTAGAGGTAAGCTATGAGCGACGCAGCACAACAAGAACAAATAGACCAAGGGGTGATGGAAACCCTTAGAGAGCGCGATCACACAGTCTTATCTGAGCAAATTAATCCAATAGACTGTACACACAACGATATTATTGAGCTATTAGCACAATATATGGCGTTAAGTGAGCAAGATAACGACGAACTATTTGACGATTGGTTTGATAATCTAAATAAAGAACAGCACACTGTTTTAAAAGTGTTTGAGGTATACCGCGGCCAATACGAACACCAAAATTAATACTTAGGCGCCGGTTAAACATTCACTTAGCTGCGCCTTATTAATTAACCACCAACCTGAGCTTTTGATAATAAAATCATCTCAAGCTGCTAATTTGTTTTGTTTTACATAAAATTTTTAGCTAGCGAAAGCAAACTTAAATATTATAACCACAGCTCAGATTAATGAATGCAATTATAATCAGAGTGTTAAGGCGTTTTCATACAGTTTTTGTCTGCATAGGGCGGGGCTAAACTGACATCAGGGTTCCAAATTCTACCCCACACTTTACTTAGGCTACTTAAATTTGAGCGCTGATTTAGTTTTTCAAAGTTGCTTACCTGCACTCCTTTGTTAGTTTTTTCGCCAACTGCAAAATTAAATACGTAATAACACTCCATCCCCATACGTAAGTCAGCTAAAACAATTTTATTTTGCTGCTCTTTCACGCTATAAAAACCTTTAGTAAACCACTGCAAACGTTTTATGCCCCATTCATTTTTAATATCGTTTAGCAAAGCGGGGCTTGTGTTATAGCGGTTTATTGTAACCTCTTCAGAGGAGTCAAATACCGAGGCATAACTTATGTAATATTGCCCATCAGACATCGCAACAACTCGCCATAGCAAGGTCGTAAGTGGGGCGGGGGTGCTTACATAGTTATTAATGTGTATGTGTTTATGTGCAAACGCGGCGTCTATTTTATTGTTAATTATTACTTTTAAAATAAGAGAGCTACATAAATAAAGGCTACTGAGCACAAGCATAGCGGCGTTAATTTTATAAATGCGCGGTGTATGTATTTTAGGTATTAAAGTGCACAGAAAGGCCAACAATAACGGCAGGGTGTACAGGGGATCGATTATAAATATATTTGAAATAGCAAAAGGGTGCTCGCTAAGCGGCCAGATTAATTGCGTACCATATACTGTAAAGCTATCGAGTAATGCATGGGTCGATAAACATAAAAATACCAGCCAAAACCAGCGGGCTTTATGTATTTGCATACCGGAGTGTATTTTTAAAATAAGCCAAACAATAAGGGGACTAATTAATAAGTGCACAATAAACGAATGGCTAAAACCGCGATGATAAGTAAATGCCTCCACTGGCCCGCCATAAGGAATAAAAACATCTAAGTCGGGTAAAGTACCTAAAGCAGCACCCCATAAAGCTGCTTTTCGGCCAATTTTATTACCTAATACGGCGTAACCTACTGCGCTACCTAAAACTACCTGCGTTAACGAGTCCATTTTATTCCTTTTTATTTAGGGAGTTAGTTATACTGCCCTTGGGCTTAAAACCAATCCACAATAATACTTAATCATATTGCGGGGCTAAACGTGTCGCTACCTGCGTTAAAAAATTTTAATTTACGACTGCATGGATGCAGAAGGTAGAGCAATGCAGGAGCAATTGCTGAGAACAACGAAATAGCCAATTTTTTGCCTAGCTATCAACACGTTTTCCCAGCCTCAATATAGATTACTTAATTAAGCGTTTGGTATAAAAACGTCACTTACAATTTCAGCAGTGGTTTTATAAAGTCTAAAAAGGCCATTATACGCGACGATACAGCACTGTTTTTGTAATACACCGCTTGCACAATTTCGCGGTTGTTTGGCGTGCTAATACTCCCTGGCAGTATTTCTATTAGCTTGCCTGACTTTAAATCACCACCAATCATAAAGTGCGAAAGCAGCGCCACCCCTTGGTTTGCCAAGCATAGCTGGCGTACAGTCTCGCCGCTACTGGCGGTTAAGCCAAAATTTAAAGCTGTGGGCGATTTTAGCGGCCAGTTATTAAGTTTGGGCGAGTCGGTAAAACCAATGAGTTTATGCTGGTTTAAGTCGCTGGTGTGCGAAATAGTCGGTGTATGTTTAAGGTAACTAGGGCTTGCAACTAAATGCAATTTACTTACGCCGAGCTTTTTTGCATGTAGGTTGGAGTCTTTTAACTCGCCTATACGAATTGCTAAGTCGGTTTTATGTTCGAGCAAGTCAATAATGCTGTCGTGGGAGGTTATATCAAGCGTAATGTGGGGGTATTGCTTATTAAATTCAGCAATTAAAGGTACCAATTGGTGTAGTACAAAGGGGCTGGCTGCATCAATACGTAATTTTCCACTAGGGGCTTGTTTTAAAAGCTTTATTGCTTCTTCGCCGGTTTGTAAAGTGTTTAAGCCATCGCGAACATATTTAATAAAGGTATGGCCCTCTTCGGTTAGTTCTAATCGGCGAGTGGTCCTATTTAGTAATGTACATTGTAACGTGTTTTCAAGGCGAGACACGGCCCGCGACACTTTTGCTACTTGCTGATCAAGCAAATTAGCTGCTGCTGAAAAACTTCCGCTATCTACTACCGTTAAAAACATTTCTAAGTCTTCGGTTTTTGCATGCTGAGCCATACGTGAGCACCTTACTTTTGCATTAATTACAAAAGTATTTTGTCACTAATGCTATTTTTTGCAAACACATTTTTAGTCAAACTGTAAGTCTTAACTAATAATGAGGATTTAATTATGCCATTGGCTTTGTGGGCGCTCACCTTAAGCGCATTTGCAATAGGAACAACCGAGTTCGTAATAGTGGGATTAGTGCCTACTATTGCAAACGATTTAGGCGTAAGCCTACCTTCAGCTGGTTTGCTAGTTAGTTTATATGCAGTAGGGGTTGCCATTGGTGCACCAGTACTGACCGCACTAACTGGGCGTTGGAACCGTAAAATTGTACTAATAAGCTTAATGGGCTTATTTGTTTTAGGTAACTTACTTGCATGGCAAGCGCCTAGTTACGAAACATTAATACTAGCGCGTATTTTAACAGGCTTGGCTCACGGGGTGTTTTTCTCAATTGGCTCAATGATTGCCACAAGCTTAGTAAGTAAAGATAAAGAAGCCAGTGCTATTGCTATTATGTTTACCGGACTTACTGTAGCGCTAGTGACGGGTGTGCCACTAGGCACTTGGATTGGCCAACACTTTGGCTGGCGAGCAACGTTTTTAGTGGTGTCGGTACTGGGTTTAATCGCTTTAATTGGCAGCGCTATTTTAGTACCAAAAAACTTAAAACAGTCTATTCCGGCAACGTTTAAAGAGCAGCTTCAGGTTATTGTTAAGCCGCGCTTATTACTCGTATATTTAATGACAATTTTAGGTTACGGCGGCACGTTCACTGCGTTTACTTACTTAGCACCTATTTTAGAGCAAGAAACAGGTTTTGCTCCTTCAGCGATTGGTTTAATCATGCTGGTTTACGGTGTATCGGTAGCCATTGGTAATATTTGGGGCGGAAAACTGGCTGATAAACGTGGCCCAATTAGCGCACTGAGTATTATATTTAGCGCGCTGACAATTATTTTATTGGCTTTTACTTTTACGATGGAGTCAAAAGTAGCGGCCGTACTGACTATTCTAGTTTGGGGTGCATTTGCGTTTGGTAACGTACCAGGCTTACAGCTTTATGTCGTAAAACAGGCGCAAAAGCACACTCCTAATGCGGTAGATGTCGCATCGGGCTTAAACATAGCAGCGTTTAATATTGGTATCGCACTGGGCTCAATTATTGGTGGCAGTGTAGTAGAGAGCATGTCACTTCAAGATACCGCTTGGATTGGCGCAGCAATTTGTGCTCTAGCATTAGTAGTAACTCGTTACAGTGGCATGCTTGATAAGCGAGAAGTGAAACAAGCATAAAGTATTCTGCTAAGGTTGAAACTTAAATTTATGACCTCATTACCTGTATTGAGGTCATAATTTTTAGGTGACAACACAAAAGAAGTAAAAGGTGTATTTCGTAAAACTTTAAACAGTTTGTATTTTTAACCGATTATTTTATAAGGACAGAGCCATGACACAACGTGTAATAGAAATGCCAGATTTAGGCATGGGAACATTCCGTTTAGAAGGCGATACCGCCTACAACTCAGTAAAAATGGCGTTAGAAGTGGGGTTTCGTCATATTGATACTGCGCAAATTTATGGTAACGAAGAGCAAGTAGGCCAAGCCATAAAAGATAGTAATATTCCGCGCAGCGAAATATTTTTAACCACCAAAGTGTGGAACAACAAACTTAACAAAACTGACTTTATTGCCAGCGTTGAAAAGTCACTTGAGAAATTACAAGTAGACTCTGTCGATCTACTGCTTATTCATTGGCCTGCGCCTTCAAATGATGAGCCAATGAGTGAGTACCTAACGGAGCTTTTAAAAGCTAAGCAGCTTGGTTTAACAAAACATATTGGCGTATCTAATTTTACTATTGCCAACTTAAACGAAGCAATGCAAACACTTGATTCGCGTGAAATATTTACTAACCAAGTTGAGGTACATCCGTATTTAACCAATACTAAGCTACGCGCTTTTTGTGCCCAACACGATATTCACGTTACAGCGTATATGCCATTTGTAGTTGGTAAAGTACTCAAAGATCAAACTATTATTGATATTGCGAATAAGCATGAGGCATCACCAGCGCAAGTAGTTATTGCATGGATTAATGCCAACGGCATGACCACTATTCCATCGTCAACTAAGCGTAAAAACTTAGAAGATAACTTTAATGACCATGTTAAATTAGACGCTGAAGACATTGCTCGTATTGACGGACTTGATTGTGGCGACCGCCAAGCAACGCCTGATTTTGCGCCGCAGTGGGATCAGTAATAAAATACGCAAAACAACATTAGGTGTAGCAAAGCTGCACCTTTATTTTTTTAAAAGGACTCCTTATGTTAACGGTAATTGCCACTATAGCGAGCAAAAATATCGACGCAGAGGTTGTTTTAACTGCGCTCGAAAATCTGCAAAAGTATTCACGTCAAGAAGTGGGTTGTTTGCGTTACGAGTTGTCGGTTAAACGAGACTCAGACAATACCGAGTACCTTGTAAGTGAGCAGTGGGCGTCGCAAGAACACTTTGAAGCTCATAAACAAGAGCCTCACTACAAAGCATTTGGTACCCAAGTTACCGGGCTTGTAACAAGCAGTAATATTGATGTGTACAACACCATCGGCTAGTAAAAAGCACTCTTAATATTGGTTAATGAGTAAAATACAGTGGCGGCGTAAGCATACATCGCCATTTGCGTTACTTAGTCTTTTAAATACCCACCTCGTATTAAAGCCTCAGCCATTTGATTTAATCGATAAATCGTACTTTAAAATAAGTGCATCTATGTAACGGGCACGTAATGTGTGTTGTTTTTCGTGATCGGCGCCGTGGCCTAATGCTTTATTGAGTAATTTCATCGCGGGGTGAAGCTGCGTACGCTCTTGTTGATTTAAACTTCCTTTAGTGCGCAATTCAGTAATATCGTCTACCAGCAAGCGGCCTATATCCACACATACTATTTCGTCAATTAAACCGTTTTGTGTCAGTACGCCGTATTTGCTGCATAAAAACTGTTGCCACACTTGCTGTAAATGCTCGTCTATTTCGCAGCCAAATAATTCTTCATTAAAACTAAAACCTTGCTGGGCAAGTTTACTCAGGCTTGCCGTGTACTGCTGCGCAAAGTAATTAAAGGCATTACTAGAGGATTCAATTTTTTGTTTTATTAGCCCTTGCCCCCAATTTACACAGCCGCGCGGGTAATAGTCATCGTACTCTTCACATTCATACAAACCAGAGTACGAGCTGCAACTTAATTGGCTTTTTATACAATAACTTGGTTTAGGAAAAATACTTTGCTGCTGCCATGTATCTAGTTGCTCGGCATCAATATTTAAAGCATGGCAAAGCTCATCGGTGTTATAAAAATGAGTGGCTAAGTAGTCAGATAAACGCATAATGGCTCGCTTAAAATTAAAAATACAAACACTGTTCAAATGTACAGTGTTTGTATTTTGTATTATCAAACTAAATAACACAAGCCATTTTACGTTTAATATTCGCTTAGGCCTGCAAAAATGCGTGCAAGTATGTTACAAATAGCGCAAGTTTTATAAATAATGAATTTTTATGCGCACCCTAGAACAAATTAAACAAGCAAGCTTAATTACCGCCATTAAAACTCCATACTTAGCCAATGGTGAAATAGATTTAGCAAAGTACGATGAACTCGTTGAAATACAAATTGCAGCGGGGGTAGATGGCATTGTGGTTGGTGGTACAACCGGCGAAGGCCAGCTAATGAACTGGGAAGAGCATTTAATGCTTATCGCGCACAGTGCAAATAAATATGGCGATAAGCTGGTGATTGTAGGGAATACGGGTAGCAATAATACCCGCGAAGCTATTAAAGCCACTAAGTATGGCTTTGCAAGTGGTATGCATGCCGCGCTGCAAATTAACCCATATTATGGCCGCACTTCTATTGCTGGTGTTAACGAGCACTTTAAACGTGTACTGGATATTGGCCCTGCGTTTATTTACAACGTAGCAGGGCGCACAGGGCAAGATTTAACCCCTGATATTATTGAGCCATTAGCAAAACACCCTAATTTAATTGGTGTAAAAGAATGTGGTGGTAACGAGCGTATTGCTCATTACGAACAGCAAGGCATTGCGTGTTGGTCAGGTAACGATGACGAAGCACACGATGCACGTCACACACACAATGCACACGGTGTTATATCGGTCACATCTAATCTTATACCAGGGTTGTTCCGCCAGTTAATGGATACTAAAAATGATGCGTTAAATACCTCATTACAACCTTTAATGAACTGGCTATTCTGCGAGCCAAACCCGATTGCAATAAACACCGCAATGATGATGACAGGCGCGGTAAATCCCGTATTTAGATTACCGTATGTGCCACTGAGCGATGAGCAACAAGCACAAGGCGAGGCCTTAATAAACGAGCTTAACGTTGATGATATTGTGGGCAATAAAGCTAAGTGTATAAAACAAAGTGATATTGCTTTGCTTTCTTAGGTTATATGAGCCAGCGCTGAACAGTTAGTAAGTGCTGGCATTTATTTAATGAATATTTTACTTTTATTGCTAATATCGGTAAAATTCTCGCCCCCTTACTTACTAAATAACGTTTATTTGTGAAATTTGTTGTTGAACAACTCGCTACATGGATTAAGCCTGAACAGCGACAAAGCCCCTCTGAAAATTGGTACGACTCATCACCAATTACATTAAGTTGGGTACCTGCAATGCAGCGCAGAAGAATGACACCATTTGTAAAAATGGTTTTACATACTGCGCACCAGGTTACAAATGATAAAGGGTATGAAAACATGCCTGTTATTTTTTCATCACGCCATGGCGATTTCCATAAAACAGCTAATTTATTAGGAGAGCTTGGTGAGAAACAACCTCTATCTCCGACAGGCTTTGGTTTAAGTGTGCACAACGCTGCGATTGGTATGTATAGCATTATTAGCGGTAACACCCAACCTATGAACGCTATCGCAGCGGGTAAGGATAGCTTTGCTTGCGCTTTGATTGAAGCATATATAAAGTTGGTTGAGTATAAACAACCACATATATTACTTGTGCATACAGATGAGTCACTCCCAGAGCCGTACACAACATTTGTTGATGAGGCACAAATAACACATTCTATTGCGTTAGTTATACGTTTAGCTACAGAAAAAGAAGCTCATTTTAGTTTAACTAAACAAGCCACTAACAATAGCGAACAAACAACTACTCCTTTAAGTTTAGAGCTTGCTAAAGCAATGTTTAACAAACAAAGCGCCAGTGCTAATGGTTGGTTGTTAACACACTATGCTTAATACAATAATAAGAGTAATAGGCCTTGTTTGGCGCATTATAGCCACTGGCCTTTGTTTTAGTGTATTTGGTTTAGGTGGGCTATTTTTAGCCTTACTACTATTCCCCGTTCAACGTTTATTTCAACGCTGTCCTGTAAAGCAAAAAGAAAATGCGCGTACGGTAGTGCATTATAGCTTTAAATTTTTTGTCGCTTTAATGCATCACACTGGCGCTATCCGTTTTCATATTAAAGATAAAGCCCATTTAGCTAATTTGAGAGGCGAGCTTGTTTTGGCTAATCACCCATCACTTATTGATGTTGTGGTACTTATATCGGTTATTAAAAATGTTGATTGCGTTGTAAAAGCACACCTTTTTACAAACCCTTTTATGCGTGGTGTGATAAAAAGTACAGGTTATATAAGCAATGAAGACCCGCAAGAATTATTAAAAGAATGCGAGCAAACACTAAAAAGAGGGAATAACTTAATTGTTTTTCCTGAGGGAACACGTTCAGTACCTCATAATTCGCTTAAATTTAAAAGAGGGGCTGCAAATATAGCCCTTAGATGTCATGCCCCTATAACCACCGTATTGATTAAAATGAAACCTAATACGTTAACTAAAGGGACGCCTTGGTACAAAGTAGCCCCATACCAAGCGCATTTTTCTATGCAACTAGCACCACATTCTTTCAAAAGCGATATTATTTATACAAGCGACGTACCTGCAATACAGTCCCGCCAGCTTACGAAAGGCTTACAACAATACTTTACAAAAGAGCTTAGCTATATATGAGTGAATTAAAACAACAAATTAAACAATTGATTATTTCGAGCCTAGATCTTGAAGATATGACCACTGCCGATATAAAAGACGACGAGCCTTTATTTGTAGATGGTTTAGGGCTAGATAGCATTGATGCGCTAGAGCTCGGGCTTGCTATCAAAAAAGAATTTGACGTAAAAATTGATGCAAATTCAGAACAAACTAAAGCGCATTTTGCGAGTGTTAACTCTTTAGCGCAATTTATAGAACAATCACGTACTTAATTAACACACACTAGGAATAATAATGAAAACCGCTGCTGAAATTTATGATGTATTACACGGCATTTTAGAAAATGAATTTGAAATAGATGCTGAAGATATCTCTTTAGAAGCTAACCTGTACGAAGATTTAGACTTAGACAGTATTGACGCTGTAGATTTAGTTGTTAAGTTACGTGAAATTACAGGTAAGAAAATTGAGCCTGACGCATTTAAACAAGTTCGCACTGTGCAAGATGTTGTATCTGAAATAGAAAAGCTCGTTAAATAAGCATGTTTAAGGCATTTTTAACAGCGTTAATAATGATTTTTTTAACCTGTTACCCTTTCATTGTTTATATAGGGCTGACACGTTTCAACAGTTATTTACTCACTATGATTTTATTAACACTGTTAATAATAAGGCTTTGGTTAAGCAAGCCTTTATTAGCTAAAATGCCATGGATAAAGCCAGCCTCATTACTTGGAATTTTAGCTATTGGCTTATCTAAAACGATGGGCAGTGATTTTGGTATTCGGCTTTATCCGGTTATTGTAAATACTGTTATGTTTTTTGTTTTTGCTTACTCGCTTTATAAAGGTCCAAGTATCATAGAAACGTTTGCGCGTATCACTGAGCCAAAGCTTGATAAAAGAGCCATTTCGTACACTAAAAATGTAACTAAAATATGGTGCGTTTTTTTTGTTTTTAACGCCAGTATAGCGTTATACACTAGTGTGTTTACAGCTCTTGATGTGTGGGCATTTTATAACGGTTTTATTGCATACATTATTATGGGTGTTTTATTTGCAGTAGAGTGGTTAGTAAGGAAAAAAGTAAAAAGGAATGCAGGTGTTTAATACTTTAGATAACGCAAGCATAAATATTCGATTTAATCATAATGGCTCAGCGTTATCTGAGCGTCAATTTGTTAATGATATTAATCAAGTTTTGGCTAAAATTCCGCAATCGCCTACTAAAGCATCGGCAGTGCTTTTCAACAGTAGTAGCTATGATTTTGCTGTAAACCTTTTTGCATTGGCGCATAAAGGCTGGACTATAATTTTACCGCCTAATGGTCAAAGCGAAACACTCAATGCGCTTTTAGAGCAAACCCCTTACTATTTGGGCGATAGTGATTTAGTCGAACATGCGACTACGCCATTTGAAAATATTGGTAATTTAACAACGACACCTAACTACACACCGTTCAATAAAATTGCTTGGCCGAGTGAAGGTAACCTTGTTTTTTATACTTCTGGCTCTTCAGGTCAAGCTAAGCCTATTTTTAAATCGTGGCGAGTGCTTAATAAAGAGATAAAAACGCTCAACAGTACGTTTGCTTTAAAACGTAACCCTGTATTTATTGCCAGTGTTTCGCATCAGCATATTTACGGTTTGTTATTTAGAGTGTTATGGCCGCTTAGCAATAACCACATAATTGATACAGACTTGCTTAACTACCCCGAGCATATTGCTACTAAACTTAAAACAATTACACAGGCCGTGTTTATATCCAGTCCGGCACAGCTAAAGCGGCTGCATCAAGATAACGTTTTAATAGAAGAAAAGTCACATTTACAGTGGATTTTCTCATCCGGTGGGCCGCTTCAAAATGAAGACGCTGTCACTTTAAATAAACAGCTAAATAAACCCATTACTCAAGTATTTGGCAGCACCGAAACTGGCGGAATTGCATATCGTCAGGTTGTGTCTTTAGAGAACGTTAGTCATTGGCAGCCATTTTTAGGGATCACATTACACAGTACCTCTGAACAACGATTAGTGTTGAATTCGCCTTTAGTTGAGCAAACAAACTATTTATTAGATGACCGAGGTACATTATTTCAAAATGGCCAATTTGAATTACTAGGTCGTTTTGACCGTATTATAAAGCTTGAAGAAAAACGCTTAAGCCTTGACGAACTAGAGCTACATTTATGCAAAAGTGAGTGGGTACAGGAAGCTAAAGTAATAACGCTAAATGGGAAACGTTTAGTATTAGGCGCTGTTATAGTGCTTACACATAAAGGACGAGCATATTTAAACGCCAATGGAAAGTTAGCGACTAATACGCTTTTAAAAACACATACATTGAATCGTTTTGAAGGGATCTGCACGCCTAAAAAATGGCGTTTTCTAAATCAATTACCCTACAACACGCAAGCTAAAATAAATTTAAAAGTATTGGAGTCTCTTTTTGTCAAAGTTGATTAACACAAAGCCTGAACTTGTTAACTGTGTATCGTCAACACAGAATCATTGCCTAACGCTTTTTATACCGCCAAGTTTAGATTATTTTAAAGGTCACTTTAGTCAAGGCCCTATTTTAGCAGGTGTAGTGCAGCTCGATTGGGCCGTAAATGCCGTGCGAAAATACTTTAATGTTAAACGTGAAGTAAAAGATATTGAAGTGCTTAAGTTTCAGGTTGTTATTACCCCTGGTCTAACAATTAAATTAACTGTAGAAGAAAAGCCTGGCGGTAAGTATGGCTTTTCGTATCAATCAGATAAAGGCCAACACGCCTCAGGGCGTATAGTGTTTAAAAGTGATACAGATGAATAATTTTTGTATTGTTATACCTAATTTTAATCATGTAAGTGTTATAGATGAAGTACTTGCAACGTTAACTGAGTATACGCTGCCAATAATAATGGTTGATGATGCCAGTAGTGTGCAGGCTAAATCTCTTTTTGCTACTCTTGAGAAAAAATATGCCCACCTCACTCTTATATCGCATGAGCAAAATGAAGGCAAAGGCGGTGCGGTACAAACAGGATTGCGCTGCGCGTATGAGCAAGGTTATAGCCATGCAATACAAGTAGATGCAGATGGGCAACATAATTTATCAGATATCAAAAAGTTGATTGAGCTTTCAAACACACACCCACAGGCATTAATTAGTTGTTGCCCAGTGTATGATGAATCGGTTCCTAAGCACCGTTACTTAGCCCGTTATTTGACCCATGTGTGGGTATGGATAGAAACGCTCAGCTTTAAAATTGTGGACTCAATGTGTGGTTTTAGAGTCTACCCTTTAAATGTGACTAATAAGCTTATAAGTGAGGTTAATCTCGGTAAGCGTATGGACTTTGATCCAGAAATACTGGTTAGGTTATATTGGCGCAACGTTCCATTTGTTTTTTTACCAAGCCAGGTTATTTACCCAGAAAATGGCTTGTCACACTTCCAGCCACTCCAAGATAATGTGCGTATTTCGTGGTTACATACGCGTTTATTTTTTGGCATGCTGCTTCGTTCACCTGTCTTACTATGGCATAAATATAAGAGACGTTATGGCCGTTAAACATTGGTCTAAAATGCAAGAGCGAGGTAACTTTTTAGGTATACAAATATTACTATTTGCCCATAAAGTACTTGGCCGTAAAGGGTTGTGGGTTATTTTATTCCCGGTTGTTTGCTATTTGTTTATTACCGGTAAAGTTGCACGCGCGGCTTCTAAGCAGTTTTTAGTCCAAGTTAATAATTACAATAATGTTGAGCGTAAAGTAACTTTTAAACAACAGCTTATGCATTTTTGTAGTTTTGCCGATAGCGCCCTTGATAAAATTGATGGTTGGCTCGGTCGAATTTCAAAAAAGGATATCCAATATACTAATGAACAGCTGTTTATTGATTTAAATGAGCAACAGCAAGGGGCCATTTTTATTGGCTCTCACTTGGGTAACCTTGAGGTATGTAGAGCACTGAGCCAGCATCGCAGCAGTAAAAAAATTAATGTGCTTGTATTTACTCATCACGCTGTTGAATTTAATAAAATGCTTAAAAAAGTTAACCCCGCGGTGTCGGTTAACTTAATTCAAGTGAGCGATATGGGGCCTGATCTAGCTATTTTATTAAAAGATAAAGTAGAGCAGGGTGAAATAGTCGTTATTGTTGGTGATAGAACAAGCGCTACAACGGGTGAGCGATCAACACGTGTTGAGTTTTTAGGTAAGCCAGCATCTTTTTCTCAAGGGCCTTTTATATTAGCTGCATTATTAGATTGCCCCGTTTACTTTTTATTTTGCTTAAAAGATAAAAAAACAAAAAAGTATCATGTGATTTTTGAACATTATAGCCAAACATTAAAAATACCCCGCTCACAAAGGCAAGGTCTATTAACCACTGTAATTACAGATTTTTCTGCACGTTTAGGCTTTTATGCCGCGCGGTATCCTTATCAGTGGTTTAATTTTTATGATTTTTGGCAAAACGATCAGCAAGTAGAACGCAGCAATGCAAAGGAGAAGTAGAGTGTCAGCTCAGGAAGTACAGCTTTTTGGAAACCAACAACTTTCTATTGAAGATATTGTTAATATTGCACATCAAAATACTCAGGTGCAATTAAGTGGCTGCGAGCAATTTAGCGCAAAGATTGATAGCGCGCTTAGCTTTTTAGACTCTCTACTCAAAGAAGATGGTGTGATTTATGGGGTAACTACAGGCTATGGTGACTCAGTCACGGTTCCTGTACCACTTAACTTAGTTGATGAGCTACCATTACATTTAACGCGCTTTCATGGTTGTGGACTAGGCGATGTGTTTAATAAAGTACAAGGGCGTGCAATTTTAGCTACGCGCTTAGCATCACTTTCACAAGGCTATTCTGGCGTAAGCTGGGAAATGCTTAATCTTCTCAAAGACTATTTAAACCTTGATATAGTACCTGTTATTCCTCAAGAAGGCTCGGTAGGCGCTAGCGGTGATTTAACCCCACTGTCGTATGTAGCAGGTGCTATGGTTGGTGAACGTGATGTTTTTTACAAAGATAAAATACTTAACAGCGCGCAGGTAATGCAAGCGGCTGGTTTAAAGCCTTTAACGCTTCGCCCAAAAGAGGGGCTTGCAGTTATGAATGGTACAGCTGTGATGACCGCACTGGCTTGTTTAGCGTTTGATAGAGCTAATTATTTAGCAAAACTTGCAAGTAGGATTACTGCATTGTCTAGCCTTGCTCTCAAAGGTAATAGTCATCATTTTGATGAAATTTTATTCTCTGTTAAGCCTCATCCTGGGCAGCAACAAGTTGCTAAATGGATACGAGATGATTTAAACCATCATGACCACCCTCGTAACGCTGATAGACTGCAAGATAGGTACTCTATTCGCTGTGCACCGCATGTTATTGGTGTATTGCAAGATAGTTTGCCATTTTTCAGGCAGATGATAGAAAACGAGCTTAATTCTGCAAACGATAACCCTATTATTGATGGCGAGGGTGAGCATGTACTTCATGGTGGCCATTTTTATGGCGGCCACATTGCAATGGCAATGGATAGTATGAAAACGGCGATTGCAAATCTGGCAGATTTAGCTGACAGGCAAATCGCTTCATTGGTCGATAGTAAATTTAATAATGGATTACCATCAAATTTATCAGACAGTGAGGCTGAACGTCGTTACATAAATCATGGCTTTAAAGCCGTGCAAATAGGCGCCAGTGCTTATACTGCTGAAGCACTTAAGTTAACGATGCCTGCAAGTGTATTTTCTCGCTCTACTGAGTGCCATAATCAAGATAAAGTAAGTATGGGGACTATTGCCTCACGTGATTGTTTGCGTATTTTACAGCTTACAGAGCAGGTTATTGCAAGTACGTTACTAGCAAGTATTCAAGGGGTGAGGCTGCGTATTAAACAAGGCGAACTCGAATTTTCAAGTTTAACTGCAGATATGCAAGCGATGTATACTGACATAACTCATTATTTCGAAAACCTAACTGAAGATAGGCCAATGGAAGCGGTACTTAGACAAACCATTAGTTATATTCAAGAAAAACGTTGGGCTTTATATGAATAGTAAAGGCGCTTTGCTAACTCATGAAGTGGAAATTGAAATTCCATTTCATGACTGCGATCCGATGAATGTTGTATGGCATGGTAATTACCCTCGCTACTTAGAGGTGGCTCGCTGTGAGTTACTGCGATTATTTGATTACGACTATCCTCAAATGATGGAGTCGGGTTATGCGTGGCCAATAGTGGATATGCAAATTAAGTACGTGGCATCCGCCATATTTACCCAAAAAATTAAAGTGACCGCGCATTTAAAAGAGTTCGAAAACCGATTAAAAATTGATTATGTAATTACAGATGCCATAACGAATAAGCGTATTACTAAAGCGACTACTACTCAAGTTGCTGTTGAGATATCGACTAAAGAAATGCAGTTTGCCTCACCAGCGGTGATAGTTGATAAGCTTGCAAAAGTACTTAGCTAATATTGGATGATACTATGAATTATTTAAAAAATTGTGTGTTTGTAAGTTGTCTTTATTTTGTTTTTTTTAGTGCCAGTTTATTAGCTGCTACGACAGTTTCGGGTGAATTTAAGCAATTAAAGTATTTTGCCGGCTTCTCTAAACCATTCATCTCTAAAGGGGAGTTTACACTTGAAGGGGAAAAGCTGCTTTGGTATGTAAAAACACCAGTGCAAAGTACATTACTAATCGAGAATGGCCAAGTATTTGTGAAAAATAAAGAGGGTGAACTTACTCCTCAGCCTGGCAGCGAGCAGTTTGTAGGCTTATTAACTGACTTACTCGCATTAGATATGAAAGCCTTATATGCACGGTTTGATGTAACAAATCAAACAGGCTGTTTATTATTAAAGCCAAAAGATACGCTATTAAAACAGCTGTTTAGCCATTTTATTCTTTGTGAAAATAACCAGCGTGTACAAAGTATAACCTTAAATGAGCACTCGGGTAGCAACACAGTAATAGAGTTTTCTTATGCAAATACACCTAATAATTAATAAGTGTAAGTAACCTTCGGAAAAGTGATGTGATTAAACGTATTAGTGTACTTATTACATGGTTTGGTTTTTTAGCTGTTTTACTTTGTGCTGCTTTGTATATCACTAAGCCTGTATTAAATGCTGATATGTTTAGTTTATTACCAAAATCACATTCTCAATTGGCGTACGGCGAAGAGGTCTTTTTTAAAAAAAATGCAAACCGTATTATGTTTTCATTTACTGGTGATGGTAAAAACTTAGCACATGACGAGCTTAAATCATGGCTGTTAAAACGTGATATAAAAAATAGCTTTGAACTGCCAAGCATTGAGCAGTTATCTTCAGTGTTCTCTGCGTATCAACATGCGCTGCTCAGCGAAAATTATAAAAATAGTATGGTTGATAAAGCACAGTTTGAGTCATTTTACCTTACTCAATTAAATCAATTAGGAAACCCTTTTGTAAGTGCCACACTAAAAGCCGATATTAGTTTAAGTCTTGCTGCATTTATAGGTGATAATTTAAAACAAAGTCAGTTATTCTCTTTAAGAAATGAGCGGTTAACGCGCCGTTTAAAGCATACTGATTATGCTGTTATATTGGCTACCATTCCTAACAATAGCCTCCCAATTGATGAGTCTATTAAGCTTGCGAACAGCATTAAAAATAAGCTTGAAAGTTTAAATGATACGTACCCACAGACCACTATTCGCTATTCAGGTGCTCTTTTTCATACAGCTGAAAACGCTCAGCAAGCTAAGTATGAAATGAGCTTATTTGGTGGCCTTAGTGTAATCGCATTACTTTTAATGGTGTTTTGGGTATTTAGGCAAGTCAGTAGCATTTTACTTGCAAGCTTAACCGTACTTAGTGCACTGGCTGGTGGTGCTACGGCCATGGTATTTGTGTTTAATTCGATTCATTTATTAACACTGGTTTTTGCTGTAACCCTAATTGGTATAGCTATTGATTATGCATTTCATGCGATGACTGATTTAGCGTATGGCAACAGTTTTTACCAAAGTAGTGGGTTAAGTAAAGGCACAAAAACAGCTTTGCTTTTATCTTTTATTACAACAGGCCTCGGCTATAGCTGTTTATTAGGTGCGCCAATTTCACTTTTATCGCAAGTAGCAGTGTTTGTAATTGCTGGGCTTGCGAGCGCCTGGTTATTCACATTAATTATATTACCTATCTGGCAATCTAAGCTTGTACTCTCTGAGCGAAGTTTGATTAAAAGTC
This sequence comes from Pseudoalteromonas sp. A3, assembly GCF_025942345.1. Lineage (NCBI taxonomy): Bacteria > Pseudomonadati > Pseudomonadota > Gammaproteobacteria > Alteromonadales > Pseudoalteromonadaceae > Pseudoalteromonas > Pseudoalteromonas sp. A3. The sequence continues at coordinate 371,906 of NZ_JAPCKL010000002.1, forward strand.
AGCAGTTATTAGGTTTAATGGTGCGCTTTAACCGTTGTAAGCAATCGGTTTTACTCGTATTGGGGCTGGTGTTAATGTTTTTGTTTTACCTTAAACCGGTTTCATTTAACAACGATGTACGTTTACTAAATGCAAGCCCACAGCAACTAATACTTAATGAGCAAAAGCATTTAACTTTATTGGGACAGTTAGATGCCCACATTGTATTTTTATTTGCATCAAATGCTGAACAACTACTGCAAAAGCAAGAGCAACTAATAGATGATTTAAAGCGTATTAACCCACATCTTAAACACAATGCTATTAAGCGTTGGTTACCTAGTAAGCGCACGCAAAAAAATAATTTAGCGCTCTTTAACGGAGCTGTTAAAAACGATGTGTTAATTATCACTGAAAAATATACAGGGATAAAAGTTGAGTCAGCTAACACAGAACTTTTGAGTTACGACGCTTTAGCAAATAGTCATTTTTCAGCACTTTTAAATGCACAAATGTTTGTTGAGCCTAATAAGGCTGTTACTTGGTTTTCTGTATCGGGAATATCCACGCACGCGTTAACTTCTAGCGTTAATGCTTATGAAGATGCGTTTATATATAACAAGCCTGAGCAAATCAGTAGCCTACTTGAAAACTACAGCCAGTATTTATTGCTTACATTGGGCGTGGCCATTGTTATTTGCTTTGTTTTATTTAGCTATAAATTTGGCCTTCGGATTGGCACTGTGCAGGTGATAACATTAAGTGCCAGCCTATTGACTATGCTTTGGGTATGTAATGCAGCGCAAGGAAGTATCTCAATTTTTAATCTGCTAGGTGGCTTACTCATTATTGGCCTAGCCATAGATTATTTAGTGTTTTACCAAATTAACAACTTAACGGCGGTAAATGTATTGGCCATTAGCTTGTCGGCCGCCTCTTCGATGTGTGTGTTTGGTATGCTCGCCTTTTCAGATACCCCCGCCATTTTTAGTTTTGGCCTTACTGTTATGGTAGGGATTTTAGCCGTATATATTTTATCTCCGTTAAGTGTATTAAAGTCTCAAAAGGAATAATAATTTGAACAACCTTGAGCAGTATGATGTTGTGGTTATAGGAGCAGGGCCTTCAGGTGCACTTGTAAGTAGCTTATTAGTACAAAAAGGCTGGAAAGTGCTGGTGCTAGAGCAACAAGTATTTCCTCGTTTTTCAATTGGCGAAAGCTTATTACCTCAATGTATGGAGTATTTAGCTGATGCTGGGCTAGTTAACACAATACATGAACATGCAGATGAGCTTGGCTTTCAATTTAAAGATGGTGCTGCGTTTCATCGTAATGGCCAAAATACAGCTATAAATTTTACTGAAAAATTTAGCCTAGGGCCGGGCACTACTTTTCAAGTTAAACGGGCTGATTTTGATAAGCTGATTGCTGATAGAGCGCAGCATCAAGGCGTTGAAATTCGCTATCAGCATAGTGTTATTGGTTTTACTGATGAAGCTGCTAGTGCGACGCTGCAAGTGCAAAATAATAAAAATCAAACGTATGATGTAAGGGCTAAGTTTGTACTTGATGCGAGTGGTTTCGGCCGAGTTTTACCAAAACTTTTAAATTTAGAAAAACCTTCTACTTTTCCTGTGCGTAGTGCTTATTTCAGTCACTTTAATGATGGCATTACTGACGAGCTGTTTGATAGAAATAAAATTTTAATAACCGTTCACCCTAAATTTAATGATGTTTGGTATTGGCTCATCCCCTTTAGTGATGGCACGTCCAGCATTGGGGTTGTTGCAAAGCAAACACGCTTTAATGAGAGTAGTGAAGCTGACACCTTAAAACAGTTTATAGAGCAAGACCCTTACTTAAAAAAACTTTTAGCTAATCGCGTACCTATAACACAAGCGCGTAGCATTAGTGGTTACTCTGCTAATGTATGTACGCTACATGGAAAGCATTTTGCTTTACTAGGCAATGCGGGTGAATTTTTAGATCCGGTGTTTTCATCTGGGGTGACTATTGCTTTAAAGTCTGCACACTTAATTGCCCCCCTTATTGATGATTATTTAAATGGAGAAGTAATTGATTTTGAGGAATGTTACGCCGAGCCATTGCAGGCAGGAGTTGATTGTTTTAAAACCTTTGTTAAAGGTTGGTACGATACCCGATTTCAAGACGTTATTTTTTATTCAGAGCAAAACTCGCAGGTTCGTGAAATGATCAGTGCTATTTTAGCGGGTTACGCATGGGATAAAAATAATCCATTTGTTGCTCAAAGTGAGCGTCGTTTAAATGTATTAGCGCAGCTATGTCAAAATTAATCCCAGTTATTGAGGCTCATATCAGACACTTTTTAAAATGTACTTTTATAGCTTTAGTGTGTGTTTGCATAACAGCATGTAGTAGCACATATAAAAGCAGTGAGCGTATTGATATTTCTGCAGCCACTACACTTGATATTTCGCATGTGCCTGTACAAATGTTTGATCAAAATTGGCAGCATGTTTTATATATTCAAAACAATGAGAAAGAGCATACATTATTAGCACAATTAGAAATAAACAAGCAGGGTACTATCAACTTATTGTTAATGACTACACAAGGTTTACCTATTTTAAAGCTTGAAAAACTAAATAACCAACCACCTAATGTTACTAAAATGATAGTCGGTGTTGATTTAGACCCAGCTTATATATTGGCAGATATTGCCTTAGTGCATTGGCCTGTATTATTTCTTAATGAGAAAATATCTGGGGCGATTATAAAGCAGATAGCCACACAAAGGCGTGTAGTAAAAAATAACCGCTCGATTATTACAATAAATTATAGCAATAATAAAACAGTACTAAATAATAGTGAGCGACATTATCAAATTACATTTGAGAAGGTAAACTAGTGACTTTTTGGTTAAATGATTTAGGCATTGTAAGTGCAATGGGCAAAGGCGTTGAAGATACAATTGTTAGCCTAAATAACTTACAAAATAATGAAGCCCCACAGCTTTTAAAGACAAAAGATTTAAGCACAGAGGGTTTGCCATTTTATGTTGGGCACGTGGACTGCGTTCCTCTAAGTCAAAAGCACCGTATTGATACGCTAATTGATATAGCCCTTGAGCAAATATCCCCAACACTTAATCGTTTTTCACATATTGATAAATCACGAATTGCTGTTGTGGTAGGTACAAGTACATCTGGGGTGCATGATGGCGAACAAGCTCGAGCTGAACACGACAGTTCAGGTGTGTGGCCAAGTGACTTTTTATATGCTGATCAAGAACTTGCTACTCCTTCGCATTACATAGCCGAAAAAGTAGGGGCGTTAGGTCCTTGTTATAGTATTTCAACGGCATGTACCTCAAGTGCTAAAGCTCTCATTAGCGCAAAAGCTTTAATAACTGCTGATTTAGCAGACGTTGTAATTTGTGGTGGCGTAGACAGCCTTTGCAAACTTACCATTAATGGATTTAATGCCTTGGCATCAATGAGCACTGGAATGTGTAAGCCTTTTTGCGATGACAGAGATGGTATTAATATTGGTGAGGGTGCTGCGTTATTTGTCATGAGTAAAGAAGCACCGTTAGAAAATGGCGTCATGTTTTTAGGTGGTGGTGAAAGCTCTGATGCTCATCACATTTCGGCGCCAGACCCTAGCGGTAATGGTGCAAAATCGGCAATGAAAGCAGCTCTGGCCGTTGCTGACTTATTACCTAGTGATATTGACTATATAAATGCACACGGCACAGCGACAATTAAAAATGACGAAATGGAAGCCCTTGCAATTAATAGTGTGTTTGGCAACAATACACCGCTGAGCTCCAGTAAGTACTTAACTGGGCACACTTTAGGTGCAGCTGGTGCAATTGAAGCAGGTATTTGTTGGCTGTTGCTCAGAGGGAGAGGAAATATTACTTTGCCTTTTAATAAATGCACACACAGAAATAAGCTGGCAGATGTTAACGTTATTGAGCAAGCTAGCACGGTTAAATTAAATTACTGTCTATCTAACTCATTTGCGTTTGGTGGTAATAATGCTAGTTTGATTTTAGGTACTCATAATGAATAATTATTCTATAGAGCAGGTTGTACCCCACGATGCTCCTATGATCTTAATAGATCAGTTAGTTGAATACAGCGATGAAAGTGCAACCTGCTCTGTGACTATTACACCCCAAAGCCCTTTTTATAATGAGCAAATTGAGGGAGTGCCAAGTTATATCGGTGTTGAATATATGGCCCAGTCTATAGCTGCCTATGCTGGAGCATTAGCTAACGATATTAATGAAGCGGTTAAAATTGGCTTTTTGATCGGCACGCGAAAATATAAAACACATCAGGCCATGTTTTATAAAAACAGCACCTTAACTATTTATGTTCACAAGCTTTACCAAGAAGAATCTGGTTTAAGTGTGTTTGAATGCCAAATAAGTGAAAATAAAAAAATACTGTGTGATGCAAAAATAAATGTATTTCAGCCAGAAGATCCGCTGGAATTTATAAGAGAAAACCAATGAATAAAAGAATTTTAGTGACCGGCTCTAGCCGGGGTATAGGTAAGGCTATTGCACTTAAACTTGCAGCTCAAGGCTATGACATTACTGTTCATTGCAGAACTGGTTTAGAGCAAGCTCAGCAAACATGTGCAGAAATACACGCACTTGGACAAAGCACTACACTACTACAATTTGACGTATGCGATAGAGCAGCGGCAAAGCAACAAATTGAGCAAGATATTACAAACAATGGTGCTTACTATGGTGTGGTGTGTAATGCGGGCATTACCAACGATATGGCTTTTCCGGCAATGCAGGGCGATGATTGGGATAGCGTAATTAGAACTGGGTTAGATGGCTTTTATAATGTTGTGCACCCAACAGTTATGCCCATGGTACAAACTCGTAAAGGTGGGCGCATTATTACTATGGCTTCAGTGTCGGGTATTGCGGGCAACAGAGGGCAAGTAAATTACAGCGCAGCGAAAGCAGGTATTATTGGCGCTACCAAAGCCCTATCGCTGGAACTAGCTAAGCGAAAAATTACTGTAAATTGTGTAGCGCCTGGTTTAATTGAAACAGCAATGACGGATGAGCTTCCGGTTGCTGAAATGATGAAAATGATTCCACTTAAACGTATGGGAAAAGTGAACGAAGTGGCTGGTACAGTTGCATTTTTAATGTCTGATGATGCTGCTTACATCACTCGCCAAGTTATTTCGGTTAACGGCGGGATGGTTTAATGAAACGTGTTGTTGTTACAGGGATGTCGGTTATAACCGCATTGGGCGATGATTGGGATGAATTTAAAAGCGCCTTGATTAAAGGTGAAAATGCAGTTGTAACAATGCGTGAATGGGATAAAGCTGATGGGCTTAATACGCGCTTAGCTGCCCCTGTCACCCATTTTGAAAAACCTAACCATTATAAACGTAAGCAAATACGCTCAATGGGGCGAGTGGCACTTATGTCCACACGTGCAACTGAGCGTGCGCTTGAGCAAGCTGATTTACTTGAACATAAAAGTCTTACAGATGGCTCTACCGGTGTAGCATATGGCTCATCCACCGGCTCAACACCGCCACTTCTCGCATTTGCAAATATGTTGGAAAGTGGCTCAATGTCTGGAGTCACAGCTACAAGCTATATTCAAATGATGGCACATACAGCGCCAGTAAATGTAGGCGTATTTTTTGGCATAAAAGGACGAGTGATCACCACAAGTTCGGCATGTACGTCTGGCTCGCAGGGTATTGGCTACGCTTATGAGGCAATTAAATTTGGTCGTCAAAAAATAATGGTAGCAGGGGGGGCAGAAGAACTTTGTATTACCGAAGCAGCTGTATTTGATACGCTGTATGCTACAAGTATTAAAAATGACTCCCCTAAAAATACGCCTCGCCCATTTGATAAAAACCGTGATGGCTTGGTTATAGGAGAAGGTGCCGGTACTTTAATACTTGAAGAGTATGAGCATGCTAAAGCTAGAGGGGCAAATATATTAGCTGAGGTTGTCGGTTTTGGCTGTAACTCTGATGGACAACATGTTACTCAACCATCTTCAGATACCATGCAAATAGCTATTGAAATGGCATTGCAAGATGCCAATTTATCACCTGATAAAGTAGGTTATGTCAATGCGCATGGTACCTCAACCGATAGAGGTGATATTGCTGAGTCTCATGCCACTTTTAATGCGCTGGGAGTTAAACCTATTAGCTCTTTAAAAAGCTATTTAGGGCATACTTTAGGGGCGTGTGGTGCAATAGAAGCATGGGCTACTATTAATATGATGACTGATAATTGGTTTGCCCCAACAATTAATTTGACAGAAGTAGACAATGAGTGTGCGCCTTTAGATTATATTACAGAACATGGCCGTGAAATAGATACCGATTATATAATGAGTAATAACTTTGCATTTGGTGGCATTAATACCTCATTGATTTTTAAACGCTTTAAAGGTGAGTAATATGCCTTGGTTAGTGTTATTTTTGTGTTTATTTAGCCCATTGAGTTTTGCTACATCTAAATTAGAAATAGGCGGTGGTGTGTTTGTGGCTGATATCCCCCACTATCTAGGATCAGATCAAAGTGAGCAATACATAATGCCTGTGCCTTATGTTCGTTATCAAAGTGATGAGTTAGATGTGGACCGCAATAGCTTTACTGGTTACTTATGGCATTTTGATAATGTACACCTAGATATATCTGCTGGAGTTAGTATAGCCGTTGACAGCGCAGATAACCAAGCTCGAGAAGGCATGGATGATTTAGATTGGGTGTTTGAACTTGGACCTTCGCTAAATTATTACTTTAAAGGTGATCCCCAAGCGGCAGAACAATTTTATATTGGCTTATTCACCCGTAAAGCTATGGCAACTGATTTTAGCTCAGTGACTAACGTCGGTTGGCGTTATGGGCCGAGCATCTACTATGAAAGCCCGGTGTTTATTGCCCCAACTTATGAAATTACCACTAGCGTAAGAGCAAATGCCAATTTTGCCGACGGTCGTTACTTAAATTATTATTATAGTATATCAGCATCAGATACGCATGATTCACGTTCAAAGTTTAATACTCAGTCGGGGTATTCGGGCGCCGATATTTCGCTGGGGCTTAATTTAGATAGTAAAAAATATTGGCTAGGTGGCTTTATTAAATATCACCACTTAGCCCAAAGCAAACAGCAACGTAGTCCCTTAGTGAAACACGATAGTAATATCTCGTTTGGTTTTGGAGTTGCATGGAAGTTCTATACAAAAGAAGGAATATAAAATGAAATTAATGACAAGCTTATTATTAGCTACATCTTTGTTAACAGTGAGTGCGGTTGAAGCACGTGATGATATAGGTAAATATCCTATTCAATCACTGCTAGAAACCAGTAAAGCCAAAAGTGCGCTATTAGATGTACCTCTTTACTTTGCTGATCAAAGCTACGGTAGTGAGAGCAGTAAATACGGTGAAGTGATCACTAATAAAAAAACTAACGCATTTAATAAAAGTGATCGTGAAGCGTGCGAGTGGGTCATGCTTAGTGCTTTAAAAGCACTACAAGAGCGTGCCATAAAAGAAGGCATGAACGCAGTTGTAAATATACAATCATATTATAAAAAGCGTAAGTTTGTAAGTAGCACGGAATATGAATGCGGTGCTGGTACAATTATCGCTGGCGTTGCATTAAAAGGCACTTTAGTTAAGTTATAACTAACTGTTGACTCATTTTTGCTGTATAATTTGCGACCCTTGATAAATGTGGCCGCAGGTTATACAGCATGAATTTTAAATCTTTTAGTTTTTCCCCTGAACTTATTCAGGCGTTAGACGAACTTAATTACCACACCCTTACGCCCATTCAGCGTTCAGCTATTCCAGCTGTTCGTAAAGGTAAAGACGTTTTAGCAAGTGCCCAAACAGGCACAGGTAAAACGGCTGCGTTTGCTTTACCTATCATCCAAAAATTAACTGAATCTGAGCTAAGCACAAGCAATGCTCCGCACGCGTTAGTGCTTGCGCCTACTCGTGAGCTGGCAGAGCAAATAGCAAATAACTTTAAAGCCTATGCAAAACATACCGCTTTAAAAGTAGTGAGCCTATTTGGCGGTGTTAATACCGCAGGCCAAGCAAATGCACTTAAAGACGGCGTAGATGTTGTAGTTGCAACTCCAGGGCGTTTACTTGATCATATTCGTTTAGGTAATTTAAGCCTAGCAAGTGTTAAACACTTAGTACTTGATGAAGCCGACCGTATGCTTGATATGGGCTTTATTGAAGATATGCAAAGTGTTATTAAAAGTTGTGACGAGCAGCGCCAAATTTTACTTTTCTCAGCCACTTTTCCAGCGGCTATTAAGCAGTTTGCAGCAAAAGTATTAAAACAGCCTGAAATTGTTCGCGTAGATCAAACTAATAGTACTGCAAGTACGGTACAGCATGTTGTGTACCCAGTTGAAGAGCGCCGTAAGCAAGAGCTGCTTTCTGAGCTGATTGGTAAAAAGAATTGGCAACAGGTACTTGTGTTTGTAAACATGAAAGAAACGGCGGATGAGCTGGTTAAAGAGCTTAACCTTGATGGTATTCCTGCCACTGTATGTCATGGTGATAAATCGCAAGGTAACCGCCGCCGTGCACTTCGTGAATTTAAAGAAGGCAAAGTACGTGTTTTAGTGGCTACCGAAGTTGCTGCGCGTGGTATTGATATTGAAGGCCTACCACGAGTAATTAATATTGATTTACCATGGCTTGCAGAAGATTACGTACATCGCATTGGCCGTACAGGTCGTGCTGGTAATCAAGGCCAAGCAATTTCGTTTGTAAGCCGCGAAGAAGAAAACACCTTGTTTGAAATAGAGTCGTTAATTGGCCAAAAAATCAAACGTGTTTACTTAGAGGGTTATGAAGTAAGTAGCCGTGAAGTACTTATTGATAAAATAGGTAAAAAACCAGCGCATTTACGTCGTAGCCGTACGAATAAGCCAACAGGCCAAGCAACAGGCGAAGCACGTGCGGTAAATCGCTCACGTATTTCAAATGTGCGTAAAAGCTTAAAAGGCGCCAAGCTTACCCTTAAAAAGTAAGCTTACAAAGTGTAACGCTTCTAAAAAAACCTCACTAAGTGAGGTTTTTGATTAATAACTTAAAAGGGTTAAGCGTTTTCTAACATTGAGAGTGCAACGGCTTCAGCCGCTTTAATACCATCAATGCCTGCAGATAAAATACCACCTGCGTAACCGGCGCCTTCACCCGCTGGGTATAAACCTTTAGTATTTATGCTTTGGAAGCTTTTATCGCGTTTGATACTAATAGGTGATGATGTACGGGTTTCTACCCCTGTTAATAAACCGTCGTTTGTAGAAAAACCACGAATTTGCTTATTAAAGGCTGGAATGGCTTCGCGTATTGCATCGATAGCAAACTGCGGGAGTACATTTGCTAAATCGGTGAGTTTTATTCCTGGTGTAAACGACGGTTGTACATCACCTAAATCGCCCGATGCTTTTCCTTTTAAAAAGTCGCCAATTAACTGTGCTGGTGCATCGTAGTTGCTACCGCCTAATGCATAGGCTTGCTCTTCTAGTTTACGTTGCAAATCTATGCCGGCAAGCGGGTGACCAGGGAAGTCTTTTTCAGGTGTAATACCTACTACAATGGCACTATTTGCATTGCGCTCACTACGAGAGTATTGGCTCATACCGTTTGTTACTACGCGGCCTTCTTCAGAGGTGGCGGCTACAACAGTCCCTCCTGGGCACATACAAAAACTGTAAACCGTGCGGCCATTATCACAATGGTGAACGAGTTTATAATCAGCAGAGCCTAAAATGGGGTTACCCGCGTTAGGCCCAAAACGACACTCATCAATCATCGATTGCTTGTGCTCGATTCTAAAGCCCACAGAAAACGGTTTAGCTTCTACATAAATGCCTTTATCGTGAATCATTTTAAAGGTATCACGGGCGCTATGTCCCACAGCAAGTACTACATGGCGGGTATTGAGCTTTTCACCGTTTGAAAGCGTTAAGCCAGTTACTTGTCCATCATCTATATGAATGTCGTCTACGCGGCTGCTAAAGCGGATTTCGCCGCCAAGTTCAATAATACGTGCGCGCATTTTTTCAATCATAGTAACAAGTTTAAACGTACCAATGTGCGGCTTACTTACGTATAAAATTTCATCTGGTGCGCCGGCTTCTACAAATTCGGTGATAACTTTACGCCCGTAATGTTTTGGATCTTTCACTTGGCTGTATAGTTTACCGTCTGAAAATGTACCTGCGCCACCCTCGCCAAACTGCACATTAGACTCTGTATTAAGGGTACGTTTACGCCAAAAGCCAAAGGTGTCTTTGGTGCGTTCGCGTACTTCTTTACCGCGCTCTAAAATAATAGGGTTAAAACCCATTTGAGCCAGCACTAAGCCCGCAAATAATCCACACGGGCCAAAGCCAATTACTACAGGGCGCTCAGTAAGGTTAGCGGGGGCTTGGGCAACAAATTTGTATGAGGTATCAGGGGCAGGTTTTACGTGCTGATCTTTAGCAAATGCGTTTAACAGCGCTTCTTCGTTATCTACTTCAATATCGAGGGTATAAATAAGTAAAATAGCCGTTTTTTTACGTGCATCGTACCCACGTTTAAACACATTGTAGCTGTGTAGCTGCGCTGGCTGTATTTTTAGTTTATCAACTATGGCTTGGCCTATAGCGTCTTCGTTATGATCAAGCGGCAGCTTTATTTCGGTTAAACGTATCATTGTTATCTCTTTTAGGTGTCTTAGCGGTAATATTATCCGCTCACAATAAGAAGTGTAGGGCACGTAATGGCTATACATTAAGGGCGCATATATTACGTTAAATTGACCGCAGATGGCACATATTTATTGTGTTTTTAATGGGGTTGGGTATGATCCTCGCTTTAGATAATTAATTACTAGGTTTAAACTATTATGGCGTTTGTGGTCACCGAAAACTGTATTAAGTGTAAATACACAGATTGTGTGGCAGTGTGCCCTGCAGATGCCTTTTACGAAGGCCCTAACTTTTTAGCAATAAGCCCTATTGATTGCATAGATTGTGGATTATGCGTACCTGAGTGCCCAGCTGAAGCAATTTACCAAGAAGACGAGCTGCCAGAAGAGCAAAAAGAGTTTACAGAGCTTAATGCTGAGCTTGCATTGGTGTGGCCACGCATTGTTGAGGTAAAACCAGCGCCTGCTGATGCCGATAGTTGGAATGGCGTGGCTAATAAGCTTAAATTAATTGAAACCTAGCTTTTAAATTAAGCCTTTAATATTAATTAGTTAAAAAAGCTATTGTTTTTAGTATCAAACTATTAACAAATGTACTGACTTAAATTACACTGCATAAATAAGTTTACCTTTTAAGGGTAAACACGTCTAAATGGATGTTTATGCAGTACTTAATAATTATAAAAAAACAATGCAGTGCTTTATTCCCCTTCTTATTAGCACTTTTATTTTCTAACCACCTTTATGCCAGTGAAAAACAGCAGCATTCTCTTGTACATATAAATGCAGATATTACTGTAGATGGCGTACTTGATGAGCCCCACTGGCAAAATGCCACTTTAGTTCCTATAGCATTTCAAGATGAGCCTAACGAAAAGGGCGCCCCACCGGTTAAAACTGATGCTTACATGTATGAAGATGGCAGCAACTTATATGTTGCTTTTGTAGCCGAAGATCCACAGCCGAGCGAAATTACAGCTTCTCTACGTGACAGAGATACGCTTTGGCAAGATGATACGGTTATTTTAATTATTGACACTTTTAACGACGAACGTTCAGCTTACGAATTTTATGTAAATCCATTGGGTGCGCAAGGTGATACGCGGATGAGTGACACCGATGGCTGGCAATCAGACCCGTCTTGGGATGCAATATGGGATAGCGCAGGGCAAATTACCGCCCAAGGGTTTGTGGTTGAAATGCGTATACCTTTTAAAGCGCTAAGATTTCCTGAGAATAAAACAGATTTAACATGGGGCTTTGCCCTTATGCGAAATTACCAACGTGATGTACTGTATCAGCTTTCAAATATGGGGTTTGACCGAGATATAAAATGCAGTTTATGTCAGTTTGATAAACTAAATGGTTTTAAAAATATAAAAGCCAGCAAAAATCTGCAACTAACGCCTACACTTACGGCGCTCAGAAATGATTCAAAAGCTACCTTGCCAGGGCAGTGGGATAATGGTGATATAGACACCGAGGCTGGCCTTGATTTACGCTGGGGGGTTACACAAGATGCGGTAATTAATGCCACTATAAACCCAGATTTTTCGCAAATAGAAAGCGATGCGTTAGCCCTTGATGTAAATACCACGTACTCAATTTATTATGCAGAAAAACGACCATTTTTTTTAGATGGCGCATCCTACTTTAAAAGCAGTTTATTTGAACTATTGTATACCCGCACTATTGCAGAGCCTGAAGCAGGGGCAAAATTAACAGGTAAAACAGGGCAACATAGCTATGCATTTATGTATGCCGATGACAATAATAGCAATATTTTATTGCCAACAAATCAAGGCTCTGGTTTTGCAATTTTAGAGGATAAAACCCATGCAGCAGCGGCGCGTTATCAATACGATATTGGCCAACAAGGCACTATAGGGCTAAGTACGACTCACCGCGAAAGCGATGATTACTACAATACAGTGCTTTCAGTCGATGGCAGCTATTGGTTTAATCAATCAGATCTACTGACCTACCAGGTAGCTACAACAGATTCTAAAAACTCTGATTTTTTAACAAGTAACTATAACTTATCTAAAACTCAATCTGATGAAGCGTACGCTATAGAGTTTACCCGTGATAAACGTGACTACAATTTGTTTGCCAGCTACGAAAACATAGGTAAAGACTATCGCACTGACTTAGGTTATCAAGAAAAAGTAGATTATGAGAACGTAGGCTTTGGGGGCGGACAAACCTGGTATGCAGATGAATCTGGTTTATTAACGTCATGGTCTTATGAGGCTGATTGGGATAAAACATGGGCGCAAAATGGCGACCTACTTGAAGAAGAATACCAAGGGTTTATAACATTAAAAGGGCAAAAGCAGTCTATTTTTGAAATTGGCTTACTGCATCGTTATGAAAACTATAATGATGCTTTTTATAATCAAAATATTGGCTTTGTTTATACGGGCTTTAAACCTAAAAATAATATATGGCTTTCGTTTTATGGTGAGTATGGCAGCCGCATTGATTACGCCAATGAGCAAATTGGCGATTCGTATGCTACGCAAACGCAAGTTACTTGGGATATAAACGATCATTGGCAAGTAGACGCTACGCATAACTACAGCGTTTTAGATAACCCTCAAGGGGAGCGAGTTTATACTGCTAACTTATTAGATTTTAGGCTTTATTATAAATTTAGCATGCGCGCTATGCTCAAGCTTATATTGCAATTTGAAGACGTTGATAGAAATAAAGACGCCTACTACTACCAAGTTAGCCACATTAATAAAGACTACGGCAGCCAATTAGTTTACTCGTACAAAATTAATGCTCAAACATTATTTTATTTAGGCTACTCAGATAAAAGCTATCAAGACGATTCCCTAAAACACGTTGAAAGAGATCAACGCACATTTTTTACAAAAGTGAGCTATGCATGGCAGCTATAAGTTGTTAGGCCAAAATATGTAACTTTAACAAAGTGGTTTATTTTGATTCATCACACTCTATAATTAGTTAATTAGTTAATTATTAATTATTAAGTATTAATTTATTCTTTTGAGTACAGTTCTAAAAATTTTAATGAATAAGGACTGTGCTATGGCTTGCTTAGTACTAAAAATAGGCGATATAATCGTCTTTTAGTAACGGGTTTATAGGATAAGTAATTTAGATGGATTTTGTTGATGAATAAATTTAAACCCTTAGGCGGCATTTTTTTTGTATTTATCTTGTTTTGCTTTTGTTTAAACATCGAACTAACAAACCAGATTAACCGCATTAATTTATTCAACCCTGATATAGATTTACGCCACTTTGATATTGTAGATACAACGCTCGAAATGGCGCCTTGGTATAACCCTATGCTCAATGGGCACTATTTAATACACCAGCCTTCTGCCGATTTTTTGTTAGTTAAAACTACCGACACGGAATTTATCGCTGCAAACGCAACAAAGCTTATTTTAATGACGTTAACGTCGCCAATAAACTTTATATTGGTGTGTATGGTATTGTTTGTTGGCTTTACAATTATTCGTAAAGAGCGTAAAAAAATCTCTTATCAGCATCAAATTGCACAGCTAAATAACAACGCTAATCAATTGCTTGTAGCCTTTAACCTACAACCCCAACACGGCAACCCATCAGGGCTGGGTAATTTAAGCCAGTCAATAAACAATTTAAATACCCATGTTGCTAATTATTTAAAGCAAACACAAACAAGTATCTGCCAAGATAAGCTAACTTTGCTCATTGACCGCCATGCTTATATTGAGCATATAGATAGGCAAATAAATTTTACTGATGAAGAGCAGCTTAAATGCGCCTTATTGTTTATTGACCTAGATGGGTTTAAACAGGTAAATGACTCGTTTGGCCACAGCTTTGGTGATGAAATTTTGGTACAGGTTGCTACGCGCCTAGCTAACGTATTACGCCATCATAAGTTAAGTAATATTAACGAGGCGAATCAGTTAGAGCAAAATTTATCACGTTTAGGCGGTGACGAATTTTCAATTTTTATTGAGTCGGTAGATACCGATAATAAAGTAGTCGATATTGCTAAGCACGTACTCAGTGAACTTGAAAAAGACTTTGTACTGGGTAATAAAATAATAAAAATTAGCGCCAGTATTGGTATAGCGGCGTACCCAGAGAGCGCATCAACACCACAAGCATTATTGCAATTGGCCGATGTGGCAATGTACCGTGCAAAAAGCGATGGTAAAGGCATTTTTAAAGTGTACTCCCCAGAGATGGGTAATAAAATGCGCCGCTATCACTATTTATTAGAAGAGTTGCGTTTAGCGGTTGCGTGTAAAGACTTTTACTTATCGTTTCAACCTATCGTGCATGTAGAAGATTGCATGATAGATTATTTTGAAGCGCTTACACGCTGGGATCATCCTATAGAAGGGATGATTTCACCGGCGGAGTTTATACCTATTGCCGAGGAGTCTAACCTTATTTTAGAGCTTGGCGATTGGATTATGCATGAGTCGTGTAGGCAAATGGCGGCATGGCATAATGCCGGAATGCGCAAAGTAAAAATTTCGGTTAATGTATCGGGTGTGCAATTAAAGCACCGCTCAGTGTACGATTGGATAATGAAAAACCTAAAAAACACAGGGCTGCCATCGCATTCTTTAATGCTAGAAATAACTGAGTCTACGTTTATTAAAGCCAGTAAAAGTATGATTGAAGAGCTTGAGCGGCTTCGTGCAGAAGGTGTGACAATTGCTATTGACGATTTTGGTACCGGCTTTAGTTCATTAAGTACATTGGCTGATTTGCCCATTGATGTAATAAAAATAGATCGCTCGTTTATCTCTCAAGCCGATAAAAGTCCAAAGTACAATGACATCCTTAATACGATTAGCGAATTAGGTCAAAAGTTAGGACTTAAAATAGTGGCAGAGGGCGTAGAAGAAATCGAGCAGTTTGAACTTGTAAAACGCATGGGAGTAAGCTCTGTGCAAGGTTATTTGGTTAGTCGCCCAGAATCCTCTATCAATGTGGGTAACAAAGTTTTGCGTAAAAATACGGCTAACTTATCTGCAGCGGGCACCAGCGCGTGGGAAATAGAAAGTTAGAGCCTGTTTATTATAGGTAATTTAATAGCTTATGTAGGGTTTTAGGCTAAGGCTATGGTATGAAATTGCCCCTACCGATAGCGATTAACTTAAGCATTCACTGGCCCAGCTATTTAGCCCACAAAACGTTAAACCCTGTATTGTGCTTAATTGCCCCTAAATAAAACTAAGTTCTTTAGGGCTACAGCCTTAAAATTTAGTAAAAAAAATGCCACTTTTAAAAGTGGCATTTTTGTTTGTAGAATCTAACAACTACAAATTTATAAATCGAATGTGCGTGATATAGCAAGTACTATACGCTCATCAGCGTAATCGTAATCTAGGCTTGTGTCTTCAGCAGCAATCTCAATACCAAAGCCTTCGTAGCTAGTTTGGTACGCTAGACGGTAATGTTTGTATGATTTCTTTTGGTTTACATCCCATGCCCATTTTTCGCCATCAAGCGAATTAGAAATATCAAAGCTTGCACGAATGGCATGATTTGGGGCAATTTCAAAGGTGTGGGCAATCATAGAAATAACATGGCCAGCGCCTGTACCAAAGTAATCCCAGCTATACCAAAAGTTTAGCTCTGTTTGACCATACTCACTTGCATAGCCAAATTTTGTGTAGGCTTCGGCGTAGTTACCATCGCTGTTATTACCTTGGTATGTGTAATAAGCAATACCGTAATCAGCGCTAACCGTGTCAGTTAATTGCACGTATTTACCTAGGTAGGCATCAAGTTCAAAATCAGTGTCATCACCAAAATCTACATTAGATGCCCATGCACCTGCGTACACACCGCTGTCGAACGCGTAATCAAGGCTTGCTTGAATTGCAGGGTCGTTATCAGTTTGTGTTACACCGTTAAAAGTATAGTCAGATGCTGCTGTAATGGTTGTTGACCAGTTAGCTGACACCGTAGTTGATAAAAGAGCGAAAGGTAGCGCTACTGCTAGTTGTTTTAGTTTGTTATTCATTGTTGATCCCTAATGTACAGTTTCTATTTTTGTGTAATCTATTTTGTTTGCTTTTGGCGAACTGTCTATATTGTTAACCGTTTTAAATTTGCTGTAGCCAATAAACGCAGCACAACCAAAAAACAGTGCAATTACTAACGCGCCAACCCATTGAATTTGTAAAAACTCAAGCTTAAACAATAGGGTTAGTAACGAAAGGGCAACAATATTGAGTATCATATAGTTCATTTTACCTAAACGTTTAACCGTTAAGTTAAGGTTATCTGTGTATAAGCGTATTAATGAATCAAGCGAATTAATAACAAACACTATCCCAACAAATACCATCGCAAAGTTTTTAATACCCGCTGTTGAAATACCCATTTCGTGGTAGTGATAAAGTACGCTAAACCAAATCGCAATCGGAATAGATGGAAATATCAACATTGCACCTAATACTTGGTATGTTTTAAGGCCGCCTACAAAACGAGACGTAAATTGACCAATCATAATGCTCCACGCAAACCACCAAAATAGATAAAATTCATGGTAGTCATTAAGCGGTAAAACAAACTGATTTATATTGGCAAAGTAAGTACCAATTTCAGCAAGGTTATTGGTAAATGCCGACATTTCGCTATCACCAACGACAAAGGCACCTGCCCACATAAAGGCAATTAATGCGATAAATAACCACGTTGTAGAAATACTTAAAAAGCGCACGTATTTAATATCTGTACTTGAGTACACAGCAAAGCAAATAGCTGCAAATACAATAAAGTAGAAGGTAGGTATAACGCTCGAACCATCGCCTAGCTCTGGTAAGTACCACGGCAAGTTAGAAAGCAGTAGGTAAGCTGTAAAGGCACATGTGCCAATAATAACTACGTTATTAATGAACTTAACCCATGAAATTTCGAAAAATTTAACTTTGGGCTCTATTACACAGAAATAAAAGCACGTAAGAAAGTAAAATCCCCAGATCAAGAATCCCCAGTAGCCAAACTCAATAGCCAGTGGGTTTGCAAACGCGTATTCTGGGCTTGCTTTTATGTCTGCATAACCTGCAAATTCGGTTAATGGAAACATGATTAGGCCAACGTCTAGGCCTGAGGTAAATAAGATTGCGATAAAGGTAAAAGTTCTCACTGGTGTTACGCCTACTACGCGTACGTTACCCCATTTAAATAAAATAGTAATAACAGCAAGTAGCGTAAATATAATGCCAGCACTAAGCCATATAGTCATTATCGCCCTCCCAAAATGAATAAAAGTAACTCATAAGTTCTCCGTTTTTGTTTTATTACTTGCACAAACACCGCGTAACCAATTTACGCCGTGAGCCACTGCAAGTTGAACGTGCCCTACATAGTGTTAGGCACGTTATGGCTTAATTAAATCTCGCTATTACGTTGCGATGTTTGCCAATTACTGCTCATGGCAACGTTTACCGATGCCTGTGTAAGTGGGGTTTTACCTAAAATTAGATCAGCTGCTTTTTCTGCAACCATAATTGTAGGGGCATTTAAGTTGCCATTTGGCACCGTAGGGAAGATTGACGAGTCAACAACACGCAGCCCTTCAATACCGTGAACTTGGGTATTAGAATTAACCACGGCCATGTCATCTTCGCCCATTTTGCAAGAACAAGACGGGTGATAGGCACTTTCTACTGCTTGGCGTACAAAGGCATCTATTTCTTCGTCGGTTTGAATGTGCTTACCTGGTTGAATTTCTTCATCGCGGTAGTCATCAAATGCGCTTTGCTCAATAATGTCACGAGTTAGGCGCACACACGCTCTAAAGCCTTCAATATCGTCTTTATGCTGCAAGTAGTTAAATAAAATTTTCGGCGGTTGCTCAGGATTAGCTGATTGAATAGTGACACTACCACGGCTTTTAGGTTTGTTATGACCTACATGCACCTGAAAACCATGACCCGCAAATGCACTGCGCCCATCGTAGCGCATCGCCGCTGGTAAAAAGTGGTACTGAATATCTGGCCATTCAACGTCTGGTTTTGAGCGAATAAACGCACACGACTCAAAGTGGTTTGTTGCACCTAAGCCTTTTCGGGTCAGTAGCCATTTAGCGCCAATTAAGCCTTTTGAAATAAGACCTAATTTACCGTTTAAGGTAATAGGTTGTTTACACTTGTACTGAAAGTAAAACTCAAGATGATCTTGTAAGTTTTGACCTACGCCTGGTAAATGATGCTTTACCTCAACACCGGCTTCTTCAAGTATGGCTTTATCGCCAATCCCCGAAAGCTGTAAAATATGAGGTGAGCCAATTGGACCTGCACTTAATACAACGTCTTTAGTCGCATGCGCCGTTTTAAGAGTGCCATTTACTGTGTACTCAATGCCTGTGGCTTTTTTGCCTTCTAAAATCACTTTTTGTGCTAAAGCACCTGTAATAACTGTTAGGTTACTGCGTGATTTTACTGGGTCTAAATACTCGCGCGAGGCCGAACTGCGCACACCGTCTTTAACAGTCATGTGCATCGGGCCAAAGCCTTCTTGCTGAGCTGCGTTGTAGTCGCCTGTGTGTGCATACCCTGCTTCTACACCTGCTTTTATAAAGGTGGTGTAAAGCGGGTTTTGCATTTCGTTACCGTTATTAACGCCAAGCGGGCCTGCGCCACCACGGTGCGCATTTTCACCTAAATAAAAGCTTTCTGCTTTTTTAAAGTAAGGTAAGCACGACTGATAATCCCAGCCGTTAGCACCGTGTTGCTGCCACTCGTCAAAATCTTTCGCGTGGCCACGTACATATACCATGCCATTAATTGATGACGAACCGCCTAACACTTTACCGCGTGGGCAGTGCATTTCTCGGTTATCTAAATACGGCTCTGGTTGAGTGTGAAATTGCCATGCGTATTTATCTGTATTCATAGGAATAGAGAGCGCAGTTGGCATTTTTATAAATATACTTTTATCGCTACCACCGGTTTCTAGCAATAGCACTTTATTGTTTGTATCTTCAGATAAGCGATTTGCAAGTACACAACCTGCAGAACCGGCACCAACAATAATATAGTCGTAAGAGTTACTCATAGTTGCCACCTTAAAACGGGCTTTCTATGTCGGCCATGCCCACATAAATAGACTTAGTTTGCGTGTAATGATCAAGCGTTTCTATGCCATTTTCACGGCCAATACCTGATTGCTTGTAACCACCAACAGGCATTTCAGCAGGTGAATTACCATAAGCATTAATCCAACAAATACCGGCTTCTAATTGGTGAATAACACGGTGCGCACGTTTAATATCGCTAGTAAATACGCCTGCGGCTAAGCCAAGGTGTGTACCATTTGCACGGGCGATAACATCGTCTTCGTCTTCAAAAACAAGCACGCTCATAACTGGGCCAAAAATTTCTTCTTTAACAATAGTCATGTCATCGTTGCAATCGGTAAATACCGTAGGTGCTACAAAGTAGCCATTAGGCGCTGATTCAGGAGAAAGAGTTGTACCGCCAGTAAGTAGTGTTGCACCTTCGGCCAAGCCACTTTCTATGTAGCTCATTACCAATTCTTGATGCTTTTTAGAAATTAATGCCCCAAAGTTAGTATTTAAATCTTGTGGGTCGCCGGCAATAATATTTTGCTCAGTACGTGTTTTAAGCTCATCAATAAATTGTTGATAGACATTTTTATGAACATAAATACGGGTACAGTTAGTACAAATTTCGCCTTGCGTATAAAAGTTACCTAGCATGGCAGCACTGACTGCTTGCTCAATATTGGCATCTTCAAACACTAATAAAGGTGATTTACCACCTAATTCCATTGTTACGTCTTTTAATGTACCGGCAGCGCTTGCCACAACTTTTTTACCTGTGCCTACTTCACCAGTGAACGACACTTTGTCTATTTCACTGTGAGAGGTTAACCACTGACCTACATCACCCGCACCTTGCACAACGTTAAATACGCCGGCAGGTACGCCTGCTTCAACAAAAATTTCAGCTAGTTTAATAGCACCTAAAGGGGTTTCTTCAGAAGGTTTAAAAATAAACGCATTACCTGCGGCTAGGGCAGGGCCCGATTTCCAACATGCAATTTGCAGCGGGTAATTCCATGCACCAATACCAGCACAGATGCCTAGTGGCTCTTTGCGGGTATAGTAAAAGTCTTCGCCAACCATTTGCTGCTGGCCAACTTGCGCTGGTGCTAGGCCTGCAAAGTATTCAATTACATCTGCGCCTGTTTCTATATCAACGCAGTTAGCTTCTTGCATTGGTTTACCTGTATCAAGCACTTCAACTAAGGCAAGCTCGTCATTACGCTCACGCAATAAAGCAACCGCTTTTAATAAAATACGGCTACGTTCTATTGGGCTCATTTTTGACCATTGAGCAAAGCCTTGTTTTGCACTTTCGATAGCCGCGTTTTGAATAAATTCGTCGGCAACTTCTACCGAGTAAATAACTTCATCTGTGGCTGGGTTTTTTACATCAAAAGTTTCACCACTTTGGTTTGCAAGGAAGTGGCCGTTAATAAAGTTTTGATAGACAGGTGTAGTCACGCTAGGCTCCATATTGCTTGATGAGTGAATGTACATAGCTTTTTGCTAATGTTTCACTGTGTTTAAATTGGTTTTCGTCAGATTGACTTAATACTGCTCTTAACCATAGGCCATCAATCATGGCGGCGCTAAGTTCTGCAGCTTGTTTTGCTTGCTTTACGGGCATTAGTTGCTTAAAAGAAAATGCTAAATTACTTTGCAAGCGATTACTGTTTACATTTTGCAGCCTGTGCAGCTCTTGATCATGCATTGACTGCGCCCAAAAACTTAACCACGTACGCGTGGTGTCATTGCGCTGTTGAACAAGTGCAAAGTTGGCCTCAACAATAAACATCAAACGCTCAATTGCGTTGGTGGTTGGCTCAACTTTTTCAATTAATTCATTTTTTAAATTCGATAACAAATACCTAACGGTTGCCTCTATTAACCCCTGCTTACCACCAAAGTAATGGCTAATAATGCCGGATGATAAACCCGCATTTTTACTGATGGTGTTAATTGTTGTTCCTTGCAAACCGCGCTGTGCAACTGACTCAATGGTCGCGTCAATTAGCTGCTGACGCCTGACAGGTTCCATTCCGACTTTAGGCATAATTTTTATTAATTGAACGTTCAATAAAGATAAGCTTAATGTAATAGCTCTAACAATTCAAGGCACAAGTAAACAACCAGATACCAAGATGTAGATGGATTATTAATAAAAACGGGTTAATTTGTAGTAGTGCCATATGCAGGTCTTGATTAATAAAATTGCTTATATTCAATGAGTTATGTTTCTATTTTTAAATGGTAAAAATAGTAAGGATTTGTTTACGGGGTATGAGTAATAAAAAAGATAAATATTCGTTAGAATGGTAATAGTTAGAGTACGAAGGGTATTTTAAATAAGCAAACGTAACCATTTTACATGTTTAATTGGTGTACTAATTAAAAAAGTAGCAGTGTGTATTGGTTATAAGAGGAGGAGTTAAGGTTAAAAAAGGCGTGTAAATTAGGCGCTATTAATAACGCCTTTAAATAATAGCGGGTAGCGTCTAAGGCGATTACCTATGTAATCATCGGCTAAGATTTGTTGGCATATAAAATTAACATCGTTACTGGCCTCAAACACCCAGTCAAAGCGTTCAATAGCCAGTAAAAAACCGCGTTTAAGGTGAGTCTGTTCGCGGTATTCATTTAGGTTTCGACGGATTATCTCCAGCTTTTCTGGGTGCGCTTGCAGCTCAGTAATGACCTGATTTATAAACGAGGTGGTTTGCTTGTTTGTGGTGCGTTTACGAATGCGTCTTGGCTGCATTATTCCTCATTAGCAATGTTGTATAGCTTTTTTAAAAAGTCGTCTTTATGTTTGTCATGCTCATAATCTAGGTGATAAGCATTATGAAACCCAAAGCGCAATAATACGCCGCTACCTTCTAAGTAAATAGTGTAGCCGTCAATGTCAGAGTAAGCCGTAACACCTTGATAATGTTTACCAATATCATTTTGTTTACCGCGCTGCTGAATACGTTCGTACACAGAGAGGATCTGCTTGTTATCGAGTTCGTTTTTCATCATTAACCCTTTATTGTTTAAACCTATTACGTTTTATATATGAGGGTCGATCACCGTAAAAACAATGCCTAATAAGCGCTAAAATAATCTTGCTATTAACTGGTTTTACCTTATGCTCAAGCCTCATTTTTTGTTGAGCTTACACCATGATAGACAAGGCTTTACTGCTTAAAACTCGCGAACTGTCAGAGCAATTAATTGCTTTACAAACACCCATTAGAATACTCGATGCCATTAACTGGGATAAACAAATCAAAGAGGCGTTTTTTAGGCAAAAGTGCCAAAAAAATCCGCTAATCGATAGCGCCTATTACCAGCAACGAGATTTAGGATTTGTCCCCAGCGAATTACGCCAAGCGTTTTCTAACTTGCACCGCAATATTATTAACCAGTTAGGTCAGCTAAATCCTATTTCTCAATACATGGGTAAAATGTGTAGCGAGTATAAAACGGTGCTCAGTATGCTTGAGTATAGAGGAACGCCTGAGTTTCATGATTTGTCGGTAGAGCTTTTTGGTCACCCAAAAGATTTATTTCATGCAGGTGAACCTTCACTGTTCGAACTTGCCAATATGTTAGAAAAACCACTGCAAAACTTATTAATAGCCGATATTTTGCCTGATGATCCTAAAAATATTAATGCAAGTGATGCCGTGCGTATTCTGTCTGAGCAAGTGAATAGCAGTATGGCGGGTATTAATGTAGAGGTTATGCTCAGCGATGGGATTGTCAGTGATGCTGCTGCAGGTGCAAATAACATTAAGCTAAATCAAGATGTTAAATTCTCCCAGCGTGAGCTTGATATTTTAGAAGTGCACGAAGGGTGGATACACGTAGGTACAACGCAAAACGGGCTCGCTCAGCCTTATTTAACCTGTTTAAGTAAAGGGACGCCAAGCTCAACAGTGACTCAAGAAGGCTTAGCTGTTTTAACAGAAATAATTACCCTTAAATCAACGCCTAGGCGTTTATCAAAGTTAGTAAATCGTATTCAAGCAGTTACTAAAGTGATTGATGGCGCAGAGTTTGTTGATATATACCGTGACTACTTAGCGCAAGGGCTTTCAAAAGATGAAAGCTATACGTTAGCACAACGTGTTTTTAGGGGCAGCACGGCAACAGGCTTACCTTTTACTAAGGATATTGCTTACATTAAAGGATTTGTGCTGGTATATAACTTAATTCGTGTTGCTATACAGCTTGGGCGCATTGATCAGCTGCCATTATTGTTGGTCGGAAAAATATCGATTGATGATTTTAGACTTATATCGCAATTACATAGTTTAGGTGTAATAGAAAGCCCAAAATTTGTACCACCACATTTTAAAGATTTACGAGGTTTAGCAACGTGGCTAAGCTTTGGCAGATTTATAGGTGACTTATCGTTTGAACAGTTAGAAAACGACTATAAACCACTATTTTTGTAATTAGTAGCGCAGGTTGCTTTTATTAGAGCCTGCTTTGCTGATCAAAAAGGTAAACAAGCCCCAGTTATTTAACGCAATAAAAAAACGCAGTTGGAATGAGCAACTGCGTTGAAATGTATAGGTACAAGCCAGCGTACCTATAGCGAGGAACTTATTTTCTTAACCTGTTAATACTTGGCTGTGCATTTGCTCGTTTAATACAACGACCTCAGCACGTTTAAAAAAGTTAAAGTCGGTTGCTGTAGCAAGTGTGTAGGCACCCATCATACGGCTAATAATTAAATCGCCATTGTTTAGTTTTGGCAGCATAATTGAATCACTTATTACATCTATACTGTCGCATGTTGGGCCTGCAAGTACCGACTCAAAACGCTCGCCATCTTGTTTTGCACTATCGATAGGGTAGGCTGCTTCATCAAACATTAAACCGCTAAAAGAGCCATAAACGCCATCATCTAAGTAGTACCATGTTTTACCTTCGCGCGTGGCTTGTCCCATTACAGAGGCAACACTGGTTACACTACTTGCTACAATAAAACGGCCAGGTTCAGCAATAATTTGCATTGTTTCTGGTAATTGTGCCAGCGCGATATTAATAGGCGCACAAAATACATCAATTGGTAGCACATCTGCGCTGTACGGCACAGGAAACCCACCACCAATATCGAGCGTACTAAGTGCTGGTAAGCCTAACTCAGCCACCTGTTTAACCACTTTTGCAGATGCATTTATCGCTTCAACGTATTTAGTTGGGTTAGGTGATTGCGAGCCAACATGAAACGATAACCCTTTAATACGAATACCAAGTTGCTGGGCAAGGCTAATAATGTCGATTGCCGCCTCTGGGCTGCAGCCAAACTTTTTAGATAAATCAGCAAATGCATCTTTATTACGAAAGCTTAAACGCACTAAAATTTCGGCTTGATCTTTATAGGCAATAAATTTTTCAAGCTCGTTAATGTTATCCACCACAAACACTGTACAGCCGTAGGCAAGTGCGTCGCGAATGTCACTGTCGCGCTTTATTGGGTGCGTATGAATTGTACGCTCGCTTGGTACGCCTTGGCTTGCTACTAAGTCAACTTCGCCACTGGTTGCTAAATCAAAGCTTGCGCCTTCATCTAACAAAGTGCGCACGACAGCAGCATGCGGTAAAGGCTTTAAAGCAAAATGTAACACAACGCCAGGCAGTGCATGTTTAAGTGCACGGTATTGACGGCGTATAGCGTCGCAGTCAAGCACCATTAGAGGTGCGCCATATTGTGAAGCAAGTTGTTCAATGTGGGCAATACTCGGTTGCGCGCAATCAATTGCTTGATTTGCAGCAACCGCTGCTGCAGGTACTTTAGTTACGGTGTCTTGTCGTTGTGTTGATAAAGCCATTTTATTTTCCGAGTCAATTAAGCAACTGCTCGGGTATGGTGTATCCACGAGTCAGTTGAGTGAGATCAATAGTGCAAACGCACAGTCAAATTCACTCTTGGATAGTTGCTCTATCGCCTTGCTACAAACGGGGTTTGTAATGTACTCGGATTGGCTATCATCAAGAAGCGGCGAGATAATAATGTAGGTTTTTATTCAGCGCAATAAAAATTTTAAATAAATTTAAAATAATTTATTTGTTATTAAAATCATTAATTTATATTGATTTGTGGTGTTTATCTTGACGATTGATTTTACTCATCAGAGGTTAAGTATACGTGCTCTTGAGAGTAAGCAAGCATCATAGCGCTAGATGTATCAGCACTATAGGCTTGCTGTAAACTTTTTTGTAAGCGCTCGTAAATTTCGGGGGTGTTCATTAAAATATTGATGGTTTTTATTACTTTTTCGCCAAGTTCTGACTTACTACATGCAAAGTAGCCATTAACAAATTCTGGAAATTCAGCTATTTCACGACTATCTATTTGTGTTAGTTGCTCACTGGTGAGTGCACCAAGTACGTTAACCTCGTAATCAACAATCATGTCTATTCTATTATGGATGAGAAGTTGAGGTAGTTGAGAGCTGGTATCTTCTGAGCTTATCGCTGCAATTTGCTCATTATACTTTGTTAAAACAGGCTCAAGTTTTTGATAACTCGTTCCTGAGTCTACGGCAAGGGTAAAGTCTTTTTCTAGTAGTTGAGCAACAGAGACTCGTTCAGGAAAGTTTTGTAAGGTGCGTTTAAATGCGTATATTTTTCGTTGCTCGTAAATAGTAGTTGGTATATTTGAGAACAAAATATGTTTTTCACGCTCGGGCGTTTTTATTATATCGTAGCTGCACACTGCTTCATTACCCATAAGCCGCTTGATTAAACGAGCTTGGTTGGTCCACTGCAATTTAGTATTAATTGTATGATTGAGCAGGCTTTCGAACGTTTTATCTGAGTTTAAAAAGCCATCACTAGACGCATTCGCTCTAGAGAGTAATGTAAGTGGTTCATTTGCATGGCTCAATGATGATATAAGCAGTACATGCAAGATAATCAAAAATTTAGTAAATACAGGCATAAAACTTAGTGTAAATGTTCTAAATATTTTTGTCATAAAAAAAAGCCCAAACGGGCTTTTTTTAAGTTAAAACATTAAGGCATGTTTTATTTTTAACGCGCGTTAGTACTTTCAAAGATTTTATCAGCAGAGGCTGCAACAAACCCCGTGTAAAGCTCGCCATCGGCTTTAGGGTATCTAATGGCAAACTCATAAAAACAGCTAGGGATGCGCAGTTCGCCGTCGCTAAAGGTGACAGCATACTCATCTGCAAGGGTTGATGATTGCTCTAATAATACCTCTGGTGAGCCTTTTACTTCGCCGCCTGATGTATTTAGGGCGAAGCCTGCGTCTTTAAGTGCTTGGTTAACATCCTGAATATTGTCAAACTTAGCAAGCATATTAATATTTACAGTAAAGTGGTTTGCACGGTAGCCCCATGCCGACATCCACGCTGCGTACTCACTTTCAGCAAGTAACTGCTTGTATGTGTCGCTACTTACTTGCCAATGGGTACCTGAGTATAAAAAGTTATCGGCAGTTACTGCGTTTTCATCTATTTGCTCTACCATATCTGTCACAATGGCTTGTAACTCTGGTGAACACTTTTCAACTAATAGCTCTGAAATAAATACTTTAGGTTGCTTAGGATCGCTATGCTCGTAGTGTTTAGCATAGAGCTTTTTAGCTTCAAAGTGGTATTCACCACACTCTGTATAACCAAGTGCTAAAAAGTGCGCGGCTAGTTTTTCTAGGCCTACTTTTTCAATATTAAAGGTCCGCAGCGCAATATGGTCGTTAATAATGTCATCTTTTTGCGTTGAGCCTAATAAATCATGAATTTTATCTGCCGAGGGGGTAACGGCTAAATAGTTATCCCATAGGTTTTCAAATAATGTATTTACGTTAGTGTGCATGTTAAATCCTTAAATTGGGTTATTCACTTATTCAATTACTAAGCCTGGCGCTAAAGTTTGTGGCAGGTTTACCTTATCGGCCTCAACTGATGCTACAGGGTAGGCACAATAATCAGCGGCATAATACGCACTGGCTCTGTGGTTACCACTTGCGCCTATGCCACCAAACGGTGCTGCACTAGAGGCACCCGTAATAGGGCGGTTCCAATTGACGATGCCGGCACGAATGCGCTTTAAAAAGTGGCTGTAATCATCTTCGTTATCGCCAAGTAAGCCTGCAGATAAACCAAAGCTGGTGTTATTAGCCTCTGCTATTGCGCTGTCAAAGTCGTTGTAGCGATACACTTTTATAAGCGGGCCAAAGTGTTCTTCATCGGCCATGTTTGTAATGTTAGTTACATCAATAATACCTGGGCTTACAAACCCAGTGCCTGCTTTTAGCTGCTTAAGCTCAACAAGTATTTCGCCACCACTTGCAACTAATTCTTTTTGCGCTGCAACCATGCCTAAGGCGGCTTTTTCGCTGATCATGGCACCCATAAATGGTTGATCGCTTGCAAAGCTGTCATCAACAACAATGTTTTTAGTTGCGCTAACAAGTTTTTCTAAAATAGCATCGCCATTGAGCGATTTTTCAATAAACACGCGGCGTGCACAGGTACAGCGCTGGCCAGAAGTAATAAAGCCCGATTGAATAATATCGTGCACTGCAGCGCTTACATCGGCTACATTTTTAACGATTAATGGGTTATTACCGCCCATTTCAAGCGCTAATATTTTACCTGGGTGGCCTGCAAACTGTTTATGTAATAAATGGCCGGTGTTTGAGCTGCCGGTAAAAAATAAGCCGTCTATGTTTTGATGCGAAGCAAGAGCTTTACCTGTTTCTACTTCACCTTGCACTAGGTTAATAACACCTGCTGGTAAGCCTGCTTTTAACCAAAGTGATAAAGTAAATTCA
Source organism: Pseudoalteromonas sp. A3 (assembly GCF_025942345.1). Classification (NCBI taxonomy): domain Bacteria; kingdom Pseudomonadati; phylum Pseudomonadota; class Gammaproteobacteria; order Alteromonadales; family Pseudoalteromonadaceae; genus Pseudoalteromonas; species Pseudoalteromonas sp. A3. Next base: position 400,486 of record NZ_JAPCKL010000002.1, read on the forward strand.
GCAACGTGAGGGGTTAGCTCAGACGGTTTAAATAGCACGGTGTTACCCGCTAAAATAGCCGGTACAATATGGCCATTAGGTAAATGCCCAGGAAAGTTATACGGGCCAAATATAGCCACAACGCCGTGTGGTTTATGGCGTATAAAGGCTTTAGCACCCGGCATTGGGTTTTCAGTGGTGCCGGTACGCTCGTTGTACGCTTTAATCGAAATGGCCACTTTACCTGTCATAGCGCCTACTTCTGTGCGTGTTTCCCAAAGAGGCTTGCCGGTTTCGCGCGCTATAATGGCTGCAAATTCTTCGCTGTGCTCTTTTAATTGTGTTACAAAGTTTTCAAGTATGGTTATACGCGACTCAATAGGCGTATCTGCCCATTGTACTTGTGCGGTTCTAGCTGCATTGATTGCAGCATCTACTTGCTCAGCTGTTGCGCCATTACCTTGCCATACAACTTCGCCGTTACTCGGATTAACAGAGCTAAAAGCGGGGCCTTGGCCTGTATGCCATTGGTTATTTATAAGGTGTGTGTTCATACTTGTTTTACAGGCGGAAAAAACGCGCTGCATCTCCTTGGGATAAATTAAGGGCATCAGCCACTTCTTGGCTTATTACTAATGTGTGCTTAGCGTGGTTATAGTGGGCGTGCTGGGTAAAGGTTGCTCTAAACCCACTTACACCTTGATTACAAACGGCTAAAGTATCTGAGCTGTGCTGGCTAATATGTTCCAGCTCGCCAATAGCAATAGGGCATACTTGAGATTCACGAATACTTCGAATATTACCAAGCTTGGCTTCTACCGTTGGGCCTGCATCAAACAAATCAACGTAGCCACGGTGCTCAAAGCCTTCTTTTTCGAGCAGTTTAAGTGCGGGTTTAGTTTTTTCATGCACGTTGCCAATCACTGCTTGGGCTTTATTACTGAGTAGATTGACGTAAATAGGGTATTTAGGCATTAACTCACTAATAAACACTTTATCGCCAAGCCCCACTAAATGATCGGCCTTGGGAAACTCAATACTAAAAAAGTGCTCTTGCAGCCACTGCCAAAACGGTGAATGACCATCTTCGTCACTTACGCCGCGCATTTCAGCAATCACGGTATCGGCAAAGCGTTCGCTGTGCTGCGCCATAAATAAAAAGCGTGAGCGTGATAAAAAGCGCCCGGTTAAGCCTTTACGGCTGTTTTCGCGCAAAAACAAAGTACATATTTCAGAGCATCCGGTGTAATCGTTACACATGCTTAAAATATCAACGGTGTTATAAACATTAAGTGTAGGCGAGTGGTGTACTGTTTTACCTAAATGGTAATGATAAAGCGGCACCGATAAGCCAACAGCGGCTTCTATGGCGGTTGTTCCAATAACCTCACCTGTTTCACTGTCTTCTAAAACAAATAGGTAGCTTTCATCTAACGGCTGATTGATATTTTTAGCAAAGCTTTTTTCGGCGCGGTCTATTTTGTCTTTTAATAGCTGGTCGTCCACCGGAAGTGAGGTAAACCCATGGCCCGATTCAATCGCAATTTGCTTAAGTGCAGCAAAGTCTTCAGTGGTAATAGGACGTAATACTTGCATTTATTACTTGCTCCAACAGCGCGCCCTAAGGCGCGCTTAATTAAATTAGCCGTTTACTACGTCGCTTACTGCTTTTTCAAAGCGTGCTAGGCCTTCTTTAATATCTTCAAATGGAATAACTAAAGAAGGGGTAAAACGAATAACATTCATGCCTGCAACAAGGTTCATTAAACCATTGTTAGCACTGGCAACTAAAAAGTCACGTGCACGGCCTTCAAATTTATCGTTTAATACCGCACCAATAAGTAAACCTTTACCACGTACTTCACTAAATACGTTGTATTTTTCGTTTATTGCATTTAAACCATCGCGAAATAGTTGTTCACGCTCTTTAACGCCGTTGAGTAAATCCGGTGTGTTTACGGTGTCAAATGCAGCTTCTGCTACTGCACAAGCTAGTGGGTTACCACCGTACGTAGAGCCGTGCGTACCAACTTTTAAGTGCTCTGCGATATGAGTACGAGTGATCATAGCGCCAATAGGAAAACCACCGCCTAAAGCTTTAGCTGTCGTTAAAATATCGGGCACTACACCTAAACCTTCGTAAGCGTATAAATCGCCAGTGCGGCCAACGCCTGTTTGTACTTCATCAAAAATTAGCAGTGCATTGTGCTTGGTACATAACTCGCGTACTTTTTTAGCAAATTCATCTGTTGGTGAAATAATGCCGCCTTCACCTTGTAGTGGCTCCATCATTACGGCACATGTTTTATCACTGATAAGTGCTTCAAATGCTGCAATATCGTTATAATCACAATGCATAATGTCGCCAGGTTTAGGGCCAAAGCCATCAGAGTAAGCAGCTTGTCCGCCCACCGTTACAGTAAAAAATGTACGGCCGTGAAACCCTTTATTAAAGGCAATAATTTGCGATTTTTCTTCGCCGTGTTCGTCAAGTGCAAAACGACGAGCAAGCTTAAGAGCCGCTTCGTTGGCTTCTGCGCCTGAGTTTGCAAAATACACTTTATCAGCAAATGTCGCTTCAACCATTTTTTGTGCTAAACGCAGGGCTGGCTCATTAGTCATTACATTTGATAAGTGCCAAATTTTCTCGCCTTGCTCTTTTAAAGCAGATACAAGCGCTGGGTGACAGTGGCCTAAACAATTAACGGCAATACCGCCTGCAAAATCAATAAACTCATTGTTATTTTGATCCCACACACGTGAGCCTTCGCCGCGCACAGGAATAACTGCCGACGGATTGTAGTTTGGCACCATTACATCGTTAAATAAGTCTCTTGTTACTTGCATTATGTACACCTAAAAATTGTGAATATTGAATAAAGATTAGCAAAATAAAAACGTTAGCGTTTTCTCAGCTAGGTAATTTTTGTTATTAAGCACTATTATCGAAGGTTGTAGGTTAAATTTGCAGTGCTATTTTGTGAAAAATGATTACAATAAAAGTCAAAATAACGAAATTAATAAGCAATATGATAACTTCACAAGACGAAAAGCTACTTTCAATTTTAAAAACCAATGCAAGAGCCAGTATTTCTGACTTGGCACGCATGCTTAATTTATCGCGCTCTACCGTGCAAAGCCGTATGTTAAAACTTGAAGAAACAGGAGTTATAAAAGGCTATAGCGTAGACTACGGTGAAGACTATTTGACCAGTATGGTCTCGGCTCATGTATCTATAAAGGTGATGCAAAAACTCACCACTAAAACCAATTTAGAACTTAAACAGATTGATGCTATTTCTCAGCTTTATGCCATAAGTGGGGAGTTCGATTTAATTGCTGTAGTGCAAGCGCAAAACTTAGAAAAGCTAAGCCATTTACTTGATGATATAGGTAATTTAGATGGGGTAGAGCGCACAACATCGTCAGTGATTTTAGAAACAAAATTTAAGCGTTAAAGTTAAGTGTTACTGAAGCGAATGGTTACCTATTGATTTAACTTAATATTTAATTTTATCGAAGTTAGATATTTTGGCAAAGCCTTACTATACTAATTGTAATTAACACAATTATTTAGCAATGGATTATGCCCCCAACGTTATTTTTAGCACTTTTAACTTTAACTGAACCCTTAAAATTTGGTACCAATGTATCGCTTACAACACCAGATAATGCGGTTAACCAAGTGCAATGTATTTTACACAATATGGATATGCCATTTGAGTTGCAATCGTTACCTTGGCTGAGGGCTCGTCGCGAGGTAAAACAAGATAGGTTAGATGGGTATTTTACAACGCATTTAACCTCTGAGATGAGCCAGTATGGTAAGTTGTCATCACCTATTTACCTAGAAAATTGGTACTGGTTTACTCATCCCGATAGCGTTAATAAAGACCCCAAAAAATTACGTTATGGCGTGGTCCATGGCAGTTATCAGGCTAATTGGTTTAAAACGCAAAATATTACCTCGCTGCTTGAAGTAAACTCGCTAGAAGAAATAGTAAACGTACTTCACCATCATAGAGTAGACAAAGTATTACTTGATTTAGATGATTTTAATAATGCTGCCGATCACTTAGGTATTGACGCATCTGCCTACCCGCGCTCATTTTATCGTTATGTGCCTTTAGGTGTTTTTGCTGCTAATAAGCTTATTAATTCGCACCCTTCTTTTTTAGAAAAATTCGACGAAACGATTCCTCAATGTGCCCCTGCACCGTTTTATTTATCACAGGGTGAACAAGTACAAATACTAAATACGTTGTTAGAGCCAATAAAGGCGTTAATTTCACAGCCCATAATTATCGATGCCGTGGCGCAAAGTAACCATATAAAGCTGACTAACAAAGCGCTTAAACTCGCTGACGAGCATTGGATAAAAGAAGTTAAAACACATCAACATGATTTAGCTAAAAATATGCTATTTACTGATGCTTCATTATATTTAAAACAATGGCAAAGGCAGTTCAAAGGCATAATTACCGAAACTATAGTGACTGATAAGCAAGGCAAAAATGTGGCTATAAGCAAAATCACCAGTGATTATTGGCAAGGGGATGAGAATAAATTTAGCCTCGTATACCAGCAGTCTTTAGCATATCGCTTTGACAGTGTTGAATATGATGCTTCAACACATCATTTTCAGGTGCAATTAAGTCTACCGATAAAAAATGCCAAGGGCGATCATATTGGCGTTATTATTTTGGGAGTTGATGTAGAAAAAGCGCTGCACTCATTTAATAACAACGCATTAAATTAATAGCGTGAGCAGCGTCTTATTAAAGCCCGCGTGTATAGCAAAATTTTGTGTAAATATTGTATAACTATTTATTTACAGAGCCTTTGGCGCTTGTCTGATAACGGTTTTTTGTGCTTCGTTTAATTTAATAACGTAAGCATTTCCTCCTACCAGCCCTTTAAATTCTTCATCGGTAAAAATAAGCGTATTATCGTCATAAAAGGTGATCGCTTCTTTTTGCGTAACAATACCTAAATCGATTCGAGACACGTCACCAGAAAAAAACTTGTCGCCTTTAAAGTTTTCGAACAGCCAAATGCTTGTAGAATCAAGTAATACAAGTTTAGTCCTGTCAGGGCTAAGAGCAGCGGATGTAATCCAACAGAGTTTTTCTAAAGTTGTGCATGTTTTAAATGAATCAATTAACTGAGCATCAAAATTGGCTGCATGATCGCCCACTTTATAAACATTGGTTATGCCATCGAAAGGTTCGGTTCTATTTTTGGTAAATAAATATAAATGGCGTTTGTATTCTACAAAGGCTTCTAAATCAAAGTTGCGTTTGTTAGGCGTAATGGGAGTGCCGTCCATTTCAGGATAGGTAAACTTAATAATTTCGGCTTCGGTGGTCTCTGTTTTTATATCTATTGGGTTTTCTATTTTATAGATAGTTAACCACTTTCTGTCGTTTTTATTATTGCCAAAATCACCTAAGAAAAAATGACCAAATTTATTTTGCGTCATGTCTTCCCAGTCTATATTTTTAGCATTCGTAACAAGGATTTCTTTTTCAATAGCGCCATCTTCGCCCAGGCGATAAAGTTTTGGGTCGTCACCGCCATCATTAATCGCCCACAAACGCTTTTTTTTATCAAACTCAATGCCTGAAATTTCTTTTAATTTAGGGTCTACTGATAATTGCTTTTTACTATAAAGGGTATGTATAGAAAGGCTTACAAAGGAGGCAAGTGCAATAAATACAATTACCGTAGTAAATAAAATGCTTTTTTTCAACATGAAATTTTTGGTATTTCAGAGACGTAAGATGCTGTGTATTATTACTTAAGCACACTGATAACGAAAGAATTTTATAGGTCAGTGTGAACCTTTATACGATTTTTTGCTCAATATATTAATAATGAAAAATGATTAAGTTGGTTTAATACTTGCTGTACATTAGTTTGTCATTAATAAGCGAAAATTTTTATCGTAATCGCACCTTATATGTGCAGCTAAAAACTTTTTTGCACTGTAATAATGCGTAAATAAAAATTTGTTTAAATTACCCGCGTTTAATGATGTTTAAATACACCCCACATCGCCCTTTAAAGTGTTGTATCGGCCCTGTGGCAAAGATTAAGTACCCATTTTGGTTTAGTTGGAGCCTACTATGTTGAATAAACGTTTTTTCAAAACAAAAAATGAAGCTGAAGTTACCTTTGAGTTTACCCACCCTGATGCAGAGCAAGTAAGTTTACTTGGCGAATTTACCGATTGGCAGCCGGTGCCTATGAAGCTTAATAAAAAAGAAGGGGTATTTAAATGTAAGCAACGCTTGCCAGTTGATCAGCAGTTTCATTTTCGTTATTTAATTAATGGTGATATTTGGGATAACGACCACCAAGCAGATGACTACCTACCTAATACATTTGGCACAGAAAATAGCATAGTGAACACTCAACGCATAAATTAAGGCGAGTAAATGGACGCACTTTCGCAGTTGTTTTATCTGCACGGTATCGGTTATGAGTTTACTAAATACACGGGCGAGCAGGTTATATTTAGCGAAGACACGCGCAAACGTGCCTTACAATGTTGTGGTGTAAATACCGAAGATGAACACCAAATAGCACAGCTTAATTATCAATTAGATGTTGCGCCTTGGTTAGAGTTAGCACCCGATACCAGCTTAGTGAATTTAACTGATAACCTTTTTTATATTCGCATAGATGAGCGTCAACGTGATTTACCTGTTGCGATAACGTTGCCAAAGTTAAACGTTACCTATGAGCGTGCTAATTTACATAATTTGGCCATCACTGGCGATTACTATGTACATGGCGTGCGTTATATTGAAGTAGCAGTGCCGTTAGGGGCTATTCCGGTAGGTTATCATCAGGCGCTGGTTAGTGTAGGGGAGCAAAGCAAAGAGATTCAATTGTGGGCCACCCCAGAAAAAGTTTTTCAAGTAGATGATACTAAGCGCACTGGGCTTTCGCTGCAGTTGTACACAGTTAAAAACAAAGCAGGCCTAGGTGTAGGGGATTTTAATGATTTACTAGAGCTATGTGATTTATGTGCTCAGCAGCACATGGACTACATATTACTCAATCCGTTACATTTACTGTTTGCACAGCAAAGTGAGCGAGCCAGTCCCTATAGCCCTAATAGCCGTGCGTTATTAAATCCTTTGTACATTTGTGTTGAACTATCAGCTGATGCTAAAAACAATCCACAATTAGATGCTTTGTTACACAGTGATGAGGTAAAAGCGCTTTTTAACAGCAATGAACAGTTTATAAATTATGAAAAAGTAAGCGCAGTTAAATATACATTATTTAAAGCGCTATTTAGTCATTTTGAAGCACATGCCAGCGCTTCACGACGCGATGAGTTTGCCCAGTTTTGCAAACAAAACGCCCAGACCCTAACTACGCTAAATTCAGCTAACCCTACCTTTGATTACTACCTACAATGGCAGGCTAAATTACAATTAAGCCATTGTCAGCAGCACTGTTTAAATAAAGGCATGGCAATAGGTTTAATTAATGACCTTGCTGTTGGTTGTGCAGGAGATGGCGTTGAGTATCAATCACAGCAATCACTTTTTAGTGATAATGCCAATATTGGCGCGCCGCCAGACCCTTGGGCGCAAGCAGGGCAAAATTGGGGGCTGCCTGCGCTTAACCCGCAACAATTAAAAAATGATCACTTTGCCTTTTATCGCTCACTTATTAGCGCAAACATGCAAGGCGTTGGCGGTTTGCGCATTGATCACGTTATGGCACTAAGGCGCTTATGGTGGTGCTTTGAAAATAACCATACACAAGATGGCTGTTATGTTTATTACCCTTTCGAGCACTTATTGGCTATTTTAAAAATAGAGTCTCACCTTAATCAGTGCATAGTAATAGGTGAAGACTTAGGCATAGTCCCGCCCGAGGTAAAACACGCACTTGCTGTAAGTGGTATTTATTCAAATAGCTTATTTTATTTTGAAAAACAACATGATGGCGAGTTTTTACCGTTACAAGAATTACCTAAGCATTGTTTAATTATGATAGCGAATCATGACGTACCGCCATTTTGCGGCTGGTGGCAAACAGATGATTTAGATATTAAACGTCAGTATCAGCTTATTGATGATCAGCAGTACCAACAGCAATTGCACGAAAGACAACAAGAAAAACAACGATTACTGCGTTTTATACAGTTACATAGCGCAGAGCAACTTAGCGAAACTAGCGATGCTATGTGCGTTTACGGTGAACTTGCCAAAGCACTTGCACACAGTGAGACCCGTTTATTTGCACTTCAGCTTGATGATTTAGATAAACAAACGTATCCGGTGAATATACCCGGTACTAATACCGAATACCCAAATTGGCGCCGTGTTTTAACTCATTCAAGCAACGCTATTTTTAAAAATAATGCCAGTACTTTGGCTGCAGTTAATTCAATAAGGAAAGGATATGAGTAGTACCGCACCAAAGGATTCATTACAGACCCATTACGACGCACAGGTAACTGCACTTCAAGGCGGCAGATTTAAAGACCCTTTTAGTTTTTTAGGGGCACATGCTTATAAAAATGGCTACGAAATACGCGTGTATTTACCCGCGGCTAAAAATGTAAATATTATTATTAATGATAAAAAAGTTATTGCTAAGCGTTATAACAGTAGCGATTTATTTATTGCAACAAGCAACGAAATGCCCTCCCAGCCTTATAAGTGCAACGTTGAATATGCAAACTCAGCATTATGTTTTTACGATGAATATAGCTTTGTAAGCAGCCTAGATACAGATGCAATGTATTTATTTAACGAAGGCAGTTTAGAGCATGCATATAAACATTTAGGCGCACACTTTATTAATCAACAAGGGGTTGATGGAGTGCGTTTTTGTGTGTGGGCGCCTAATGCAGCCAGTGTATCTGTTATTGGCGAATTTAACCTTTGGCAAGCTAATCGTCATTATATGCGCTTTCATCCTGCGTGTGGTGTATGGGAGCTTTTTATCGCAGGGCTTCAGCCCGATACCTGTTATAAATTTTCTATTGTGACACAGCAAGGCGATGTGCTTGAAAAAGCAGATCCGTTTGCCTTTAAAATGCAGCAAGCTCCGGGTACGGCCAGTGTGTTACAACAGCAAGCAACGCCTATTTCGCTCAGTGATAGCGAGCTTAAAAATCGTCAAAAGCGTAACCATATAGACGCGCCCATAAGTATTTACGAAGTGCACTTAGGGTCATGGCAAAGGGCTGAAGAAAACCGCTATTTAAGCTATAGCGAACTTGCCGACAAACTTGTTAATTACACGCTTGAAATGGGCTTTACGCATATTCAATTAATGCCAATAAGTGAATACCCGTTTGATGGCTCTTGGGGTTACCAGCCGGTGGGTTTATTTGCACCAACTAGTCGCTTTGGTGATTACAGCAGTTTTAAATACTTTGTTCAGCAGTGTCACAAAGCAAACTTAGGCGTGCTACTTGATTGGGTGCCTGGGCATTTTCCTAGTGATCCGCATGGTTTACACCACTTTGACGGCACGCATTTATTTGAACATGCCGATATTCGACAGGGCTTTCATCCTGATTGGAATACCTATATTTATAATTACGACCGCCCAGAGGTTAAAAGCTTTTTAATCTCTAATGCGATGTATTGGCTAGAGCAATTTAGCCTTGATGGACTGCGCGTAGATGCGGTGGCTTCAATGCTTTATTTAGATTACAGCCGCAAAGAAGGTGAATGGGTTGCCAATTGTTATGGTGGGCGAGAAAACCTAGGCGCTATTGAGTGCTTAAAGCAGGTAAATTTGCGTAGTTATAAAAATAATCAGGGCATTATGATGGTGGCTGAAGAGTCGACCGCGTGGCCGGGAGTCACTCAAAGTGTTGATCACAATGGCTTAGGTTTTGGCTACAAATGGAATATGGGGTGGATGAACGACAGCCTTCATTACATGCAACATGACCCGCTTTATAGGCAGCATCATCATCACGAAATGACGTTTTCTATGGTGTACGCATTTAGTGAAAATTATATTTTACCGCTAAGTCATGACGAAGTTGTACATGGTAAAGGCTCATTAATTGAAAAAATGCCTGGTGATGATTGGCAAAAATTTGCCAATCTACGTGCGTATTACGCATTTATGTGGGCGCACCCAGGCAAAAAGCTGCTGTTTATGGGCGGCGAAATAGCACAGCGAAAAGAGTGGGATCACAATCATTCTATTGATTGGCATTTGCTAGAGCATAAAAGCCACCGCGGTATACAAAACACTGTACAAGCGCTTAATACTGTTTATAAAAAGTCGCCTGCACTGTATGAACTGGACTCAAGCCCTGCGGGTTTTGAATGGATAGATAACAACAATAATGAGCAAAGTATATTTAGTTTTGTACGTTATGCTAAAAATGCCCACGACTTTATTGTAGTAGTAGCAAACTTTACGCCTGTTTCTTATCAAGAGTATGAAATTGGGGTACCCGCAGCGGGTAAATATAAGGTTATTTTAAACACCGATGATGACGCTTTTTTTGGCTCAGGTATTAAAGTAACAGCAAACAAAAACGCCACGGTTAGTAGCGTTAAGGCAAGCGCTCATGGCTTTTCGCATAGCATTAAAATTGCAATGGGCGGGTTAACGAGTATTTATTTACAAAAGGTTGAAGATGAGTAATCGATTTGAGGTTTCACATGGGCAACCACATCCACTTGGCGCAACTATTAGCAGTGGCGGCGTTAACTTTAGCTTGTACGCACCTAAAGCAACACAAGCTTATGTGTGCTTATTTGATAAAAGTGGGCACTCTGAAATATTAAAAGTAACCATGCATATCAACGAAGGCGGTATATGGACAGCCCATGTAGCGCCATTAGCCGAAGGCGCATTATATGGGTATCGCGTAGAAGGGGAGTACAGTCCTGAAAAAGGCCTGCTGTTTAACGAGCACAAGTTGCTGATTGACCCTTATGCAAAAGACTTATTTGGCGAATTCACATGGAGTGAGCGCCACTATGGGCAAATGCCTATTGGCACGAAAAGCACCGTTAATAATGCCATTGATATACCTAAATCACGGGTTGTTAATAGCCAGCCTTATAAACACAAAAAGCCAAACCATAGCTGGTCTAATACCGTTGTTTATGAGTGCCATGTAAAAGGCGCCACGTGCCGACACCCTAATATCCCTAAAAATTTACAAGGTAAGTTTTTAGGCTTAAGCCACCCTAGCTTTATTGAGCATTTGCATAATTTAGGGGTCACCGCACTAGAGCTGCTCCCTGTACATGCTTTTATAAGTGAGCAGTTTTTAACGGCAAAAGGGCTGCAAAATTATTGGGGCTACAACACACTCAACTTTTTTACTCCGCATAAAGATTATTTAGTTGATGATGACATTAACGAATTTAAGCGCATGGTTAGCGAGCTTCATAAAGCGGATATAGAGGTTATTTTAGATGTGGTTTATAACCACACCGCAGAAGCGGGCGCCGATGGGCCGATTTTATCTCTCAGAGGGCTAGATAACCTAGCTTATTACCGAACGGTGGCTGATAAGCCTCAGGTGTATATAAACGATACCGGCTGCGGTAACACCATTAATATTGATCATCCTAAAACCTTAAAGCTGGTACTTGATAGCTTACGTTATTGGGTGCAAGTAATGGGAGTAGACGGATTTAGGTTTGATTTAGCCACCATTTTAGGCCGAAATGCCCATGGTTTTAATAGCGCCCATGCGTTTTTTCAAGCCATTGAACAAGACCCTGTATTGAGTCGTGTAAAGCTTATTAGTGAGCCCTGGGATATAGGGCCAGGTGGCTATCAGCTAGGGGCTTTTGCTGCACCTTGGCGAGAGTGGAATGACCAATACAGAGATGTCATACGCCGATTTTGGCAAAGCGAAGAAGGCGTTATTGCAAATGTAGCAAAACGTATTCATGGCTCATTTGATATTTTTGAGCACAGCCAGCGCGGGCCGCTAAACAGTATTAATTTTATTACCAGCCATGATGGTTTTACGCTTGCCGATTTGGTGAGTTATGAGCATAAACATAATGAAGCGAATGGCGAGCAAAATCGCGATGGCCACAGCGCTAATCATTCCACCAATTGTGGTGTTGAAGGGTTTACTAATGATGCCAAAATTATTGCCCTAAGGCGGCAGCAACAAAAGAACTTTTTACTTACGCTAATACTCTCAAAAGGGGTGCCTATGATTGCCTCAGGCAGTGAAATGGGTCACTCGCAAGGGGGCAATAATAATGCGTATTGTCAAAATAACCGCACCAGCTGGTTGGCATGGAAAGACTCACAGCTAAATCATTCACTAACCCGATTTATTGACGATGCACTAAAAATAAGGCGTGGTCACAGTGCGTTTAAACACAGTGTGTTTTCAGAAGATATTGACGAGCGCTTTACGGTTAAATGGTTTACCGAGCAAGGCGTAAAAATGACCAACGAGCATTGGCACGAGCCACAGCGCCAGTTTTTAATGTATAGCTTGTTAGATAAGCAAAATAAATACGCCTTATTAATCATTTTAAATGCGAGTAAAAAAACAGTTTTTTGTAAGTTACCCCCATCGCCTATCGCGGCGCAATGGGAGATGGTTTTATCAAGTGTACATAACGCATCGGTGAGTAGTAAAGAGGATGCAATAGTCGAAATTTCAGCACAAAGCAGCTGGGTTTTTAGTGCAAATTTAGAGGACGATGGTCATGTCTAAGCAAGACGAAAATGTGTGTGTGGTAAAAGGGTGGCAAGAAGGCCCTGTAATTGATGAAAGCACTTTAAAAGATGATTTAACTCGGCACTTTTATTACAGTTTAGGGCGTGACAAAGTGGGTGAGTCGCAACTGTATTTATATCATGCGCTTGCGCTGACAATCAGAGATCGGCTGGTTGCACGTTGCAGAGAAACCAAACAACAAATCAAGCAAGAAAAACGCCGTAAAACCGCTTACCTATCGCTAGAATTTTTAATGGGTAGAGCACTTGGTAATGCAATTTTAAATCTCGACTTAGACGAACAAGTCTCCAGTGCACTGCAAGAGTATTGCACCACAATTGAAACCGTAGCCCAGGCAGAGCACGATGCAGGGCTAGGTAATGGTGGCCTTGGGCGTTTAGCTGCCTGCTTTTTAGATAGTTGTGCAAGCCTTGCGCTTCCCGTGGTTGGTTACGGTATTCGCTACGAATACGGTATGTTTAACCAATCATTAAAAAATGGCCACCAGGTTGAGCAACCCGATAACTGGCTTCGTGAGGGGCACCCGTGGGAGCTTGCCGCGCCTGAGCAATCACAACGAGTGAAGTTTTTTGGGCACGTACAAAGTTATACCGACAAACATGGGCGCGAACACCGTCAATGGGTTGGTTGTCACGACGTATTAGCTGTGCCATATGATGTGCCTATTCCTGGTTATAAAAACGACATTGTTAATACGCTAAGGCTATGGAAATCAGAAGCGACCGACGAATTTAATTTAACCGAGTTTAATGCGGGGAGTTATTCAGAAGCGGTAGCGCAAAAAAACCTAGCAGAACAAATCACAATGGTGCTTTACCCAAATGACAGCAGTGAAAATGGTAAAGAGCTTAGATTACGTCAACAGTACTTTTTATCATCAGCGAGTATTCAAGATATTGTATCGCAATGGGTTGAACAATACGGCGAAGACTTTAGTGACTTTGCTGCACATCATGTGTTTCAATTAAATGATACGCATCCAAGTATTGCCGTGGCAGAGTTAATGCGCATTTTAGTTGATGACTACGAGCTTGATTGGGATAACGCTTGGGAAATTACAACCAGCACAATGGCTTACACTAACCACACGCTATTGCCAGAGGCATTAGAAAAATGGTCAGTGCCGCTTTTTGCAAAACTATTGCCGCGAATTTTAGAAATTATTTATGAAATAAACGCTCGCTTTTTAGCGCAAGTGGCTCAGCATTGGCCAGGCGATGCAAGTAAGCAGCGTGCGCTTTCGTTAATTGAAGAAGGCGACGTGCCGCAAATACGCATGGCTTATTTAGCAATTGTGGGCAGCTATTCGGTAAATGGTGTGGCCGCGCTACATACCCAACTTTTAAAAGAAGGGCTATTTAAAACCTTTTATGAGCTTTGGCCTAACAAGTTTAATAATAAAACCAACGGGGTTACCCCAAGGCGTTGGTTAGCACACTGCAACCCGGCCTTGAGTCATTTAATTACAGAAAAAATTGGCTCAAAATGGGTTAGCGATTTTGCAGATATAAGCCAATTACGCCGCTACTTCGACGACACCGCATTTCATCAGCAATGGCAAAATGTTAAACGCGAAAACAAACAACGTCTCGTCGATTTGGTGAAAGAGCGCTGTGGTGTTGATTTTGATGTAGAGATGATGTTTGACGTACAAGTTAAACGTATTCACGAATACAAACGCCAGTTATTAAATGTACTTCATGTTATTCATTTATATGACCGTATACGCCGGGGCGATACTACAAACTTAGTACCTCGTTGTGTGCTTTTAGGGGGTAAAGCTGCCCCTGGTTATTACATGGCTAAAAAAATAATTAAGTTAATTAATAACGTAGCTGAGGTTATTAATAAAGACCCACTTGCAGCGCCTTATTTACGAGTTGCGTTTTTGCCAAATTATAATGTAACCGCAATGGAAACTATTTGCCCTGCAACCGATTTATCAGAGCAAGTATCGACCGCAGGTAAAGAAGCATCAGGCACTGGTAACATGAAGTTTATGATGAATGGTGCGCTTACTATTGGTACGTTAGATGGGGCGAATATTGAAATTAGAGACGCTGTTGGCGCTGATAACTTCTTTTTGTTTGGTGCGCAGGCTCATCAAATTGATGATATTAAATCGCGATATAACCCTTCACATTTAATAGAGCAAAACAGCGACCTAAGCCATGTAATGCAGTTACTCGAAAGCGGGCAATTTAACCTGTTTGAGCCTAATTTATTTGACGACATTATAAATGCTATTAAAAGCCCTCACGATCCGTGGTTGGTTGCACATGACTTTGAAAGCTATGTGGCAGCGCAAAAGCAGGTAGAGGCTGCGTATAAAGACCAAACGCATTGGACGCAAATGAGTATTTTAAATACGGCCGCAAGCGGCATATTTTCAAGCGATAGAACCATAAGCCAATACAGTGAAGATATTTGGCA
This sequence comes from Pseudoalteromonas sp. A3, assembly GCF_025942345.1. Classification (NCBI taxonomy): domain Bacteria; kingdom Pseudomonadati; phylum Pseudomonadota; class Gammaproteobacteria; order Alteromonadales; family Pseudoalteromonadaceae; genus Pseudoalteromonas; species Pseudoalteromonas sp. A3. Next base: position 415,628 of record NZ_JAPCKL010000002.1, read on the forward strand.
CCTAACCCCCCCTAACTATTAGTGAAACAGACTTACACGCAACTACGAGCCATGCCACTAAGAGCACAGACTAAACGGAGAGAGTATTATGCCTAGTTATGCAAATCGTTACATAAGTAGCTTAACCCGAGATACGTACGCGTTAATACTGGCTGGTGGACGCGGCTCACGCTTACACGAATTGACAGATTGGCGCGCAAAGCCCGCTGTTTATTTTGGCGGTAAGCACCGTATTATCGATTTTCCATTATCAAATTGTATCAATTCGGGTGTGAGGCGTGTAGGCATAGCCACACAGTATAAATCGCACTCTTTGATTCGCCATGTTAATCGCGCCTGGGGCCATTTTAAAAAGGAGCTGGGGGAGTCGGTTGAAATTTTACCCGCATCTCAGCGTAATGGTGATGAGTGGTATTGTGGAACTGCCGATGCGGTTTTTCAAAACATGGATATTATTCGCCACGAACTGCCAAAATATGTGATGATTTTGTCAGGCGATCACGTTTATCGAATGGATTACGGCGCTCTATTAGCCGAGCATGTGCAAAAAGGCGCCGACATGACTGTATGTTGCCTTGAAGTACCTGTTGAAGAGGCTGCAGATACCTTTGGGGTAATGACCGTTGATGAAAAAAATCGGGTATGTCGCTTCGATGAAAAGCCTTCGATCCCCAGCTCTGTCCCTGGTAAGCCAGGTACCTGCTTAGCCTCTATGGGCAACTATGTGTTTAATACTGAGTTTTTATTTGAGCAGCTAAAAAAAGATGCTGAAAATGAAGGTTCTGGCCGCGACTTTGGGCACGATATTATTCCGGCAATTATAGAAGAGCACAGTGTGTATGCGTTTCCGTTTAGAGATCCCATGCAAGAAGGGCAACCTTATTGGCGTGATGTAGGAACGTTAGACTCGTTTTGGGAAGCCAATATGGAATTGGTAATGCCCGAGCCACAGCTAGATTTATACGATCCAACCTGGCCTATTTGGACTTACCAAGAGCAGTTGCCACCGGCTAAGTTTATTTTCGATGATGAAGATAGACGAGGTATGGCGGTAGACTCTACGGTATCGGGAGGGTGTATTGTATCGGGCTCAGTGGTTAGAAAATCACTGCTGTTTTCAAACGTGCACGTGCGTTCATTTTGCGAAATAGAGCAATCGGTTATTTTACCCGGGGCTCTCATTAATCGTCATTGTAAAATTAAGCGAGCCATAATTGATCGAAGCTGTGAAATACCCGCAGGGCTTGAAATTGGCTACGATAGAAAAGCCGATGAAGAAAATGGCTTTAGGGTGTCTAAAAAAGGCATCGTATTAGTCACCCGTGATATGCTCACGGAACTTGCTAAAAAGCTTGAACGTCAAGCACACGAAAATAAAAAGTTCGCTTAAAATCGGATGCGAATAACAAAGGTTAAGGAAGTAGTAAATAAATGCATGTATTAATGGTTGCCGCAGAAAACGATGCTTTACCAAACGCTAAAGTGGGCGGGGTAGCAGATGTAGTCAGAGATGCCCCAAAAGCACTAGCAGCACAAGGCGTGAGCGTAGATGTTGTTATTCCTGATTATGGGTTTGAGCAACTGCAACGTGAATATATAGGTGATGTCACTGTTATATTTAGAGCGCAGCCACAGGTATTATCTTTATTTAAAATAAGTGATGACAACACACACATTAATCAATTTGTTATTTCGCACCCATTGTTTAGCCAATCGGGTTCGGTGTATTGCAATGACGAACCCGGGCGACCTTTTGCTACTGATGCAACAAAATATGCATTATTTAGTGCAGCTCTATGTGAAGCGCTGCTACAGGGTTTAATAACGCGCCCTCAAGCACTGCATCTACATGATTGGCATAGCGCGTGTGTCGCCGTATTATTAAAATTTGATAAACGCTACGATACCCTCGCTAATTTACATATTGCCTATACAGTTCATAATTTAGCACTGCAAGGGATCAGGCCTTTTAAACACGACGACTCGAGTTTAGAGGCTTGGTTTCCTTCGTTAGGTTATAACGGGCAACATTTGTGTGACCCTCGTTACCCACACTGTTTTAATCCTATGCGCAGTGCTATAAATTTGGCAGATAAAGTTCATTTAGTCTCACCTACTTACAGTACCGAGGTACTAAAGCCGAGTAATTATCAGCAAGGTTTTTTTGGTGGAGAAGGCTTAGAGCTTGATTTACAAAATAAATCGGCTCAAGGCAAGGTGGTGGGAATATTAAATGGCTGTGAATACCCTGAGAAAAACCCTGAGCAGGTTACTTTATCGCTCTTGTATGAGCGTATTGAACATACTTTATTTAACTGGATGGCAAAACATGAGCAGCTTGAAACGAGCTACTATGTGGCGCATCAGCGCATGCTGCAGTTTAAAAACACGCCAATAGATGGGCCCCTCGTAACAAGTGTTGGCAGGCTGACCGAGCAAAAGGTGTTATTACTTTGCCAACAATACGGTAATGCATTAGCGCTTGATAACGTGTGTGAAATAATTAACCGTTTTAAAGGTCGTCTTATTATTTTAGGCTCTGGTGACAAAGCCCTTGAAAGCATTTTTACCAAGGCCATGGCACGCAATGCAAACTTATTGTTTTTAAAAGGTTATGGGCAAGGTATTGGCGATAGCCTATATGAGCTTGGGGATTTATTTTTAATGCCAAGCTCGTTTGAGCCATGCGGAATTAGTCAAATGCTTGCTATGCGCGCAGGGCAACCTTGTTTAGTACACAGTGTTGGCGGTTTAAAAGACACCGTAAGCCATAACAACAATGGCTTTTCATTTTCTGGCGGCTCGTTGAATGAACAAGTTGATGGGTTAATGACATGCTTGACTGAAACCCTTACGCTAAAACAGCAAAATCCTAAGCAATGGAGTAACATTACAGCTAATGCTAAAGGAGCACGTTTTTCGTGGGAAACGGTCGCTGCTGATTATATTTCAAGCATGTATTGCTAAATCATTAAAATTAAACGCAGTAGAAGTGACATTTATACCTATTTACGCTATTAATTACTTAGTTTGAGTATATAAATAAGAAGTAGGTAATGTGTCTGTATTTGTTGCAAGGCAAGCAATATTCAATCGTAAGCAAAATGTAGTTGCTTACGAGCTTTTATTTCGTAATAGTGCTGAAAACTTTTTTCCCGATATAGAAGAAGGTCAAGCAACTGCTCGCCTAATAATGGAAAACCAGCTTAATTTAGGCACACGCCACATCACCTCAGGTAAAACGGCACTGATAAATATAGGCCCAGACTCTTTAAAGCACAATTTATGTGACTTTTTACCCTGCAAAGATGTGGTCATTGAGCTGCTAGAAACCATTGAACCCACCGACGATAACTATCAGCTTTGCAGAGAGCTTTTTCATAAAAACTATAAACTCGCATTAGATGACTTTGTTTATAACGAGCAATGGGAGCGATTTTTAAAGTTTATTAAGCTAGTAAAGTTTGATATTGCGCAAACGCCTTTATCAGATATTGCTGAGATTGTAGAAAAACTAAAACAGCATAAAAAAATAAAAATATTAGCAGAAAAAATTGAAACCCAAGCCGATTATCACCAAGCACATAAAATGGGGTTTGATTACTTTCAAGGCTACTTTTTTGCCAAGCCCACAATGCACGAACAGCAAGACATTGATTATAACTATGCGTTAGTTGTGGCTATTTACGCGCAAGTAATGAAACCAAGCCCAGATATAAAGCAAATTAGTGCGTTATTTGAAGCCGATGCGGCCTTGGCTTATAAGCTTATGCGGCTAATTAACAGCGGTGTTTTTCCTATTCAGAGTAAAATATCATCTATTAAGCAGGCGTTAGTGTATTTAGGGCATGAGCGTTTAAAAAAGTTTGTTAGTTTAATTGTTACCGCACACACCGCGGGTAAAAAGCCTGCAGAACTAATGCAAGTGTGTGTAGTTAGAGCACGCTTTTGTGAGCTAATAGCAAAGCAGGTGTCTAAATCGTTGGCGGGTGAGGCGTTTTTAACCGGCTTGTTTTCGTTACTAGATGCGATACTCGATCAACCTATGAGTTTATTAGTCGAAAAGTTACCTTTTCCTGATGATATTAAAGCGGCATTATTAAACGAAAAAAACACCCTATATTATATTTTAAATGTAGTACAAGCGTACGAAACAGGAAGCTGGTGGACATTAGAAAAAGCCGTTATATTACTTAATGTTAAAAGTGATGTGCTGCCAGGGTTATATAATCAAGCCGTAGATTGGGCAGATAATTATAAAAATAATAGTTAGAGGACAGTAACCGCTCATTATGCGAAATTATAATATGGACTTTATTCGCGGCATTGCCGTGCTTTGCTTAGTGTATATGAATGGCTATGCGTTTGGCTTAATGGATTATAGCTATATTCCTTTATCTACCCCGCCTTTTAGCGACACCCTTATCCATGCTGTGAGTACTTTTTTTGTTGATGGCCGATTTAGAACGCTGTTTAGCTTACTGTTTGGTGCAGGGCTTTATATTCAATGGCAAAAAGTTAAATCAACAGCGCCTTTAAAAGCGCGATTGCATTGGCTTATCATTTTTGGTTTGGTACATGGTTTTTTACTTTGGGCTGGCGACATTTTATTTTTGTACGGTGTATCTGGCTGGTTTGCCCTAAAATATTTACAAAGTAATGACCAACTGCTTGTAAAAAGGGCAGGGGAGTTTCTTTTAATTGGTTGTGTAGCCACGGGGTTGGTGCTTTTTAGTGCGCCTGATGAGGTCGTTTATCGTGATTCAGCACAGTATATCGATTTATATAGCCCGCATTACGTCGATTACTTTTTGAGTAACCTAGGTATGAATGTATTAATGCTGGTAGCTGTTCCTATCATGATCATGTGGCTGTGCGTAGGGCTAATGCTGATTGGCATATATTTATATAAAAATGAGGTTTTTAGTAAAGGTTTAACTAAGCCGCACCTTATTGTTTGCATAGCTGGCGCCTTTATTTTTTCAGGCATGAGGCTTTATGCGTCAAAGTTTACAGGAGGAGCAGGGTTCGCCATACAAGAGTTTATAAATACCTTTGCCGCATTGTTCATGGCTGTATTTTATATTCATCTCATCGTTAAATTTTGTAATAACCGTGCTCATGTGGGCCAGCTTATTCAGCAGACGGGGCGCTTAGCTTTTACCTTATATATATGCCAAACACTTATGCAGCTGTTGCTTTATAAAGTGTTGTATCCGCAGTGGGTATTAAGTTTTAACCGAATAGACTATTGGATAGTCGCGACTGGGCTAGTTAGCGTGCAGCTATTGTTTACAGCTTTATATTGTCGCTATTATGAGCAAGGGCCACTGGAATATGTTTGGCGCAGGTTAACTCAAGCAAAAATTGCAAAAATTAATGCGTAAAGGTTTAAATTAGGGGCGAAAAATAATGGCGTGTGGTTTACACTAGTCGCCTTTAAAATTAGGACCATTCAGTGCCATGACCGAATTAAAACGTTTAAATAAATTTATTAGTGAAACAGGTTTTTGTTCACGCCGTGAAGCCGATAAATATATTGAGCAAGGTCGTGTAACAGTTAATGGTAATACGCCTGAAATGGGCGTAAAAGTGGCTGATACCGATACTGTTTTAGTAGATGGAAAACCGCTGCGCGAAAAACCAAAACGCGTGTACATAGCGTATAATAAGCCAGTGGGTATTACCTGTACCACCGAGAGTAAAATTCAAAGTAATATTGTCAAAGCCGTTAATTATCCCACCCGTATATTTCCTATCGGCCGTTTAGATAGACCTTCAGAAGGATTGATTTTTTTAACTAACGAAGGCGATATCGTTAATAAAATTTTGCGAGCGGGTAATAACCACGAAAAAGAATACGTGGTGACAGTTGATAAACCACTCAATCGCCAATTTGTGAGCAAAATGGCCAACGGTATTCCTATTTTAGATACCGTTACAAAAAAATGTAAAGTGACGCAAACAGCTCCGCAAGAATTCAAAATTGTGCTTACGCAGGGTTTAAACCGCCAAATTCGCCGTATGTGTGAATACCTAGGTTATGAAGTTGTAACCCTTAAACGTACCCGCATTATGAATGTAACGTTAAAGGGCTTAAAAGTAGGCCAGTGGCGACATTTAACCGACGTAGAAATGGCGCAAATTAATGACTCCATTGCCGATTCGGGTAAAACGCAAGAGCATTCGGTTGATACCAATAAGCAAAATGCCAATAACAAAGGCGAGCCTAAAAAGCGTGATTTTCAGGGGGAAAACCCACGTGCCTTTAATAATGAGCGAGGCACTCGCACTCAAAGAAGTAACACCCCTTTTCAAAAGCGCTCCACCACCTATGTAGGTAAAGGCGGAGCTAGTAAAAATACGCAAGGCGATAGCAAAAGCGCAAACAACAAAAAGCCAGCAAACGGTAAAGCGCGTTCATCTGGCACATTAAGTTTAAAAAAATAGCGTGCGCACTTACCATTGTATTTGATGCACGACGTTACCTAGTGGGCTTTTAACGCCCACGATGTTTATTTTCTCATTTTTTAGCCGCTTTAATGCTGGTTTATCTAAATACCACCTAAAAGAGCGCTTTCTGTAAGTTTGTAAATCAAGCACAACCAGTTTTGCGCAGCTGTATTCGTAATCACTCGGACACGCCTCTACAGCCAGTAGCTGGTACTCTTGCTGCCAGCTATTGTCGCTATAATAATACGTCCATAACTTTACTGAAATACAAAAACTAGCCCACAGCCATAAATAAACCAAAACCGGTATAAACAAAATACCCAGCCAGCCCCTAAGCTTCCCATCATCCTCTAAGTAGTCTTTAAAATTTGATTTAAATGTTATGCATGCGTTGTACTTTTTGTATCCGTACATCCCCCCTGCAATACTAATTATTACTGACAAAACAGGAAGCAGCTTATGTGTTAAAAAATCATAAGCGGTATTGGCAATAAAGGGGGGATCGAGATTTTCATCCCAAGCAATAAAAAATAGGGGTGGGAATAGTAAACTAGCGGTAATTATTATTCTAAAAAGTTGTTTTGCTGTCATTTGAGGGGTTATTTATAAAACACAACGCCAATATAAAGTAAAAAAAGCCCTAAATAAATGGCTAATGCAGATACGCTGTTTTTAGAGCGCAGTCGTTTAATTAAATCGTAAGTACCGTCAAACATGCCTGTTATTACCAGTGCAATACCGCCCGTGAAACGGTAGTTGTTTAAATCTACATTGCCATTTTCGTCGGTTATAAAGCTAAAATAGCCAAAGAGAATACAAATACAACCTAGTTTATTAAGTCCATCTTTAACCTCGGTTTAAATAATAAAAAACGCAGCTACTGTGAGGTAAGCTGCGTTTTAAATGTCCTTTAAGGCTTTTAAATTACTTTCTAGGCTCGTAGTCTATTCTAAATACAACAGTATAAAGCACAGGCACTACAATAAGCGTGAGTATGGTTGCAAAACCTAAACCAAACATAATAGTTACCGCCATTGACTGGAAGAACACGTCAAACAACAGCGGGATCATACCTAAAATGGTGGTAATAGCCGCCATGGCTACAGGGCGTACACGGCTAACGCCAGATTCAAACACAGCTTGATAAGGCGATTTACCATCGCGAAGCTCAAGATTTATTTGATCGACCAACACTATGCCGTTTTTAATCAGCATCCCGCTTAAACTTAGTAATCCAAGTAGTGCCATAAAGCTAAATGGCGCATTCATTATTAACATGCCCGCACTCACACCAATAATGGCAAGTGGCACTGTAGCCCAAATAACTAAAGGCTGTTTAAGTGAATTGAACAGCAGTACGGTTACCGCAAACATCGCTAAATAACCCAGCGGTAATGAACCAAATATAGCGGCTTGTGCATCCGATGACGACTCATACTCGCCGCCCCATTCTAATTTATAGCCACGCGGTAGCTCTATTGCTTCTACGGGTCCGCGCACGCGTGCAAATAACTTAGCGGCAGTTTCATCGCCTAATACGTTGTGATCGGCCATTACCGTTATTGTGCGCTTTCGGTCGCGGCGCATAATTAGGCTGTCTTCCCATTCAACCACAAATTCGTCAACCACCTGTGTTACTGGCACAAATACACCCAGTACAGGGCTGTATATTTGTAAATCGTGAACGCTTTCTACATTTAGGCGCTCATTTGCCGGTGAGCGAGCAATAATTGGCAGAAGTTGCGTACCATCACGATATACACCCACTTGCTTGCCCGAAAGGCTAGTAAGCAGAACATCATCAAGGTCTGACTTACTAATACCTAAGCGGCGCGCTTTTTGTTCGTTAAATTGTGGGCGAATCATTTTAGTGCGTGCGCGCCAATCATCACGAATATTATAAGCGCCGTCGTCTAGTGCGATAACTTCTTCTGCCTGGGCGGCTAATCGTCTCAGTATTACCGGATCGGGGCCTGTAAAGCGTGCTTCAATTTTAGCATCGGTTGAGGGGCCAATTTCCATAGGCTTAATTTTAAGCTCAGCTGAAAGCGGTGTATTTTGCGAGTATTCACGCACTTTTTGCATTACTACAGCCACCGCCTCGCGGTTTTTTACTCTAATAATGAGCTGCCCGTATGACGAATACGACTTTTGCGGTGCATAAGTAAGCATAAAGCGTGGAGCACCTTGGCCTGTAGTACTAGTTATTTCTTCAACTAGCTCTTCTTTTTGAAGGTAGTTTTCAAGCTTTTTAATTCCCTCTAGCGTTGCTCTTATGTCGGAGCCTTGTTGCTGCCAGTAATCTACATAAAACATAGGCGTGTTAGAGGCGGGGAAAAACGATTGTTTAACCGCACCAAAACCAACCACAGCCGAGCAAAGTAGCACGACCATAAGTACAAGTGTGGTTTTACGGTAATGCATAGACACATCTAAAAGTGCTTTATAGCCGGTAAAAATAAAGCCTTGGTATGGGTCGTCATCTTCCTCTTCGCCCTCAGCATTTTTAGCTTTTTTAAATTCATCTTGTTTAAACATTAAATTTGCAAAAAATGGCGTAAGCGTAATGGCGGTGATCCAGCTTAGTAAAAGCGATATAAACAATACCCAAAATAAGCTACCCGCAAATTCACCGGTCGCATCAGAGCTTAAGCCAATAGGGGCAAACGCAGTAATACCAATAACTGTAGCGCCTAGTAGCGGCCATTTAGTTTGCTCTACAATATTAACTGCAGCTTTTAACTTAGTTTGGCCACGCTTTAAATTTATTAATATGCCTTCGGTTACTACTATGGCGTTATCTACCAGCATACCAAGGGCAATAATAAGCGCACCCAGAGAAATACGTTGTAGGTCTATGGCGAACAACTTCATAAATATAAAGGTGCCTAAAACGGTGAGTAATAAAATACCGCCAATTAAAATACCACTTTTTAACCCCATAAATATAAGCAGTACCACGATTACAATGGCAATCGCCTCTACTAGGCTGACAATAAAGCCATCTACCGATTTTTCTACTTCTTTAGGTTGGTTATATACCGATTCAACATGTATGCCATGTGGGCGCTGGTATTCAAGCTCTGCTAAGTGCTCGTCAATACGTTTACCTACATCTACTACGTTCACGCTATTCATAAACGAAACGCCAATTAAAAGCGCTTGTTCTGAGTTGTAGCGAATAACATTGCTGGGTACTTCTGCGTATTCTCTAAATACTTTGGCTACATCACCTAAGTAAATAAGCTCGCTAGCACCGGGTTTTGATATAAGTAGGGTTTCGAGCTCTTTAACATCTTTAAATTCGCCGGTTGGGTGAAAGCGTATAGACTCATCACCCACTCTAATTTTACCTGCGTTAGAGACTGTATTTTGCGATTGCAGTAAACCAAAAATATGGCTTGGGGCAATACCGAGCTGCGCTAATTTACGGGTAGACACTTCAACCATTACTTGAGGCTGTTGCTCACCAGCAATGGTCACTTTACTCACACCTTTAACGAGTACGAGTTCACGCTTTAAGTAATCGGTGTAATCTTTAAGTTCATCATAAGAGTAGCCATCGCCGGTAACCGCATACATAACGCCGTATACATCACCAAAGTCATCTAAAATGGTGCTTGGGTAAACGCCACTCGGGAGTGAAGGCGCTAAATCGTTAATTTTGCGGCGCATTTCATCCCAAATTTGGCGCAGCTGCTCTTTTCGGTAGGTGCTTTTCATTTCTACCGATATTTGCGACTTACCATTTGATGAAATAGAGGTCACATAATCTACGTAGGGGAGTTGCTGAATCGCATTTTCGATAGGGAAGGTGACTTCTTCCTCTACTTGTTGTGGCGATGCACCCGGATACATAGTAATAACCATGGCGGTTTTAAGCGTAAACTCTGGGTCTTCTAGTTGGCCTAAATCAAAGTACGACACACTCCCGCCAATTAACAGCAGTAGTGCAAACATCCAGCTAATTACTTTTTTCTCTATGGAGAGTTGCGCAAAGCTCATAATTATAAGCCTCGCTCTTTATTCCATGGACGTACTTTCATGCCTTCATCTAATGAGTGTACGCCAGCAGAAACGACAATTTGGCCTTCTTTAATACCGCTTAGGACTTCAATACCGTCGCGGTGTACTTGGCCTACTTTAACGGCTTGTTTATTAACAACACCGGTTTCTGGGTTATATATCCACACATAGGCGTTATCTGACACGCTTTCTTTAGCTTCAGAAAAAACCGACTCAACCGGCAAAATAGTGTAAGCCACTTGCGAGCTGGTTACTTTTGATAAATCGATAAATACACGCCCTGTCATCCCTGCAAGTAGGTTAAAGTCTTTAGGCACTGGTAGCGAAAAAACAACTTTGTAGGTAAGCGTAGTAGGATCGGCCTGCGTATCCCACTCTTTTAAATCAAGGGTGTACTCTTTGTTATCATAACCGTCAAACACAACGGTAGGGTGGTAGTCGCTGCCTTTTTTAATGCGCGCTATTATTTTTTCAGGAACTTGGATTTCTACATCCATTAAATCGCGGGTTTCTAGGCGTAAAATGTTTTGCTTGGCTTGAATGTTTTCAAAGTTTTTAACAAATACTTTGGCTACAGTCCCTGCAAATGGGGCGCGCAGTTCGCTGTATTCTAGGTTGGTTTCGGCAATTTTAAAGGCAGACTCTGCCACTTGCATATTGGCTAATGCTTCATCGTACTCTGATTGACTCGCGATTCTTTTTTCAAGTAATTGTTCAATGCGGCTAAGTTGTGATTTAGCAAGCTCATAACGGGCTTTTCTATCATCGTATTGTAATTGAAAGTCTTCTGGGTCAAGCTTTGCTAAAAGTTGTCCTTTTTCAACTTCTTCACCTGCTAATACCGGAAACTCTACCAGTTCACCATTGACTCTAAATGCTAAGTACGAGCCTTGGTTAGCAACCACTTCAGCAGGAAAACTGCGCACATTTGTTTGCGAATCATGTCCTATATTGAATAACTTTACAGGCCTAATGGGCTCTTCTTTTACTTGCTTTTCTGGCTCTGAACAGGCCATTAAGGTAAGTAAAGTCGTAGTAAGTATACATAGACGAAAGAGTTTCATGTCTTCTCCGTGGCAATGATGGGCAAAATAATTAAGTGCAGGATACGCCGCAACCATATAAAATAAAATTCATTAAATTTTAGAAACATAATAAGTTTTATTTATGATCATGTTGAGCGCAGTATGAAGCTGAATCAATTACAAATTTTAGATGCCATTGTACAAAGTGCAAGTTTAAGTGGCGCGGCGCTTAAATTACATAAAACTCAGCCTGCGCTTACCTTAGCAATTAAAAACTTAGAGGCAAAAATTGGCTTTGAACTACTCGATAGAAGTAAGTACCGATTACAGTTAACTGAAAAAGGGCGTGTTTTTCATCGCGAAGCACAACAATTATTGCATGCAAATGATGAGCTAGCTCAGCTTGCTAAAGAGCTTGCACTGGGTAACGAGCCACAATATCGAATTTGCTATGAGCAAATTTGTCAAAAAGACAGTTATAACGAGATCATAAGTAATACTTTTAGACTATTTAAGCGTACAGAGTTTAATTTAACCAGTGGCAAACGCTTTGTCTCTTTAGAGCAAGTAAATAGTGGGCAAGTGGAGTTAGGCATAGGCCCCTGGTTTGACTTATTTCATGCAACAGGGCACTTAGAGAGCCTACCTATTGGTAAATTAAACATTGGAATTATTGCATCTACTAAAGCGTTTCCTAAGTACATGACCTTTAACGAGCTACAAAATTACCCGTGTTTGGCCATGTTTGAAAGTGACTTAAGCATAGACAGCGACAAGCTTTCTTACTCAAAAGGCTCTGCCTTAATGAAGATTGACGATGTAACCAATTTAAAGTCGTTTTTGCTTGCTGGTGCCGGCTGGGCAATGATGAACATAGACTATTGCGCCCCTGAAATAGAAGCCGGGCTGTTGCAGCAAATACAGATAAACGACAGAGAAGATGAGTTTGGTATAGAAGTACGTGCATTTAGGCGTGATGCAATACACCATGGCCCTGTTGCGCGCTCTATTTGGGAGCAATTTAAAGTACTCAGTGAGGCGTACGTTAATGACCGCTGATATTGATAAAGAAACCCTAATCTACACCATTATTGCAAATATACCTGCAGGTTTTGTAGCAAGTTACGGGCAAGTAGCAACGCTTGCCGGTTATCCGCAAAATTCACGCTTAGTAGGGCGCCTTTTAAAGCAAATGCCAGATGATTCTGTTATACCGTGGCACAGAGTAGTAAATAGCCAAGGTAAAATATCATTTCCTGCAGGCAGTGATAAATACCAAGAGCAGCGCCAAAAGCTATTATTAGAAGGGGTTAGCTTTAAAAACGACAAAGTAAATATGCGCGAGTGTAGATGGCTGTAGTGAACGTATTATCGTAAAAAAGCTTTTAAAGGCTGCTTTATTACAAGTGTGCGGCTTACTTTTTTGTTTTAGCTATCGTAAATCTACAACAAATAGGGTTATTCAGCCTTTAACACAACCTTCTTATCTAGCTTTGTGAATGAAAAACTTACAATGATAAGCGATATATTTTCTATTTCTTACACAACAAAAATATATTCGGCAAAGTAAAAAACACCTCTACACCTACCTATTAGCTAAAATGGCATTAAATCAATTAAGCGTCGAGATTTGGCATAACACTTGAACTACTTATTAGTTGTAAATAGATATTGAGCATACCAAATGCTCGCTCAAGGGCGCGTTTAAAAATGGTATCTCATTTACAAAAGGTAAAAGCGTAAAAACGTAAGTAATCCTCAAGCCATCTTAAAAGTGACTGATAAATTATTTGAAAAATACGGTTTTTCACATCGCTAGTGATGAATAATCCAGCTGATGAAGTGTAAGTGTTTAGTTTTAAGCATTGGGGTTATTAAAACCAAATATTAAGGACTAACAAACTATGACTGACCCAACTTTATTGATTTTGATGTATTTTGTGATCCCTGTTTGGCTTGCTGCTGGTATTGCTGATTGGTTTTGTCATCGACGTAGTAATATTTCTACAACCAGCGGTGCTAAAGAGTCATTTATTCATTTATTAATGTTTGCCGAAGTGGGCATTCCGTTAATCCTCGTTTTAATTTTTGAAGTTAATAGTTTGATTATTGCCATTTGTATTGTGTTGTTTTTTCTGCATGAGCTTACAGCAATGTGGGATGTAACTTATGCGGTAAGTAAGCGAAGGGTAGGGCCGGTAGAGCAGCATATACACAGTTTTTTAGAAATGATACCCCTATTAGCTTTGGTATTAATTATTGCGCGCCACTGGGAGCAATTTACCGCTTTATTTACTCCAGGGGGCTTTCCTCCTGACTTTACGCTGCAATTAAAAGCCTCTCCTTTACCAATAACTTACTTGGCAACGGTGCTATTTATAGCACTTGCGCTAGAATTTACGCCTTATTTAGAAGAGTTCATTCGCGGTATACGTGCTAAAAAAGATAACACTTAATCGGCTTAAGTTATTTATGCAGTTAATTTATGCGTGTCTAAATAGGCACGCTCGTGCTTACACTGAGCTAAATAGTGCTGTATGAACACAGGTTTTAGTACCAAGCTAAGATGCTGTCTAAGGTATTGTTGACCAGAGCCTCACCAATCCTTAGTGGGGCTTATTTAGGTATAATTGAAAAAGGCTAGGTAAAAGTAGCGGCGTAAATACGCCGCTATTATTTTATAAAATCAATAAGCTAAGATTAACTAATATGAGTGAACCAGCATGATTAAGGTAGATGCTGCCCACCTGTCACGCCCATTATTTCCGCGGTAATGTAACTTGACTCTTGCGATGCTAAGTATACATAGGTGGGTGCTAGTTCAGCAGGCTGACCTGGTCTGCCTAATGGTACGTTATCACCAAATTCAGGCAATTTTTTAGCCGGTTGGCCGCCACTTTGTTGAAGCGGGGTCCAAATTGGCCCTGGAGCAACCCCATTAACCCTAATGCCTTTATCAATCACCATTTTTGCTAAGCTTTTAGTAAAGCTTGTAATTGCGCCCTTAGTCGATGCGTAATCAAGAAGCCCAGCAGAGGGTTGATAGCATTGGATAGAGGTTGTATTAATAATACTAGCGCCCGGTGGCATATGTTTTACCGCCGCTTTTGTTATCCAAAACATAGCAAATACATTTGTTGCATATGTTTGGCAAAATTGCTCGGTAGATAAATCGTCTAACTCTGCAACAAACTGTTGCTTACCCGCATTATTCACTAATATGTCGATTGAGCCTAAGTTTTCAACGCTTTGCGCCACAAGGTCGTTACAAAAACTCTCATCAGAGATATCGCCTGCAATTCCCCATGCTTTGTTACCGCTGGCTTTTAATATATCGAGTGTTTCTTTCGCATCAGCTTCTTCGCTGGCTAAGTAATTAATAACTACATCGGCACCTTCTCTGGCAAATGCAATGGCAACCGCTCTGCCAATGCCCGAGTCGCCCCCGGTGATCAACGCCTTGCGACCCTTTAATCTGTCGCTACCTACATAGGTATCTTCGCCGTGATCTGCTTTAGGTTTTAAAATTTCATCTAGGCCTGGGTCTGGTTGTTCACTGTCTTTTTCGGTCCGTCCCATTTGATATTGGCTTCTAGGGTCTTGCATCGTAAATTGGTTAGTTGGCATATCAACGTCTCCTTTAACGTAAAGTTTAAGTTGGATTAACTGCATGTAATCGCAAAGAGCCTAATGGTAGATAACGCAGCAATGCGTGTTACCTATGTCTTTGCTTGGCGGGAATAGACGTAAAAGTGAGTGTGGTTGTAAAATATTGAGTATAAGTAGCAACTTACTAATCTAGCACTTGCCTCAATTGTAGAGTCAGCTTGAAATGCGCCCACTTTGTATCTCCTTTAACGTATTTGCTTGGCCAAGGTTTTACTGACCATGTATATTGAAGGAGCAATAGATATGCCATAGCGTTATTTTTACAATATGAAGCTATATTACTTATTTTAAAGCATTAATTTTAAAACTAGGAAAGGAGTAAGTGAAAAAAATGGGTAAAAAATGGATAAGAGTACCGAAAATGTTACACGCTATTTATCGAGCTAGTTAATTAGGTGAGTAAGGACAGTGAATGGCTTATAGTCAAAGCCGTAAATAACAGCGTTTTTAATTAAGGCTTAGGTGATATCGCCTAAACTACAACGCGCTTTTATCGCACTTTTATATAGAAGGGTAGCCAAATTATTGAGGTTTATGTGCGTGGCAGTAAATTACTAATTACATGTATTAATACACGTAATTAGTAATTGAAATGTAGTGGCAAACACACCCAGCTATTACAAAGAGGTGCCAAATTGCGTGGCTAAATTGAGTGCTTTTAGCGCTATAAAATAATGTTCCTAAGCTATAAAAAATGCCACCGGCCAGTAACCAGTACAGTGCTTTTACATCAATATTTAAATAAAGTGGGTATACAATCGCAAGGGCAAACCAGCCCATAAGTAAGTAGGTAGCCAGCGAAACTTTTTTATTACCATTTTTAACCAGCACTTTATAAGCAACGCCACCAAGCGCGACTGCCCAAATAAAACTCAGTGTCCCCCAAGACCACAATCCATTTAGAGATAGCAATAAAAATGGGGTGTACGTACCCGCTATTAATACGTAAATAGCGCAGTGATCGCACTTTTTATAAAAAGCGCGTAATTTTGGCTGTACACTGGCGTGATAAAGTGTGGATGATAAAAACAATACAAATAAACTAGCCCCATATACAGCGGTGCTAATATAAGCTTTTACGCTGGTGGCTTGTTTAAATAAATCCCACATTACAAACACAGCAAAAAAGATACCCAGTGCATGGCTTAATACATTGAGTTTTTCTTCTTTGCGAGAATAGGGTGCCTCTATAGTCATACTAGTCCTACCACTTATTAATTAAACTTGAGTGTACAGGTGTACGCTCAATGTTTCAATGTCAGCATTATTACTGTAAATTTGTCACCGTACTTTTATTGATTTTAAAGGGAATTAATCGGGTATAGTGTGGTCGTATAGTCTCAATTAATTAAGGCACGTTTATCATGAAAAAAGAGCTCAAAGCCGTTTTACTTACTGCCATTGTGTATCCTGGGGCAGGGCATTTTTCGCTTAAAAAGCATTTTATAGGCTGTATTTTTGCAGGTGTATTTACGCTACTTTTGTTTATGACATTAGGTGATATTTTGGCTATAGCGCAATGTAGCGCAAATGAAATTTTAGCAGGTAAAATTCCGATGACGGCTTCAGGCATTTTACAAGCCGCCCGTAATCCATCAGGTGAATGTGCTCAGCTTGGGGAATATAAATATCTTCCTTTAATGGTGGTCATTTGGTTACTAAGTATGGTTGATGCTTATCGGTTAGGTAAAAAAGTTAAACCCGATACGCAAAATAAAAAGTAATGGTAGTCGTTGTTTTAAACTGCAAATAGTGAACTAAAAATATTTACTAATAGTTAGTCAAAAAATTAAAAAGGTTAGTTAAATTAACCAAGCCTGAATACTGCGTTGCTGTATGGTTTTTAATATAGTCTTTATATATCAATGATTTAATTTTTATTTTTCTGTTGGCACAACCCTTGATTATGTTATTGCGTCTAAACAATATACACAACAAGGAATACCATTATGAAACATTCAATTAAAATCGCTATGGCAAGTTTATTAGTATTAGGTTCTTCGCAAGTACATGCGAGTGAAGTGGACCTAGATGTAACTGATATTATAACGCAAAACGTAACAAGCTATATTAATCAAGCAACGGCAGAGCTTGAACAATCAATTTCGCAGAGCCTTAGTTTTGATGCCCAGGCAGTACTTGAGCAATTTGTAAATCAAGCGCAAGAACAAGCTGACGTTACCACGCAGTCTTCAATGCCGGTAACTACGCAAGTTAAAGCTAAATAAGTGTAAAAGGATAAGACGATGAGTAACGAATTAGGATTATTTGCACTTATGTTGGCGCCTGTTGTAAGCATGATTAGTGTTTACTATATGGTACAAGTAATAAAAAGTATGGGAAGTTGGATCAACTTTTAATTTATAGGTAAATAATTCGATTTGAGTAAGCTGATCGACTTAGTAAAAGCGCACGTAAATAAAGGCAGTGTAATTTAAAGAAGTAGACTTTATGAAACGTGCGATTTTCCCATTACCAATATTTGTGTTACCAGAAGGCTATACGCGTTTGCGTATATTTGAGCCTAGGTATTTAAACATGGTAAAAACCGCACTACAAAATAATGTCGGTTTTGTACTGTGCACCTACCAGCACGACACGCCATTTAATATTAGCGCTCAGGGCTGTTTGGTCGATATTATCGACTTTGATCAAGACCCTAGCAATATGCTACTCATTGATGTGTACGCTGCTAAAAGCGTGCAAATAAATGACGTATACCAAGATGAAAGTGAATTGCGCCATGGCTTATTAAGCGATTGCAATACGCCGTATTGGTACAATGACTCCCACAGTGAAATTTCGGCTGATAATCAACGCTTGTCTGATTCTTTGCAGGACATATTTTTAAACAATAAAGAGCTTTCTAGTTTATATAGGCAAACCAAGTTTGATAATTTAGCCTGGGTAGCTGCGCGCTGGCTTGAACTGTTACCTATATCTATCGATAAAAAACAGCAACTTGCGTTCGAAAGTAACTTTGCTAACTTACTAAACTTCCTCCATACTGTGATTAACAATGAATTTGCCTAAAATAATGTGATCTGCGTTTAATTGCTTGGCGTATAGATATATACAAAAGCATACACGGGATTAATTATTATGGTAAGTCAACAACCCTCACCACGTTGTGAACCTAATACAGGTAAATATACTGCCATGCCAGAAACGCCAAGTGCAGAGCTTATGCAAGCTCTGCTTGATGTAGCTACTTCGCGAGACAAAAGAGCGTTTGCTTACTTATTTGAATACTTTGCGCCAAAAATTAAACGCTTTGGAATTAAGCAATTTGGCTCTGAGGCACAAGCAATGGAGCTTGTACAAGAAACACTAACCTCAGTGTGGCGTAAAGCGCATTTGTATCACAGCGAAAAAGGGGCTGCGACGACTTGGGTATATACCGTAATGCGTAATGCCTCATTTGATATGCTTCGTAAAATGAAAAGTAATAAAGAAGAAAATATAAGCGAAGATATTTGGCCACTTATTAACGAATCTCAAGATACAACACTCGAATTTAGCGACCACTTGGAAGATCAACAAATTAAACGTTACCTAGACAAACTACCAACCGCACAGCGAGAGGTCGTCCGAGGTGTTTATTTCCAAGATATGTCGCAAGAGCAACTTGCTCAACAATTAAATATTCCTGTAGGCACGGTAAAATCACGATTGCGTTTAGCCTTGCAAAAATTACGTAATGAAATGGGAGATCAGCATGATTAAACATCACCCTAGTGAATCTTTACTAGCACAATATTGTTCAGCGCAGTTACCTGCATCGTTAAGCGTTGCGGTATCTATACACGTTGATATGTGCCCAGTTTGCCAAGCAAAAGTGGCAAAACTTGAAGCCGCTAATGCAAAGGATGTATTTAGCGATGCGTCATACGCCCCTGATACATTAAATTTAAGCAATGATTTACAATCGCCAGATTTTGACGCCGACCTGCTAGATTTGATAACCGCCGATGCTAGCATTGATGAAGTTTACGAAGTTGAGCCGGTAACCGTACAAGTTAATGAGCATAACTACGAATTACCACGCGCCTTAACACGCATTTCGCATGGCCGTTTTACGCAAGTGGGTAAGCTTGCTCGCTCTCGCGTTGCTATTGATGATGGCCCATTGCGCTCAAGCCTTTTACATATTGGCGCAGGGGGCGAAATCCCCGAGCATACTCATACTGGTTTTGAAGTAACCTTGCTACTTGATGGTGAATTTAGTGATGAAGAGGGCAGTTACGTGCCAGGAGACTTTATTTGGCAAGATGGCTCTCATCAGCACACCCCACTTACAAAAGATGGCTGTTTATGCTTTACAGTAGTCAGTAGTGCGCTACATTTTAATAAAGGGCTCAGTAAGTTACTTAATCCTATAGGTAACTTGATTTATTAAGAGAATTTATGCAAACAGACACAATAAAAATAGGTATTAGCGCCTGCTTAGCAGGCGAAAAAGTACGTTTTGATACAGGCCATAAAAAGTCTAACTTTTGTATGGATGAACTTGGAAAACATGTAGAGTACACGCGTTTTTGCCCAGAGGTAGCCGTAGGGTTACCTATTCCTAGGCCAACCATACGCCAAGTACGCGTAGGCGATACAATAAAAGTGTGTCGCCCAGATGGCACTGGCGATGTTGGGCCTAAGCTAACTGAATACGGTAAAAAAGTAGCCACAGAGCAAGCTAAAAACCTAAGTGGTTTTGTTTTTTGTGCGAAAAGCCCAAGCTGCGGTATGGAAAGAATTAAAATTTATAACGAGGCGGGCACCGGCAATACCTCTGAAGGCGTTGGTTTTTTTGCTGAGCAAATAATGAAGCACAATCCATTACTGCCATGTGAAGAAAACGGCCGCTTAAACGACATGCATTTACGCGAAAACTTTGTAATGCGCGTGTACGCGTACAAACAGTGGCAGTTATTAGCTTCTGAGCCGCTCACAGTGCATAAGCTTACCCAGTTTCATTCGCAATATAAGTACTTATTAATGGCTCATAATTATCAAGCTTACCGCGACTTAGGTAATTTACTTGGTACTTATAAAGGTGATGATATTAACGCTTTAGCAGATGAGTACATTCTTGGGTTAATGAACGGCCTTAAAAAGCCTGCATCACGTAGGAATAACTGCAACACGTTAATGCACTTGCAGGGCTACTTTAAAAAAGACTTATCTAAGGTTGAAAAGCAAGAGCTACGCGATGCCATCGATGAATACCGTCAAGGTTTAGTGCCTTTGTACGTACCGCTTACTTTGTTAAAACATCATCTGAAAGTACACCCTAATGAATACCTAGAAAAGCAGGTGTTTTTTAATCCTTACCCTAATGAACTAAAATTACGTTACGGCATATAATGAATACACTTTTCTGGTTTAGGCGCGATTTGCGCCTTTTTTCTAACGAAGCGCTTATTGAAGCGCTAAATAATGGCGCTAAACAGGCCATTTTTTTTATCTGCGAAAAGCAATGGCAACAACACAACGCCGCTCCCATTCAAATAGATTTACTAAAAAGACGCCTCAATTATATACGCGAGCAGCTAGCACAGTACGCAATAGAGCTGCATATTTTTGACGCTCCTTACTTTGACGATTGTGAAAGTGCGCTTTTATCATTTTGCGATAAACATCAAGTAGAACATGTAATTGCTAATAAAGAGTATGAGTTAAATGAAGTAAATCGTGATGCGCAAATACTTGCAAAGTGTGATGATAAAAATATTACGTTTACCCTCTATGAGGGAGATGTAATAGCGCCTGTAGGCAGTGTTAAAAACCAAAGTAACGAAATGTACAAAGTGTTTACGCCATTTAAAAAACAGTGGCTTAAACAACACCAAGATACTCACTTTAGCTTATTACCGTGGCCTTTAAAAAAACAGCCGATAAATAACAACGCACAGGCAATTAAAAGTGATGGCAGCTCAGAAAAATGGCCAGTTGATGATGAAAGCTTAGCAACCATTGTTGATAATTTTATTTGCGACAAATTAAGTAGCTACGACGATCAGCGTGATATACCCAGCATTAAAGGAACATCGGGTTTAAGCCCTTATCTAGCTCTGGGTATTATAAGCCCTAAGCAGTTACTGGTTAATATTCAAAACCGCTACCCAGATATTTTAACAACATCTAAAAGTAAAACTTTTACTTGGGTAAACGAGCTTATTTGGCGCGAATTTTATCGTCATTTAATTGCGCAATTTCCTAAGCTTTCTCGTGGTGATAACTTTAACGAAAAGTACAATGGCGTTAAATGGCGTAAAAACGAGGCTGAGTTTAAAGCCTGGTGCGAGGGAAAAACAGGTTACCCACTCGTTGATGCAGCGATGAGACAGTTAGTTCAAACCGGCTGGATGCATAACCGTTTAAGAATGGTGGTCGCCAGCTTTTTGACCAAACATTTATTAATTGATTGGCGTGAAGGCGAGCAGTTTTTTATGCAGCACCTTATTGATGGCGATTTAGCCTCTAATAATGGCGGTTGGCAGTGGGCTGCAAGCACTGGCTGTGACGCGCAGCCTTATTTTCGCGTATTTAATCCTATCACTCAAAGTGAGCGCTTTGATCCTAATGGTAAATTTATACGTAAATATTTACCAGAGCTTGAAAAAGTGCCAGATAAACATATTCATTTTCCTCATGCTTATTTAGCGTCAATAGGGGCTGATAAGCAATGTTACTGGCCGTCAATCGTAGATCATAAAGCAGCTCGCGAGCGTGCAATAGCTGCATTTAAGGGGTGATATGGAAACAGCATTACCGGTAGCAAAATTTGTAGAAATATATCAACAACTCGATAAATCAAACCTGCATTTGCTTAATGATATTTACAGCGAGCAAATTAAATTTAAAGACCCAATGCACGAAATACACGGGCTAAGCGAGCTTACCCGATATTTTTCTAATCTATATAGTAATGTTAAGCATTGTCAGTTTGATATTAGCGACACCTACGAGCGTGATGACAAAGCATTTTTGTATTGGACTATGCATTACGCCCACCCAAAACTGGCTTCTGGCAAAACTATATCGGTAGAAGGGCACAGTAAGCTGGTTTTTAAAGAAGGTAAAATTATTAACCACCGCGACTATTTTAATGTAGCTGAAATGCTATACAAGCATATTCCCATTTTGGGTGGCGTTATAAATTACATAGATAAACGAGCAGGGTAGCGATGAATATTTTAATTACAGGTGCAACCTCAGGTATTGGCGAGCAGCTTGCAATAAAGTACGCACAGCAAGGCAACACGGTAATTGCTTGCGGTAGAAACCTTGAAAAGTTAGCTGAGCTTGAAAAACACACCAATATTAAAACGTGTCAGTTTGATGCCACAGACCTTAAAGACATAAAGCAAGCAACCCTTGGGTTTAGTGCTTTTGATAAGGTTATTCTTAACGCTGGTAACTGTGAGTATGTAGATGATGCCCGTAACTTTGACAGCGCTTTGTTTGAGCGAGTTATTTCAGTAAACCTGCTGGCGATGGGCTACTGCCTAGAGGCACTATTACCAAAAATTAGTGCGGGCGGACAACTTGTACTTGTTAGCTCAAGCGTTACGTATTTACCTCTGCCACGCTCTGAGGCTTATGGCGCATCTAAAGCCGGGGTAAGCTATTTAGCGAAAAGTTTAGCAATCGACTTAAATGATGTTGATGTTACGTTGGTGCACCCTGGTTTTGTTAAAACCCCCCTTACTGATAAAAACGATTTCCCAATGCCTATGGCTGTTACTGCAACAGAGGCCGCCGATTATATGATTAAGGGGATCAATAAACGCCGTAAAGAAGTTCATTTTCCTTATCGGTTTACGCTTATTTTAAAAGCATTACGTATTTTACCGTTACCACTTTGGTTACGTTTAGCAAAAGGATTAGCCCGTTGAAAAAAATAGCAATAATAGGTTCTGGCGTATCGGGTTTAACCTGTGCTCATTTACTGCATAAGCATTACGATATTACTGTATTTGAAAAAAACGATTACATTGGTGGTCATACCGCGACAGTAGAGATATCGGATGCTGGGGTTAAACGCGCAATAGACACGGGCTTTATCGTATTTAATGACCGCACCTACCCGTACTTTGAAAAACTACTCGCGCGCATTGGCGTAGACAGACAAGAAACACAAATGAGCTTTAGTGTTCATAATCAAGCAAGTGGTTTTGAATACAACGGACACACCTTTGCAAGTTTATTTGCTCAAAAAAGAAATATATTTAGGCCTAAGTTTTGGCGCTTGTTGAGCGATATAGTTAAGTTTAATAAATTATGTAAAGCAATGCACAGCGAGCAAAACTACCCTAAAGATCAAACGCTGGGTCAGTTATTAGATACGCACGGCTTTAATGACTTTTTTAAATACCATTACATTTTACCTATGGGGGCGGCAATTTGGTCAACCAGCATCAAAGAGATGCAAAATGTAGGGGTTGAGTTTTTTGTAAACTTTTTTTACAACCATGGCTTACTTGATGTTACAAACAGGCCGCAGTGGTATGTAATCCCTGGTGGGTCTAAGCAATACATTAAGCCGCTTATTAAAGGTTTTGCAGAGCGGATAAAACTAAATACCGACATTGAGACGGTTACGCGTGTATATAATAAAGTAATTATTACTCTTGAAAATGGCGAACAAGCTGAATTTGATAAAGTGGTATTTGCGTGTCACTCAGATCAAGCCCTTGCATTACTTGGTGATGCGACTGAGCAAGAACAGGCTGTATTAGGTGCAATCCCTTATACCGAAAACTCGGTAGTACTGCATACAGATACCAGTTTACTGCCAGATAGAAAAGCCGCCTGGGCTAGCTGGAATTACTTACTAAACGAAAACACCGACAAAGCAGCGGTTGTTACATACCAAATGAATATACTGCAAGGTATAGACTCAGATACACAATTTTGTGTAACCCTTAATCACTTAGAAGGGATTAACAAAGCAAATATATTACGTGAGTTTACTTATCATCACCCTGTTTTTAACGAAGCATCCATTGCCGCACAAAAACTCAAGCACACTGTTGATGGTCAAAATAATAGCTATTTTTGTGGTGCTTATTGGTATAACGGTTTTCATGAAGATGGTGTTCGCAGTGGGGTAGATGTTGCTAAGCAATTAGGTGTTGAATTTGAATAGCGCTGTATACTTAGGCGATGTAAGGCACAGGCGCTTTGCGGTAAAAAACCATCAGTTTAAATACCCGCTTTATATGATGTGGGTAGATTTAAAAAATCCGTTATTGCTTAATAACATTCACCCTATGCTAGGTACTTTTGGGTTTAAAGCACTGCGTTTTAATCAATCCGATTATTTAAACACACAGTCAAACTCAGAGCCATTAAGTATTATTGAACGTGCACAGTGCCAAATAGAAAAACTAGGTGTTAAAGAAACGTTTTCGCATATTTATATGCTTGGCCAGCTTAGGTGTATGGGCATTTATTTTAGCCCTGTAAATTTTTACTTTTACGGTAATAGCACCGATAACTTTAAATATATGGTTGCTGAGGTAAGCAATACGCCGTGGAATGAGCGCCATTATTATTTGGTGCCCTTACAAAAAAAAGTGAACTTTAAGAAGGCTTTCTCCGTATCACCCTTTATGAATTTAGATATGGACTACCATTGGCAGGTACAACATACAGCCGATAACACATTAATTCATATAGAAAATAAACGTGGGGATGAGTTGTTATTCGACGCGTCTTTACGATTAAAGCGAAGTCAGTTAACGAAGCAAGAAATTAATAAATTATTAAAAAAATTTCCTGCGATGACTTTATCTATTTTCAAAGGTATTTATGTGCAAGCACTTAAGCTGTTTATTAAAAGGGTTCCTTTTTTAGGTCATTCAGGAAAACCTTAGTATAGTTAAACAAGCTTAGTTGCGGGTAGCGATACAATTATAAAGGGTTTAAGATGGAAAAAGTCTCGAGTATAAACTGCCAAGAGCAAACAGGTTGGTTTACAAACTTATATAAAAAGCTAGTCACCAAAGCCTTTGCAAGTATTGAAACAGGCCAAATAGTGTTAGTTGAAAACAGTCGCTCAACAGTATTCGGTCAACAACATTCAGACTTAAAAACCACGATTACCGTTAACGACACTGCCATGTACAAAGCATTTGCGCTATCTGGCAGTGTGGGTGCTGGTGAGTCTTATATTCTTGGGCAATGGTCATGTGATAACTTGACCAAACTCATCGAAATTTTTGCCATAAACCAAAAACAACTAGATGCTTTTGAAAAAAAATTCTCGTTTTTTAGTGGCCTAGCCCACCGTTTTAACCATCTTAAAAACAGCAACTCAGAATCTGGGTCGAAAAAGAATATCGTTGCACATTACGATTTAGGTAACGATTTATACGAGTCATTTTTAAGCGAGGAAATGCTTTACTCCTGCGCTGTTTATCCATCAAAAGACGCCTCTCTTGAGGACGCTCAACAAAATAAGCTGAAACAAATTTGTGAGCAGGTAGAGATAAACGAAGGCGATTCAGTTATTGAAATTGGCACAGGCTGGGGGGCGTTTGCGATTTACGCGGCCACACATTACAACTGCCATGTGACCACAACAACGATTTCTGATGAGCAATATGCCTATGTTGAAAACAAGGTTAAACAGTTAGGACTTGAAAATAATATAACTTTGCTCAAGCTTGATTACCGTTTATTAGAAGGTCAATACGACAAGCTTGTATCAATAGAGATGATAGAAGCAGTAGGGCATGAATACCTACCAAGCTTTTTTAAGCAATGTAATAGCTTGCTTAAAGAAGACGGTGCAATGCTTATCCAAGCGATCACTATTGGCGATCAACGTTATCAACATTATTTAAAAAACTCTGACTTTATTCAGCAGTATATTTTCCCCGGTGGTTGTTTGCCTTCAATTAATGAGATGAGCGAGCAAATTAAGAACAATACCGATATGGTTATTCATACTGTAAGCGACATAGGCGCGCACTATGCTAGAACACTAGCCGATTGGCGCACACGCTTTATTGATAACTGGCACACCTTAGACAGTGACAAGTTTGATGAGCGTTTTTACAGATTATGGTTATTTTACTTTGCTTACTGCGAAGGCGCTTTTAGAACGCGAGCAACCAGTACCGTTCATTTAACGGCACGTAAACCACGTTTTACTAGTCAAAATGACGAAATTGCCCTTAATTATTAATTTTGTGCTTTTTCAAACAGTGTGGTTTTTATCACTGTTTTTAGAAGCTCAATCTGTTTTATACACCTCTGGTATTGTTGTGCTTATGTTTGTTTTATCAAAGCAGCATAAGCTCGACGCGTTGCTTTTAGTAAAAGCTTTACCAATTGCGCTGTTATGTGAATACCTTGCTGTGCAGCTAAACCTTTTGGAATTTAAAGTATCCCCTTTTCCGCTTTGGTTAGCCTTGCTATGGGCAGCATTATTGCTTTGCTTAAACACATCAATGGCGTTTATTACTAATCTAAAACTTTGGCAAGGCTATTTAGTGTGCTTAGCCTTGGCGCCAATTAGTTATTATTCAGGCGCTCAATTTGGCGTGCTTAGTATTTATTCACCTGTGTGGATGTTTTGGCTTCTGTACGGCGCACTGTGGGCTGCTGCCTTTACATTAATTCTTATTATTAACCAAAAAATTAAAGCGATTATAAATTTTAGCAAGCAATAACAGGAGCTTGTATGAATATCACCGCAAAAATATGTGCAATAACGGCCGCAATGATTATGGCTACTTTTTTTACCCCATTGAGCTTTAGCGAAGAGCAAACTGACTTTAAAAAAGTGGGCGAGGCGCGCATGGAATATTTATTTTGGGATGTTTACGATGCAACGTTATATACCCGCTCAGGGAGTTACAAACAGGGGGCGCACCCCGTTAAATTTACGCTCACCTATTTGCGAGACTTTGCAGCAAAAGACATTGTTAAAGCCACTAAAGAGCAATGGCAGCATTTAGGTAAAAGTGATTTATCAGCTAAGTATGCTGATAAATTACTCGCTCTTTGGCCAGACATTAAAAAAGGCGAGTCGTTAAGCTTACAAACATCACCAAGCGGTCAGGCTACTTTTTATCATAATGATAAAAAGTTAGGTGAAATTAGTGACTCGCAATTTGCCAACCAGTTTTTAGCTATTTGGCTAAGCCCAAACACCTCAGAGCCAGTACTTAGAAAACAATTATTAGGGATTTAACATGCGCAATATAAATAAATTTAAACAGCTATGTATTTTAATGGCCGCATTATTTTTAGTGAGCTGCTCCGCGCCAAAAGTAGAGCACTACAATAGCAGCAACCCAGAATTTGATTTTAAAGCGTTTTTTAGTGGCGATTTGAAAGCATACGGCGTTGTGCAAGATTATAAAGGCGAACTCACACGTAAACTTGTTGTCACTATGAATGCGCGCTGGGAAGGTAACGAGGGCGTTATAGAGGAAGACTTTGTGTATGACGATGGTGAAACACAAAAGCGTATTTGGTATGTCACCCTTAATGACGATAATAGCTTAGTGGGACGTGCTGATGATGTACTTGGCATTGCAACCGGTAAAAGCGCAGGCAGTGTGTTTCATTGGAACTACAATGTGGCCTTACCCTATGACGGTAGTACGCTTGAGGTGAATTTTGATGATTGGATGTACCTGGTTACACAATCGCGCTTGATAAACCGAACGTCTATTGTTAAGTTTGGTGTCGAGGTTGGGGAAGTGACCTTAGTTATCGAAAAAATATAGAGCAGTGTGTTATTTAAAGTGTGCCTTTTGTGTACTTAAATTAAGTTTTAGTTAACCCAACACGCTGTATTTTACCGAGAATTATTAAAATTTTACGCATTTTCGAAGTATTTAAGCAAAAAATGCAATTTGCTGTTGCTAACTCCTTAAAAATGCATAAAGATAGGTTTTGCGAAGGCAAAATAATAACGAATAGGAATCTAACAATGAATAAAGCTCAATTAGTTGAAAAAATCGCTACTGATGCAGAAATCTCTAAAGCTGCTGCTACACGTGCACTTGACGCGTTTACTGGCGCTGTAACTTCTTCTTTAAAAGAAGGTAATTCAGTTGCATTAGTAGGTTTTGGTACTTTCTCAGTTAAAGAACGTGCAGCACGTACTGGCCGTAACCCACAAACGGGTGCTGAGATCCAAATCGCAGCGGCAACTATCCCAAGCTTTAAAGCAGGTAAAGGTCTTAAAGACCAAGTAAACCCTTAATTGGCGTTTTACAGAATTTTTTAAAAAAGAGCTATTTAGCTCTTTTTTTTTGCCTGTATTAAAGTAGCGAGCTTACCTAAGTTAAGCTTATTTCCACATGCCTAATTAGGTATTAATGCAGAGCGTTGTAAGGCAAGGCTTAGCATAAAAAATCCCTGCTAATTGCTTAGCAGGGATTTAATATTAAACGCTTAAGCTTTAATTAATTACGCTTTTAACGCTTTGTCACCACGGCCGATCCCTACAGCACCAGAGCGCACCACTTCAATAATGTCGGTTTCATGGCGTAGGGTGTCTAAAAACGATTCTATTTTGTCTGTGCTGCTTACCAGTTGTAAGCTGTAGCTTTGGCGTCCCATATCTAAAATAGCACCTTGGAACACATCTACCACGCGTGTAACCGCTGCACGGGTGGTTTCGTCTTGGGCAAATACTTTAACAAGTAATAATTCACGTTCGATGTGACTCATTTCGGTTAAATCAATAATTTTAAGTACATCAACTAATTTATTAACTTGTTTGGTAATTTGCTCAACGATTCTATCATCACCCATAGTGGTAATGGTGATACGTGACAGTGACTCATCATCAGTTGTACCCACTGTTAAGCTATCTATGTTGTAGGCGCGCTGTGAAAAAAGCCCAACAATGCGAGATAAGGCTCCCGGTTCATTTTCTAATAAAATAGATAATATACGACGCATTATGCTTTTACTCCTTTACGTAACCACATCTCATCAATGCCACCTAGTTTAATTTGCATTGGGTATACATGTTCTTTTTCATCAACGTTAATATCTAAAAATACTAAACGGTCGTTAATGCTCATGGCTTTATCTATAGCAGGTTGTAGCTCATCTAAAGTATCTACCTTTATGCCTACATGGCCATAGCTTTCAACAAGTTTTACAAAGTCAGGTAATGAATCCATATATGAAGATGAATGGCGACCGCCGTAAATCATATCTTGCCATTGGCGTACCATGCCTAATGAGCGGTTATTTAGTGAAACCACTTTTACAGCCAAGTTGTACTGTAAGCATGTTGATAGCTCTTGAATATTCATTTGGATTGAGCCATCGCCGGTTACACACACTGACTCTTTATCAGGAAAGGCAAGCTTAACACCCATAGCTGCTGGTAAGCCAAAGCCCATGGTGCCTAAGCCCCCTGAATTGATCCATTGGCGAGGGTTTTTAAATGGATAATATTGCGCTGCAAACATTTGGTGCTGACCCACATCAGAGCTTACATATGCGTCACCATTAGTGGCTTTATACACTGCTTCTATAACAGCTTGAGGCTTTATTTTATCGCCATCGGTGTTGTAGCTTAGACACTTTTGCTCGCGCCAGCTAATAATTTGTCGCCACCAATCCTCTTGTGCACTGCGATCAATTTGAATGCTACTTTTATCTATGCCGGTTTGCAGTTGCTCCATCACAGTGGCTAAACAGCCCACAACCGGAATGTGTGCTTTAATCGTTTTAGAAATAGAGGTCGGGTCTACATCTACGTGAACGATGGTTGCATTAGGGCAAAACTTTTTAACATTATTGGTTACACGGTCATCAAAACGCGCTCCCAGTGCTAAAATTACATCGGCATTTGCCATGGCTTTATTGGCTTCAAGCGTGCCGTGCATACCCAGCATACCCACGTAATTTGGGTGAATACCCGAAATACCGCCTAAGCCCATTAATGTATTAGTGATAGGTGCATTGAGCGATTCAACTAAGCGGGTTAATTGCTCAGATGTGTTAGATAAAATAATACCGCCGCCTGAGTATATAACCAGTTTTTTAGCTTCTAAAATTGCGGTAACCGCTTTGCGAATTTGTTTAGAGTGACCCTTTGTATTTGGGCTGTAGGTTCTAAGCTCTGTTGTTTTAGGGAAGTTGTACTCAAACTTAATAGCAGGGTTAAGCATATCTTTTGGTAGCTCAACAACAACGGGTCCTGGGCGGCCAGTACTTGCAATGTAAAACGCTTTTGCCAAAATAGCCGGAATTTCTTCAGCGCTTCTGCAGTTAAAACTATGTTTTACAACCGGGCGAGAACAGCCAACAATGTCGGTTTCTTGGAATGCATCGTCACCAATTAAGCTAGTAGGTACTTGCCCCGATAATACCACCATCGGAATTGAGTCCATATAAGCGGTGGCAATACCTGTAATACAGTTAGTTGCGCCAGGGCCTGAGGTAGCAAGTACAACACCAACTTCGCCAGTAGCACGGGCATAACCGTCAGCCATATGGGTTGCGGCTTGTTCGTGACGCACTAAAATATGTTCAATGTCTTCTTGTTGAAAAAGTGCATCGTATAAATCTAAAACCGACCCACCTGGGTAGCCAAAAATATACTTAACCTTCAACTCTTTTAATGCCTGAACAACTAGTTCAGAACCATTATATTCTTGTTTGCTCATCCTCATTCCTCTGTGCGCTGTTTATGCATAAAAAAACCCCCGCGTAGTGCGAGGGTTTTTAAAAAGCAATTTCACTTTTTAATACATCCCCGCTGGGCTTATCACTAAGACCACTACGAGTACGATTAAAAGGTGAAGTTGTTTTTTCATAATTGTCACTTTATAAAAAGCAAAATGCTGCTTTAGATTAAAAATTCTATATGGGGTTATTTTTAAGGGTTTTACGTGCTTATGTCAACCTTGAAAGAGCTGTTTTGGATTAAAATTTCAAATTAATTTGTTTTAATACTAAAAAGTTGCACGCTATTTGTAGTTATATAAAAAATATGAAGAAATTATGCTAATTTTAGCGAGTAGCCATAATGGGTAAATAGGTGATTTGAGCGCTGTGCTTAATGCATATATTAGGTATGATAGAGCAATAATTTATCTGGGGAAGATACAGTGAAAAAAATAATATGGCTTGGCTTATTCCTTTGCAGCCTAAATCTTAACGCAGCAAATACCAGCGCGCATGACCCAGGTATTATTAACAAACAAAGAATAGAGTATTGGTTAAATAAACGCGCTGATACCCAACAAACCACTAACAAGCCAACGGTTGAAAGCTACTTAGCGAATACTGCACGGCTTAACCCTTTGCAGTTAAAACCTGTTTCTACCATGAAAGCCCGCTTAACCGCTAAGCAAGCCAATAAGCAGCTGCAATATGCAAGTGCGGCTAGCCCTAGCATCGCGCTAAATGAGGTTAAAGTACTGGCTATTTTAATTGATTTTCCTGATTTAAAGCACGATGACAATCAACTAGTTGATGATGATACCGATATGTATTACGAAAATTATACAAAGGAGCATTACCAACAATTGCTTTTTAATGAAGGTGGCTTTGTTGGTCCTAATAATGAAACGCTTAGCAGCGTATACGATTATTATTACGACGCATCAGGCGCTAGCTTAACTTTTAGCGGGCAAGTATATGGGTGGGTTAGGGCAGATAGTAATGCAAAAACCTATGGTGAGCGCGTAGGTAACACACGCGATATAAATGCCCCCGCACTGATAAAAGAAGCAGTCGAAAAAGCCACTGCACAATTTGATATTGATTTAACGCAATATGATTTAACAGATTTAGATGATATTGACGGCGATGGCATTATCAACGAGCCAAACGGCATTATCGACCATGTTATGGTTTTTCATTCCAGTATTGGTGAAGAATCCGGTGGAGGCTATTTAGGCGTTGATGCAATTTGGTCTCACCGCTACTACGTATTTGATGAAAACAGTGAACCTGTCAGTATTGCGGGTAGTAGCGTTAAGTTATCGGGTTATACGATAAACCCAATAGATGCCAGCATAGGTGTCGTTGCGCATGAATTTGGTCACGACTTAGGTTTAGCAGATGAGTACGACTTACAGTCAAATACTGTGGGTGAGCCTGTATCGTCTTGGTCAATAATGTCTACTGGTAGCTGGGCTGGTGGGCCTCGGGGCTCAAAGCCCGTTATGTTTAGTGCACAAGGGCTTGAGTATTTACAAAACAGATACCAAGGCAATTGGGTGAACCAGCTTAATTTAACCATGGAGGAAGTGAACAGCCAGCCTCAGCAATCACTTGTTTATACTAGCTCACTTTCTCAGCAACAAAGCCAAATTAAAGTGACACTTGCGCAGCAGCTAGAAAAATTTAAAACCCCGGTTGAAGGTGATTTTCAATTTTACTCTGGTACAGGTAACAACCTAACACACACGCTCTCACAAACCGTGACCTTACCTGAGGCGGCTACACCACTGACACTTAGCTTTTTAGCTTACTACAGTATTGAGCGCGATTATGACCTTGTACAAGTAAAGGTAAATCAAACTCCTTTAGCTGGTAATTATACAATCGAGACAAATCCTTATTATGGCGATATAGGCCCGTATATAACTGGTGATTCGTTTTTACATGCAGATGCGCAGCAACCTAATGGTTTTTTAATGCATGAGTTTGATTTAACACAATATGCAGGACAAACCATTACACTAAGTATTGAGTATATTACCGATACAAACACACAGTATTATGGTTTTGTAGCCGATGATTTAAAAATAACAAACAACAATACTGTGATTTGGCAAAATAACGCAGAGCAGCCAAGTATTAACTTAGCGTTAAATGGTTTTAGCCGCGTGAGTAGTTATATTTATGCTAAACCAGCCCACTACTATTTACAGCTACGTGCGCACAGAGGTGTGGATGCCGGCTTACAAGCAGAGCAATATTCACCGGGAGTTTTATTGTGGTATAGCAATAGTGCATTTGATAACAACAACACAACTGATCACCCTGGGGGTGGTTTTAATTTAGTGGTTGATGCGGATCAAAAGCCAATTTATCGCGGTACAAGTAGCACCACACTTGCAGATACACCTATACAAGTACGTGATGCTGCATTTAGTTTATATCAGCAAAGTGCAGGTTTAGGCGATCAAGACTTGGCTGCCATTAGTGAGTTTAATGATCATTTTGATTACAGCTTTACGCAGCAGGCTGAATCAGGTGTGGTGCTTACTCCCCAAGGGTTTAACTTTGAAATAGTCAGCCAACACCCTGAAAGTGAAACAGCAGAGCTTTTGCTTAGCTATGATGCGCTACAACAAATAACCACAACAGTAAACGAGGCAACCGTTAGCTTTAATGTAGCCGGTTTAAAGTTAACCCCAACAGATACATTTTTATGGGACTTTGGTGATGGGCAATCGAGTACTGAGCTAAGTCCTACACATACCTATGCCGATTACGGCACCTATAGCGTTACCTTTTCGGCAATGGGTGAAACGACTACGCAAACACAAACTAAACAAATTACCATCACAAAGCCGCTAGAAATTGAAAATTTAACGTATCAGTTAAACGGTGCGACTTTATCTGCTCAAGCAATCGTAACTGGCGGAGAAGCTCCTTACAACATGAGTTGGCTTATAGATGGTGAACCCGTATCGCAAACTGAAAACCTAGATTACCAATTTAGCTACTCTGGAGATTACACCCTCGCGTTAATAGTAACTGATACGCAAGGGATAAGTGTTAGCCAACAACATGCTTTGAGTGTTAATGCACCGCTGCAATTAAGTACACGCCATACGGCAAATAACTTAGCGGTACAATTTAATAGCTCACCATTAGGTGGATCTGGTAATTATACATATAGCTGGGATTATGGCGATAGCAGCCCACTAGGTACAACGCAAAACCCAAGTCATAATTACCAAGGTGCAGGTAGTTATTCAGTAAAACTTGTGCTCACAGACAGTCAAACCAATGAAGTTATAAGTAGTGAGCTAACAGTCTCGGTACAAGAAGCGCAAAGTGAATCGTCATCAAGTGGTGGGGCAATAGGTTATTTAATTGTGCTATTAGTGATAAGTGGATTTTACCGGCGTACCAGCAATAAAGTTTAATGATTTTGTGAAGTAATACCAATCGAATTAAATGTCTAATAACTTAACACCAGTGGTATAAATATGATGCTCGCTGCATTAAAAACTCTATTTAAAATAAATAGCGTAGTTATGCCAAGTGATGTTATCAGCAAAGGTTAAAATACAAAAAAGCCAGCAATATGCTGGCTTTTAGGCTTAAAACAAGATTAACCTTGTTAAATTATAAACGGTCGATTACTGATTGAGTGAAATCAGTTGTACCGTGGCTGCCGCCTAAATCACGTGTTGTGCGATCGCCAGATTTAATTACATCAGCTACAGCGCTACGAATACGCTCAGCCGTGTCGCCCATATCTAAGTGCTCAAGCATTTGGATAGACGCTAAAATTACTGAAGTAGGGTTTGCTAGGTTTTTGCCAGCAATATCTGGTGCACTACCGTGAACGGCTTCAAAAATAGCAGCATCTTCACCAATGTTTGCACCTGGTGCCATACCTAAACCGCCAACTAAACCAGCACAAAGATCAGATAAAATGTCGCCAAATAAGTTAGTTGTTACTACAACGTCAAACTCTTCTGGTGTCATTACTAGCTTCATACATGTTGCGTCAACAATCATTTCAGTTGATTCAATTTGCGGGTAACGCTCAGCAACTTCACGTGCAACTTTTAAAAATAAGCCAGAGGTAGATTTTAAGATATTTGCTTTGTGTACTGCGGTTACTTTTTTACGGCCTTCACGTACTGCTAACTCGTAGGCAAAAGTGATGATTTTCTCAGCGCCTTCGCGAGTAATTATAGATTTAGCTTCTGCTTCGTTACCGTCTTCGCTTACTACTTGGCCTACACCTGAGTACATACCTTGGGTATTTTCACGAATAGTAATGATATCGATATCATCGTAACGTGCTTTAGTACCAACAAATGATTTAACAGGGCGTACGTTTGCGTATAAACCAAACTGCTTACGTAATGTTACGTTAATAGACGTAAAACCTTCACCTACCGGAGTCGTTAGTGGACCTTTAAGAGTGATTTTGTTTTTAGCGATTGTATCAATTGTTTCTTGAGGAAGTAGCTCGCCAGTTTTTTCTAGTGCAGCAAGGCCTGCATCAACAAATTCATAATCAAAATCGCAACCTGCGGCTTTTAATATTTCAAGTGCTGAGTCGATAATGCTCGGACCGATGCCGTCGCCTTTGATCACTGTGATGGTTTGTTTGGCCATTGACTTTTCCTTTAAAAGAATAAAAAACGCACATAAATTATTACTAATAATAGTAACTGCTTGTTAGGTCATTTATGTGACGTATGTGGATATATTTTGAGGGCGCATTTATACCAACTTATCGCCCATTTTGCCAGTTTATACTATAAATACAGGGTATAACCTGTGCTTATAGTCAGCATAAGTGACTTAAATGCTGTTATATAGCGATAAGCCTTGCAGTTGCGCAAAAAAATCATCCTCAGATTTAAAGCCTTGTGCTTTTAGCTGCGCATTTAAAGTTTGTTTTTGCCAAGGCGTTAAAGGCAGAGCGGGTTTAAAAATAGTTTGCGCCACGACCTTTAAACTAATCCATAATTTGTGCTGCTCGTTTAGCTCTTTTTTAGGTTGTTGTTCAGCATCGAGTAGGGGCTTGGTCCATGGATTATCACTCAGTAGTTGTGTTAATTCTGTATTTAAATGTTCATTATTAATCGCTTCCACCCCAAAAAAGGCAGCTAATGGGGCACTATAAGTTTGGTTAGGCACGCTACTTATGGTTACTTTTGCACAGAGCTGTGCACTGCAATGGGTTAATAAATAATGTACGTAACCATAGATGGGCAAGGCTATATGTTCGAATTGCTGTTTTGGGTTATTACTTACCATTAAAGCTAAAATACTAATAAAGCTATTAAGTTTATTCAGTACGATGTGTTTGTGCGGATGATGTGATGTATCCACTAATTGCTCAAATATAACCCGCTGAATAATCGCCGGTGCATTATCGTAGCCGACCATCGACAAGCTATGGCGTAAGTCTTTGGCGGCTTGGTGCTGATTGTTATAGGGCCTGACGGCTTGGCAGAGCTTCTGTGTTATTTCACTAAAAGGGGCTAGTAACTTATCTAAGCCTTTAAAACTATATTCATGCGCTACTTTTATATGACTCACTAACGCTATTAATTCGGCCTTTGAACTTATCTGCGCCGGGGCTTTACGTACCAGGTGCTCATTGTTCCAGGCTAAAAATAATACCCGTTTATCAGTACATAGCCATTGCATTGGTTGATCTTTAAGTGAGGTTTTAACCTTGTACCACGCCAGTTTTTTCTCATTATTGGCATTAATAAGTATATGCTTATTAGCCTCATCACTTGCTAGGTAAACCATTGCTTGGTCGCTGTAAACAATTTTACTGCCTGGCAGGTGTGGGCCTATATGCGCTATTAAATCCTTAATTAACCTTTGCGCAAATGGGTTAGCTGTTTTGACATACAACTCACCCAAAGCTTTGTAAAAATTTAATGGGTTCTTTTTCGATGTATAGGTGATGTTCATCGCGATAATATTACTTAATGCACACAAGGTTATGGCATTGTCATATAGCATTATGTCGCTAGTACTGAGTAAAGCTTGCTTATACTTATTTAGTTTAGCCAACATACGCACGCTATTTTGGGTAGGGTGCTGTGCACTGACCAACACTTTTGCTGCTAGCTGATGGCGAAAACGCCATATTTTTTTATCGCTGAGTGTAAGCATTTGCTGCTGCGCAATTTTATTATGTTGCGCTACAACGCAGCAATGCTCTACTAATGCAACACCAATATAAAGCTCGGTTAGTTCATCATCAAACTGTTGGCTAGCGCACAGTGCGGTGCTAATAACACACTGGTTAATAACGAGGTTTGTAGCAAAGTCGTATTGGCTTGTGTACAAGCTTAAACGCGCTTGTAAAGCGTGTGGGTGTTGCTGATACAAAACGCGATAGTGCTGGGCTGTTTGTACAACAAGCGGATAAAGATGTTGCCACTGCGTTTTGTCACTATAAATTGTTAGTATTTGATGTGTGTTATGCAGTAACCGCACTAACTGTTTTGAAATAGGCTCATCCATTGGCCATCACCTGATCTTTTCCTGATAAGTTGTATAGGCGCTGGGGCCCCATAAAAATAACTCACCATTTTTAAATAATAAGCCGGTGCATTCATCCATCGTGGTTATGCCATCTGAAGTTTGGTGCTGAGTACGGTAAAAAACAATCTGCCATACTTGGTCTTTATTACGTTTGGCATAGGTTAAATCGGGGCTTCCTAAATAATCGAGTACACTGTTTAAAGTAACCGCCTCATCAATAGACAGCTTTCTTATGTAGCGCTCGTTAAAGGCCTCACGGTCTTGCCAAATCATTGCTTGCGGGTCATCTTTATAAAAGGTGATCACTAAAGTCGCAATGAGTGCATACAAGCCTAACCCTAATATTAAGTATCTTATAAACTTTTTAATCATTTTTAACTCACACTCGCAACAATAAAGTGAGTATATATTGTGCGCTTAAACAGTGCTATCAACATGCGACTAATGCAACCTTAACTGCTTTAAACTAAAACCTAGCTGTATATCTGTACGCAAAGTGACTAATTGTTTAGAAATAACATACATGTCTTTTTGCTCAACTAGCTTTTTTTGAATACTGCTTGATAGGGCATCATCTTCTATGGCGCTATCTATGCTTTCGTAGGTATTTACAATAAGCTGAGCCGATTTAGTCCCTATGCCTTTAACGCCGGGTACATCGTTAGTTTTATCGCCCGCTAAGGCCCAAAAATCAATAAGTTTACTTTGCTCAATACCAAAGCGCTGCTCAATGCTGTCGCAATCTAGGTAGCTCTTTTTAAAATAATCGTACACACAAATATAGTCGTTCAAAAAAGGTAAAAAACCCTTATCGGTAGAAACAATGGTACTGTTTATCTTATTTTTTGCAGCTTTGTCGGCTAAGGTGGCTATGATATCGTCGGCTTCATCGTTGAGCGGTTCAAATACAACGATACCCGTTTGCTCTATAGCTTCTTTAAAGTAGTGCAGCGCATTTTTAAGCGTGTCGGGCATGGGGGCCCTAGAGTGTTTATATTGCTTATAAAAGTGGTAGCGCCAGCTTTTGTCGCCATCAAAGACAGCTATAGCGTGAGTGGCATTTGTTGACTGTAAAAGCTTTTTGCAAGCATGTGCTACGCGCGCGCAACTGGCCTTTAGCATCTGCTCTTCACTATGGTGTGTTTGGTTAGCGTCAACTGCGTAAATGCGCCTAATTAAATTAAGCGCATCAATTAAAAGTAAATGGGGTTTCAAATAGTCAAACTCATGCTTTTATTTCATAACAAGGGATATACTTACTACCGGGTAACTTCATACGACCTTGGTCTACAAATGCTTGTAATAGTTTATCCATATCTTTCATTAAATCAGGCTCACCACTTAACACATAGGGTCCATGTGCTTTTATAGCGCGTAAGCCTTCATCTTTAACATTGCCAGCAACAATTCCTGAAAACGCTCTACGTAGGTTAGCCGCTAATTGCTGCTTGGGCTGTTCTAGGTGCAAATCTAAACTTGCCATGTTTTCGTGCGTAGGTGCAAAAGGTTGCTGAAAATCGTTATCGATTTTAAGTGTCCAGTTAAAGTAGTAGGCATCGCCTTGGCTTTTACGATAATTACGTACATTTGCCATAGCTGATTTTAATTTTTGCCCTACTAGAGCTGGATCATCAATGATTACTTCAAACTTATCAAGGGCTTCTTTGCCTAATGTCAGCTCTACAAACTTACATAACTCGCTAAAGTACGCTTCGCTTTCTTTAGGGCCGGTTAAAATAACAGGCAAACACTGTTTTTCGTTATCCGGGTGCAGCAAAATACCTAATAAATAAAGTAATTCTTCTGCAGTACCTGCACCACCTGGGAATATAATAATTGCATGCGCCGTTCTAATAAATGCTTCAAGGCGCTTTTCAATGTCGGGTAAAATCACCAGCTCATTTACAATAGGGTTTGGTGGCTCTGCGGCAATTATACTAGGCTCGGTTAAACCAAGATAACGGTTTTCGCTAATTCGTTGTTTAGCATGGCCAATAGTGGCACCTTTCATCGGGCCTTTCATTGCCCCCGGGCCGCAGCCAGTGCATATATTTAAACCACGTAAGCCAAGCTCGTAACCTACTTGTTTAGTGTATTTATATTCTATTTCGTTAATTGAATGTCCACCCCAACACACAATCATATTTGGTTCGCTGTTAACACGCAGCGCGCCGGCGTTTCTAAGCATATCAAATACCATGTGGGTAATGGCTTTTTGTTCTTTAAGATCTTTTTCGTATTTTTGGCAAATAAATAAAATATCGCGGATCACCGAAAAAATATGCTCGTGAATACCGGTAATTATTTCGCCATCAACAAAGGCGGTTTCGGGAGGGTTTTCTAATTCAATTTTAATGCCGCGCTCGCGACTGACTAAACGAATATCAAAGTCTTGGTATTTGTCGTAAATTTCATTACTTGCGTCTGTGTGGCTGCCTACGTTAAGGACGGCTAAGGCACAGTTTCTAAAAAGTCGATAACGTTCACTGGCTGAAGATTGCTCTAATAAATCAACTTCCAATTGTGACAGTAAATCTAAAACCCCAGTCGGGTTTAACTGTATTAACATCGGCATTCTCCTTGCTGCTTAAATTGTAAAAACTGCATGTCATCTACTTTAGCACTCAAACTAATTGAGAATTATGACATTATTTACTCATACAAAGGCGATCCCGACCCGTTTTCTTTGCTTCATAGAGGGCGTCATCTGCTCTGTCGAATGCTTTGAGCGGTGTATCGCCTTTTTTAAATTGTGTAGCGCCTAACGAAATGGTGATTTCTATTTCTTTTTCTCTAAATTTAAAAGGAATATTTTTAATCACTTTTCTAAGTTTTTCAAGCGGCTGCGCTGCGTTTAACAACGAAAGCCCAGGCATTAGTAATACAAACTCTTCTCCGCCGTAGCGGGCTATAAAATCAGACTGCCTTACTGATTTTTGCAGCGCCTTTGCAATAACTTGTAAGGTTATATCGCCTGCAGTATGACCAAATCTATCATTAATTGACTTAAAGTGATCCACATCAATAACCACTAGGGTAACATCCGAGGCTTGGACATTAAATAAGTGAAGCTCGTGATTGTAACGTTCATCAAAAGCCGCTCTGTTAGGAAGTTTTGTAAGGCTGTCGAGTAAACTTTTAAAGCGTTGCTCGTTTAGGCGTTTTTTATATTTGGTTAGTTTGCCTTCTAAGCTGCCGATTCGCTCGTTAATTTCATCAAAGCTGGCAATCAGCGTTTCGCGGTCTTTTCTTTCTAGCTGCTCTTTAGCAATAAAGTCTTGGCTGAGTGATTTTAGCTCGTTATCAACTAATTCTTTTAAAGAGGAAATAGACGTAGCAGATTGGGTTTGCTCGTTTAAATGCTTTATTTTTCCTTCAATACGTTTATTTAGTGTATCGAACTCTTCCCCCATTGATTTAGAGTGCTGGCTGGTAGATACAATTGATGAGTGCAACTCTTCTAATGTTTGGTTAAGCGAGACTAAAAAGCTTTGTGCCGATTGGCGCTCTTTACTGATATTTTTGACCACGACGCTTATTATATTTAAAGCAGCTTGCAGCAGGGCTTCTACATTATCGTTTTCGGTAATTGCATTTTTTATTTGTTTAATTTGTTCAGTCGATTCATCCTCTAACACCAGCTCATTAGCAAGCTCTAACAGCTTTTTAGCCATACGAGGAGAAGCATTGGTACTTGTTTCATCCGTGGTTGAAAGCTTGCTATGCAAAGCATGGTGATAAAAGTTAATAAGCTGATTTAATATCGGGATGTAGTCGTGCGTAGACTGTACATTATTAATTTCGTGGTCGAGTAAATGTCTTAAGGTGCGGCGGGTATCATCTGGTAAGCCTTTGGTTTTTTGTAAAAGCTTACCGGCTGTTTGTACGCTCGAAAACAGCTCTCGCTGATGGGCTGTTTGTAACGCCTCTTGGTTTTGCAGTAACAATAAAATGTCATCTATTAAAGGGGATAATATTTCAAACCCGACACCTTTATTTAGCGAACTTCTAAATTTGGCGAGTTTATTATCAAGCTCAATATCAAGCCCTTTACAGCTTAAAGACAGTTTTGCAGTTAGATTTGATAAAGTATCAACTTGGAGCTTACGCGCATTTTCAATGGCTATCCTTGCTTCAATTGCTTGCTTTAACTTTTTATCTACAGCGTTAGAGTTTTCAGACACCTAAGCATACCGCCATCGTATTAATTACATTACCTTCAGTTTACAACAAAATCATATTAAGTGTAGTTATCTAATTAAAAACTTAGCATTTTTACTTAGACCCTGCATGTAAACTGAGCTATTAGGTTGTTTGTCGTTTTTAATTCACTTTTAATTTATGCCTTGTTAGGCTTATTTCAAATAATAAGTAACCTTGAGTCATTATGAAAAAGCGTTTAGTCCTGTCAATGTTAGCGGCCTGTTTTGCAGCCCCCGCGTTAGCCGATGTAAATTATTCTTTAAGTATTACACAGCCACAACATCATTTAGGTAATGTAAGTGTAGAGTTTCCAAAGTCGGCGCAATCGCATATCGATGTTAAATTGCCTGCATGGCGCACTGGTCGCTACGAAATATTAAATTTAGCCAATGGGGTACGTTACTTTGCGGCCACAGACGACAATGGCAATGCATTAAAATGGGAAAAAATTAATCACAGCACATGGCGAGTGCATTTAGCTGAGCCAACACACGTGAATATTGATTACCAAGTATATGCAAACGAGTTAGGTAAACGTGCACGCCACATAGACGATAGCCATGCGTTTATTGATGCATCTGGCTTTTTTATGTTTAGTGAATCGTTTCGCCAAGAACCAGTTACCGTAGATTTAAAGGTGCCAAAAGCGTGGCGCTCTGTATCAGGCATGGAAAATGCGAGTAATAAACACAGTTTTAAAGCCGCAGATT
Source organism: Pseudoalteromonas sp. A3 (assembly GCF_025942345.1). Taxonomy (NCBI): domain Bacteria; kingdom Pseudomonadati; phylum Pseudomonadota; class Gammaproteobacteria; order Alteromonadales; family Pseudoalteromonadaceae; genus Pseudoalteromonas; species Pseudoalteromonas sp. A3. Next base: position 457,923 of record NZ_JAPCKL010000002.1, read on the forward strand.
ACGATGTACTGGTAGACTCACCAATAGAAACAGGAATTAACAAACTTCATAAATTTGAAGTAGATGGCCGCCAATACGAGTTAGTTATATGGGGCGAAGGCAACTACGATGAGCAACTAATGCTTACTGATTTAAAAAAATTAGTGACCACAGGTAATGTTATTTGGGATAGCTACCCGTATGAGCGTTATGTATTTATGGTGCATGCTACATCGGGTGCTGGCGGGGCAACTGAGCATTTAAACTCAACCATTATACAGCGCCCACGGAATCGTTTTGGTAGCCGCGAAGACTACTTAGGCTTTATAAGTACCGCCGCGCATGAATTTATTCATACTTGGAATGTAAAAGCTTACCGCCCTAAAGGGCTGGCGCCTTATGATTACACCAACATGAACTACTCAAATTTATTATGGATTTCGGAAGGTTCTACTAGCTACTTTGAAGATCATCTATTAGTGCGCTCAGGCATAGAAACCACCGATGAGTTTTTTAAAGTGATGAGTAAAACGATTAATCGCCACTTACAAACACCAGGTCGAGAAGTACAAAGTGCCAGCGAAACAAGCTTTGATAAATGGATAAACCAAGGCGGCGACCACGCGCGTAATTACAGCACCAATATTTACTTAGAAGGCTCATTGCTTTCTATGTTGCTCGATATACATTTATTAGAAACAACCCAGGCAAAAGTTAATTACCGCCAAGTACACAATGCTTTATACAACAAGCACACGTTACCACAAGGGTTTACTGAGCAAGATGTACTGGCAATATTAAAAGACCTAACAGGTGAAGACTACACAACGTGGTGGCACGATAACGTGAGCACCCCAGCTAATATAGATTTTGATGCTTTATTAGGTAAAGTTGGCTTAAAGCTTACTCGCCCTGAGAGCGCTAAGCCATTAGCAAGCATTGATGCCACTGCAAAAAATAGCGGCGAGTTATTAACACTTACCCACGTTCGCAGAGGCGGAGCAGCATGGCAAGCGGGCCTCACAACAGACGATAAAATTGTGGCGGTTAACAAGCAGCATGTTGGAAAAGATTTAAAATCGAGCTTAGAAGTATTTAAAGCGGGTGAAAAAGTCACTATCGATTTTATTCGTCGCGATGCACTTCAATCGACAACCCTCATTTTATCGCAAGATTATGATAAACCTAAAAAGGTGGTTGCTGATAAAAATGCAACTTTATCTCAACGGGCCTTATTTAAAGCATGGGTGGGGGTAGAGCACCCCATTAATGTGCAAGCTGATTAACATAATAGCGTTCTATTAAAGGAGCTTTGGCTCCTTTTTTTATATCTTATGCAAAGGTATATCACTTAAAAACCAACCTAAAAGTGCTAATTTTAAGAGTACGTCCTATTATTGTGTTAATAACGACTCTAGGTTGCGTATAAATGAAGTCATTAAAAACCACTCAAATCCTCTCACATCAATTTGTGCTTAACGATCCGCTGCATCAGTTATTTGATGCGATACACAGTATTTCTGTGCAAGGATACGATGAGCAGCGCCGCGTTATTTATTGGAATAAAGGCAGTGAGCTGCTTTATGGCTATACAAAGGAATACGCAACCGGAAAAAAACTAGAAGATTTAATTATTCCGCCCCCAATGCAAGATGCGGTTATAGATGCTCATCGTGAGTGGCTCATAAACGATATCGAAATACCCGCGGCTGAGCTTACATTACAGCATCAAAATGGCAGCAATGTTACTGTGTTTTCAAGCCATGTTATGTTTACAAATCAGCATGGGGTAAAACAGATGTACTGCATCGACATAGACTTGAGCGATGTAAAACAAGCACAAGCGCAAGCTATGGATAAACAGCAGATGCTCGAAAAAGTATTTGAAGCCATTCCTGATTTGTACTTTTTACTCAAACCGGATGGCACCATAGTTGATTACCATGCAAATGATTTGAGCAACTTACATTTACAGCCTGAGCAATTTTTAAATAAATCGATGTTTAGCGTATTGCCCTATACTGTAGCCAAAATGTTTAAAGACAATATTCAAGAGCTGTTAATTCACAAAGGTAATGTATGCTTTGAATACGAACTTTTAGTACCCAAAGGCGTGTTGTATTTCGAAGCGCGAGTGAGTTATTTACATCATTCAGACCAAGTCATGCTGATAATTCGCGACATAACAGATCAGCATGAGTCAAACAAACTTATACGTAAACAAGCCTATTACGATAGCTTAACGCTACTTCCTAATCGTTTTTATTCTTTAAAACGACTTACTCAGCTGATTAGCACTGCGAGCGAAAAAAATACTTTAGCCGCTGTTATTTTTATCGACTTAGATGACTTTAAAAAAGTAAACGACACACTCGGGCATGAAATTGGCGATTCATTACTTATCAGCGCCGCTAATAAACTGAGCCAAATAGTTAATGAAAACGCGACCGTAGGCAGGTTGGGGGGCGATGAATTCATTATTTTACAACCAGAGCTACAAAGTAAAAAACAGCTAGATGCGATTGTTACACGCTTACTTAAAAGCTTTAGAACCCCCTTTGAAATAGATGGCCGCGAATTGTTATTAACGTTAAGTATTGGCGTGGCTTTGTACCCTGATAATGGGGTAACAGCCTCTGATTTATTACGCCATGCAGACACAGCAATGTACCAAGCAAAAGCGCTTGGCAGAAACACCTACGCCTGCTTTACCAGCGAAATGAATACCGCTATAAAAAGGCGGTTAGCAATAGAAGAGCAGATGCATGTTGCTCTTGAAAAAAATGAATTTGAATTGTATTTCCAACCTAAATGCGATGCTAAAACACTTAAAATAATTGGGGCTGAGGCGCTATTACGCTGGAACAATAGTGTGCTTGGTAAGGTTATGCCCGATGAATTTATTCCGTTAGCAGAGCAAACAGGTTTAATTATTCCTATTGGAAAGTTTGTTTTTGAGCAGGCATTAGCATTTTTAACGCAGTGGCAGGCAAGCTCTCAACAAAACTACAGCATGGCAATTAATTTATCGCCAAGCCAATTTAGAGATTCAGAGCTGCTAAGTTTTATAGCAAGCACGTTAGAAAAAACCGGAGTAAGTGCTAAAAATGTCGAGCTTGAAATAACTGAAGGTGTGTTAATGAGCGTACAAACCAATATTACAGAGTCATTGTATGCACTTAATAAGCTCGGTATTAAACTATCCATGGATGACTTTGGCACAGGCTACTCATCGCTTAGCTATTTAAGGCAATATCCGTTTGAGGTATTAAAAATAGATCGCAGCTTTATTTGTGGTATTACCGAAAACCAAGAAGACTACAGCTTAGTTAAAGCCACAATTGCAATGTCGCATAGCTTAGGCTTAAGTGTGGTAGCTGAAGGCGTAGAAACATCAGCACAACAAAAATTACTAGCCGAGCTAAATTGCGATTTGATTCAAGGTTACTATTTTAGTAAACCGCTGCCTGCGGTACAGTTACTTGATTTTAAAGCGTTATAAGTACATTTATTATAAGTGTTAACCTAAAACCCATTGAGCTTTAAATAGCGTAAATTGAGGCGCCCACCGCATTTAGTATTTAAACCCTTTAGCCAAATAACGCTACGCATTAATATGATAGGCTTTACTGCTACTGCTTTGGTAATTTAGATAAAACAAAACCTACGTAGTTAAATAAAACACCCACTAGATTGAGTAAAACTCATCCCGCAAACTTTAATACCCCTGACACTCATAATTCATTAATTTAATTCATGTGCATTTTATAAGCTAATGATGCTAGGTTTAATCATCACAATATTGAAGGAAATAATTATGAAACTAGAGTCATTAGCACTGCACCATGGTTACGAGTCTGAAGAAACCACTAAATCAGCAGCAGTGCCTATTTATAATACCTCATCTTACACGTTTGATAATACGCAGCATGGCGCTGATTTATTCGACTTAAAAGTACCAGGCAATATTTATACTCGTATTATGAACCCAACCAATGCGGTGCTTGAACAGCGTATTGCTGCAATGGAAGGGGGCATTGGTGCGCTAGCGGTAGCCTCGGGCATGGCAGCTATTACCTATGCTATTCAATGCTTGTGTGAAGTAGGCACTAATATTGTGAGCACCAGCCAAGTATATGGCGGTACATATAACTTATTTGCCCATACGTTACCGCGCCAAGGTATTGAAGCTCGCATGATTAAAGCTGATGATTTTAGCGCCTTTGAAGACGCGATTGATGATAATACCCGCGCAGTATTTTGTGAGTCCATTGGTAACCCCGCAGGTAATATTGTCGATATTGAGCGTTTAGCCAATATTGCTCATAGTAAAGGGGTGCCACTTATTGTTGATAATACTGTGGCTACCCCGTATTTATGCCGCCCATTTGAGCTAGGTGCCGATATAGTGGTTCATTCACTGACAAAGTATATAAACGGACACGGTACAGCTATTGGCGGTATGATTGTTGATTCAGGTAAATTTGATTGGAAAGCCAATGCCACACGCTTTGCAATGATGAATGAGCCCGATCCGTCTTATCACAATGTGGTCTATACCGATGCCTTTGCAGAAGCAGCCTTTATTGGTCGTTGTAGAGTAGTGCCACTTAGAAATACCGGTGCAGCACTTGCGCCCAAAAACGCATCTGACATTTTAATTGGCCTAGAAACCTTAGGTTTACGAATGGATCGTCACTGCGAAAACGCGCAGCAACTGGCTGAATACTTAGAAAATCACCCTAAAGTACTTTGGGTTAACTACGCTGGTTTAACATCAAGCCCATATAATGCAATGAGCCAAAAAATCACCAGTGGTAAAGCCTCAGGCATTTTAAGCTTTGGTATCGCGGGCGGCCTTGAAGCAGGCACGCGCTTTATTGATGCGCTTAATATGATCTTGCGTTTAGTTAATATTGGCGATGCTAAATCGCTGGCTTGTCACCCAGCGTCAACTACACACCGCCAATTAAATGATGAAGAGCTTGCAAACGCAGGTGTGAGCCGTGATTTAATTCGCCTATCAGTCGGTATTGAAAACATTGCCGATATTATTGCCGATGTAAGCCAAGCGCTCGACAAAGCATAGTTATAAAATTAAGAACCTTGCGTGAGTAAAGAAGGTGCTTTTGTAGCGCCTTTTTTATTAGGTTTAATTTGCTTGGTTTGTTTTATAAATGCATTTGTATAAAGTTTATTTAAAACGCCGCTGTGTAATTGTTGAAACTTACGTTTAAAAAAAGCTTTTTTAACCTTGGTTTTAGTAGCGCAGCTTGCAATATCGCTCTGTATGTCTGTATTTTGCGAAACAGGGTATGGCATAAGCGAAAAACCATTTACGTGGGTTTCCCAAATATGCTGTAAGTCGCAATCTACAGGGCGGCCAAATTGAGCTGTGGCTTTAAGTAATTGCTTAGCCCCTTCATAGCTTATTGCCGTAGCACAACAGCCGGTCATTAGCTTTTTATGTATGACTAATTGCTGGTGGTTATTTAGGTTTTGCTGATAGGCAATAGGGCGAGTGCGGTTTTCATAAGCGGCGAGTTTAATAAGCTGCCAGGGCTGCTGTAGCTGCTCAATATTTTTTATCGCATTATGAATGCTCTCATCAATATAAAAGTCATCCTCGAGCACAATCGCGTAATCTAGTTTTTCATCAACTATTTTTTGCCATGCTTTACGGTGGCTTAAATAGCAGCCGATTTGGCCATTGCTTAGCGGATAGTGATACTGCTGTTTATTCAATTGCGGGCTGTAATGTAGGAACTTTTGTTGTGTACTTAATTGTGCGCCATCTACGGCATCAATTCGTTCAAATGACAAGTTAACACGTGCCAGTTGCGTTTGAGTATTTGCGAGTCGCTGCGCGGAGCGCGCTAAGTTTATTACAAATAATGCTGCCATGATGTTCACCCCCTACCGTTTTTAGCAATATTAAAGGGGGGCTGTTACACGCAAGTGGCAAATTTATGGCTTTTTTAAGTCAGCTCGCGGCTGCGCTAAAATGGCGTTTTTTTCTTCTTGGCTGAGGATGATCCAATCAAATATTTCTTCATTAGTTCGCCCGCAGCCAGTGCAATAACCGCTGCGGCGCTCACATATGCCTAAACAGTCTGTTTTTAACTTAGTGTTCGAGTGTGTGGGTTTTTGCATTTAATTTCCTAGCGGTGGAGCAATTTCAAAACGGGTAATATAGCGCGTTCTGCTTTGAGAGGTAAATAAGGTGATAACTGGATGAGATTCATCCAAAACAAAGTTACTACTGATTGAAGTTGCTGACTCTTTCGTATTTTCGTACCAGCCTTGTGACGCTAAGCATTGACGTATTTTATCCACTGTTTGTATATGTAGATTTGTGGCATCGGCTTGTTTGTTTTCACTCGTGCATTGATAACTAAACTGTTTATTATGTTGAGTAATGGTGCAGGTATTGGCTATAAAATGAGTATTAGCATGCCACTGGTTTATAAAATCATTACCCACTTTATTTGCTTTTACTGCATTAAAGCTATTAGTGTGCGCATTAAGCAATGTGTTTAGTGGGCTACATGTGTTTTGCGTTTTTACTATTTTAGGCGCAGGGGCTTTTTGGCTTACACAGCCTGTTAGTACCAATAAGGATAAGGCTGTGATAATTGATTTATTCATAAGCAACGCTAAAAGAATTTGATAAGCTGCACCATACGCAACCTATGTAAAAAAATAAATACCATAACGTAAAAAGGCCCATAAAATACGGGCCTGTAAATGCGCTAAAACAAAGCAGCTGTATTATTTATGGCGACCTTGCAGGCATTTTACAACGTCTTCAAGGGCTAAGCCTTGGCGTTGTAGTAATACAGTAAGGTGGTAAATTAAATCAGCAGATTCGTTAGTAAGCTCATCGTTATCGTGTTTCATTGCAGCAAGCGCTACTTCTACGCCTTCTTCACCTACTTTTTGACAGCTACGGCTTAAGTCTTTAGCAAACAATGAAGCTGTGTAGCTTTTTGATGGGTCGTCGTTTTTACGCTCAACAATCACATCTTCTAATTGCGCTAAAAAGCTTAGGCTAGGTTTTGCGTCATCACCAAAGCAGCTTTGTGTGCCTAAGTGACATGTTGGGCCTTCTGGGTTAGCCAGTACTAAAATTGAGTCGTAGTCACAATCGGTATGCACCGATACTACGTTTAAGTAGTTTTCTGATGACTCACCTTTGGTCCATAAACGTGACTTTGAACGCGAGTAAAAGGTTACTTTGTTACTTTCAAGCGTTACCTTTAGTGCTTCGCTGTTCATGAAGCCTTGCATTAAAATAACACCAGAGCGAGCATCTTGAACAATCGCAGGGATCATTTCGCTTTTAGCAAAATCTACTTGAGTTTGGTTTTGTTGTGTTACTTGCATAGTCTTGCTGCCACTTGGTTATCAGTTAAAAATTGTTTTAATTCGCCAATGTTAATCACATTTTTGTGAAAAACGCTTGCTGCTAATGCGCCATCGACTTCGCTTTGTTTAAATACATCAACAAAGTCTTGCATACTGCCTGCACCGCCTGATGCGATTAAAGGAATATTACACAATGCGCGCATTTTACTTAGCTGCTCATTGTCGTAACCGTTACGTACGCCATCTTGGTTCATACAGTTTAAAACAATTTCGCCTGCGCCTAAGTCTTGTACGCGTTTAACCCATTCTTCGGTTTTATAACGTGTACGGCTTGATGCATTAGGATCGCCGGTTAATTGATACACTAAGTATTCGCCGGTAACTTCATCGTAAAAGCTATCAATACCTACAACAACACATTGCTTACCAAATTCATCGTGTAGCTCTTTTATAAGCTCAGGGCGGGCAATAGCAGGGCTGTTAATACTTATTTTGTCAGCGCCACGCTCTAGTACACGTGCTGCATCGGCTACCGATTTAATACCGCCAGCCACACAAAATGGAATATCAATATGGCGGGCAATGCTCTCTACCCAATTTACATCAAGTAGGCGTTTTTCAACACTTGCGCTGATTTCGTAAAAAACCAGTTCATCGGCGCCGGCATCGCTGTAGGCTTTTGCCATTGTTAAAATATCGCCCACTATTTCGTGACCTTTAAATTTAACGCCTTTTACTACTTGGCCGTCTTTTACATCTAAACACGGGATTATGCGTTTTGATAACATGCCAACGCCTCCTCAACACTAAATGCGCCATCAAGTAGTGACTTACCTAAAATAACGCCACCTACGCCCAGCTCTTTAAGCTTTTTAATGTCATCAAGTGAGCTTACGCCACCCGAAGCTTGCACTTTAATGCTGCTGTTATGGCGACTTAAATCTTCGTAAAGCTCAAACGATGGGCCCGTCATGGTGCCATCTTTACTGATGTCCGTGCATAAAAAATCAATAACACCCAAGCTTACATAAAAATCTACAAGCTCAAGTAAACCAAACTCAGATTCACTTAACCAACCATGGGTTGCAGGAGCCCAGCCCGTGGCTGTTTTATTTACATCAAGGGCAATAACAAAGTGCTCGGCGCCAAATTGTTCAATCCAGGCTTTTACTTGCTCGCGCTTTTCTACCGCCATAGAACCAATAACAACTTGGTTAGCACCGGCTTTTAGCCAATCGCTTACATCTTGCTCTGAGCGAATACCGCCGCCCACTTGATACGGTACGTTAAGCGCTTTCGTTGCAGCTTGGATATGTTGCCACTGTTTTTTACTTGGATCGCGTGCGCCTTCTAAATCTACAAGGTGCAATTTACCTGCGCCGCTGTCGGCGTATTCTTTTAAACGTGCGCCAAGCTCAAAAGGGTAAAACTGAGCGGTGTCGTACTTACCTTGGTATAAACGAACAATTTGATTTTGTAATACGTCTAATGCTGGAATAATCACAAATAATCTCTTTATTGTTGGTTAATGGGCCGTTTATAACTGCCAATCAACAAAGTTTTGTAATAAACGTGTGCCTACTTTTGCACTGCGCTCTGGGTGAAATTGCATGCCAGCGTAGTTGTCTTTTGCAACTATGGCTGAAAAGGTTTGGCCGTATTCGCCGCTTACAAGTGTTGCATCGTTTACGGTGTGCGCAAAGCTATGTACAAAGTACACTTGCTCGTCTTGTGTTAACCCTTTAGTAAGTGCATGCTCTTTATTTACGCTTAAGTTATTCCAACCCATATGCGGCGATGTTAAATTGCCAACATCAAGGGCTTTTACTTGGCCTGGTATTTTACCTAAGCATTGTACGTTACCTTCTTCGGTGCTTTCGCACAGTAACTGCATACCTAAGCAAATTCCCATAAGTGGGCGCTGGTATTCGTTTATAGCTTGTTGCCAGCCGTTATCTACAAGGCGTTTCATGGCAACTGATGCATGGCCAACGCCTGGTAATATAGCGCGCTCAAAGCCGGCTAATTGCTCTGGCGAGGTAATGACCGTTGGCGTTTGACCTAAGCGTTCAAAGGCAAAACGAACTGAATTTATATTGGCACACCCGGTATTAATTATGGCAATCATAAACATCCCTTAGAGCTGGCTGTTTGTTGGGTCGTGTCTTGTGCTACAGCCATACGAAGGGCACGTGAAAACGCTTTAAATAAGCCTTCTACTTGGTGATGACAGTTACCGTCGCTCACCGATAAAATAAGGCTAATAGCGGCATTATCGCTTAAGCTTTTGAAAAAGTGCTCAACCATTTGTACGTCTAAATCGCCGGCTTTTTCGCGGCTAAAGTTAGCGTTTAATACAAACGAAGCGCGGCCCGATAAATCGATTTGTGCTTCAGCTTTACACTCATCCATTGGCAGCGCAAAACCATAGCGCGCTATTTGCGATTTAGTACCCAGCGCTTGTTTAAGCGCAACACCAAGAGCAATACCAATGTCTTCAACAAGGTGGTGCTCATCTATGTGTAAATCGCCTTTCGCTTTAATATTTAGACCAATGTTGGCGTGGGTGCGAATTTGATCAAGCATATGATCAAAAAAGCCAAGGCCGGTTTCAATGCTACCGTTTTTAGTTTGATCTAGGTTTATGGCTACATCAATTTGGGTTTCTTTGGTGTTACGCGTAACACGGCCTTCACGGTTGGCAGTTGTAAGCTTTGTAACAATGGCAGGCCAGCTGCCATCATACAAAATGCCTTCACAACATAAGTTTTGAGCAAGACCAATATCGGTTTGGCGATCGCCAATTACATATGAACGTGCTAAATCAACTTTGCCAGAGCGCATAAGTTCAGTTAATAAACCTGTTTTAGGTTTACGGCAATCACAGTTTTGCTCGTCAAAGTGTGGACAAATCAATACCTCGTCAAAGCTAATGCCTTGGCTTTGCAGTATGTCCATCATTTTATCTTGAGCTATATCAAAGTCAGCAGTCGGGAAGCTGTCTGTGCCTAAGCCATCTTGGTTAGATACCATTACTAAGCGGTATCCTGCGGCTTGTAATTGTAATAAAGCCGGGATAACACCAGGTAAAAACGCTAATTTCTCTAGGCTGTCTACCTGTTTGTCGGTGATTGGCTCTTCAATTATGGTGCCGTCACGGTCAATAAATAAATAGGGGTTACTCATGATACTTCTTGTCCTGATAAAAGAGGTGAGGTTGCTGGCTTATCAAGGCCATCTAACCAAATTTTTACTTGCTTAAGTTCTTGCTCATTACCAATGGAGATACGTAGCCAATCGTCTTCACCGTATAGGGTAAACGCGCGCATCACTAAACCTTGTTCAAGTGCTACTTTAAAGTAGTTTTTGTCGGCTAATTTTAAGGTAACAAAGTTACCTTCACCAGTGAGAATTTTTAATGCAGCTGGGGATGCGTTTAACCACTGTACAAGTTTAGCTTTTAAACTATTTAAAATAGTCACTTGTCGGCGCATTGATGTTATTGCATCAGGCGCTATGGCTTGTGCTGCAATACTTGCTACCACACCCGATACCGGATACGGCGCAATCACTTTACGAATAGGGGCAAGTACACTTTCTTGTGCAAGTGTAAAACCGGTTCTTAGCCCTGCAAGCGCAAACGCTTTAGATAAAGTGCGCAGTACCACTACATTACTATATTCGTTAATCAGCGCTGTAGCACTTTGCTCAGGGCAAAACTCAATGTAGGCTTCATCAACAATAACTAAAGCTTTATCGGCAAGCGCTGTTGCAATTGCTTTTACTTTTTCAAGGGGGGTTATGCTACCGGTTGGGTTATTTGGATTACAAATAAACACCAATTTTGAGCTGCCCACTGCCTCAACTATTTCATCAACACTGCCATCAAGTAATAACGCTTGGGTTAAGCCATTGATTGCAACGTTGTGCGTATCAGCGGTTACTTTGTACATACCGTAGGTTGGCAAAAATAACGCGATACTGTCTTTTGCAGGTTCGCAGTAGGTACGTACTAAAAGCTCAATGCCTTCATCGGCGCCGCGCGTCATTAATACGTTTTCGCTTTCAAGCTCTGTATACGCAGCATAGCGGTCAATAACCAATTGCGGCTGTGGATCTGGGTAGCGATTTAAATCTTCAATACTCAGTTCAATATTTTTAGCGTACGGGCTTTCATTGGCATTTAACCACGTTGACCCTGTTAGCTTTTCACTTTTAGCAGAGCTATAGGCAGCAAGTGCTGCAATATTTTGTGGTAATAAGCTAGTCGCTTGTGCGCTCTTATTGCTCATTTTTAATTGCCTCTAAACGAATTGAAACCGCATTTGCGTGTGCATCAAGGCCTTCTGCATCTGCTAGTGGCAAAATAGCTTTTGACAGCTGTGTTAGGCCACTTTTACTTATAGTTTGTACTGTGTAAGTGCGGAAAAAATCAAGCAAGTTTAAGCTTGAATAGGTTGCACTGTAACCGTAGGTAGGTAACACGTGGTTAGTACCCGATGCGTAATCGCCCGCTGATTCTGGCGTGTAGTCGCCAACAAATACCGAGCCTGCATTTTTTACTTTATCTAAGTAAGGTGTTGAATCTGCTAATTGCAAAATTAAGTGCTCAGGGCCATATTGCGCTGATACGTCAAATGCTTGCTCAACAGAGTCGACTAAAATAAGTGATGAATTAGCCAAAGCTTGCTCGGCTGTATCTTTGCGGCTTAATTTAGCAAGCTGGCGTGTAAGTGCCTGCTGCGTTTGCTCAATGATACTTTCGCTGTTACACAATAAAATTACTTGCGAGTCTGCGCCGTGCTCAGCTTGCGAGAGTAAATCTGCGGCTATAAATTCTGGATTTGCACGCTCATCTGCAATCACTAATACTTCAGAGGGGCCTGCAGGCATATCGATTGCCATACCAGGAATTGTTTGCGCAACAAGCTGTTTGGCCATCGTTACAAAGCTATTACCTGGGCCAAAAATTTTGTTCACTTTAGGCACTGATTCGGTGCCGTAGGCCATTGCGGCTATAGCACCTGCGCCACCACTTTCAATTAAAGTTGTAATGCCACATAACTTAGCTGCATATAATATCGCAGGGTTAATGCTTTCATCACCTTGTACAGGGGTTGCAAGTACGACGGTTTTAGCACCACTTAATTGTGCAAGTACACCTTGCATAATAACCGATGATGGCAGTGGAGCACTGCCACCTGGTACATAAATACCCACAGCTTCGATGGCCTGATATTTCAGTTCACATTCAACGCCAGGTTGGGTTGATAACTTAATATCTTTAGGCAATTGCGCTTCGTGAAAACGTTTAACGTTTGCATAAGCGGTGTCAATTGCGTATTTAAGCTCTGCGCTTAGTGCTTGCTCTGATGCGTTTATTTCATCAAGCGGTACACGTAAACGAGGGTTAGCTCTATTATCAAACTTTTTAGCCATATCAAGTAAGGCTTTATCGCCTTGCTCTTTCACATCGCTCATAATTGTTTGGCATATAGCTTCAACCTTTGCGCTGGCAGAAACCGCAGGGCGCATTAGCGCCGCTGCTTGTACTTGTGAAGATTCCTCATTCCAACGAAGCATGGTACTTACTCCATCATTTTTTCAATTGGCATTACTAAAATAGAGTTAGCGCCTAGGGCTTTAAGCTGCTCCATTGTTTCCCAAAATAATGTTTCGCTGCTTACCATGTGAAGTGCTACGTACTCTTCGTTACCAGCAAGTGCAAGTAGAGTAGGTTGGCCAGAGCCTGGTAAAATTTCGCAAATTTCATCAAGTTTAGTTTTTGGCGCGTGTAGCATAATGTATTTGCTTTCTTTAGCTTGTTTAACACCACGAAGGCGCGGCATAAGCTTATTGATTAGCGCTAGTTTGTCTTCATCTTGCAGGTCTTTATTTTGAATTAAACACGCGTTTGATTCTAAAATTGTATCACCTTGAATCAAGCCGTTCGCTTCAAGCGTTGCACCGGTTGAAACTAAATCACAAATTGCATCTGAAAGACCGGCACGTGGGGCTACTTCTACTGAGCCTGTAAGCATTACAGTGCTTGCATTAATGCCTTCGCGCTTTAACCACTGCGTTAAAATTTCTGGGTAGGTTGTTGCAATACGTTTGCCTTCAAACCAGCTTTTATCACGTGGGCCAAGCTCTTGTGGCCATGCAAGTGCAAGGCGGCAGTAACCAAAGTCTAGTTTTGCTAGTTTGCTAACTTCGCTTGGTACACCTTGGCGTTCGCGTTCGGCTTGTACTTCTACTAGTACGTTTTCGCCAACAATACCTAAATCACAAACACCGTCCATTACTAAGCCCGGAATATCGTCATCGCGCACACGAAGTACGTCAATTGGCATATTGGTTGAGTGTGCAATTAAGCGTTGCTCACGTAGGTTTAATTTAACACCTAGTTGCTTTAGTAAATCTTGACAATCTTTAGACAGGCGACCGCCTTTTTGGATGGCGATACGTAGACGATTTGTGTTACTCATTATTCATTTTCCTTTAATTTAAAAACTAAAAACCCCGAGGGGAACCTCAGGGCGAAAATGAATCAATGTGTTTTGAATCGCCAGAGGTTCCTTTTAGGAATAACCTCTCAGCGAAAGACCTGACAGGTTATTCCGGTGAATGGTGGTGATGATGTACTGTTGTCAGGTTTAAGCGCATTTTTGTATCCTATTTTGCTTACCGCTATTTAGTGAGCGTTAAGCTTTAATCTGTTTCAATAAATTTCGCATTCATAAAAACATAAACCGCCTAGCTTAGGCAAGTTTTTTTTTACCAAATTAAAGCATATCTTATAACTGCCGATAATATTGAGAGCTAAACAGTATTTTTAGTTTTTTTAATGTTTAAATTGTAGGCAAATTGGGCTTTATTGGTCAATTTATCTAATTTTTAATAAACAAGTTAAGGAGGGGAGTATGGATATAATGATCCCTTTTTTAGGGAAAATTTCACGGTTAGAGCTTGAGCCAAAAAGTACATTTCATATTGCAGGTGTGCAAAATATGCCACAAGCGCAAAAAATTAAGCTTGAAAATGAAAAAAAGCAGACGCTCAACAAAAAAAGATTAGCGCAGGCGCAGGGCAAAAAAAGTGCAAGTGCAGCTAATGAAAAAGCAATTACTGTAGATGATCAAGGGAATAAACATTTAGATACGTGGGCATGACCTTAATCCTTAATAGTAAAAAGCCACGCACAACTTTTTACTATTAAGGGCGTGTTGTTCTTTACGCTTTATATATTTGTTAGTGCTTTTTAGCTTTAATAATGTAAAAGCTAAATATAACTACAACGGTAAGTTGCGCTATAAAGCCTTGCCACGTAGATTTTAAACCCAGTAGTGTAATATCAAAGTTTATCGGCATTACACTAATCGCGACTAAATCAGCCTCTTGTAATGCAATGACAGCTTTACCCATTAATACAAAGGCAAGTGCAAATAATAAATAAGTTGTATAGGCAAAAAACTTAGCAATAGGTAACTTAATCGAATATTTAACTAACACCCATGCTATAAGCGCTAATAAACCCACACCCAGTGCAAAGCCCATCGCAACCGATGAATACTGTGCTTGCGAGCTTTGCGTTAATAACGACTGATAAAATAATACCGTTTCGAACACTTCACGATATACCGCTATAAACGAGAGGCCCGCGAGCCCCCATAGTGTGCCAGACTCTAATCGCGTATTAATATTTTGCTGAATATATGCCTGCCACTGCTGAGCACTGGTTTTACTGTGCATCCATACCCCAACATATAGCAAAATAATAGCTGCAAATAGGGCGCCTATACCTTCCATAACTTCGCGGCTTGCACCACTTATTTGTATTAATGTTTGCGCTACTGCCCATGTTAAGCCTCCTGCTATGAGGGCCAATACCCAGCCAATATGAACGTATTTAAGCGCATCTTGGCGTTTGGTTTTTATAAGTAAAGTCATTAGCGCAATAACTACTAATAGTGCCTCTAGGCCTTCGCGTAGCAAAATAACTAAACTGGCTGATAGCAAGGCGCCATCACTGAGTGTGGTGTCATTAAGTAGGTTGTTTGCTTTTGTTAATTGTGCAAGTACAGCATTAACTTGTGCGCTGACAAGCTCGGTGTTTTTTTCATTTTTGAATGTGTTACGTAAGTTCATCAATTGTACTTCAATGCTTTTACGCAAGCTTTCATCGTATGCATTTAAGTTATTTTCTATCAGCTCAAAGCCATCTAAATAGGCACTGATAGCCAGTTCGCTGGCTTTGGCATACTCACCATTAGCATGTGCATTTTGCGCTGCAATAAGTTGCGAGCGTGCAACGCTAAGTGGCTGAGCTTTGTTTTTAAATAAGTGTTCTGGATTACCGCGCAGCCACTTAATAAATTGAACTTGGGCAGGGGATTGATTTTGTGAAAGCTGCGCAGGATTAAGATTAATGATGTCTGAAGTGCTGATTATCTGGTTATTGTGTTGCGGCTTAGTTATATCTTGAAAAGCTAAACTGCCTACATAAAAGGCGAGTGACCAACGTTGTTGCTCATTAAATTGGCTAAAAGCAACCATTGGCGTATCGTCTATGCCGTTGGATACAGCTTCATATAATCCCATAATTGTGCGATTTGTGGCTCGCTCTTTATCCATAAAGTTGGTGGGCTGTGGTGTTAAACCTTTAGCAAGTGGTCCATCACCTTGTCCATTTATGCCATGGCACATAGAGCAGTTTTCTGCAAAAAGTGCCTTTGTTTGTTTCAGGGGTAATAAAGATGAAGGTAAAGAAAGCTGCGGCATAAATTCAAGCAAAGACTCCCTAAGCTTTGAGCTCGCAGCACGAACACTTTGTACGCTTTGTTTATTTATAATGGCGTTATGTAAGGCGCCAGCTTGTATTTTTATATGACTGTATTGATTATTAGCACTGCTTAACTGTGTGGCTAGCGTGCTTATTAAATTTGCAAACTCAGACATTTCTTGAAATTCGTCTTTACTGACTACCTCGCCTTTTTGCACCGCGCCAACGTAATCAACCCCTACGTACTCTGCAAGTTGTGATATTTGTTTAGTCTTAGCTTGCTCAGCAGGCGTTGAGGCAAAAGCAGAAAAACATAAAAAAGTGAGTAAGAACAAAGGAAAGAGAAAAACGTGGCGACGTGTAATGCCATAAAATAACGAAAAAACACTGGTATACTTACTGGACATAATTAGCCCCATAAAAAACATTTAAAATTAAAACTATTTTTATTACGCTTAAAATAAATAAAACCGTGCTAAAAATAATCCCCCATAAATAACTAACCCGCAGTGAATAGACTGCGGGTTTAATAAAGAAAACTTAGTGACTTTGCTCGGCAGATTTAATACTACTTTGAATGAGAGGAGAGATAGTTAAACCTTGCACAATAATAGAAAATATAACCACAACATAGGTCACAATAACGATTAAATCATGCAGATCACTACCTGATATAAATACTTGATCACGAGGAATAGCTGCAGCCATAGCTAATGCTAAACCGCCACGTAAACCACCCCAAGTTAAAATTTTAACGCTGTGTTTGTCGTAGTTTTTAAAGCGCTTAAATATTACAAATGGTGCACCAACACTAATAAAACGTGCTAATAAAATAGCAGGGATCATAACAAGGCCTAAGCCAATTTCACCCATTGTTACTGGCATAGTGACAATCAGCATACCAATAATCAAAAACAATAAAGCGTTTAAAAAGCTGTCGGTGGCGTGCCAAAAGTCTTTAATATAGCGCGTGTTTTCAGGCCCTGTGCGCTCGGTTGCTTTTGCGCGAGTAATATTACCTAAAATAATACCACTGGTTACCATGGCAAGCGCACCAGATATTTCCCATACATTGGCAGCGGCAAAACCCGCAGTTGGAATGGTTAAGGTTATTAATAGGCGTATATTTACATCTTTACAGTTAATAATTAAAAAGTGACCCACAAGGGCCATTGCTAAGCCAAACACGATTCCACCTATGGCATCAACAAAAAACAGCTCTGCAATGTCGGCTGGGTTGGCATCGGTGCCAAAAAATGCAACAGAAAACAGCGTAGTAAAAATTACCAAACCAATACCATCGTTAAATAAAGACTCGCCTTCTACCTGTACCGAAATACCTTCAGGGGCGCGTAATTGTTTAATAATTGCCAGTACAGCAATTGGATCGGTTGGGCTTATTAAGGCGCCAAAAAGTAAACAATAAATAAAAGGGACGGGCCAGCCAAGAGCGGCAAAAATATAAAAACTTAAATAGCCAATTAAAAAAGTAGAGACTACGGTAGAGAACAAAACTAAAGCGGTTATTTCCCATCGTTGTTTACGCAGTGCCAACAGGTTAATTTCTAAAGCACCTGCAAATAACAAAAATCCAAGCATGCCTTTTAAAAGCAATTCATTAAAATTAATACTGGCTACAATTTGCGTCATTTCTAATGCAGTTGTATCGCCTAATAACTTAACTGAAATAATTAATAACAACGATATAACAACCGAGCCTGTTGTTATAGCAATCGTTGTTTGCATTTTAAGAACATACTGGTTTGCATAAGCAATAAAAATTGCGATAGCAGAGAGAAAACAAATGAGATACCAAGCATTCATTGGCTAACCTTAAATTTATTTTAGAGAACAAAAAAGAGCGAATTAAACGAGCCGTATATTACTCCTGTGACTAGGCTGTGTCACAGTATTTATGGGGCTTTTAGCACTTTTTTTATGTCTTTAGGAGACATATAGTTAATGCAAATTTACTGGTGTTATTGCTTGTAATGAGGAGATTAATACAAAGTTGCCTAGGCAACATAATGGCTGATTACTGCCGTTAATTAAATAAAGTAAACGTAGCTATTGGGCGCGGCTAATAGTGTAATTTAGTGTAAATATATGTATACAATTTGTATCTGTTTTAGGTTTTACTGATTTTGTGTGTTTTTTAACCTGCTGTAATTTCTGTTGTTCTTACGTTTCCTAATACTTTACTTGTAAATTAAATGTTTAATTTTCATAACTCAAATTTGTAACATAAGCTTGATCCTTAATCGGGTACAAGTAGTTCCGGTTAATACAAATCCACTACAAACTAAATATTTTGACGGAGCGTAAACGTGAATTTATCAAAAATCACATTAGCAACTTTTGCTGCTTTAACCTTGGTTCAAGCAACAGATGCAGTAGCTGCGAACAAGAAATACCTAAATCAACAAACGGCTTTAAATAACATGATGCAATCAAATTCAGCATCCATTTTATCTACTAGCCCTAAAGACTTGATTGGGTTAAGTGTAAGGAACGAGTTAGTTGTATTAAAAGAGTTTATAAGTAATAACGGTGAAGTAACTCGCCGTTATCAGCAAACATATCAAGGTTTACCAGTAATTGGTGACACTTTAAGCCTTACATTTAAAAATGGCATGCTTAAAAAAGCCCATGGCGCTGCGGTGTACGATATTGAAGGCGATATAAACGATGTAAGCGCTAAATTATCTGTAAAACAAGCCATGCTTCAAAGCCAAAATGTAGGCATAGCTGCAAAAACTAAAGGTTTAAAAAAACACAATGAGAAATCAAGGTTAGCGATTTGGGTTGATCAACAAAGTAAGGCGCACTTGGTGTATGAAGTATCGTATGTAACCTACGGCAAATCGCCATCACGCCCTTATCAAATAATCGATGCTAATACCGGTGAGGTTTTGCTCAGCTACGATAACTTACAACATGCTGATGCTACGGGACCAGGGGGGAATCTCAAAACAGGTAAATACATTTACGGTACTGACTTTAGCAACCTAGATGTGTCTCAATCTGGTAACACCTGTGTTATGGATAATGCCAATGTAAGAACTATAAATCTCAATGGCGGCACAAGTGGCTCTGCTGCCCATTCATTTACTTGCCCTGAGAATACAGTAAAAGAGATAAATGGGGCTTATTCGCCGCTTAACGATGCTCATTATTTTGGTAACGTTATTTTTAATATGTATAACGACTGGGTGGGGTCGCCACCGCTAAGTTTTCAGTTAAAAATGCGCGTACATTATTCAAGTAATTATGAAAATGCATTTTGGGATGGCAGCGCAATGACCTTTGGCGATGGGCAAAGCACTTTTTACCCACTCGTAAGCCTTGATGTATCGGCGCATGAGGTAAGCCATGGCTTTACCGAACAGAATTCTGGCTTAATTTACAGCGGTAAGTCGGGTGGCTTAAATGAAGCTTTTTCTGATATGGCTGGTGAAGCGGCTGAGTATTACATGAAAGGCACTAACGATTGGTTAGTCGGGCAAGATATTTTTAAAGGCAATGGCGCGCTTCGCTATATGAATAACCCATCACAGGATGGACGCTCTATAGATAATCAAGGTAGTTATACCTCTGGCATGGATGTGCACTATAGCTCGGGTGTATTTAACAAAGCATTTTATAACCTTGCTACTACATCCGGCTGGGATACTAAAAAAGCATTTGTAGTCATGGCACGTGCGAATCAGCTTTATTGGAGTGCGAGTACAAATTGGGATTTAGCTGGTAACGGCGTTATGGACGCTGCGTGTGACTTAAATTACAACCCAAGCGATGTACAAGCTGCATTGGCGGCAGTGGGAGTTAGTTCAAACCTAAGTGCAGGGAGCGATTGCTCGAGCACGCCTGTGCCTACGGATGAGGCGTTAACAAATAAAGTGGCACGTACGGGGATCAGCGGCTCTGCAAAAGCGCAGATGTTTTTTACACTCGATGTACCAGCGGGGGCAACAGATCTTGAGTTTAATACCGCTGGTGGCTCGGGCGATGCAGATTTATATGTAATGTTTGGAAGTAAACCCACACTGAATACGTATGACTGTAAAAGTACCACCTCTTCAAGCACCGAAAACTGCAGTATTTCGAACGTTCAAGCAGGCACCTACTATGTAATGGTAGAAGCATGGAATGCTATAGCTGATGTATCGCTTACTGGGAGTTTTAACAATTCAACAGGAGGCGTCACACCGATTAACAGAACCGAGTCTAATATTAGTGTTTCAACTAATAGCTGGGCTCGATTTACTCAAGACTTAGGAGCGGGCTATAGTAATTTAACCGTTACTATTTCTGGTGGAAGTGGCGATGCCGATCTTTATGTAAATTATGGTTCGGCGTCGAGTACGTCAACTTATTTGTGTAGACCTTATAAAAATGGCAACAGTGAAACGTGTTCGTTTGATAACCCACAATCAGGTACTTGGTACCTAGATTTAAGAGGGTACAGTAATGCAAGCGGAGTAACACTGAGTGTGTCTGCTAATTAAACATTGATACCAGGGGCCTAGTGCCCCTTTTTAATTTTATGGATACCAGTATTGCCAATTATAAGGAATACCAATGAAACCTTTTAAACTACTAAGTGCGCTGAGCTTATTTACTACAATGGGCGTTGTAGCACAAAGTGAAACAAACAAAGTGTGGGTAAGCATAGATTCAACTGCAGCGGCACATTATGAGTATACCCAGCATGGATTAGTACAAAGATTGCCCTTTGCACAGCGCTCAACAAGTGCGCTTAAAAATATAGACTTGGTAAATATACCTGCTGATCAGGTAAATAATCTAAGCGAATTTATGCACCACAATTATAATCGGTGCGGTGGGTTTGTGGCACATGATTCATGGCAAGAGGCGAGCAGTTACGCAACACAATTAGCCGCGGCGCATACTATACAAAATACATTAGCATTTAGTTATTCTATTGATAACGAACAAACAGTACAAAATTTAATGTCATCAATTAGCACCGTTAACCTCGATAGCACTGTTAACTCTTTAACCAGTTTTAATAATCGTTATTACACCTCACAAACAGGAGTAGATGCTGCAAATTGGTTAAACACATATTGGCAACAAATAGCGCAAAGTCGCAGTGATATTAGCATTGCAACTTACCCGCATAATTGGGCGCAATCGTCGGTTATAGTGACAATTGAAGGCAATGAAAAAGCAGAAGAAATTGTTATTATTGGCGGCCACCTTGATTCGATAAATCAGTCAAACCCAAGCAATGGACGTTCACCTGGTGCTGATGATAACGCCTCAGGCATTGCTGTGCTATCAGAGGCGCTGCGCGCTATTGTACAAACTAATTACAAACCACAGCGTACGATTCAAATTATGGCGTTTGCAGCGGAAGAGGTCGGCCTTAGAGGTTCAAGTGATATTGCAAGCAGCTACCAATCGCAGGGTAAAAATGCAGTGGGCATGGTGCAGTTTGATATGACAGGCAATAATGGCAGCCTTGAAGATATAGTTATGATGACTGATTATACTAACAATGCACAAAATCAGTTTTTAGCAGCGCTTTTAGATACCTACTTACCGCAATTAAATTATGGATTTGATCAGTGTGGTTATGGGTGTTCTGATCATGCGTCATGGTATCAGCAAGGGTTTGCAGCCTCTATGCCTTTTGAATCAAAAATGGGCGATATAAACCCGCTTATTCACACCCAAAACGATAACCAGTTTGATGCTCAACATGCCAGTAAATTCGCCAAGTTGGCAGTAAGTTATGTTGCCGAAATGGCAAAAAATGCCGGCGATACTTTGCCTCCTACTAATAACCAATTAACCAATGGGCAAACACTTAGTGGGATCACAGGGGTTGCAAAAGAGCAGTTTATTTACACATTAGCTGTGCCACAAAGTGCGAGCAATTTAAATTTTATTACGACTGGGGGCACAGGCGATGCAGACTTATATGTACGCTACAATCAAGCACCTACGCTGAACGATTATGATTGTAAAAGCACTACCTCAAGTAGTAATGAACGTTGCGATATTAATCCCTCTAGTGAAGGAGTTTACTATGTGATGGTACACGCATGGAATGCGATAGAAAATGTATCCCTAACCGGAAGTTACAATGAAGGGGGGAGTATTGAGCCTATCAATCGGAGCATAACAAACATTAGTGTTTCTGCTGGGAGCTGGCAACGCTTTAGCCAAAGTTTAAATACGCAGTACGCATCATTAGATATAACAATGTCTGGTGGCAGTGGCGATGCTGATTTATATGTAAACTTTGGCACTCCTTCTAGTGTTTCTCAGTACTTGTGCAGGCCATATAAAAATGGCAATAGCGAAACCTGTTCGTTTTCTGCGCCACAAACAGGTAATTGGTATATCGATTTAAAAGGGTATAGCAATGCCAGCAATGTCACGTTATCTATAAATGCACAATAACGTGTAAAGGGGTGTGAGCCCCTTTACAAAATTCTAATTTCAATTGGCTTGCCCTTATAGCCAGGCTTACGTAAAATCTCGCTATTATTTTTTGTAAAGTGACTGGTATTATCAAACAGCTGTTTAGTGCAACCGGGCCGTTAGCGTTATCTTTAGATGGATACACGCCTCGCCAACCTCAAATTGATATGGCCGTTGCCGTTAACGATGCATTAAAAAATAGCACGCAGTTAGTGGTTGAAGCGGGCACTGGTACAGGTAAAACGTTTGCCTATTTAGCGCCTGCCCTTAAATCTAAAGGTAAAACAATTATCTCTACAGGCTCTAAGGCCTTACAAGAGCAGTTATACCACCGCGATTTACCTCAGCTAGTAAAAGCACTTAATGCCTCTAAAAAAACCGCATTGTTAAAAGGGCGCGCTAATTATCTGTGCACTTATAGGCTAAACCAACATGTAGCCCATGTACCAACAGACGATCCTGATGTAATGCATCAACTTGCTATGGTTGCAAAATTTGCCAGTGAAACACACTCGGGTGATTTAGCCGATTGTATTGGTATTGAAGAAGACGCCAAGGTACTGCCCTATGTTAATTCGACAGCCGATAATTGTTTAGGCAAAGAGTGTCCAGACTTTCAATCATGTTATATACGCAAAGCGCGTTTAAATGCAGCCGAAGCGGATGTAGTGGTTATAAACCATCATTTATTTTTTGCTGATATGGCAGTAAAAGACTCCGGTTTTGCCGAACTTATGCCCACCGCCGACGCTTATATTTTTGACGAAGCACACCAGCTTAGCGAAATTGCTAGTGATTACTTTGGTGAAAGTATTAGTACTAAAAAGCTGGTGGATTTAATTAACGATTTACGCGCTATTTACCGTGCAGAAATTCCCGATATGCTGCAACTTGGAAAAAGCCTTAATAAGCTTGAAACCAGTGTGGCTGATTTACGTTTACAGTTTGGTGTAGATGGAAGCCGAGGAGATTGGCGCGAAAAGCTCAGTGATAAATTAATTTGCGCAGCGCTGCATCGGGTAATTAGCGATTTAGACTTTGTTTATCAGGTATTAAAACTGTGCCTAGAGCGAAGTGATAAAATAGAGCACCCGTTTGAGCGCACTTTAGCGTTTAAAGGTCAGTTAGAGCGTGTTTTTGATACCGCACAAACGGGCTTTAGCTATTGGTACGAAACCACGCGGCGCTATTTAACGGTTAATATTACGCCCCTTAATGTCTCTACTAAATTTGCTCAAATGATGAAAGACACCGGCGCAGGGTTTGTATTTACCTCAGCCACGTTATCAGTTGATAATAAGCTCGATCACTTTAATGCAAGCTTAGGTATTACTCCTGCGCAAAGTATGATGGTTGATAGCCCCTTTGATTACCCTAATCAGGCACTTTTATGCTTACCACGATATTTGCCAGAATCGCATGCAGAGAACATGCCTCATGCAATTATAAAATTAACCCTAGAGCTGATTAAATCGGCTAAAGGGCGTTGCTTTGTGCTGTTTACAAGTTACCGAATGATGCATTTGGTGGCAGAGGGGTTAACCACACAAATGGACTACCCAGTTTATATGCAAGGGCAAATGTCTAAGCGTATAATACTGGAAAAATTTACGCGCCATGGTAATGCGGTATTGTTAGGTACTGCCTCGTTCTGGGAAGGGGTTGATGTACGTGGTAGCACGCTAAGCTGTGTTATTATTGACAAGTTACCTTTTGCAGCACCGGATGACCCATTACTGCAAGCCAAAATGCAAGATTGCCAAATGCAAGGCAAAGACCCGTTTGCTCATATACAGTTACCGCAAGCTGTTATTGCGCTCAAGCAGGGCGTGGGGCGTTTAATACGAGATAACAAAGATAAAGGCGTGCTGGTTATTTGCGACAACCGATTAGTAACGCGCCAATATGGCCAAGTATTTTTAAAAAGCTTACCGCCGATGCGCCGCACGCGAAGCTTAGAAGATGCAAACACATTTTTAAAACACATTAACTAGAGTACTAAAATGATTAAAAGTAATATTCTTGCCCTAGACGCCTCAACCGAAGCGTTATCTTTAGTTTTACACTTTGAGGGCCAAACATTTCATCATTTTGAAGAATGCCCACAGCAACATAGTCAAAAAATACTCCCTTTAGTTGATGAGCTTCTTAATAAAGCACAGTGTAAATTAAAAGACTTAGACGTTATTGGCTTTGGCCAAGGGCCAGGTAGCTTTACCGGTGTGCGCATTAGTGTTGCTATTGCACAAGGGTTAGCTTATTCAGCCAATTTACCATTAGTGGGTGTATCAACCTTGGCAATTATGGCCCAGCAAGCGTACGAACAAACGCAGGCGCCAGTCGTGTATTCAGCTATAGATGCGCGTATGGGAGAAATTTATTTTGCCCAATACCAGGTAAATAACGCACGCATGGAGTTGGTAAATGAAGAGTGTGTTATAAAACCTGATTTATTAAGCAAAGAGCACATAAGCAGTGAAGATTTACACGCGATTGCCGTTGGCACGGGATTTAAAAGTTACCCTGATGCACTTAAAAACGTTAGCAATATAACCATAAATACAGCCATTACTTTGCCAGATGCTCGCTATATGCTTAGCCATGTAGACACGGCCTTTTTAAAGGGCGAGGTTGTTAAAGCAAGTGATGCGCAACCTAAATATGTGCGCGATACAGTAACATGGAAAAAACTACCGGGTCGCGAATAAGCACAAGAGTTGCAAATTGGGTGTTTTTAAATCATAATTTTTAATATGTTTATTGTTGGAAGTTATCTATGACTTTGCCAATTGGCGCTGGTTTTTTTACTGGAGATATTCCTGCAAAGGTTACCTCTACAAAAATTTTACCCTCTAAACCACAAGGTTTAGCGGATGATAGCGCCAGTCAAAAAACAAACACAGATTATGTAAAAACTAGTAAAGCGGGTGTAGAGCTTGCTAATCAATACTTTAGTCAAAACACTAGTAACGCAAAGTACAGCCAAACTATTTATGACCAACCAAGCCCAACGGTGAGTAAAGCAATTTCAACATATACTGAATTTGCAAATTTAGAGCGTCGCGCCGAAGTACAAGATTTAATAGGCGTCGATATATACGCTTAGCCCCCGTAATAGTAAAAAATAAAAAGCCCGAACACTGGTTCGGGCTTTTTGCGTAAGCTTATGGCTACTGTTTAATAAAGCCAATTAGTTTATCGGCAATATCTGTATTATTTTGAGCACCGTTAAAGTGTTCACTGCCTTTACCGTAGGCAAATACTTGTACATCTACAGCGGTGTGTCCGCCTGTTGTCCAACCAGTAAAGCTGGCATCACTAATAATACTTTTAATGGCTAAATTAAGCGCTGTTTCGCCCATTTTTTTCGCTTGTTCAAGTTTTACTTTATTAGCCGGTGTATATTCAATACCTGTGTTGGCGCGCCAAATAGGCTCTAGGTCATCAGCAGCGAGTAATTGCTTTGTCAGCTCAACGGCTGTTGCTTTAACGCCTTTAATAACTTCTGTATCCCACTTATATTGTCCGTGCGCACCGAGGGTTAACCCACCAGTTGAATGATCTGCAGTAACCACTAATAAAGTATCAGGGTTTTTATCAATATAGGCTTTTGCTTTTTCAATCGACTGTGCAAAGTCATCCATTTCGGCCAAGGCACAGGCTACATCGTTAGCATGTCCACACCAATCAATTTGGCTGCCTTCAATCATTACAAAAAAGCCGTCTTCATTTTGGCCGTCGAGTAAATCAAATGCTTTAGCTGTTAGTTGCGTTAAGTGGTTTGAATTAGCATCCAGTGCAAATGGCAGGCCTATTGGGGCGTATAAGCCAAGTGCCGGTAGTTGTGTGATCTGACCAAGGTTTTTTATATCATCGCTATATTGATAACCAGCTGCTTTAAATTCATCAACGAGGTTACGGTCTTCTCTAATAAAATACTGCGTACCGCCGCCTAGCATTAAATCAACAGGGAGCTTACCTGCAATTTTGTTATCTATGTATTCATTAGCAATCGCATCGTAATTTCGACGTGATTCGTTATGTGTAGCAAAACTAGCTGGGGTGGCATGGTTAATTTGCGAGGTAGCCACTAATGCTGTTGTCATACCGCGTTCTTTTGCTATTTCTAGCATGGTTTTAACGGGCTTTTTGTCTGTATCGACTGCAATAGCACCATTATAACTTTTATGGCCGCTACTCAGTGCGGTTGCACCTGCAGCACTGTCGGTAACATAAGTGTGATCGTCAGGGTAAGTACGCGCCATGCCTGTTAAAATAGTATCAAATACGGTTGTTTCAATCTGCTTGGTGGTTGGATCATCTTTAAAATAACGATAAGCGGTTGTATAGGCAGGACCCATCCCGTCACCAATCATATAAATTACATTTTTAGGTGCATCGCTTGCATAAACACTGGTAGATGCACATAAAAGCGCTAATAAGCTAAGTTGGTTTTTCATTTTTATCCCTATGAATGTGCTGTTTAAATAGCACCACAATTGTATATGGTTACGGCGTGTTGAATTAGCAGCATAAATACCAAACATGCGCTGCCCAAAAATTCTTTCTAAGGCGATTAAGTTTTTGCTAGGTTTTTACTCCGTCCACAAGGTTACAAACCTCGTACCAGGATTTAACCGCCCGTAGATTGAACAAATTTCAATCCACAAAGTTCAATACGCCCTCGTATAATAATGAAATGAAGTAAGAATAAAAAGCAAAGTATATAAACAGGTTTGGCTAATTGTCACTAAAACAATACAGCCATTTTTTTAGGTTATGTTAATTATAGTGTAATGAATATAGTGGTATACATTACTTACCTGAAGAGTATTTAAGCTCTGTTTGTAATTATTTATTGAATTAATGAAACTTAAAATATTTTAAGTTGTTGAAATTAAATACATAATTAAAATTCAAAAGTTAACCTTACAAATAAAGTGGTCTTTATAAATATAAAAAATATAAAAACTTTTGGTATTAGAGGTCTGACAACTAGTATGTTATAAATAATGTCGCACGTTAAAAAGAGGTGTCTGTTGCAGCCATTTGAAATAAAAACAAGAAATATAACATTGCGTGGCTTACAAAAAGGCACTGGCGATGAGCTGGTTATAGCCTTGCATGGGTGGCTAGATAACAGTAATAGTTTTACACCTATGCTAGATAAAGTTAACCCGCAGCATACTTGGTATTGTGTTGAGTTTGCTGGGCATGGGCTATCTGATTGGCGCGCACAGGACGCTCATTATTATTTTGTTGATTATATTGACGATGTGTACCAACTTATAAAGAGCTTAGGGGCAAAAAAGGTACATTTAGTCGGCCATTCAATGGGCGCAATGGTGGCTGGTTTATTTGCTAGTTGTTTTAGTGAGTATGTGCATTCAGTTACCTTTATTGAAGGGATTGGCTGTGTTACAACCCCCAGTGATGAAGTATGTGAGCAATTAAAAGGGGCGATACTGAACAGAGAGCGCGCCTACAATAAAAAAAAGCGCGTTTATAAATCGCAATCAGCGATTATCGATGCGCGTGCAAATACAACAGATTTAAATAACGAACTGATCACCTTATTGATGAGTCGTAATATTAAGCAAAGTGAACTAGGGTATGAGTTAACAACAGACCCTAAGCTTAAAAATCACTCAGGTTTTAGGTTTGATGAAGCGCAATGTATTGGTGCAATAAAACAATTAATTGCACCAAGCCAATTAATTTTAGGTAACCAAGGTTATTCGTTTGTAAAACAAAATTTGGCCAAGTATATTAGCTATTACAACAACTTGAAGGTAATTAATGTAGATGGCGGGCATCATTGCCATATGCAAAGCAGTGGGTTATGTTTTGAGCATATTCAAGCCTTTATGCTGCAAAATGGTGCATGTTAATTGTAAATTAGCGCCAAATGTGGGATTATTCCTGCATTAGAGTATTTGCTCAATTGTTAAAGTGCCTTACTTAGATTAAGGTTAATAAAAATATAATTATAAACAGGGGCTAAGAGTGGAAAAAATCTGGCTTAAGCGCTACCCAGAAGGTATGCCTGAAACAATCGATCCTGAGCATTACAACTCGTTACTCGAAGTGTTCGAAAAAAGTTTTACCGATTACAAAGATTTACCTGCATTTACGAATATGGGTAAAACATTATCGTATGATGAAATAGATACAGCGACACAACGTGTTGCCTCGTATATTCAAAATGATTTAGGTCTTAAAAAAGGCGACAAAGTTGCCGTAATGATGCCTAACTTATTACAAACGCCTATCGCTATTTTAGGTATTTTACGTGCAGGGTGTGTGGTGGTTAACGTAAACCCACTTTACACAGTACGAGAGCTTGAGCATCAATTAAAAGACTCTGACGCGTCAGCTATTTTTATATTGGCTAACTTTGCAGACACGCTTGAAAAAGCACTTGCAAAAACGGATGTAAAACACATTGTTGTTACCCAAGTGGGCGACATGGTGGGTGGTATTAAAAAGCATATCGTTAATTTTGTGGTTAAATATATAAAAAAAATGGTACCCAGCTACAACCTGCCAAATACAATTAAGTTTTCAGATGTGTTAGCAGGTGACCCTGCAAAGTATACGCGTCCAGAAATGAGCTTATCTGATCTGGCCTTTTTACAATACACGGGTGGTACAACCGGCGTATCTAAAGGGGCGATGTTAAGTCATGGAAACATGGTTGGTAACCTTGAGCAAGTATCGGGCTGTTTAGATAAAGTATTAGACCGTGGTACTGAAGTTGTTGTTACTGCATTACCGCTTTACCATATATTTGCGTTAACGGCTAACTGCTTAACGTTTATGAAATACGGTGGTTTGAATGTATTAATTACAAACCCACGTGATATGCCAGCATTTGTTAAAGAGCTTAATCAGCATAAATTTACTGCTATTACCGGTGTAAATACCCTGTTTAACGGGTTACTTAATACACCAGGGTTTGCAGAGCTTGATTTTAGTCATTTAAAAATGTCATTAGGTGGCGGTATGGCGGTACAACGTCCTGTAGCTGAAAAATGGCAAAAAGTGACTAATTCTAAATTAATGGAAGGTTACGGTTTAACTGAGTGTGCACCGCTTGTAACTGTAAGCCCGTACGATTTAGAAGCTTATAATGGCTCTATTGGTTTACCTGCTCCTAATACCGAAATTAAGCTAATGCTTGAAAACGGTGAAGAAGCGGCAAAAGGTGAACCCGGTGAGCTATGGGTTAAAGGCCCACAAGTTATGCTAGGTTACTATAACCGCCCAGATGCAACCGCAGAATGTTTGCAAGATGGTTGGTTTGCTACCGGCGATATTGCCACATACGACGATGAAGGCTTTTTCTATATTGTTGACCGCAAAAAAGACATGATCATTGTATCGGGCTTTAATGTGTTCCCAAATGAGATAGAAGAAGTGGTTGCCATGCACGACGGCGTACTAGAAGTTGCGGCTATTGGTATTCCGCACGATGTAAGTGGTGAACAAGTTAAAGTTTTTGTTGTTAAAAAAGACCCTTCTTTAACTGAAAAAGATATAATAAATCACTGTCGTGATAATTTAACTAATTATAAGGTGCCTAAACTCGTTGAGTTTAAGGATGAGTTACCTAAAACAAATGTAGGTAAAATTCTCAGAAGAGCCCTAAAAGATTAGTAAACTATAAAAAAGCCGGCATTAGCCGGCTTTTTTATTGTAGGAGATTAAGTGCAATACCAATTGATCGAAACACAAAATCAACTCAACACCTTTGTTGAGCAAATAAAAAACAAGCCTATTTTAGCCATAGACACAGAGTTTATGCGCCGCCGTACTTTGTACCCTGAAGTTGCACTTATTCAAGTATATGATGGTGAGCATCTCGCCCTTATAGATCCACTTGCTGAACTCTCGTTATTTGAATTTTGGCAAATATTACAAGATCCATCAGTACTTAAAGTGTTGCATTCACCCTCAGAAGATATTGAAGTATTTCAAAAATATGCAGGCTTTGTACCCGCTCCATTGTTTGATACACAATTTGCTCTTCAGCTTTTAGGCGAAGGCAACTGTATGGGCTTTGCGCTAATGGTAAAAGAGCTATTAGGCATAGAAATAGACAAAAGTGAATCGCGAACTAATTGGCTACAGCGCCCATTAACTAAAAAGCAGCTCGATTATGCAGCCGCTGATACGTTTCATTTACTGCCTTGTTTTGAACTAATAATTGAGCGTATAAATAAAGCTGAGTTATTTGATATTGTAATAAATGAGAGCGAGTTAATTGCAAATAAACGCGCCTTTCAAACCCCAGATGAGCTGCTTTACAAAGATATAAAAAACGCATGGCAACTAAAACCGCACGAGCTCGCGGTATTAAAAGAATTAGCTGTATGGCGTCGTAATAAAGCTATTCGTAAAAATTTAGCGCTTAATTTTGTGCTTAAAGAGCACAACATGACGGAAATTGCTAAACGTGGGCCTTCGAGCTTAAATACGCTAAGACAAATTCCGGGTGTTGAGTCGATGGAAGTAAACCGCTCTGGAGTTGAAATACTAAAGTGTATTGAAAAGGCCAAAGCACTCCCGGTTGATGAGCATCCGCCTGTGCTTAAACGTTTAATTGATTTTCCGGCTTATAAAAAAGTAGCTAAAGATATTAAACAAAAAATCACTAAAGTGGCAAAAGAGCAGGGTATACCAGAGGATGTAATGGCCTCTAAAAAGCAAATTAATCAGCTTATTAGCTGGAATTGGAAACTCACCGATGAGCAAAAAGTAAATCATATTAAACCTGATTTACTTAATTCTTGGCGCTACAGTTTTGTTAAAGACGCACTTAAAGAGTGGGATAATTAAACCCACTTTTTAAGCTAACAGGCTATGTTATACCAATTCGCAATAATATTTAATCATTTTTAGGGGCTAAACGTGTCGCTATCTGCGTTAAAAAATTCTCATTTAGAACAACTAAATAGCGATTTTTTTGCCTTGCTATCAACACGTTTTTCCATCCTCAAAATAGATCACTTAATTATGCGAATTGGTATTAAAAATCGGGCGCTACGCTGAACGTTAACCGCTTATGGGTAATGGGGTGATCTAGCGCCAAATACTCGGCATGTAAGTGTAACCTGTTGGCTTTTTTACCGTAATGTGTGTCACCAATAATAGGCATATTCAGCCCTAAGTGGTGAGCGCAGTGTACCCTTAACTGGTGAGTGCGTCCCGTTTTAGGGTAGAGCTGTAGGCGTGTAATACTGTTTTTACGTTCAAGCACCTGCCATGTAGTAAGTGCGGGTTTGCCGTTTTTATAACAAACAAGCTGGCGTGGCTTATCGTCAAAATCAAGTCGCAATGGCAGCTCTATCTTGCCACTGTCCTTAGGCACAATACCATCAACCAGCGCAATGTAACGTTTATCAATAGTGCGGGCAATAAATTGCTTTTGTAGTGCTTTGTGGGCTCGTTTATTGAGCGCCACCACTAATAAACCTGATGTAGACATATCTAGTCTGTGCACAATTAACGGGCCTGTAGCGCGCGGAAATTGCGTTTGAATACGTAAATACACAGAATCTTCAATATTGACACCTGGTACAGATAAAAACTCGCTGGGTTTGTTTACAATAACAATATCATCGTCTTGATAGACTATCGGCAGCGTTTTACCTTCAGCAGGGTTAACGAGTAGCGGGTTATCTTCTATGCTGAGGCCTTTTAACATGTGCGATAAAATAGGTTGGCACTTACTGTAGCAAGAAGGGTAATAGTTTTTATGTTGGCGTATTGCCGATTTAGGTGCGGCCCCCCACCAAAATTCAGCCATAGCCACTGGCTTTAAATTATTAAGATAAGCGTATTGTAATAGCTTGGGCGCAGCGCAATCTCCCGCTCCTGATGGCGGAGTATGCTCTGGCAATGCTGCAAATATGGCATTGAGATCTTTAACTTCATGCTCTGCATTTAAAAACTGGTACTGCGCAAACACTTGCTTTTGTAAGTTTTTAGATAAAACTTTACGGCGTTTTTTTAACTGTTTTATTTCGTCGTGTAGGGCATTAAGCGCCTGCTGTTGCTGAGTTATTTTATCGTGCCAATGATCTTTTATGCTTTGATAGTGTTTTTTATCTTCTATGCTTTGTTTGGCCAGTTCATTCAAGCTTGCTTGTTGCTCAGGCGTTATTGCTTGGCTTTGCTCAACTGCAAGTGCACTGCGCGCCTTTTTACGTGTTTTTCTATTGGCTTGCATTACGCTTTGTTGAGCGTGTAACTGCTGATCAAACGCGGCTTTATCGGCATTTAATGACGCTGTTAATTTATTCAATGTACTTGCATTTTCTAGGGCATGTATTCGCGCATTTATGTCGTTAATTATTTTACTTTCTTTTAAATAACCCACATCTTTAAGTGCCATTGTAGATACATTAGGCACGCATTTTATATCGGTATTTAAATTTTCAAGCTGGCCTGAATACGCCGCTAAAAAGCCAAGTTGTTGTTGCTGGTTTTGTACAACCAGTACACCAAACATTTTGCCATCATTCGTTGCTGTATTGCTGTTGTCATTTTCGTTATACGGTAAATGCGTTTCAAGTTGCTGCTGCAATTGTGTTGCGGCTAAAACAGATAACGGATGAGGCTGGTAGTAAAACGGAAACGTAAATTTATCTGGAGGCGGTATAGAATCTACAGAGCAATCAAATAAAGTAAAACAAGAAGCGTGATTTAACATAGCAAAGTAATAGCAAGCATAAAGCAAAATAATAGGCCCATAATAACATATTCACTTAAGGGGTACTTGCTTAATCCTCTGCGGTTACTAAACCGCGCTTAGCTAAAAAGCGTACTAATAATAGTGTTAGGTTTTCTCTGCGTGCATTATTTGGCCATACAGCATAGTAACCAAGCGGCTTGAGTTGCCAGTTAGGTAAAATGTGAATGAGCTCTTCTCGTGCTAATTGTTTTTTTACTAGGTTTTCGGGCAATATGCCTAGACCCAAGTTTTCAGATACAAAGTGACTTATTGCAAGCGCACTATTTACATTTACGCGCGACTTTTCACAAATACACACCACTTCGCCATTTGGAGAGGTAAAATCTACAGTGCTGCCGCGCATACTAAAATGAACCCAATCCCACTCTTTTAAATCGTTTGGGTGCGTAGGGGGTTGATGCTTACTCGCGTACTTACTTGAAGCAACTAAAAAGCGTTTACTCTCTCCAATTTTACGCGCCATGAGTGAGCTGTCTTCAAGCCAGCCAACTCGAATACTTAAATCAAGCCCTTCATCCATTATATTTATTACTTGGTCTGTGTAATTAAGAGACAAGTTCACTTTTGGGTATGTTTGCACAAATTCTGCTATCGCGGCCGAAATTTCGGAGCTTGCTAAAAAGGCGGGCAGCGATATTTTTAAAGACCCTATAGGCTCATCACCCACAGAGTTAATTTCGTTCAAACCTGCCTCTGCGTGTTTTGTTATGTTTTCTACGTGGGCGTAAAATTTTTCACCTTCAGGGGTAAGCGACAATTTACGGGTTGTTCTATGTAATAAAGTGACGCCTAAAAACTGTTCTAAGTCAGAAACACTATGGCTAACACGTGAAGGTGCTATGCCAAGCTCCTTAGCTGCAATACGAAATGAACCGCCAGCAACCACTTTGGCAAAAATAGCCATGTGTCGTAAATAGTTAATCATTGTTCTGAAAGTCGGAATTGTATTGTGCCGTTATTGTATCTATTCGCTTGTGTATCTAAAAGTTATATTAACTGCGAATTCAACATTAGCCTTACAGCCCAATAATTTGGCTGTTAAAAAAATCAGGAATAACAATGAACACATTACAAAAAACTATAGTTGCTGCAATTGCTTTAGCGTGTACCACGCCTACTTTAGCTAGTGCAGAGGGGTTTTATGGAACTGCACATGTAGGCTATATTTCGCAAGCAAATGACTCTCAAGCCATTGGTAACAATATTGCCGTAGATAGTGATTTTCCACCTGAATTTGATGCCGGTGTGGGCAGTGCAGGCAGTATTGGTTTAGGTTATCAGTTCAATCCTCAATTTAGAGTAGAGGCGCGTATTAGCTATCATGATACCGATTATAGCGATACAAAAGTAGGTGTGGGTGCACGTGAAGGTGAGCAGTATGTATTAAAGGGGGATTTAAAAACTACCACTTATACAATTGAAGGCTTTTACGATTTTGATAACAGCACCGCGTTTACGCCTTATATTAAAGCGGGGTTAGGGGTTGCCGATAACAGCTATTCTGCAAAATTAGGTGGTGCAGGCATTAGCGCCTTTGATGCATTCGATGGAAATGTTGATGGCTATTACGATGCGTATGCTGATGACGATTCAACCGAATTTACATGGAATATTGGTGCAGGGGTTAACTATCAAATAACTAAAACTATGTCGTTATACACTGAGTATCAATACATTGAATTTGGTGATGTGCAAACGGGGCAAGATGCATTTACTGATGGCTTTAAAATTGACAGTGCAGCAAGCCATGAGTTTTTACTTGGTTTACGTGTAAACTTTTAAACTTAAAACACAACACAATGCACCACATACGTGTAGTGAGTGTGCAAAGCAAAAAGCGGCATTTAAAATGCCGCTTTTAGTTGTGCTACTTTTTTTCTTCGTCAGGTAATGTCACGTTGAGCTCAAGTACCGCTAAATCATCTTCGTTTTGATCAAACTGTACCTGCACTGCATCAGTGTTTACATTTACGTACTTACGGATCACATCTAAAATATCTTGTTTTAATTGTGGTAAGTAATCCGGTGTTCCGCGTTGCGAACGCTCGTGCGCGACAATGATCTGCAATCGCTCTTTTGCTAATGACGCGCTATTTTTCTTTTCTGAGCGGAAGTAGTCAAGTAAAGACACATTAACCTCCAAAAATCCGTTTAAATAAGCCTTTTTTCTCAACATCTAAGAATCGAAAATCGACTGTTTCACCGAGTAAGCGATTGATTGCATCAGCGTATGCTTGCCCTGCATCTGAATCACCATCAAGTATTACTGGCTGTCCTGAATTAGACGCACTTAATACCGCTTGCGACTCAGGAATAACACCAAGTAAAGGAATCGACAGAATATCTTTAACATCTTCTACCGATAACATTTCACCTTTTTCAACTCGCTCAGGGTTGTAGCGTGTTAATAATAGGTGTTCTTTAATATTTTCTAGGCCTTCTTCAGCACGTTTAGATTTGCTGTGTAAAATACCTAAAATTCTGTCTGAATCTCGAACCGAAGATACTTCAGGGTTTGTTGTCACAATTGCTTCATCAGCAAAGTACATGGCCATCATTGCGCCGGCTTCAATACCTGCAGGTGAATCACACACAATGTAGTCAAAGTCTTCTTTTAGTTCGTTTAAAACGCGCTCTACGCCTTCGCGGGTAAGGGCATCTTTATCACGTGTTTGTGATGCGGGTAGTAAAAATAATTTTTCAACGCGTTTATCTTTAATAAGCGCTTGATTTAGGTTGGCTTCGCCGTTTATTACGTTTACAAAATCGTATACTACGCGGCGCTCACACCCCATAATTAAATCTAGATTACGTAAGCCAATATCAAAATCGATAATAACTGTTTTATAGCCTTTTAAAGCTAAACCGGTGCCTATTGCAGCACTTGATGTTGTTTTACCAACACCGCCTTTACCAGAGGTAACGACAATTACTTTTGCCATGAGATTTATCCTTTAACCAAAGCTGAAATTTCTAATGATTCGTTTTTTTGTTGTATTTGTACTGCATTGCCCCAGTGCTCACCTTGTAATGAGTCGCTGATCCAGTAATTGCCATCAATTGAAACCAATTCGGCTTCGAGCTTTTGGCAATAAATGCAGGCGTCTTTAATCCCTTTTGCACCTGCAATAGCACGCCCGCGTAAGGTGCCATAAATATGCACATTACCATCGGCTATTACTTCTGCACCATGGCTAACTGCACCAAGTACAATTAAGTCTCTGTCTTTTGCATAAACTTGCTGCCCTGAGCGTACCGTGCCATTAATTACTTGCGCAGGTAGGTACACGTTTTTTTCAACAATAGAGGTATTTGGCGCCTCTTGTTTAACGGGTGCACTTTTAGCATCTTGCGAGTAATTTAGTACAGAAAGGCCAGCGGCTTTAGCTTGCGTGTGTTGCTCATCTGAGCCATTACAAACACCTACAGCATTAAAGCTCATACGCTCAATGAGAGATTTTAAATGTACAAAATCAAGTGAGCTGTTTTTAATTTCTTCTAAATTAACAACAATAGGCGCTCCTTCAAAAAAACGAGGAGCTTGGGCTATTTTTACATACAACTGTTCTGCTAGAAGGGCGATATCAGTGCTATAAAGATGCAATACTGACAACGTGAAAAGGTTCCCTTTTAGCTCAAAAATTTGTTCCGACATACACGCTCAATTGATTTGTCTGATTAGAAATTAATTTTAGATAAACGTAGGCTGAATAAGGCCTTTAATGAAATTTCTAATCTAATTTTTCTAACTTATTATTACTCTCATGTTATAGTGTGCGGCAATGTTAAGCAAGATTAAATAGGGCCATTATGCTCACTGCGGTATATAAAAGTAAGAAAAAAGCGGATACCTTCTTATTTGTTGAAAAAAGAGATGATTTTAGTAAAGTGCCTGAACCTTTACTGGCTATGTTTGGTCAACCTATTTATGTAATGATTATCAATTTAGCAAAGCGTGATCATTTAGGCGGTGCCGACCTTGAAACAGTAAAAGCAGCGTTAGCTGACCCAGACAAGGGTTACTATTTGCAAATTCCGCCGCCGGAAGAAAATTTACTTAGCCAATTACGAAAAGAAAACGGAGTTGATAGTGATTAAAAAGTTAGCCGTAATTTTATGCTCAGTGTGTTTAAGTGGCTCTGTAGTTGCTAAAACGCAGGCCGAATTTCAAACTTATTTAAGTGACTTAAAACAAGAGGCCATTGCTAAAGGGTACGATAGCAAGTTAATAGATGATGCATTTGCGACTGCCTCATACAAAGAAAAAGTTGTATCGGCTGATAAAAACCAGCCAGAGGTTAAAGAAACTCTCGAAACCTACTTACCAAAACGTGTACCGCAATGGAAAATTGATCGTGCACGTAAACTCTACGCAGAAAATAAAGATGTACTTGAACAAGTTGCAAAAGAGTTTGGCGTACAAGCACGCTTTATAGTGGCATTATGGGGCCTTGAAAGTAACTTTGGCACAATACAAGGTGGCCATAATGTTATTTCATCGCTAGTGACGCTTGCCTTTGATGGTCGTCGTGAAGCACTTTATAAGCGCCAGCTTTGGGCAGCATTAGATATTTTAAAGTCAGGCCATATTACGCTTGATAAATTTAAAGGCTCTTGGGCTGGAGCAATGGGGCAAACTCAGTTTATGCCTACCTCTTTTAACGCCTACGCTGTTGATTACAATAACGACGGCCGTAAAGATATTTGGACCACAAAAGAGGATGCATTTGCATCGATTGCCAATTATTTAAAACAAGAAGGTTGGGATGACTCACTAACTTGGGGTCGCCAGGTAAAATTACCTGAAAATTTTGACAGTAAATACGTGCTAAAACGTGGCACTAAAACACGTAAGCAATGGTTAGAATATTGGAACGACTCAGAGCGCTCGCTTGCAGACTGGCAAGCACTGGGTGTACGCAAAGCTGACGGCTCTGACTTACCTAATGTTGATGTACGCGCTGCACTGGTAATGCCCGATGACATCAATGGGCGTATGTACTTAGCGTACGATAACTACAAAGTGTTTATGCACTGGAACCGCTCATATTACTTTGCCACCAGCGTGGGCTATCTATCAGATAGAATTGGTTATCCAAAAATATAATTTATACGCTGTTGTGTAATAAAAAAAAGCCGCTATGCGGCTTTTTTTATTTGTTTAATCATGTTCTTTTTTAAATATTTTATCTTTTAAATCGATAACCTTGCCAATTCCTGAACCAAGCTTCATTAGCTTATTAAGCTGCTCTGGGCTTAAGCGTTGTAACTCTGAAGACCACTTTGTAACCGTTTCGAGTAGGTTGTGGATTTCGCCCATTTGCTTTTGTGCATAGCGCTCTTCTTCGTTGTTTGCTTCGTCTAAAAGGTTATCACGCAGCAAACTTAGGGTAGGGTCTATTTCACGCTTTTTACGCTCTTCAAATACGCGATTAGCCATATCCCAAATCTCACCCGCTGGGGCATAATATTCTTTACGATCACCAGGGATATGATGCACTTTAATTAATTGCCATGACTGGAGCTCTTTAATTCCCATGCTTACATTGCCACGCGAGATACTTAGCGCATCGGCAATCTCATTTGCGGTCATGGGCTCTTTGGTGATGATCAGTAAACCGCACATTTGGCCAATCGTGCGATTGAAACCCCAACGGCTGCCCATTTCACCACAGTGCATAACAAAGGCTAAGTTTTTTTCAGATAGACTCATAGCTTTTTAAGTTTCAGTAAATTCAGAAAGTAATGCTAGCACGCTTATAAATTATAGCAACGTTTAGCCTGGTATCTTTTGTAGAGTATTAAATCAAGATTAGGTTTAATTTACTCCTACTTTTTGTAGGAGTAAATTAATTGCTTAGGCAGGGTTAAAGTGTGTAGCTAAAGCTGAGCTTAGCGTTACGCTCTTCGCCTGGCATACCACCTAAAAACATGGCTTTAGAGTAGTACTTTTTATTAAACAAATTGTTTAAATTAAGCTGCATGTGCCACTTATCAGTGGTGTACGAAACTGCTGCGTCGTACACCGTGTAGCTTGGTACATAGCCATCAGGAATACTAAACGAGCTAGAGTTAGTGCTTCTGTTATCTACAAAAGTAATACCGCCACTTATATTAACAGCCTCAGGTAGGTTAAACATATCGGCGTAGTAGGTAACCCACGTACTTGCCGTCACATACGGTACGCCTTTTTGGCGTGTATCGTAACTGCTGCTATTTGGATTAGATTTATCGCGGGCATCTTGGTATACGCCGTTTACATTTACTTTCCATTGCTCGTTTAAGTGCGCATTTAAATCGAGTTCAACGCCTTTGGTTTGCTCTTCACCATCGTAGTAGCTCTCTACTACATCAGGTCCAGACACACCGGCTTCATACAGTGGGTTTGTGTATTCAAGGTTTGTACGCGCGCTTTCAAATACCACCAGTGATGCTAAAAGCTGATCATCAAATGCTTTAAATCTAAAGCCTAAATCGTTACTGATAGACTCAGAGTCTTCACGGTCAGCCTCCGTACCTGCTACTGAGCCTAATACACTGTAGGCAGTACGGCCTTTAGCGTGGTTAATAAACACGGAAAAGTTTTCTGTAGGCTGATACGTTGCGCCTAAGTTATAAGTTAAGCCACTGTCTGATGTGTTTGCTTCAGGCGTTGGCTCAGCGCGGCTTGAGCTATAACGCTCATCTACACCATAGTGCTCATATGTTTGCTTAATGCGATTATAAGCAACACCAACTCGAGTTGTAAGCTGCTCAGTAATATAGCCTACGTGCTGAATACCTAAGCCCCACGCTTGTACTTTTTTATTGTAGTCACTGGTTTTTAGCGGGTCGTAGTCATCAAAACTACCTGTTGGCCAATTTGGCGAGCGCATATCATAAATATATGGCAGCGTGCCTTGATAAAGTACATTTCCTTCGCTGTCGTAAATAACTTTGTCTGCATCGTAAATAGAATACTGTTTAAAGCGAATGTCTCTGTCTTCGTAGTTTGCATTAACCAGTAATTCGTTATCCACGTCGCCTAACATAAAGTCATAGCGTAAATCTAAGAAATACTGCCATGACTTTTCATCAGCTTCTACTTGGCGGTATTCTTGGCGTCGCGCTGCAAACGGGTAAAGTACACCGTCTTCAACTAACGGGGCACGCGGGTCGTTATTTATAATGCCATCGCGTGTTGAATACACGTAATTAAACGCGCCAGTTTGACGAGCAAAGCTTGATGTGTAGTTACGGTACTGTAACTGCTGATTTAAAAATAAATCATCTGTAATAAAGTAATTATGGGTTAGCTTAAAGCGAAGCTCTTCACCTTCATTATCATCCGCCATAGGAGAGATAATACCGTTAGTACCAAAATCGTACGGGGTAAGGCCATCGGTTGATGAAAGCGAATCTGCCAATTGTGTTTGTTGAGCCGCAGTTAATTGTACACCATTACCAGATGGGTCATTTACTAAATCTGCGCCCGTTACTTCACCTGCAGTTAAACCATTGGCGGTTTCTGCGTTATAAATTCGAATAGGGTGGCCAATAGAATCTACTGCAATTGAGTCTTTAATATAGGCAGCAGAGAGCATGATATCTTGCTTGTCGCTTAGTATGTATTTAAGCGAGGTATAAATTTCGTCGCGGTCTTCTTTTAAATCACGAAAGCCATCGCTTGAGGCTGTTTTAGCCATTACGCGATACGCTAGGTCATCGGTAATCGCATTGGTGCTATCAAAGGCAAGTGAATAACTATCCCACTGGCCAAGCTCGGCAGATATTTTATGTTTTTCTTCAAACTCAGGCTTTTTTTCTATCAGATTTATAACACCACCAGCACTGCCTATACCATATAAACCGGTAGCAGGGCCTTTAAGTACTTCTACCGACTCAACATTAGTGAGTGAACGAGTTGGGTTAAATGTATTACCTAAGCCTGCACCGCCATACATACCATCGTAAGTGTAATTAGCATCAAGACCACGAATGACTAAATTGTCGCCTATACCGTAGTTATTACCGGCTTGAGTTAAACCACTTACATTACGTACAAGTTCTTGTAGGCTATCTACACCTTGTGACTCTATAAGTTCACGGTCAATAATAACAACCGGTGCCGGTGTTTCCATTAACGACATGTCTGATTTAGTTGCAAGGCCTGAGCTCATTACAACTTGGTTTTGCTTTTCGTAAACGCTGATGCGCTCAATGTCTTTTTCAGCCGTTGTTGCAGCAACCGCTAATGATGCGTTTAAACACGCAAGTGTAACAAGAGAGTATTTGAATTTTTTCATATTGATAATTATTCGCATTCCATAAAGTGTGCGAATAGTAATAGTTATTATTCGTTAAGTGAATAAAAAATTCTAAAAAAGTGAAATTAATTGCGTAGTAGGTGAGTTATTGTTCTGAAAAGTAAATTTAAGGTTAAATTAATGCGGTAAATAAAAAAGCATGAAAGTGTAAGCTTTCATGCTTTTGTAAAATAATACATTAATTAATGACTATTTTTTATAAACAACGCCTGCTTTCATAACAAAAGGAATGCGCTCAAGCACAGAGATATTTTTAAGTGGATTACCTTTTACGGCAATAATGTCGGCTGCAAACCCTGTTTTTAGCTGACCCAGTTTATTATCCATTTTTAATAGCTTTGCACTGTTAATGGTGGCAGCTTGTATTGCTTGTAGTTCGCTCATGCCAAATTTAACCATACGGCTAAATTGTTTGGCGTTATCGCCATGAGGGTAAATAGCAGCATCGGTACCAAATACCATATTTACACCGGCTTTTACTGCGCGGTTAAAGCTGTTGCGCTGCTTTTTAGACACTTGACGTTCTTTATTGAGGTTTTCTTCATCTACCCCATTTTGCTCACCAAAGCTCAGTGTGTATTCTGTATTATAAATGTCCATTGATAACCACGTGCCATGTTTTTTAGCAAGTGCGATGGCTTCATCATCTAAAAAGCTGGCATGTTCAATACTATCTACGCCGGCTTTTATAGCTGTTTTAATACCACTTGTGCCATGTGCGTGAGCGGCTACAGGTAAATCACGCATGTGGGCTTCATCTACAATGGCTTTCATTTCTTCAAATGAATACTGCTGTACACCCACTTTTGTACCTTTAGAAAAAACGCCCCCCGTGGCGCAAAACTTAATGGCATTAGCGCCATACTTTATGTTTTCTCGTACTTTTACACGTGCAGCCCATGGGCCATCGGCTACCCCTGTTGAAGTGTATTTTAGCTCCGGTGGTAAACGGTTATTATCGCAATGTCCGCCTGTGATCCCAAGCGAAGGGCCAGCTGCCCAAATACGCGGGCCTACAATATCTCCGGCGTTAATACCATCACGCACTGCAATAACGCTATAGCCCTCGGCTCCTACATTTCTGAGGGTAGTAAAACCTGCAAGCAATGTTTTTTTAGCAAAGTGCGCGGCTTTAATGGCCATGCGCGGTACCGACTGACTTAAACGCTCACTTCGAGATACCGTAGGGTCGCTGGTCAAATGTACATGCATATCCATAAGGCCCGGCATTAAAGTGAGCTCGGGTAAATCAATATGCTGATCGTTTTTGCTCATGCTCGGCTTTTTGTTTTGTGCAACATCAGTGATCACCCCATTATCAATGGTGATCAGCGGCGATTGAATAACCT
Source organism: Pseudoalteromonas sp. A3 (assembly GCF_025942345.1). NCBI lineage: Bacteria > Pseudomonadati > Pseudomonadota > Gammaproteobacteria > Alteromonadales > Pseudoalteromonadaceae > Pseudoalteromonas > Pseudoalteromonas sp. A3. Next base: position 500,922 of record NZ_JAPCKL010000002.1, read on the forward strand.
CGCCAGTTTGTACATCTACCATGGCTTTAGCAGATATATAAGTAAGGGCTTGCACGTTAAAGCTTCCTAAACACATAAGTGCAACGGAGGCGCTGAGTAGCTTTTTTTTCATTGTTTTTTCTTCTGGTGGCGGTTTAATTAATTGAAATGTAACAACCTAATATAAAAGTGTAAATATAATAGGTTAATCGCCACTTATCGTAATTTCTTTATTAACGCAGGTTAAATGCGCATAATCGGCTGACGATACTAAAAAGGATTACCATGAAATCAATTAAATTAGCCTTAGTTGCCAGTGGCGTTATGTTTGCTTTAAGTGGCTGTATGAACACACAAACCAGTAATAACACTGGCAATAGTGCACAGCTAAACACGTCAAACGCACCTGCAGCTATTGTTTCAGAGCTCTCTTATGAGCAGCAATTAGATGTACTTGTAGCACAGTACTACAACGAGTTACTCACCTTTAAACCTATAAATGCAACTTATAGTGGTCGCAGTGAATTTAATGATAAGTTTACCCCCGCTATTACCCAAAAGAATAGGGCAAAAAAAGCCGCGTTTTACAAAAAGTATCAACAACGTTTAACACTTATTGATAATTCGCAGTTAACAGGGCAAGCGTTACTCAGCTATGAAATATTACAAAGAGACCTAGCACTTAATTTAGAGGGAATGCAATTTCCAAGCTATATGCTGCCTATTAACCAAATGGCGGGAGCGCATAATACCTTTGCAGGTTTTGGCTCGGGACAAAGTGCGCAGCCATTTAACACCGTAGAAGATTACAATAATTTTATAAAACGAAGCGAAGGCTTTATTACGTGGCTCAGCAGTGTAGAGCGCGCGATGGCGAAAGGGATTAAAGCGGGCATTACCTTACCAAAACCATTAGCTAAAAAGCTTCAGCCACAATTTGCTGCGCATGTGGTTAAAAATGCAGAGGATTCGTTATTTTGGGGGCCAATTAAAAACTTATCAGCCTCATTTACCGCACAGCAAAAGCAGCAAATAACGGCGCAATATAAAGCACTTATTATGCAGCAATTAGTGCCTGCATATAAAAGTATGAGCGACTTTTTAGCCAATCAATACATTCCTCAAAGCCGAGAAACGGTAGGCTATAGCGACTTGCCTAATGGTAAAGCTTGGTATGAATATCAAATTAAAAAAAATACCACGTTGAGCCTTTCTGCAGATGAAATACATGAGATTGGTTTAAGTGAAGTTTCGCGTATTTTAAGTCAGATGAAAAAAGTAAAACACGAGGTAGGTTTTAACGGCACCTTAGATGAATTTTTTCAGCACTTACGTGATTCGGACCAATTTTATTACGATACGCCAGAGGCATTAATTGCAGCGTATGAAGATATAAAACAAAAAATAGATGCGCGCGTCCCTTTACTGTTCGATGTTGCGCCTAAAGCCCCTTATGTTGTAAAAGGGGTTGAACCTTATCGAGCTCAATCTGCAGCGGGTGCATCTTATGCAGCGCCGGCACCTGATGGCTCTCGACCAGGTATTTTTTACATCAATACTTATAACCTTAAAGCGCAGCCAAAATTTTTATTAGAAACACTCTCTATACACGAAGCCGCGCCAGGCCATCACTTTCAAATTGCTTTACAGCAAGAAATAGATGGCCTTCCAGATTTTAGAAAATTTGGCGGCTACACGGTATTTGCCGAGGGCTGGGCGTTGTACGCAGAAAGTCTAGGAAAAGAGCTGGGCTTATTTACCGACCCTTATATGTGGTACGGGCGTTTGGCCGATGAGCAACTTAGAGCAATGCGCTTAGTGCTTGATACAGGCTTTCATGCAAAAGGCTGGACTCGACAGCAAGGTATCGATTACATGCTGGCAAATTCGTCAATGGCTAAAAGCGATGTGATAGCAGAAGTTGAGCGTTATATTGCATGGCCTGGCCAAGCACTGTCGTACAAATTGGGGCAATTTAAAATTCAACAATTACGTGACTACTCTAAAAAAGAGTTAGGTGATAAGTTTGATATTAAAGCGTTTCATACGCAAATATTGATTGATGGCGCCTTGCCGATGCCTATTTTAGAGGAAAAAATTAAACGTTGGGTTGCTGCCAGTAAATAGCAAAACGCACAAAGCCCGTACAAATAAAGGCACGGGCTTTGCGCACGCTGTAGCAATACGTTAGAATGCGCGCTCTTTAGGGGCGCGAGTAAATTATGTTTGATCAAGAGTTAGTAAATACACAGTTTTGGCTTAAAAAAAGCTTAGCCGATATGAACCAAAACGAATGGGAAGCGATTTGTGATGGTTGCGGAAAATGCTGTTTAAATACCTTTATTGACAGTGAAGATGAAGACGAATTTACCGCCACCGACCAACTACGTGAAGGCGAAGAGCTTATTTTCACCAACATTGTTTGCCAATACCTTGATAACAATACCTGTGGTTGTAGCGAATACGAAAACCGCCAAACGCTTGTCCCTTCTTGCGTTAAACTGACCAAAGCCAACCTTAAAGATATCTTTTTTATGCCGCAAAGCTGTAGTTATCGCCGTCTCCACGAGGGGCGAGGTTTAGCCTCTTGGCATCCGCTATTAAATCAGGGTGACAAAACCCAAATGCATGCGCTTGGTATTTCTGTTAAAGATAAAACCGTAAAAGACTGTGACGTAAAGCTCGATGACTTTGATTTATACATTGCTGAGTGGCCAACAAAGGATTGCGACTAATGAGCGAGCTTAAGGCTGTAATAGGTTTAATTAACCCAAAAAGCCCTACAAATGTTGGCGGCGTTTTACGTGCCGCGGGTTGCTATGACGCTAAACAAGTATTTTTTACCGGTAGTCGCTACTTAAATGCTAAAAAGTTTCATACCGACACTAAAAATGTTGTTGAGCGTATTGCGCTTACGGGCACTGATAACCTGCTTAGTGTAAAACCTGAAGGCGCAAAGGTTGTGGTTATTGAGCTGATTGAAGGCGCCACGGCGTTACCAGATTTTAAACACCCTGAAAACGCATTTTATGTATTTGGGCCAGAAGACGGCTCAGTACCAAAAGAGGTTTTAAAATGGTGCGATGAAGTGGTTTACGTACCTACAATTGGTTGTATGAACCTTGCGGCCACCTGCAATGTGGTACTTTACGACCGTTTAGCCAAACTTGGCGGGGTGGAGAGCAGCGACTCAACTATTATTAATTCTCGCGATACCAATAATAAAATGAAGTGGGTAAAAGCTTAAGCCCCCACTGCTGTAATTTTAATTAAAATTTCTTTTACTTTATGTACTAAGTTCTACACTTTAGGAACATATTATAAATGAAATTTAATTATGCGTTTATTTTTAATCCTCATACTCTTTTCATCTTATTGTTTTGCTGAGGTTCCTGTGACCTACATGCAAGATGATACTCGTCACACTGTAATAGGTGAGCGCTATAAATCGGGTTACCTATTTAGCGCGCCTAACAGTAAAGGCACTATCCATGTGGTAACCGAAGATTGGCCGCCTTACATTGGGAACAAACTTTGTAACAAAGGGTGGGTATACCAATTTGCGGTATCTACATTTAACAGTGCTGGCTATAATATTTATATTGAATTTGTACCCTGGGCTAGAGCTGTCAGAGCCGTTGAATTAGGCACAGCGGATATTTTATTGCCAGAGTACTTTATTGAAGATACAGCCCCTTCTGATTACGTACCAAACCATACTCGTCGAAAATTACTTGGCCTTTCAAATTCGTTTTCGGGCGGCAATATCGGCTTTTTAAAACGCAAAGGCGAGCCCGACAGGTTCAATGGCAATTTAAAGTCGCTTAAAGGCTCGCGTATTGGTGTTGTAAGAGGGTACCAAAACACCCCTGAGTTTGATGCTATGATGGATAATAATGAGTTTATTATTATTCATGCCGTAGACGATTTACAACTTGTAAAATTACTCGCTGCAGGACGTGTAGATTTAATAATAGGTGACCCTGAAGTGCTAACTTACTCTGTAAAGTATGCCTCTTTAGCTGAAAATGAAAAGCGCGCTTTGCTCAGTGCCGTAGAGCCAGAAAGCAAGGTAATTCAATATAACCCTTTATATTTTGCGATAAGTAAAAAAACACCAAACTGGCTCACTGTATTAGAAGATATTAATACAGCTTTATACAAATTTAAAAATAGCGGCGAAACCCAAAGGATGAAACAGGCCTTATTAAATGAATGCGATTAATTGTAACGTTCCAATTATTTTGTACTTATATTATGTCGCAAACGTGTAAAATCATTTTCAACTTGTTAATGGAGTGAAAATGACGTGAGTGAAATAAATACCAATCAATCATTTGCGGTCAAAGAGCAACAAAATAAAAATTACCTGTTACCGCTGACTGCAATGACCACACTGTTTTTTTTATGGGGTTTTATTACCGTTTTAAACGACGTACTAATCCCTCGTCTGAAAGGCGTTTTTGACCTAACTTACTTTGAAGCAATGCTCGTACAGTTTTGCTTTTTTGGCGCCTATTTTATTGTCTCTATTCCCGCTGGAATTTTGGTTAAACAATTAGGTTATAAAAAAGGCATACTAACCGGCCTAGTAGTTGCCTCAATTGGCTGTATGTTGTTCTACCCTGCGGTAGTGGTGCATGAATACTGGTTGTTTTTAGGTGCTTTATTTGTACTGGCTGCTGGTGTAACTGTTTTGCAGGTTTCTGCTAACCCTTATGTAGCTGCTTTAGGGCCGGAAAAAACCGCCTCATCTAGGCTAAATTTAGCGCAAGCACTTAATGCCTTAGGGACAACAGTAGGCCCGTATGTTGGAGGTATCCTGTTTTTTGGTACCGCAGGTACATTAGCGGCAAGTGCTGCTTCTGCTGAGTCTGTAAAAGTACCTTATTTATTGTTAGCAGCGGCCTTACTCATTATTGCTATCGTATTTGCCTTTATTAAGCTTCCTGAAATAGAAGGCCATAAAGAAGAAAGTAACCCGGTTAATGAAACTCGCTCACTAACACAGGCACCTCACTTAACAATGGGCGTATTTGCTATATTTTGTTATGTCGGTGGTGAAGTGGCTATAGGTAGTTTTTTAGTTAACTTTTTTGGTGAAGCACATATAGCTGGGCTTGAAGAGCAAGCTGCTGCTGCACTGATCAGCTACTATTGGGGCGGAGCAATGGTTGGCCGCTTTATTGGCTCTGCTGCGCTACAAAAAATAGCGCCATCTAAAGCATTGGCATTTAATGCCTGTATGGTAATTGCCTTATTACTTGTGACTATATTTACGCAAGGCAATGTAGCCCTGTACGCGGTATTGGCCATTGGCTTATTTAACTCAATTATGTTCCCGACTATATTTTCTGTAGCGATAGAGCGCTTAGGCTCATTAACCAGTAAAGGCTCTGGCTGGTTGTGTTTGGCAATAGTAGGGGGTGCCTTGGTGCCTTTATTACAAGGTTACATTGCTGATGTTGTTAATATTCAGCAAAGCTTTTTTGTTCCGCTAGTATGTTATGTATTTATTGCTTGGTATGGCTTAAACGTGGTTCGTTTAGCTAAAAAGTGGTAAATACTCCCCGATGAAAGAGCGACTGAATACGTATTCAGTCGCTTTTTTATTACTACTTTATAGGAACGTTCCAAGCGCTAGTTTGTTTTTAAAAAATAGAGTTGTTACAACTATATAGTGAATAGAGCTGGTTCTTTATTCTTATTTTAAGTACATAACCTGCTTATCTACCTCATTAACGACGACATACCTTTAAATTTTTGCTAAAAATATAATTAATAACAAAAAATAAAAAGGGCAGTCATGCTTAACTCACTTAAATTCACCTCAAAAGTGACTATTGCAGCATCTATGGTACTGGTTATTGTACTGGGTTTATTTGCTATAAATAATTACATCGCCATGCGAAACCAAACGCAACAGCAGCTCGATTTAGTCCTTAAGCAAAATTCAGAATCTACCTCACAAAACATTGCAAGCTGGCTTAACGCCAAACTCACCATAGTAAAATCGATTGCGCAAACTCACAAAAACAGTGATCCAAAACAGTTAACCCTTGCCCAGCTTAATACTGCTAAATACGCTGGTGGCTTTAAAAACACGTATATAGGTAAACCAAGTGGGTTATTTATACTTAACGATCAAAGCATTGTGTTACCTTCTGATTTTGATGCCACCTCGCGCCCTTGGTATAAGTTAGTTGAAAATAAAAGCTATACCGCATTTACCACCCCGTATATTGATGTAACCACTAACGAGCTGACTATATCTGCAGTTGTGCCCATTCAAAGCAATGGCCGCTTTAGTGGTGTAGCGGGTGCAGATATAGACATGCACACAGTAACTGAAATAATTAACGATATTGATTTTTTAGGGTTAGGGTATGCTTTTTTAGTAGATAAAAATGGCCAAGTGCTAAGCCATCCTAATAGCGAACTTAATTTAAAAAACACCTCCGAATTATTTGGCCAACCTACCGCGCTTAATAGCGAATTTACACAATATGATATAGCGGGTGAGCCGCAGTTGATATCGTTTACTAAAATACGTGGCATAGATAATGTTGACTGGTATTTAGGTGTCGTTATTAATAAAAACCAAGCCTATGCAGAGGTGTCTCGCTTTGGTGTTAACGCGCTTATTTACATGTTAGTGGGAATTGTGGCCATTATTGTGTTTATGCAATTTTTACTGCGTTACTTAATGCAACCTATGGCGCGCCTAAATGATGCACTAGAAGATATTGCAAAAGGCGAAGGCGATTTAACCAAACGTTTAAAGGTTGAAAACAATGATGAGTTTGGCCAGATTAGTCACTCGTTTAACATTTTTATTGAAAAAATTCAGCACTCTATAGAACACGTTAAATTAACGACTGAACAACTCGATAGCGTAATAGCCAGCGTGGTGTCGCAAACACATTCTTCACTAGCCATGCACCATGACCAAACAAAACGTACTGATAGTGTGGCCATGGCGGTTAATAATTTTTCGCAATCGGCTATGGCTATTGCTAATAACGCCAGTGACGCTTCTGTAATAGCTAAAAATGCAGATGAGCATTCAACACAAAACCAGCAAACCTTATTGCACAGCGTTAATAGTATTCATCAGTTATCAGCCAATATGGAACAAGCGCAACACACTATTAATAGCCTTAACGCGCATACAATTAGTATTGGGCAAGTGCTTGAGGTGATAAAAGGTGTGAGCGAGCAAACCAACTTACTTGCATTAAATGCGGCAATTGAAGCTGCAAGAGCAGGCGAAGCTGGGCGCGGTTTTGCTGTTGTGGCTGATGAGGTACGCCAGTTAGCTCATCGTACTCAGCAATCAACGCAAGAGATTGAAGATACCGTAGGGCAATTACAAAGAGGCTCAAACCAAGCGGTAGAACTGATGAAAACAAGCATTCAAGACAGTGAAAAAAGCGTAGAGCACGCTGAAGGTGTGAGCGTGTTAATGGGCCAAATAATAGAGTCAATAAAACAAATTAGCAGTGCTAATCATAGTGTTGCCAATGCCACTGTTGAGCAAAACGACCTTGTTAAAGTGCTCGACGCAGACATTACAAGCATGAGTGAGTTATCGGTACAAAGCCAAGAAAATTTAAAAAACACCCTCAATGAATGTACTAAACTTAAACAACAATTTAGTGATTTAGAGCAAATGGTTCAAAAGTTTAGAGTTTAAAATATGCCAAAAAAACCGGTTACAGGGCAAAGTTGGTTAAGCCTTATTAACATAGATAAGGTGTATAGCTCAGATAAACAGCGCCAAGCATTTTCACTATTCACCATGATAGCCATTGCTATTATTGTTATCTCTATGTTGGTGGTGTTTAACTACACGGTGTATTCGCCTATTCTTACCGCGTCGTTAATCGCGGTTAATATTACCCTTATTAGCGGCACTTTTTATTTTATAAAAACAGCCAAGCTGGAAATGGTTGCACTTATAAGTATGTGTATAGTGTTTATTATGTGTGTGGCCCTTACGTATACAGGCGGAAAAGAAAATACCGCGCTTTATTGGCTAATGTTTTACCCTGTAGTGTGTTTTGCCTCTTTAGGTGTAAAGCATGGCTGCAGGCTTGGCTTAGGCTTATTACTGTGTTGCAGTGTTATTTTATACGGGCCTGATTTTGGCCAAGTTAACTATGGCGGTATTGAAAAGTCTCGTTTTTTAGCCTCTTTTACACTGGTGTTTATTTTTTCGTTTATAGGTGAATATTTCAGGCATAAAAGTCACCTGGCAATTGCTGATATAACCCTTGCGCAAACGCAAGATGCTTATACAGATCAGTTAACGGGTGGCGCGAACAGGCGTTTCATCACCGCTCACTTTTTAAAATTAGCCGCTAAAACGCCCGAAAACTACCTGCCGTTTTCTATTTTATTACTTGATTTAGATTATTTTAAACGACTAAACGACACCTATGGTCATGATTTTGGCGATACAGTGTTGATAGAATTTACCAAATTACTTGATTCACAATTTCCAAATTCCGCAGTTAAAGCCCGTTATGGAGGCGAAGAGTTTGTGGTGATTTTACCTAAAGAAACAGCCCCAGTGGCTACAAAATTAGCCGATGATTTTAGACAATGTGTCGCAAAACAAGCTATTTTAACCAGCGATAATAAACGGGTATTTATTACCTGTAGTATTGGTGTGGCACAGGTTGATAATGTGGATCATTACAGCCGTGCACTTAAACAAGCAGACGAATACCTGTACCTAGCTAAAGAGCAAGGGCGTAACAAAGTTGTATCAAATCACACAGGAACACTATGACTCAAACTAAACTTATATATGTACACGACCCTATGTGCAGTTGGTGCTGGGGATATAAACCGACGTGGTTAAAACTAAAAGCCGCATTAGCTTCGCAGCTGACTATAGAATACAAAGTAGGGGGGCTTGCTCCAGATAGCCTAGAGCCCATGCCAGAAAATATGCGCGCCATGCTCCAAAGCACGTGGCATAAAATTAGTGCGATGTTGGGCACACAGTTTAATTTTGATTTTTGGCAGGTTTGTCAGCCAAGGCGCTCTACTTACCCAGCCTGCAGAGCGGCGATTATTGCCAGAGCGCATAATAAAGAGCCACAAATGATAGAGGCAATTCAACATGCTTATTATCTACATGCCCAAAACCCATCTGATGAAAGTACTCTAATTACCTTAGCTGAAAAAATCGGGCTAGATAAACAACAGTTTTGCGAGGAACTTTGCTCAGAGGATTTGAATCAAAAATTACATGATGAGTTAGCATTTAGTGCAAGTTTGCCAATACAAGGCTTTCCTTCGTTAGTATTAATAACTGATAATAAAGCCATTGCAATTAAAATAAATTACACCGATCACCAGCAAACACTAAACACAATTAACGCTTTATTAGCTTAACAACTAGCCAAAATGCGTGTATTTGCTGCTTTAATACACGCTTTGCATATAAACACTCCGATATAAGACGCAAATGTTACAGCTGTAACAAAATAGACTTTTTTGCGCAACATGCCTGTCATTATTCATCTATACAATTTCACTCATTGAAAATCTTTAGCCTAAAACAAGTCAGTTTAGGCTAAAACAACAAACTAGCAAATCCGCTAATTAACGAGTAAAGGTGTATGCGATGAAAGGCGTTAAACCATTGATCTTAGCTGGTATTGTAGCAGCAAGTGCTGCAGTACATGCCAATGATTTAGAAAAGGTTATCGATAAAAGCAGTGAAATAAATAAATCAGCTGCGCAATCACAAACAAAAATAGACAAGATTGCTGATTCAATGCAAGGACGTCTTCAACAGTTTAAAACCCTTAATAAAGAAATTGATGGTTTAACTGTTTATAACGCGCAATTAACTAAACAGTTAAATAACCAAATTGAAGAAATGGAGTCACTTAACCTTTCAATGGATCAGGTCTCTATTATTGAGCGTCAGATCACACCACTAATGCTGCGCATGATTGAAGGGCTTGAGCAATTTGTAGCACTTGATGTGCCATTTTTGCAAGAAGAGCGCACTAAGCGTATTAGCTCTTTAAACGCCATGATGGACCGTGCAGATATTAACTCAAGCGAAAAATTCCGCCGCGTATTAGAAGCATATCAAGTAGAAGTTGATTACGGACGCACTATTGAAGCCTACACCTCACTGCTAACGGTAGACGGTAAAGAGCGTGAAGTAGACTTTTTACGCATTGGCCGCTTAGAGCTTATTTATTTAACACGTGATGGTAAGCAAGCTGGCAGCTGGGATGAAGAAACAAAATCGTTTTTTACTTTACCAGACTCAACAATTAGCCAAATCAACAAAGGTTTACGTATCGCACGTAAGCAACTTGCCCCAGATATGTTAACTCTGCCAGTACACGCAGCAGAATAAGAGGTTGAAGATGAAACTGTTTACTCAAATGACAAAAATGGCCCTTTTTGCTGCAAGCCTAAGCTTTGCAGGCGCTAGTGTGGCAGCTGAGCCTATGGACTTAGACTCACTATTAAAAACACTTGAAGAAGGCAAATCGGCTCAAAGCGCGCAAAACAAGCAACGCGAACAAGAATTTATGGCGCGCCAAAACGAACAAGTGCAAATGCTTAACAACACACAAGCAAAACGCAATCAAATGCTTGCTGAGTCTGAGCGCTTAGAAACACAGTTTGAAGAAAACGAAATTAAACTTGCTAACTTAACAGATACACTGTCTAAACGAATGGGTTCTTTAAAAGAGCTATTTGGTGTGCTTCAGCAAGTTGCTGGTGATTCTAGCAATAAGTTCGCTACCTCTGTGGTATCAGCTGAAATTGCGGGTCGTAGCACATTTATGGATGAGCTAGCACAAAAAATGGGCTCTACTTCAAAGCTTGCCTCTATCGAAGATATTGAAAAAGTATGGTTTGAGCTACAACGCGAAATGACAGAGCAAGGTAAAGTAAGCCGCTTTACTACCGATGTAATTGTACAAGGTGGTGAAAAAGCACAACAAGAAGTGGTACGTGTAGGTGCTTTTAACTTAATCTCTAACGGTAAATACCTAGAATTTAACCCAGTAACAAATACCTTAAGCGAGTTAAATCGCCAGCCTGTAGCACGTTTTACTGCAACTGCAGAAGAGTTACAAAATGCAAAAAATGGTATTGTGCAGTTTGCACTTGACCCAACGGGTGGCTCAATTTTAGGTTTATTAGTGCAAGCACCAGATACCGAAGAGCGCGTACACCAAGGTGGCACAGTCGGTTACGTTATTTTAGGTGTAGGTGTTATTGCTTTACTTATCTCACTTGAACGTTTTTTCTCACTACTGATTATGGGCGGTAAAATTCGTCGTCAACTTAAAGATGATGTAGCACGCGATGACAACCCACTTGGCCGCGTGATGAAAGTTAAAGATCAGTTCCCTGATGTTGCCCACGACACGTTAGAGCTTAAATTAAGCGAAGCTATTTTACGTGAAATGCCAAAAGTAACGCGTAATTTAACGCTTATTAAAATCATCTCGGTGGTGGCGCCGCTGCTAGGTTTACTAGGTACAGTAACCGGTATGATCAACACCTTCCAAGCAATCACATTATTTGGTACAGGCGACCCTAAACTAATGGCTGGTGGTATTTCGCAAGCATTGGTAACAACGGTGCTAGGCTTAGTTGTGGCGATTCCTACGGTATTTTTATACACCCTACTTAATACACGCGCTAAAAACATTTTGCTTACTATTCAAGAGCAAAGCGCAGGTATTATCGCACAGCGAAGCGAGAAGGGAGCATAAACCATGGTGCTATTGATTGACTCAATCAATGCTATCCGTGATTTTCTCGACACTGGTGGCCAAGTCCTCTTGGTCATCGGGGTGTTAATCTTCGCGATGTGGTTATTGATACTCGAGCGATTTATTTATTTTTTCAAAGGTTTTCGTAGTTACAAGCAAAACGTAAAAGCGCAGTGGAAAAACCGTGCAGAGCGCAATAGCTGGAATGCTGAGCAAATACGCCAGGCGATGATTTCACGTGCTTCAATGCGTTTAGACACCAACTTAGCACTGATAAATGTAATGGTTGCATTGTGTCCGCTACTTGGCCTGTTAGGCACAGTAACGGGAATGATTGAAGTATTTGATGTAATGGCAATTACCGGTACGGGTAGTGCGCGCTCTATGGCATCAGGTGTTTCTAAAGCAACTATTCCAACCATGGCAGGTATGGTTGGCGCACTTTCGGGTGTATTTGCCTCTACGTTTTTACAGCGCAGAGCCAAGCGCGAAGTTGAACTACTTGAAGACAGCATGGTTTTAGACCATTAAGTAACATTTTGATAAGCGGCTTATAGAGTCGCTCATCCTAGGAGAATAAAAATGAGAGCCCCGTTAGGAAACCTATTACAAGAAGACGAAGCTGAAGAAATTAACATGACCCCAATGTTAGACGTTGTATTTATCATGCTTATTTTCTTCATCGTTACCGCCTCGTTTGTTAAAGAAGCCGGTATTGATGTAAACCGCCCAGAAGCCGCAACAGCGGTTAAAAAAGAACGCGCTAATATTTTAGTGGCTATTTCTGATACAGGCGAGATTTGGATTAATAAACGTCAAATCGATGTACGTGCAGTGCAAGCCAATATCGAACGCTTAAAAGCAGAAAACCCACAAGGGAGCGTGGTTATTCAAGCTGATAAAAAAGCCACCACTGATATGTTAATCAAAGTAATGGATGCGTCGCGTGCTGCAGGTGCGTTTGATGTTTCAATTGCTGCACAAGATGCGTCTTAAGGGTTAGCCATGTTGCGATATTTAGTAGCATTAATAGTAGCGGGTGTAGTGACCTTTATGCTGTTTTTAGGCATGCAGGCACTGATCACCGGTGGTGAAGGTGCCATGTCGGAGCCAGTAAAAGGAAACGTTTTAGACTTTGTACGTTTGAAAAAAGAAGAAACGGTACAAAAGAAAGAGCGTAAACCGCAAAAGCCACCTACACCAAAAGAGCCACCACCGCCTATGGAGTCGCCGCAAATGCAAAATAATGATGCAAACGCGGCCAGTAATAATTTTGATTTTGGTGCGGATGTAGGCAGCGACGTTGATCTAGCGGGTGGCTTAGCGCTTGAAACAAGTGATGGTGAATACTTACCCATTGTAAAAGTAGCTCCAGTGTATCCGCGTCGTGCTTTGTCGCGTGGTATTGAAGGCTATGTAATTGTTGAATTTACAGTAACTAAGCAAGGTACTGTACGTGACCCGCAAGTAGTAAAAGCGGTTCCTGAGTCACTGTTTGATAGAGCAGCGATGGATGCCGCACTTAAATTTAAATATAAACCGCGCGTAGTAAATGGTGAAGCCGTTGAAGTGGCGGGTGTTCAAAACAAAATATCTTTCCAAATTAATGGTTAACTTATCTTAATTGGATGAAATAGCGAGGCGATTATGAAATTACTACCTACAGCTAAAAATTTAAAACTGGCATTATTTTGCACTGCCGCGATCGGTGCAAGTATTGTTGTGCCAAGTACGCTAAGCCTTGTGCCGGGGCTAAACGTAGCAACTGCTCATGCAGAGCAAGAGCAAAAAACAAAGCGTGTACCTGCACTGCGCGAAAAGGTTTATAGCCAGCTTGCTCGTGCGCAAAAGCTCGCTGACGATGGCGATGTAAAAGGCGGCCTTGAAGCACTTGATAGCATTCAAGAGCGAGCTTCAAGTATGAACTCGTACGAAATTGCGATGATGCATAACTTTTATGGCTTTATTTATTACAACGAAAATGATTTACCAAAAGCCATTGCCTCGTTTGAAAAAGTGGTAGCCGAAGAGGCTATTCCTGAGTCATTACGTTTAAGTACCACGTTTAGCTTAGCGCAGCTTGCAATGGCCAACGGCGAGTATAAAAAAGTTATCGCGTTTTTAGATAAGTGGGATGAAATAAATACCAAACCTATTACAGAAGGGTATTACTTACTTAGAGCGCAAACTTACTACCAGTTAAAAGAATACCCAAAGGGGCTTGAGTACATTAATCAAGTTATTGCTCTTAGCGACAGCGAAGGTAAAACCCCTAAAGAAAACTGGCTGGTACTACAGCGCGCTATGTATTACTCACTTAATCAAACAGATAAAGTAGTTGCAGTGCTTGAGCGCATGGTTAAACTTTACAATAAACCAGAGTATTGGGTTCAGCTAGCTGGTATGTACGGAGAAACCGGTAAAGAAAAAGAGCAACTAGCAGTAATCGAAGCGGCGTATCAACAAGGCTTTTTAAAAACCAAGTCTGATTTACGACAGTTATCGCAAACTTACCTTTATAACGGCCTGGCATACAAAGCAGCTAAAACAATGAGTGATGCGATAGAAAAAGGCATTGTAGAAAAATCAGCGAAAAACTATGCCTTTATTGCAGAGGCCATGATTCAAGCTAAAGAAGATGAAAAATCGATTAGCTACTTTGCAAAAGCGGCTGACCTATCAGAGCATGGTAAGTACGATCAACGCCTAGCAGAAGTGTTTGTTAACACTGAGCAATACGAAGAAGCGGCTGATGCTGCGCGTAAGGCGCTTGATAAAGGCGGTCTTGATTTTGAATCAAACGCTTACGTTGCGCTAGGTATGGCACAGTACAATATGCAAAATTTTGATGCGTCTATTTTAGCGTTTGAACAAGCCCAAAAGCATGATAAATCACAACGTTTAGCAAAGCAGTGGATTAAATATGTTAAGCGTGAAAAAGTGCATGCGCAAACACTTAAAGCCGCGTTACTTTAACTTTATACCCTAACGCTATTTTACAAATAATAAAGCGTTTACCTATTTCATAATCGCAACACCAAAACCGCCTTAGGGCGGTTTTTTTCGTTGCTAAAAAATTTAAGTTGTTGAATTTTAATTAATTACTATTGTCATCTTATGGTTACCAAACTGTAACTGCTTTGTCATATCTCTACAGTATCTTATTTGCATCCGATAACTCAGGTCACCTTAATGCATGAGTATCGTGCCTTAAAGTGACTTAAGTTTTTACTTAATGCACTAACAAAATAATTAAATACTTTAACGGAGTGAACAATGAAATTATCTGATTTATTTAAGGTCAGCCTAGTAGCAACTGCAATGACACTAGCTGGCTGTGGCGGCGATATCGAGATTACACCTACTGTAAACGATAACAGCTCGTCAACAGATAACAGTGTTAATAATTCAAACAATACAACTGGTTCAACAACTGAAGAAGAAGCTGTTTGTGCAAGCTACGAATCAGATGCAGGTACGGTAACAGGCGTAGTAAGTGGCATTGATTGTTTATACAACGACTCGTTTGCAAGCAAAACAATTTCTATCACAAGCAACATTACTTTCGCTGAGCTACCTGATGGCGGTGTTCACGTTTTTGAAGATGCATTACAAATTGGCGAAGACGGCAGCACAGTAGATGGCTTTGAAGTACCAGCAAATGGTCCAACAATGACCGTTGAACCAGGTGCCGTTTTAGCATTTGGCTCAGGTGAAGCAATTGTACGTATTGCACGTGGTGCAAAAATTCAAGCGGTAGGTACTGAAGAAAAGCCGGTTGTATTTACTTCGGCAAACGCGTTTGACCGTTTTGATACAGCAGGCGAAGGCGCACGCTACGCAGATTGGGGCGGTATCATCATTAATGGTAACGGTATTACTGACCAATGTACTGATGCAGAGCGTGACGGTGGTACGTGTAACGTAGCCTCTGAAGGTATTACAAGCTACTTTGGTGGTAACGATAATGCAGACTCTAGCGGTAATATTAAATGGGCTAAAATTTGGTACGCAGGTTCAGGCCCTCGCGTTGGTGGTGAAGGCGATGATTTGAATTCACTAACACTAAATGCAGTTGGCTCTGGTTCTGAGTTTGATTACCTACACATTCACCAAGGTTTTGATGACGGTATTGAAATTTTTGGTGGTGCTACAACGCTTAAACACGTAGCGGTAACAGATACACAAGATGATTCGTTTGACTTTGACGCAGGTTGGCAAGGTAAAGCTCAGTACTTATTTATTCAACACGGTACTGTGACACTAAACGACGGCACTGTAGTTAACATGGGTAACAATGGCTTTGAGTCTGATGGTGTTAAAGGTTCTTCTACCGAGCAAGTGTCTCCATCTAACCCAACGGTTGCCAATGTAACGGTTGTAACTACAGATGGTAACTCGGTACGTGATGACGACCCTTCACAAGCTTACAAGTTTGATGACCAATTTAATTCAAGCATTTACAACACTGTTATCGTTAAGCAAAACGCAACTAACACGCAATGCATTGAGTTCTCAGGCGACGGTGAAGCACAAGCAGATAAAATCTCATTCACAAGCTCTGTAATGGCGTGTTCTGCAAACTTTACTGATACAGATACGTTTGCAAGCGGCCCATTAGAAGGTCAAACAAAAACAGCGTGGTTTGAAAATGACGGTGCTAACCAAATTTTAACTGATGATGTTGCAGTACTTGCAGATAACGGTTTTGCAACGAACACAGCAGCTGCAGAAGTAACTGTTACTGCAACAGATTTAAGCACAAGCGATTCATTTTTTGAAAGCGTAAACTACATTGGTGCGGTATCGGATCAGGATACAGACTCTAGCTGGTATAAATGGGTTGAAGCGGCTGTTACAGCAGCAAATGCTGACTAAATAGCACACCATTATAACCTCTGATTAAAGGCGCCTTGTGGCTTGTTATTTAAGCGTCAGGCGCCTCTTTTGTATAACCTGATTAGGATTATCTCATGTCTAAAAAGCATAGACTCAATCAAATTACCTGGGCAATTGGTTTAGGTTTAGTCGCTCATTCGACTAGCTTAATTGCTGCACAAGCCGATGAACAGTTAACAAACGAACAAGAAATAGAAGAAGTTGTTGCTGTAGGTACGCGTTTACAAGGGAGCGCTGCGGCAGTTGTAGAAGAACGTAAAAACCAAGCCTTTGTTGCCGATATTTTAGGCTCTGAACAATTATCACGCACGGGCGACAGCGATGCAGCATCTGCGCTTCGTCGAGTAACAGGCCTAACGCTTGTTGATGGTAAGTTTATTTACGTTAGGGGCCTTGGTGAGCGTTACTCTAGTGCGCGTTTAAATGGCGCTTACATCCCAAGCCCAGATTTAACCCGTAACGTTATTCCGCTGGATATTTTCCCTGCAAGTATAATTGAAAGTATGGCCGTTCAAAAAGCTTACTCTCCAGACATGCCAGCAGCGTTTGGGGGCGGTAATATAGATATTAGAACTAAAACCGCACCGAGTGAATTTACAGCAGGCATAGAAGTGGGTGCAGGTTACGATACGGCATCAAGTGATGGCTTTACCTACAATCGTAACGAAAATGGCATTCCAAGTGAGTTATCACAGGCTATTTCAACATACCGTGGTGATTTTAGTATTGGCAATATTGTTAGTAGTGAAGGCTTTGAAGATGGCGATTTAACGCGTGCAGAACAAGCAACCGCTGTTAATAACGCACTTTTAAAGTCGCTTCCTCGCGATTATGAGTTAAAAGAAGAGTCGTTAGACCCGCGTTATAATATTAAAGCCCATTATGGTGATAGCTTTGAAGAGAGCTATTTTGGCGGCAAGGTTGGGTTTTTACTGGCAGGTGCTTACAAAAACGAATGGGATTTTGAAGAACGTTTTAGCTCAGTTATCACCCAAGATTTAGAAAACGAAGAAGGCAATGTTGATTGTACAACGTCGTTAGCGACCAGTGAAGATGTGAGTAACTCGTGTTACAACACAGTCAAAAATTCGCAAGTGACAACTGAAACCGAAAGTTATAACGGTTCATTAAGCTTGTCATACCGTTTAGGTACGCACAGTATTTCAGCTCAACAGCTTTATATTATTGATAATGAAGATGAGTCTGAAATTGCTATTTCGCAAAGCCCTGCGGGGAGTTCTACGTTTAGTATTGCGGGTGATGGGATTGCAAACCGTAATCATGAGTTTAATTACGAAGAACGCCAATTAAACATTACTCAAGTTATGGGGCAACATACCTTTTTAGATTATTTTGGTATTGGTGCCGATTGGCAGTACACCGAAGCTAAAGCAACGACTGATATACCTACCAGTGCCGATTTTGAGTTTCGTGACACTTATAATAGTGATGGCAGCTATGCCGGCTCAACTATTACAGGGGATGATAACCGTGTAATTATGTCATACACCAATATGGAAGAGCGTGTTAAATCGTACGGTGGTAACTTAACGCTGCCGCTTAGCTTTGAGTCTATGGAAGTTGAGTTTAAAGTTGGTTACGATTTTTCTGACAGAGCTCGAATATTTAATACCTCAAGCTTTGCTATAAACAACAGTGGCGGCTCAGGTATTTCAATAAACGACGGTAGCACTGATGCGCTTAATAATAGTGGTTTTTTAACTGACGACTTTATTGATAATAACGCTGTGTTAGTTGACTTTAATGAGCCAACAGCCCCTGATGCCGATGATTACATTGCTGCGCAAAAGGTGGATGCAGGTTATGCGTCTTTCGATGTGTTTTATGATCAATGGATAAGAATAAGCGGTGGTATTCGTTATGAGGAATTTAAACAATCTTCTATCGGTACATCGAGCCTTATTTTTGATGAAGACGATTTAAATACCTTTTACGATCCAGATAAAATTCAAGCAGGCTCTGTTATTACCGATGATTGGTACCCGGCACTGTCTGTTACCTATGTAGGTGGAGATGATTACCAAGTGCGCTTAGGTTATGGTGAAACAGTAGTTCGTCCTGATTTTCGTGAAGTAGTGCCTGTTACGTATTACGACCCTTTGACCGACATTAGAACGTTTGGTCGTACAGGTATAAAAAGTAGCCCAATTAAAAACTACGACTTACGTTATGAATATTACGGACAAGCCGGTAATTCATTTAGCGTAGCGGCGTTTTATAAAGATATTACAGCGCCAATTGAAACAGTTTTAAACATTGGTGATGAAGATTACTCAGCATCGTTTATAAATGGTGAAACAGCAGAAGTTTATGGTATTGAAGCTGAATGGCTACAAGACTTAACATTTGTAAGTGAAGGCCTATTTACTAGCGGTAATATCACATTAAGTGATTCTGAAGCGTCTATTGACCCAGCACTTGCGGGTACATTAACTAATCCTAAAAAACGTATGACAGGCCACTCTGAATATGTAGTTAATTTACAATTAAACTACGATTCGTTAGATGGCATGCACAGCAGTTCATTAGTTTATAACGTATTTGGTGAGCGAATTTTAGCAGCGGGTGTTGCTAATAGAGATGACGCGTATGAGCAGCCATTTCACTCACTTGATTTAGTTTATACTTATTACCCTGATTTTAATTCTAAGATTAAGTTTAAAGTTAAAAACTTACTCGATGAAGATCAAGAGGTAACACAATCAGACATTATAGTGCGCTCAAAAGAGCAAGGTGTAACGTTTGATTTAAGTTACAGCTACGAGTTTTAATTTTCTTCCCAAGGAAGGGGGATATAATAAAACCTAACTACCCATTAGCCCTGTATTTAATACAGGGCTTTTTTATGACTATGAAAAATATTTAAGTTTCGCTTTATTCACTAGTTTTAGGGCGCTTGGGGTGTTAGGTTAGCTTTATACTAATCGACTTAAATATCTAGTCATTCTAGTGTGCTAAATAAAGCGCTAAAGGCGTTATAAATTTTTGATGCAGAACAGCTACATATAAAAATTTATGGCTTGTTATCTCGCTATTAATTTGCCGCTATAAATGATTAATAACTTAATATGATTGGTTTTAATAAAAATTAATTCTCACGCAATGAATTTTAATTTTTAATGTATTAAGGCATCTTTTATGAATCAAACAGTGGAAAAAACAATGAAAAAAGTAGGATTAGTCGGTTGGCGTGGCATGGTTGGCTCTGTGTTATTAGAACGTATGCAGCAGCAAAGTGATTTTGCACATATCGACACCACCTTTTTCACCACCTCACAAGCTGGGCAACTCGGCCCTGATATTGCTGGCGACGCAAAACCGTTATTAGATGCAAGTGATGTAAATGAACTTGCTAAAATGGATATTATTGTTACCTGTCAAGGTGGTGATTATACCAAAGCGGTTTACCCTAAATTACGCGAATCGGGTTGGGATGGTTACTGGATTGATGCAGCTTCTGCACTTCGTATGGTTGATGACAGCATTATTGTACTTGACCCTGTAAATAAAGATGTCATTGAACAAGGTTTAGAGCAAGGCGTAAAAACTTTTGTAGGCGGTAACTGTACCGTATCGTTAATGCTACTTGCTTTAGGTGGTTTGTTTGAGCAAGACCTAATTGAGTGGGTAAGCCCAATGACTTACCAAGCGGCCTCTGGTGCCGGCGCTCGTAATATGAAAGAGCTTATTGCACAAATGGGCGCTATTCATTCAAGTGTTGCCGAGCAACTAGATAATCCAAGTTCAGCTATTTTAGAAATTGATAAAATAGTGAGCGAAAAAATGGCTTCAAGCGATTTACCACAAGACCAATTTGGCGTGCCGCTAGCCGGTAGCTTAATTCCTTGGATTGACGTGCCAATGCCAAGTGGCCAGTCTAAAGAAGAGTGGAAAGCTCAGGTTGAAGCGAACAAAATTTTAGGCTCTTCTAAACAGCCAGTGCCAATTGATGGTTTATGTGTACGTATTGGTGCAATGCGTTGTCATAGCCAAGCGATGACCATTAAATTACGTGAAGACATTAGCGTAGAAAAAATTGAAGAAATTTTAGCTTCGCATAACGAGTGGGTTAAAGTTATCCCAAATGAGCGCGAAATTAGTGCAACTGACTTAACCCCAGTTAAAGTAACAGGTACTTTAAGTATTCCTGTTGGTCGTATTCGTAAATTAGCCATGGGCCCTAAATACATTAGCGCATTTACCGTGGGCGATCAGCTGTTATGGGGCGCAGCAGAGCCACTTCGTCGTATGCTTCGCATCATTGTAGACGGTGAATAATTTCTGCATTTAAAAGTGTATATTAAAAAGGGGTTAGCGTATTGCTAACCCCTTTTTTAATTATTTTAGTTAAGTGACATTGCATACTACTTTATTTTTTCCTTCGTGTTTTGCTATGTATAACGCTTTATCTGCTAAATCTATCGCTTTGTCTATTTGAATAGTTGCGCATTTAATGCCTATAACGCCAAAGCTTGCTGTAACATTTATAAATTGTCGTTTGTATTCAATGGGCTTACTTGCAAGAGTAGTACGTAGAGTATCGGCAAATTGCTTTGCTTTTAGCTCTGAATCTCTGGCTATCAGTATTACAAATTCTTCTCCGCCTATACGGGCAAATATATCCTCTTTATTTAAACATGCTCTTACCCGTTTTGTTGCTTGGATTAGTACTTCATCTCCACCTGCATGGCCGTATTCATCATTTATATTTTTAAACGAGTCTATATCCCAATATATAAGCGATACGTGTTGTTCGCAGCTTAATTTATTTTCAAGCTTTTTTTGGCCAACGTCGTAAAAACCACGTCTGTTTATACATTGTGTGAGTACGTCGGTCATGGCGAGTTTTTGCATTTCTTGCGCTAAATCTGAGGCCATTATAAAAATAATAAATACAGCCATACCAACATGTGCAGTTGGGACTGTTATAAAATTAATGAGTGTATATAAATCTAAGTAAGCTTGGTTAACCTGGCTGCCTTGCATTAGTGCGATAGTGGCCGCAATAAATAAACATACGCCGCACAAAGTGTAAGTAATGGCAGCCCCAATTTCAGCGGGTAGCGACTTAGGTTTATGTTTTATTATAATGACGGCGTTTATTAGCAGCAGTAAAATATCGTAATAAATATATAAAGACATAAACAAACCAACATGAACGTTCACGGCTTTATAATAATAAACTGCAGCTAACGTAATCACGGCTAATGCTAACAAATAATCGATTTTAATAGGGCTTCGGGCACGTATACTGTGTCCCCATGTTCCCAAAATAACAGACCCCATAGAAAAGCTAACAGCCAGTAGCCAATAGAAGGTTTCTGATTCGAAGTAGGGCCGCAATAATATTGTACCCCATTGACACGCAGAGCACATAAATGCACTGGCCCAAAATAACGAATATGATTTTTTCCCTAACGTATACCACGCCATTAAAAATATAACTGACCAAACAATACTGGTTAGTAAAAGAGTAATTAAAATAAAAAAGACTGGGCTCATAGGTTATATGTTCTTGTGTTAGTTACTTTTTACTGTAGTTGAGGTTGCTTGTGAATTCGAGTAAAGCTATGTATTTAAAAATTCTATTTGTAAATATTTATGTATTGTGTGTACCCACAACCCCTATGAATTGCATTTTTTGGTATAGCTTTTGCTCGTACTGATCTATTACACCTTTAT
The DNA here is from genome assembly GCF_025942345.1 of Pseudoalteromonas sp. A3. Taxonomy (NCBI): domain Bacteria; kingdom Pseudomonadati; phylum Pseudomonadota; class Gammaproteobacteria; order Alteromonadales; family Pseudoalteromonadaceae; genus Pseudoalteromonas; species Pseudoalteromonas sp. A3. The sequence continues at coordinate 523,274 of NZ_JAPCKL010000002.1, forward strand.
TCGCTCGGTTTTCGCTGCTTTGTGGGTACTTAATTCACTTATGCAGGTATTTTTTACTTATGCCGAGATGCTAAGCCTTCACATAAGGATAGATAATGGCTTCTACTTTTAAAAATACACGCAAAAAATGGTTTTATGCTTTAGTGGTTATAGCCTTGGGGTTAATTTTACTCAGAGCTTTAGCCCCTTATGCGGTTCAATATTATGTAAATCAGCAGCTTGAACAAACCCAAGGCATAACAGGGCATGTGGGTGATGTTGATTTGTACTTATACCGAGGCGCTTACGCTGTTGATGAGGTAGAAATTTACGCGGTAGATGCCACGCAGGTGCCTAAGCCGTTACTGTCTATTGATACACTTGATTTTTCGCTTGCGTGGTCTGCTTTATTAAACGGTAATTTTGTCACCAACATGGCTTTTACCCGCCCAGAAATTGTTATTTACGATAAAGACCCAACTACCGCAGAACAAAACCAACAGGTGAAAGATGAAACCACGTGGGTAGGCCTTGCTAATGATCTCGTGCCTTTTTCAATTGATACGCTACGTATAGACAATGGTAAAGTAACCTTAGTTAACGCCACCAGCGAAGGAGAGCAGCCTACTTACGTATCAAATATAAACGCTAACATTAACAATATTACCAATGCACAAAACCTCTCTAAAACCTTAGTTACGAGTTTAAAAGTAGAAGGGCAGCTAATGGGCGAAGCTAAGCTGTCTTTAAATGGTAAATTAGACCCCTTTAGCGATGAAGCTAATTTTGATTTTAATGTTGAAGTCCAGCGTTTTTCGGTTAAAAATCTCGAAACTGTTTTTAAAGTGTATACCCCATTTGACATTGAAGCCGGCGGAATAGATGGCGCAATGGAATTGGCCGCTAACAATAATAACTTAAATGGATATGTAAAAGCGGGTGTGCACGATTTAAGTGTTTTTTCGTGGCGCGAAGATATAGAAAAAGATGATGACGGTCTATTTACCGCTATTTTTGAAGGCAGTATTGATTTACTCAGCTCGTTATTAGAAAACGACGAGTCAAAGCTGGTGGCTGCTCGGGTGCCCATAGACGGGCAGTTAGATAACGCTGATGTATCTACTTTTGAAGCCGTGGTTTCGGTATTAAAAAATGCGTTTTTTGAAGCATTTAAAATGAAGGTTGATAATGTAATTTCGTTTGAAAGCACGCAAGAACAACAAGGTGAGTAACTAAAAGCCCTTTGTATTAACTCAATACAAAGGGCTTTTTAAGTTTTAGCAAGTAAAATAGATCAGCTATTTATTGGAGTTGGTAATATCTGAGGTTTTACTTAATAACGTTTTTAGCTCAGCTATTTGCGCTTGTAGTTCAACCACTTGTCCTTGCGTTGCAGGAAGTGAGTTATTATCCGCTTTTAGCTCACGGGCATTTCGATGCTCCTCGCTCATTACTTCTAAAATGGCACCTACCATCATGTTTAAAAACACAAACGCAGTTAAAAAGATAAACGTGAGGTAGTAAATCCAGCTCAGCTCGTACACCGCCATGGTTTCGTACATAATGTCGGTCCAATCTTCAAAGGTAGCTATCCTAAATAGCGTTAACATTGAAATGGATACATCTTGCCAAAGTACCGGGTTAATATCGGCAAACATCATACTGCCCATGGCTGCGTAAATATAAAAAATAACAAACATAAGCAGTGCTATATAGCCCATTTGCGGAATGGCTTTAAGCAACGAATTTACAAGCAAGCGCAGCTCTGGGATCATAGATACTAAACGCAGTACCCTAAATATACGCAGCAATCGGGCAAGTAACATAGTTGATCCTGCAGCTGGGTATAAGCTGCCAAGTACAATAATGGTATCGAATATATTCCAGCCCTTTGAAAAGAAGTCTTTTATTCCTTTACTTGCAATAAAGCGAATAATGAGTTCGATTAAAAAGAAAGCTGTGATCCCTACATCCATCCAATTTAGAATAAATTCTACAGTGGGGTGAAGAGAATATGTATGAGCACCTACGGTGAGGGCAGAAACAACAATGACAGCTATAACAAATGATTGAAATATCTTGCTTTTGTCTATACGCTGAAACAGCTTTTGTAACTGCGACATCATAATTATGGGTCCTATGCAAAGTCAGGTTTTTATGACGCTAATATACAATAATATTGTTGCTTTCGATAACGAAAGTGTAAGGAATTCTAATGTTAATCAGTCAAATAACTAAAAGCGCATTGCTGTTTGTGGGATTTTCGGTACTTGCGGGGTGTAGCTCCGACGCTCGCTTTCACGAAATTCAATCAGCACGTTTAGATGAATGTAATTATAAAGCTGATAAAGAATATTACGAGTGCCTTGAAAATCAAGATAAAAATTTTGAAGAGTATAAAAAACAGCAAATTGAACAAACACAATAATTTATGACTAAAACACAAAAATTGCGCGATAAACAAATACGCCAAGCCCTCACCAACGCCTGTGAGCAAATAAAAGCGACTCATTATGGTTTTGCTTATTTAACTCACACCATTGATTTAAAAAATGAAGCAAAGTCACTAAACATAAGCTGCTATTTTGAAGATGATATAGCCTATAACGACACCGAAGCGCATTTTTCTCAGCTAGTCGATATTATTAACGCTGAGCTTAGCAAAATAAGCTTACCGGTAGCGGCTAAGCAAATAGCGTTTTTAGTTGATTAACATTGGTTTGCCTAGCTATGGACGTTATAATTACCAAAATTATTTTTAGGATGTAAAGCATGGCTGTTCCATCGCGCTCGCAAATCACACCAGGTACAACCGTAAATATTGTATTAAAAGAAGATCAACGCAGCGGCACATTAACTCAAGGTGTAGTTGAGCGCTTATTAACTAAATCACCTAATCACCCGCATGGTATTAAAGTACGCCTAGAAGATGGTCAAGTCGGCCGAGTAAAAGAGATTTTATAATGACAGCGTTAACAGAGCAGGAATTTTGGGATTTAGTGACCACGCCTGAGTTAGGGCTCGACCCACAAAGCGTAAGCGACAACTTAAAAGCTAAATTGAGCGAGTTAACCGACGAGCAGCTCATTGCTTTTGATAAATTTTTTGGTATTCACATGCGCAAATGTTTTACCTGGGATTTATTTGGTGCTGCATTTGTTATGGCTGGCTGTAACGACGAATACGGTTTTAGCGAATTTAGGTGCTGGCTCATCTCCCGCGGGGAGACGGTATTTAATAACGCATTAAGCAATGCCGACTCACTTGCACAGTGCTCCCCTGTGTATTATTTAAATGAGCAACCTTACCCTTATATTGATGAATACGACTTAATAGCCGGTTTATTATTTGAAGAGCGCAACGACGACGAATTACCTTTTGTACCTTCAGGCGAGCAACCTGCAGGTAAACGCTTTAAAGACAAACCCAAGTTTTTAAAACAAAGCTATCCGCAATTATTTGCAAAATACTGGCAGTAAAGTCACTCTTAGTGGTTTATTTATTAAGTAAATAAACCACTTTGTTTTATTACTCGTAAAACATAACTACAACACTGCATTACATAATGCTAAGTGCTGCGTCCTTTTTTTAGATTAAATCTCTGTTATAGTTATAAAAATTAGCGCGCACGTTACTTATTACGAGGATACGCCCACTTAATGAAAACCTTACTTTGTTTTTTAATTTCGACAACCTTTATTAGTTCATCTGCATTGGCTGCGCCGAGTAATAAAAGCCGTTTTATACCGTTATTAAAAACAATGCTTGGTGATTACCAGGTGGTAACTGCTAACTCCCCACTGTGTGTGGATAGTCAGTTGAGTTTAATTAACCCAGTTTACCCAGACGCGGGTTTTAAATTAGGCGAGTATATTGCGTTTGAAAGTTTACACAACGGCACCCGTACAACTAAAAAGCCAAATTTTTGTTTTGTAACTAGCTCGTATAAATACAAAAGTGATGGTGTCGATAACAGCTTAAAAATGAGCCGCTGTATTGACCCTAATAACGAAAAAACCATCAGACAAAGCATTAAGTTTACCAGTGTTACAACGCTCAAATATACGCAGAATACCCCCGCAGTAGAGTGCACATTTGCAAGGCAAGTTGATTAACTTACTTGCAATGAATTTGCGGTATATCGTGCCAGCGCGTTGTGTATTGGGGCGATAAGTAATCTCTGTTCATATGCCAGCCTTGATTTAGTTTGCTGCTGGCTAGGGTGAGTATGCCTTTTCCGTAGCGGTTGTTTATTGTATCAAGACACTGCATTAATTTAGGGTTATCAGCACTTTGGCTAAATAAATCAGTTTGCTGATACTGCACCGAGGTAAGCTCTAAAGCGCCTACACCACATTTATAAAACCGTACACTTGGTTGGTAAATATGAGTAAATACTTCTGATACAGCATTGGCCATTACGCAGGTATCGTTAGTGGGAGTGGCAAATTTATATATAAACGACTTTTTACAATAGCGGTCTTCGTGTTTACCAGTGGCGGCAAATATATAAAGCTGTTTTGCTAATGAGCGCTGCCCTCGTAGTTTACTGGCAACCGTGGTTACGTGGTTAATAAGGGCGGTTTTAAGTGCAGTAGGCTCACTGATCCGCTCACCAAAGCTGCGAGTAGAATATATTTCTCGCTTATCTTGGCGTACATCGTCCCATGTTAAGCACGCTACACCATTTAGCTCACTTACGGTACGCTCTACCACCACACTAAATGCGCGGCGCATGGTTTTAGGGTTTTGCTGTGCCAGATCCCACGCGGTATGTATGTTCATTATATTAAGCTTTTTAGCTAGGCGCTTACCTATGCCCCATACATCGGCGCAGCTCATTCTTTGTAAAATTGCTTGGCGGCTTTGCTCGTTATTTATAACGGCCACCCCATCAAACCCGCTTAGCTTTTTAGCTGCATGGTTAGCGGCTTTTGCCAAAGTAGGGGTTGGGCCAAAACCAACACCCACAGGGAGTTTAGTTTCGCGCCAAACGGTGCGCCTTATTGTATGCCCGTACTCGTGCCAGTTTTGTATAAGGGGTGTGTAGCCATTAAAGTGCAAAAACGACTCATCAATACTGTATATGTATTGTGTGTCGCAAAAGCGGCCAATTACGTTCATCATTTTGGCGCTTAAATCGGCGTACAACTCATAGTTACTCGAACGTACAACCACCTTGTGTTGCTCAAGCAGGTGCTTAACTTTAAAGTAAGGGCCAAACTTAGGAATGTTTAAGCGCCGAGCTATCGGGCATACTGCACATACGCAGCCATCGTTATTAGTTAAAACCACCACAGGTTTAGAGCGAATAGCGGGGTCGAACACTTTTTCGGCACTGGCATAAAATGCAACGGCATCGACTAAGGCGTACATTTTAATAGCTCAGGGCTTGGGCGGTGCATTCTAATCGATAGTGTAACCACTCCCTCTAACTGAAACTCATCAGCTGAGGTTAGTTGTACCGGCTTATGTAAAGGCGATGCAGAGAGTAACCGCGCATTGGTTTTATCTAATAGCTTACACACAAATAAGCCATTTAAGTTAGCAACAATAACATCGCCGTTATCGGCTTGCTCAGCACGGTCTACAAGCAGTAAGTCGCCCTCAAAAATCCCCACCTCTTGCATGGAATTACCCGAGGCAATACCAATAAAGGTGGCGTCGGGGTGCTTTATTAATAGCTCATCAAGAGAAACACCGAGCTCGGCGTATTGCGCCGCGGGCGATTCAAACCCACACACACCGGCTTCTATATAAACGGGAATAACAAACATAACACAACCTAAAACGCATACACTGTATAAGTGTACAGTATATGCGTTTTGTGTAAGTTATGCCAAGAAATGAAAGACAGATCACGCCATGTTTTTGATCATTTGTTGCGCGGTATCTAAAAAGTCTTTGATTTGCTGCGGGTTTAAGTTTTTACACATTTGATCATTTATTTGCTGCTCAGAGGCTAATAACTTATCAAACAATGTATTGCCTTGTTCGGTGAGCGACAAAATAAAGCAACGTTTGTCGTGCTCACTTGCTTGCTTATTAATAAGATTTAAGGCAATAAGATCTTTAATTAAGCGGGCAATTTGGGCTTTGTCGCGCTGTGTTTTAGTCACAATGTCGTTAGCGGTACAGTTAGATGTACTGGCAATAATGTGTATACAACGCACGTGCATAGCATTAATACCAAGGTCGCCTGCGTTAATAGCCTCACGTATTGTTACGCGGTAATTTTGCATCAGCTCAAATAGGGTATTTGATAAAAGCGTATTCATAAGCTCTCTAATGGTTGACAATATCAATTAGTTTGTTATAGTTGATTTTATCAACCAACGGGGCGTTGTGCAATGCTTGCTTTAAAAAGCAGTTAACTATTTTGTTAAACGAGGTGATTTTAAATGGGTAAACAAGTTCGCAAAGCTACGGTACTAAGTACTGAACAAATAACACCGCATTTACAGCGCATTGTTGTAGGCTCAGATGAGTTTTCGGATTTAACGCAAGCGCATATTGGCAGCTATGTAAAAGTGCTTATTCCCCAAAATGGCAAAGTTGATTTTAATTTAAAAACCGCGTGCATGCGCTCTTACACAATAAGAGACGTTGATGATGCAACGGGCGCGTTAACGCTCGACTTTGTAATAAACATGCACCAAGGTCCGGCTACGCAATGGGCTATAACTGCAAAAATAGGTGACGAGGTTGGCATAGCGGGCCCAGGTCCTAAAAAGCTTGATAATTACCAGCATCCGCATTATGTATTACTAGGCGATTTAACCTCAGTTAATGCAATAAAAGGGTACATGCAGCAGTTACCCGCCAGCGCAAAAATTGACGCGTTTGTGCATGCCCCTACTGAGCAAGACATTATTGATTTACAAACGCAGCGCGATGTTAATTGGTTAATTACAGATACACCGGATACCGATATGCTCAGCGCGCTTAACAATTTGCCACACACGAACGAGCCACCTATTGTATTTATGGCATTAGAGGCAGGGCTAGTGCGCAAAGCAAAAACCTTACTTACCCAGGATTGTAATATACCGCGCAGTAATATAGTTTCCTCTGGTTATTGGAAAAAAGGCGTAGACTCAGAGGGTTATAAAAAAGAGCGCCAGCAAAGCCCTGAGCTTGCATGAATACCTTAGAGCAAAACAGCCTAACGCTATTTTGCTTTTATCCGTTACCTAACTTGAATTGAATAAATAGCAGACCCATTTAAGTGTTTTATGCTGATGATGAAGCCCATTATTAGCATGCATTTTAAGGAGCTGCTATTTTGTTATCTTCCATTCCCTTTTCGTTATTAGAGCTTGCCCCCATGATCAAAGGGGACAGCGTTTCTCATACGCTCAATAAAACCACCAAATACGCCCAGCGCGCCGACCAATTAGGGTTTAACCGCTTTTGGCTGGCCGAGCACCACAATATGCCTGGTATAATTTGTGCTGCCACCTCTATATTAGTAGGTCACATTGCAGGTAAAACTCAGCGTATACGGGTTGGCTCTGGCGGAATAATGCTGCCGAATCATTCGCCCTTAGTTGTGGCTGAGCAATTTGGTACGTTAGAGAGTTTATACCCTGGACGAATAGATTTAGGCCTTGGCCGCGCCCCTGGTAGTGATCCAGTAACCAGCCGTGCGCTAAATAATGATATGAGCCGCGCAGAAAACTTCCCAGGGGAGGTAACAGAGCTGCAAACATTATTAGGCCCATACAATGGCACACACCCTATACGTGCTATTCCGGGGGAGGACACAAACGTACCGCTTTGGTTATTAGGCTCAAGTTTGTTTAGCGCCCAATTGGCTGCGCAAAAAGGGTTGCCTTATGTATTTGCAGGGCACTTTGCACCACGTTTTGTACACGATGCCATTGCGCTATATAAGCGAGAATTTAAAGCCTCAAATGTACTCGATAAACCCTATGTAATGCTTGCTTTACCGCTGGTAGCAGCAGAAACCGATGAAGAAGCGCAGTACCTATCTACCACCTCAAAGCAACGCGTGCTTGAATTAATACGCGGCAAAGAGCTATGGCTAAAGCCACCGGTAGAGAGTATGGAAGGTTTATGGAGTGAGCAAGAGCGCGCCCACGTAGAAAACTTTTTAAGCTTAAGCGTTGTTGGCGGGCATGTGAGTATAAAACATAAATTACAAATGATAGCGAAAGAGCTAGAAGTGAATGAGTTTATATTTACCAACGATGTTTACGACAGCGAAAAACGCCACCGAGCTCTAGAAATTTTAATGGAAATAAAGCATTAATTAAAAAAGGAAGTGTTTAGTTAAGCAAGCGTACACACAAGCCTTGCTACTATGTAGACATCATTAAAAGTGAATACAAAATTATTAACTTTAAGTGATGTCTGAACAAACACTTTCGATAATTAAACATACTTAGGTTGCCAAGGATAAGGCCCATTTTGCATTATTTATCGTTCTGTTTTTTCAATCAAACTGATTTAAACAATCAATTTTAAGACATCACTTTTATTTTTTATAATGTAGTTATTAACCAAACATCATTAAATTAAAGGAAGGTACACCGTGAACGCTCTAACAATCGCATCGGCTAATTCAGTTACTCATACAGCGCAGCCAAAAGTTGCTCTGATAGCTGAAGGTGGCGGACAACGAGGGATATTCACAGCCGGTGTATTAGATGCATGGTTAGAGCAAAACTACGACCCATTTGATTTATTTATCGGCACCTCTGCCGGCTCGCAAAATTTAACAAGCTATTTAGCACGCCAAAAAGGTTACGCTAAACGCTTAATTAGAGGGCTTTCGCGTAACAAACGCTTTTTTCAATTAGGGCGTGGTTTAATGGGCAAGCACATTGTCGATTTAGACTGGTACTTTGAAAAAACCACCGAAGTAAACAGAGCCCTTGATTTTAAAACAGCAAAAACCAGCTTAGGCGAGCGAGAGCTGCTTATAACGGCAACCAATGCACGCGACAGAAAAGCCTATTACCTTTCACCTACAGGCGAGGGTAAGCAATGGCGAGATTTGTTAAAAGCATCGAGCGCGTTACCTTTTTTGTATAAACAAGGCGTTAAACTTACTCCTTGGTTAGGTACAAAAGCGGCAAACGAAGCACATTTAGCTGCAGAGCAATCGAGTGAAGATTTTTATTTAGATGGCGGCTTAGCTGCGCCACTGCCTGTACGCGAAGCTTATAACCGTGGCGCACGAAAAATCGTGGTAATTAGAACCGTTGATGAGCATTTTCAGGCGCAAACTGCATGGGTTCAAAAGCTTAGAACATTTGCATGTGCATCAGGCTACTGCCCAAAAACACTTGATTACTTGATTCAACACGAGCAAGCATACCTAGACGAGCTAACGTTTATTGCCAACCCGCCTAGTGATGTAGAAATTATACAAATTTTTGCAGACGAAAAGCTACACAGTAAATTATTAGGTAGCTCGAATGATGATTTACGCTTTGATCATAAGCTAGGTGTAAAAGCAGGCCGCGCTTATTTAAAAAGCCAAAACGCACGTATAGTAGATTACGCACACAGCTACGCTATGTAGCTGTATATTAACGCTTAAACTTAAATTACCCCTTAAGTTTAAGCGTTGGTAAAGTGCCGTGGCAAAATTAAAGCTCTGCTTTTTTTAAACTTATCGATGGCTTTTTATTGCTAATTACCGCGCCTAATAAAATAAGCGCTAAAGCAATAAATACTGACCAACTAAAAGGAGCCTGCGAAGCGAGTATTAAAATAAAAGTAGAAAGCACTGGCGTTAAAAAACTTAACGAGGCTAATAGCGAGCGGTTACCAAATTTTAAACCATAATCCCATAAATAAAATGCACCTCCCACTGGGCCTAATCCTAATAAAATAGCGCCTAGCCATTGTGAAATAGACAAACTAATAACGGTTGTTTCAAAATAAAAATGTGCACAAAGGGCAAGCACAGCCACAATAAGCGAAAGCCAGCCTATGTCATCTACTTGGCTATTAAATTGCGACATTAAATAAGAATAACTAGACCACAGTACTGCGCAGCATCCTGCAAAAAAATACCCTAAGTAATACTCACTATTGATAGATAGCCCACTGCCATCGGTAATTAAACTAAGCGTGCCTAAAAACCCCAGTAATCCGCTCAATACTGCTTTAAATTTAGACCCAGGGGTAGCCACAAATACACCCAGTAATAATGGCCAAAGGTACACAATTAAGCTTACCTCTATTAAAGGACCGTATTTTAAAGCCATAAAATAACAAAAGTGAAAACCAAATAAGCCAGTCACACCTATTATCATTTGTTTTTTAGAAAGCTTTGGAGGGGTTAATAATGGCTGTTTTGTAGCAAAACGTTTTACTAATAAAATAATAAAAGAAAGTGCAAAGCACATAAAAAGTAACTGAAAAGCCGGGAGCGCTTTGGTTAAATTACCTAGTAATGCTAAAAGCCCCCACGAAAATATTGCTAAAAACCCTATGTGTGTTGCCATTAATTACCCTCCGTAAATACTATGTACTGAGTGTATCAATATAGGTTTTTAAAAATATGCTAAAAAGACGGTGTTATTGTTTGCTCTGACGCTATTTAACCTACACTCTGCTTGAGCTTGCTTTATTATCTTGTGTTTAGGTTATCTATATTACTGCTTTGCAAACGCCTTCGGTGACTGTCCAAAATATACATTAAACCGGCGGCTAAACGCAGAGGCATCGTTATAACCAATGCGCTCGCCTACTAAAGCAATCGGTAAGTCTGAATGGGTTAAAAGGGCGCGAGCGTGCTGCATTCGTAACATAGTTAAATATTGCAGCGCAGTCATAGTAGTACTTTTTTTAAACACAGTTTTAAATTGTGTAACGCTTAAACAGGCTATATCGGCCAGCTCTTTTAACGTGTAGGGGTAGGCTAAATTTTGCTTAACAGTGGTTATTACATTATCTATTCGCTTATCAATATTACTGTGGCTGCTTTGCTCACAAAGTAATAAGTAAAATAAATCAAAAGTTGAATTAGTAAGCTTTTCACCGCTAACAACGAGCAGTTGCTGCTCTATAAACTGTAAGTAACTTAATAAACGGCTATCTATTGAGATTTTAGGGCATAAAAGGTTAATAAGGTTTTCAGGGAGCGCGTCTAAATCTGCCACAATAAAACGCGCGGCTTCATCGGCCGTAAAGGCATGCACTACGTTTTTCTCTATAACGATACAACTGCCCGTACTCACCGTTGTTTTAAAGTCATTATTTAACGTTATAAAAATTTCCCCGTGTAGGGGTAAAACGAGTTGATGGTAATTGTGCTGGTGGCGCTTTATATCTTGCGAATAATACCGAATAGAAAGCTTATTCATTGCCTACTCCAATACCTAATACATAAACCGAGTATTGCCCAAAACACTTTAAGTAAAACATGGCGTTAATTAAACCTAAGTAGATGACAATAATATACTGGTTTCGCTATTTAAAATGCCTTCTATTTCGCGTACTTGCCTGAGTACGCCATCAAACTCACTTAAATTTGCCGCCTGTATTTCAGCCACTAAATCCCAAGCGCCGTTGGTTGTATGTAACTTTGTTAGCTCTGGTATGCCGCGCATGGTTTTAATTACCTGCGATGTAGATTTACCCACCACTTCCACCATCATTATTGCTCTTACAGCTTCGGTTTCTATGTGTTCGTGTACACGCACCGTAAAGCCTAATATAGCACCCGATGAGACTAAACGGTCTAAGCGATTTTGCACTGTCCCGCGCGACACCTTTAAAACATCGGCTAGGGCTGAAATAGAAGCGCGGCCATCTTTTCGTAATTCGGCTATTAATGCGTTATCTAATGAGTCGTAAATGTAAGGGGTCATAAAACGCCTTGGGTTATGTGTTTATTACAAATTACTAAATTTGTACTTTATTGCATAGCAATTTGCTAAAAAATACTATTATTTGTATAAACTTTTGGCATTTTAAGTAGCACCTCTGGCCTATAAACTTATTTCAATTAATTTATTTAGTCATTAAAGAGGTATTTATGAGTCATTTTATCGCACAACCTAAACAAGGTGTTCCATTTGTTAGCGTACAGGCTATGGCCAAACTTATAAATAAAGTCGGAATAGAAAACGTATTGCTTGAGCTTACCCAAAGATTAGAACACGACTTTGCTCGCTGGGATGAGTTTGATAAATCGCCACGTTATGCGGCGCACTCTCCTGATGGCGTAATAGAGCTTATGCCCGTAAGCGACGGTAAAATGTTTAGCTGTAAATATGTAAATGGTCATCCAAAAAACACCTTTAAGGAACTTCAAACCGTGGCCGCATTTGGTATTTTGTCGGATGTTGATAGCGGCTATCCGGTTATGATCAGCGAAATGTGCTTACTAACAGCCTTACGTACAGCGGCTACATCGGCGCTCGTGGCAAAGTATTTAGCGCCTAAGCACTCAACAACGCTTACATTAATTGGTAATGGCGCACAGTCTGAGTTTCAAGCATTAGCTTTTAAAGCCGTATTAGGCATTACTCACATTCGTTTATACGATATTGATAAAAATGCCTCACAAAAAGCCTACAACAACTTAAGTGGTTACGGCTTAAATGTAACTCTATGCAATAGCGCAGAAGAAGCCGTACAAGGCGCGCACATTATTACCACGTGCACAGCCGATAAAAAAAATGCCACTATTTTAACCAGCGATATGATCCCCCAGGGCGTGCATTTAAATGCCATTGGTGGGGATTGCCCTGGTAAAACAGAGCTTGATTCACAATTATTAACGCGCGCAAATGTGTTTGTAGAGTACGAACCGCAAACCAGAATAGAGGGCGAAATACAGCAAATGAGCGAAACCTTTGCCGTAACAGAGTTTCATAAAGTAATTAATAAACAAACACCTGGGCGTACAAGTAACGACGAGCTTACTATTTTTGATGGGGTAGGCTTTGCAAGCGAAGACTTTACCGCACTGGTGTATATTAAAGACGCGCTGGTGGCTGCGGGTGAGTTTGAACTACTTGATTTAATTACACAACAAGCCGATCCACGTAATTTATTTTCGGTACTTAATAGTACACAAATATCAAAAACACCTAAGCAAGAGCAAGTCGCATGAGCCACATAAAGCAAGCACCGACAGCGGTGGTGATGGTGCGCCCGCATCACTTTACATCTAATCCACAAACCATGTTAGACAACACGTTTCAAAGTACCTGTAACTCACAAAATCAGAGTCAGCTTGCCTTTGACGAAGTCACTAATGCGGTTAAATTATTACAAAACGAGGGCGTAACGGTTCACCTTTTTGAAGACGAACATACACACACGCCCGACTCTGTGTTTCCAAATAATTGGTTTTCTACTCATCAAAGTGGCGAGCTAGTTATGTACCCAATGTACGCAGAAAACAGAAGGTTAGAATATCGAAAAGATATTATTGATTTTTTGACTAATCACTATAAAGTGTTGTCTGTGACTGATTATTCATTTTTAGCGAAAGAAAATGCATTTTTAGAAGGCACAGGATCGCTTGTTATTGACCACCCCCATAAGCTTGCTTATGCAGTAGAATCTAAGCGCACTACTAAAACCGTGGTTAATACAGTGTGCGAGCAATTAAAGCTAAAACCTGTTGTATTTAACGCCTACGATGAGCAAGGCACTGCGGTTTATCATACTAATGTATTAATGTGTGTAGCCACAGAGTTTGCCATGATCAGCTTAAATATGGTGCCAAATAGTCAGCACAAACAATTAACTAGCCATTTTATACAAAGCCATTTAGAAGTAATAAACTTATCTAATGAGCAAATAAGTAGCTTTTGCGGCAACGCAATAGAGTTACAAGGTACAAATGGTCGTATTTTAGCACTATCACAAACGGCGTTTAATGCACTTACAACCGAGCAAAAAGCAGCAATACAAAAAACAGCTAAACTTGTTCCGTTACCTATACCAACCATAGAGTCGGCGGGAGGTTCGGTTAGATGCATGATTGCTGGCATACACCTGCAAAGTAAATAACCTACCACTAAGTCAACATCCTAAGGCAGCTTAGCTGCCTTAATCTATGGCTAACATGCATTATTAAATGCCAATTACTCAACTGCGCGCTGAGTAAAAATATAATAAATACAAAAGGATTAGCCCATGTTCGATACCGTAGTAAAAAGTGTAAATGGCCTATTATGGGGAGAAGGCCAAATACTAATCTACATACTACTGTTTGCAGGTATTTGGTTTTCGGTACGTTTAAAAGCAATTCAAATAGTAAAATTTAAACACATGTTTAGCCTGTTAAAAGGCAGTAGCAAGTGTAAAAAAGACGACATTTCATCATTTCAAGCATTGTGTACTGGCTTGTGTGCCCGTGTAGGTACAGGTAACTTAGCTGGGGTCGCTGTTGCAATTTCACTAGGCGGAAGCGGCGCCATATTTTGGATGTGGGTCATAGCCATACTCGGCATGGCAACCGGCTTTGCCGAAAGTGTATTAGGGCAAGTGTATAAAGTACGCGATAGTAGTGGCGAATTTAGAGGCGGCCCCGCCTATTATATTCAACAAGGTTTGGGCAGCCGTGCCTTTGCTATTGTATTTGCCGCGTGTTTATTTTTAGGTTATGGCTTTACCTTTAGTGCAATGCAAACCAATACCATAACCGACGCCCTTAACTATGCTTTTCAAGTACCTACCTTTTATTCTGGATTAGTTATTACCGTATTAGCAGGCTCAATTATATTAGGTGGCTTTAAAGCCATTGCCCGCTTTGCTGAGCGAGTAGTGCCACTAATGGGCATATTATTTGTAGCCGCGGCGGTTATTATTACGATTATGAATTTACCGCAAGTGCCTGCCATGCTTAAAGATGTGTTTTTATCAGCGTTTGGTTTACAAGAAGCAGGCGCAGGAGCAATGGGCGCTGCCATTAAAAACGGTATTCAACGCGGATTATATTCTAACGAAGCCGGCGCAGGTAGCGTGCCGCATGCTGCAGCAAGCGCAAGCCCAATGCCTAATCACCCAGTTACACAAGGGTATATACAAATGCTTGGCGTGTTTTTCGATACAATTGTGCTTTGTAGCTGTACCGCGGTAGTTATTTTATTAGCAGATGTAGATATAAGCGGCGAAATGGAAGGCATACGTTTAACCCAAAGCGCCATGACTGCACATTTAGCACAAGGCGGTGTGTACTTTGTTGCTGCAGCCATAACCTTATTTGCTTTTACCTCGGTAGTGGCCAACTATGCTTACGCCGAAAGTAACCTGCATTTATTTAAGCTCGATAACAAAGTAGGGCGCACAATTTATACATTACTTTATTTATCAATGATGCTGTGGGGCGCATCGGCATCTCTAAAAGAAGTCTGGGATTTAGCCGATATAGCATTAGGGTTAATGACAGTGGTTAACGTAATCGCTATTATATTGCTCACGCCAACTATTTTGTCTGTTAATCGCGACTACAACACACAACGAGAAAAAGGCATAGAGCCCGAATTTAAAGTAAAAGACGTAAAAGTACAGGGTAAATGCGAAAGCGGCATTTGGGATTGATTCCCGTATTTTAAGCAATTTTAACGATAAAAAGCGGTTTTATGGCAACATAATACCGCTTTTTAATTTTGCATAATTATTCAATTTTGGGTTATGTGAACAGCACTAAAATATAAGAATAACAAGGTAAATTGATTTAATGATCGACATTCACGCAGGCAAAACCGCAGCAAAAATTATTAACGAGCAGGGCTTTAAACCCGAGTTATTTACCTCTTTTTTAGGGGCAAGTGGTGGGCCTAAATGGTTTACATTATTTGGCTTAGACAAATATATTTTTGGTGAATTTTTTAAAAACCGAACTCAACCACTCAACTTAATTGGTTCATCTGCTGGCGCATTTCGGTCAGCCTGTTTTGCACAAAACGACCCAGTTGCTGCCATCGAGCGTTTAGCAAAATCGTATTCGCAAACGCGCTATTCTAGTAATAAACCAACACCTGCTGAAATTACACTAAAAGCCCGCGCATTATTAGATGATGTATTTGGGGAGCACGGCGTAACCGAAATTTTAAATAATCCTATTTTTAAAGCGCATTTTATAGTGGCTAAATCGAATGGGTTTATAGCCAGTGAAAATAAATTAATTCAGCTTTTAGGTTTATCAAAAAGTTACATGCTTAATCGGGTTAACCGAAAATTATTAGGCTCGCAGTACGAGAGATTTATTTTTGGCGCGCCAAACAGCAATTTATCTATAACCGACAGTTATAATTTTAAAACGCAAAACATACCACTTAGCCAAACAAATTTAAAAGATGCCTTACTTGCATCAGGCTCTATACCACTTGTTATGCAAGGAATAAAAAATATTGCAGGTTCGCCACCCGGCATTTATCGCGATGGCGGAATAATTGACTACCACTTTGATTTAAAAATTAATAACCCAGGCTTAATTTTATATCCGCATTTTAATAGCGAGCCAAAAGCAGGGTGGTTTGATAAAGATTTAAAACGTAAAGTGGCACCACAAAATTACGATAACGTGGTGATGATCACCCCATCAAAAGAATTTATAGCCGGTTTACCTTACGGAAAAATTCCAGACAGAAACGACTTTACAGATCTTGATGCAGATACACGTATTAAATATTGGAATACTGTTTTTAGTGAAACAGAAAAGTTGGCTGAGGCATTTGATAAGAGGTTAATGATTAAATAAATGTATGCCTTAGAAATAACAATAAGTTAGGAGTGTTTGAAAGTAAAGGCAGATTCGATAGGGAAATAAATCCAATCTCATAAATAAAAATTTATAAAATAATCTTTGTCAAAAAGTAGTTTGAGCTTAATTTTATTGCTAATGTATTGCTCCACTAATATAGATAAGCGTCATAAGATATGGTGTAATTTTTAATTAAAAAAGCTAATTATTAATACCTAAATAACTAGCTTTATTATTTATATAACGATTTGGTGAAATAAAATTTCACGGTTTCATTTCTATGAAAAAATTTTTAGTATCGACTAATTCTTACCCATAAAAAATTTTATTCACTAAAATTTTTATCAAGTTTATTAACTAGAGAGCGAAAGTCATTAGTTAGAATTTCCTCTGAATTTGGAACTAAAACTATTGCTTGTGAAAAATATTTATCTTTAAGTAGTTCATCACCATTTTTTTCATGTAATAGCCCAATTCGGAAGTAAGTTAAAGCAAGGTTTAAATTTGTTCCTTCTATTGAAAGTTCATCTGGGCCAATATACTTTAATAAACGAGCTAGTGAGTTTAATGCATATAAACCGGTGGCAGTATCATTAAACAAATAAGCTTTATGGGCTTCATTGATTTCATTTTTTAAATATGAAGATGTTGAGCTATTTGCAAACGCATTACTTATGGATAGGGTGAAAAATATGAAAAACATCAATATTTTGAAAGTAGTCACTTTTTATTCCTTTAAATAATTAACAGTATTAAAAATATACAAGGTTGTAAAAGAATTTACAACTTATCAATAATTGCTCATAAATTACGTTATGTTAAATTGAGTAATTGATAAGAAAGCGAGCGTGATTATACAAACCAGCCCGCTTTTAGGAGAGTAATTAGGTGTTAATTTAGCTCAGAATCTACCCAAAATTTAGTGCCTTTTAGTACTGCTTGAAGTGCAAGGCCATTTTCGGTTAAAGAATATACGGTAACTTGGTCGGCAATGGCTTCTGCAACCAGTGCTCCACCTTTATCTTCGTATTTTGCTGCTGCATCTGCGTTTCCGCCGAAGGCCCAACCGTGTTCAATAAATCTATTTACTGCCGCTTGGTTATGAAAAACCATAACAACGTTAAAATCTTTAACGCCTAAACCAAGCCCTAAACCGGCTTCACCCATATTCATGTAGGTTGATTTACCCGTTAAGTTATTTTTTACTACACCGTACCCGCCACCAAAACTAGCTAAAACGACATTTACGTTTGCGTTATCAAATACGGCGTAACCGGCAGAATTGGCAATTTGTTTTTTAACATCGGGTTTTTGTGCGTATAATTTGTCGAGGGTATTGTTTTTCATGCTTTGTACTAAAGCGCGTTTTTCGCTAGGTGAAGCACTGCCTGTAGTAGCACAACCTGTTAGTAATACAGTTATTGTAAGTAGGCCTAACACTATAAATTTTTTCATAAAACTTTCCTTAATAAGATTCATACCAATACACAACAATGTTTAAATAAATACACTTTCACTATGTCCAATACTAGACAGTATCGGACTTTAACGTTAAGCTGTAAGTCTATTATTTTATTGAATATTTATACATTATGCTTGTCGCTTTAGTTGATACGTTAAAACAATTAAGATACCAAATTGCTCATCTTGATGACGGTACTCTAAACTCAGAATACCCAGAACTTGCATCCTTTATACAGCAAGTTGGCTTGACTGTAACTGAATCAAAGGACGATCTTAAATTTTTATACCAATTTTTATATGTGTACGGCCGAAAATCTGAGGCAACATTTAATCGTTTTCGTAATGAGCTTGAACGATTTTATTTGTGGTCTTGGCTAATTGCCGAAAAATCTGTATTTAGTTTAAAGCGCGAAGACATTGAAGCGTATGTTGATTTTATGGCTGAGCCAGATAAAAAATGGGCATCAACTTCGGTGCAATGGCGTTACAAAGATGAACAAGGCATTCGTCGATTAAATCAAAATTGGCGCCCTTTTATATTAAAAGAGTCAATTGCGAGCCAGCAAACATTAGCGGCTATGTTTACTGCGCTAAATGTATTTTATAAGTTTTCTATTTTAGAAGAAAAAACGTTTGCTAACTTTGTGCCTGTAGTGAAAAAAAATAGCCCCTATTTGGTAGTTCAATCTCAAATTCAGATCCCAGACACTTTAAGTGACATACAATGGGAATATGTATTTGGCGTAACACGCGATTTATGTGAAAAAAAACCAGAGCTTGAACGTAACCTATTTACGCTCGCGTGTTTAAAAGGGCTATATTTACGTATATCAGAATTATCAGAGCGCCCGCAGTGGTCGCCAGTTATGTCACACTTTTGGCAAGATAATGACGGTTTTTGGTTTTTACGAATTATGGGTAAAGGTAATAAGCTACGAGATGTTACGTTAAGTGATGATTTTGTTGAGTATTTAAAACGTTACCGATTATACAGAGGGTTACCCGCCCTACCTCGCGTTGATGAATCTGAGCCATTGGTGCATAAAATTCGTGGCCAAGGTGGGATGACCGTTAGGCAAATTAGGCGTTTAGTGCAGCAAAGTTTTGATTTAGCTCAGCAATCGTTACTTGATGACGGGTTTAAAGATGATGCAGAACAACTTGAAGCGGCCACTGCCCATTGGCTTCGTCACACGGGTGCAACACATGATGCGCAAACTCGACCGCTAAAACATTTATCGGAAGATTTAGGCCATTCTAAAATTGCGACAACCGATCAAATTTACATTCAAACAAATATTAAAGAGCGAGCAAAATCAGGCGTTAAAAGGAAAATTTAATGGAATACTTAGTAATAGCATTTATTGGTTTTTTATTTTTAGTTTATTCAATTTCAATAAGGCAGTTAGAGCGCACAGAAATAACAGGCCCTATGTTTTTTGTTATTGGCGGCATGTTTTTGGCGTTTTTACTTCCTAATGAAGGCGAAAAACTAAAAACAGGAATAGATTATTTATTACCACTGATAGAGCTAACACTAAGTATATTTTTATTTTCTGATGCGGCTAAATCTAAGTTAGGTGTATTGAGGCATAGTTTTCAATACCCTAGCCTATTACTATTCGTTGCCCTACCCTTAACTTTATTGTGCGGTATTAGTGTTAGCTTATTTTTATTTGCAGAGTTGTCGTTAATTCAATCGGCACTGCTGGCAATTATACTTACACCAACCGATGCAGCTTTGAGTAAAGGGTTATTGCAAAGTACACAAGTGCCCGAAAAAATCAGGGAAGGTATAAATACCGAAAGCGGATTAAACGATGGCTTATGTGTACCAGTATTTTTAATTTTTATTTTATTAGCTAAAAACCCTGACTCTGCTATTACTGCTTCACATACATTAGGTGTGTTTTCAAGAGAGCTTGGCTTAGCATTATTGATTGCTGGTTTTTCTATAGCGATATTTATTCCGGCATTAAATTTTGCAATGCAGCGCCATTACTTTGCAAAAAGCACCAGCCCATTTTTACTTTTAGGTTTTGCGATGGCGGTGTTTTCTATCACACAATATTTACATGGCAGCGGGTTTATAGCGGTGTTTATAGCAGGTTTGTTATTTGATAAATTTTCTAAAACTGACATTCGCGCTGAGCTAATAGAAGATTCAGAGCACATTGCTGATTTTACTTCGTTAATGATTTGGTGTTTATTTGGATTTGTTTGTGCGTATTTAGTAATACCCAAATTAAATACAAATATAATTGTGTACGCCTTACTAAGCACTACATTAATTAGAATAATTCCGGTTATGTTATCGTTACAATTTACAGCACTTAATTGGAAGGAACGTTTTACTTTTGCATGGTTTGGGCCACGCGGTTTGGCATCTATTGTTTTTACTTTAATGGTAATAGACACGCAAATAGAAAATAAATACGATATTGCCACTATTGCAATGACCACTATTTTATTTAGCGTGTTTATACATGGTATAAGTACAAAGCCTATTGCAGATAGCTTCGTTAAAAAATCTAAATAGCGTTTAGAAAAATTAACGAATATATTGTTTTGCTATAAACACGTTTTTTAGCTTTAAAATAAATCACTTAACTAAGCGAATTGGTATTAATAAAAAAGGCGTAACTTATTTTTAAGTTACGCCTTTTTTATTTTTAACTTTTACTAGCTAAGTACCTGAGCGAGCAACTCAATTGGGTGCTTTGGTTTAAATTGCTCAAAACGTTTTACTTGGCTGCGACACGAAAAACCGGTAGATAAAAGTTGCTCTGGTTTATTTTTATCTACTATTGGTTTCCAACTCATTTCGTACAGTGCACGGGAATTTTCTTGGTTTTGTGCTTCATGGCCATAAGTACCGGCCATGCCACAACACCCGGTATTGGTTGTGTTTAGGGTTAAACCAATATCAGTAAAAATTGTTTTCCATACGCTTGCTGCTTTTGGTAAAGCGGTTGTTTCTGTACAGTGGCTTAGTAATGTAAATTCAGTATCAGTTTTTTGTTTAGCCGATAATGATTTAAACGATTGAGTTTGTAACCATTCATGGGCAAGTTGAACATGAAACTCGCCGCGATTATTTTCTAAAATGGTTTTGTATTCATCGCGATAACACATAACTAACGATGTATCTAAACCAACCAAAGGCGAATTAATATCAGCGAGTTTATTTAAAAACTCTGCGCCATTTTTTGCGGTTACTTTAAACTTATGCAAAAACCCTTTTACGTGTTGGGCTTTACCATTAGGTTTAAACGGTAATAGCATCGGCTTTTTACCCAGCGCGGTGATAAGTGTTATAAAACTTTGCACTAACTCGGCTTCGTAAAAGCTGGTAAACGGGTCTTGCACTATTAGCACATAGTCATTTTGTTCATCGCTTGAAAGTGAATTTAATAATTCAAAATCAAATTTATGTGCTTTTGCTACGCGCTTTTCAAGTGAAGGCACACTTAATTGGGGTGTATCTATATACCCTACTGTTTTTTTAATTAAACTACTTACTAAGTTTGTTTTAACAATTGGGTTTATCACGCGTGCAAATTTAGACATTACAGGCGCCGAACTTTCAATGTTAGCGACTAAATAATCTTTAAGTGGGCGCGCGTAATAACTGTGATAATAATTTAAAAAGCGTGCTCTAAAAGTAGGTACATCCACTTTTATAGGGCAAGATGTTGTACACGCTTTACACGCTAAACATTCATCCATTGACTCTTTTACTTCGTGAGAAAAATCGTAAATACCTTTGTTTTTTTCACGGCTATGAACAAAACGCTCCCACCAGGTAATAACTTCGCCTTTGTTAAGCTCTTTTTCTACTTCGAGCAAATCTACATTTTTAGACTCTTGAAGTCGTAACCATTCTCGCATTAATGTTGCGCGGCCTTTTGGCGAATGCCTGCGATCGCCGGTTACTTTATATGAAGGACACATGGGAGAATTTTCGTCGTAGTTAAAACAAATGCCGTTACCATTACAGGTCATTGCATTGTTAAAACTTGTTTTTACATTGATAGAAATTTGCTTATCGAAGTACGAACGTTTTTGCCCATCTACACTAACTAGTGAGTCCTCACTTTCTATGGGAGTACATATTTTCCCAGGGTTTATTCTGTTATTAGGGTCGAACGCTGTTTTTATTTTACGTAGTTGTTTAAATAAATGCTCGCCAAAAAACTCAGGGCCGTATTCACTTCGGTAACCTTTACCATGTTCGCCCCACATTAAGCCGCCGTATTTAGCGGTGAGTTTTACAACTTCGTCTGAAATTTTTCGAAGCAGTTTTTCTTGTTCTGGGTCGCACATATCTAGCGCCGGGCGTACATGTAAAACACCCGCATCAACATGGCCGAACATACCGTATTGTAAATTATGGCTATCGAGTAATGCTCTAAATTCTACAATGTAGTCGGCTAAGTTTTCTGGAGGTACGGCGGTATCTTCAGCAAAGGCCAATGGCTTTTGGCTGCCTTTAACATTACCGAGTAATCCGACAGATTTTTTACGCATTGCATAAATTTTTAAAATGTCACTTTTACTGCTGGTTAATTGATAGCCAATAACACCATTGGTTTGATTTGCTACGCACTCATCTAATAATGTGCAAAGTGTGTTTACTTTGTCTTTTATATCTTCAGGTGATACTGCATTAAACTCAACCATGTTGAGTCCTTGCATATCTTTATTTGGTACATCGGTTATTAAGTCCGATACTGAATGCCAAATAATATCTTCGCGAGCCAGGTTTAATACTTTGCTATCGACTGTTTCTACCGATGTTGCACGCGCATCAACTAAAAAGGGAGAGTGGCGAAGTGCCGAATCAAAACTGTCGTATTTAATATTTATCAGTGTTTTAAATTCGGCTATGGGAGTTAAGTTTAATTTAGCTTCAGTAACTATACCAAGCGAGCCTTCTGATCCGGTAATTAGCCTACTCATATCAAAAGTTTGTAAGTCATCACTTAGCACATGCTCTAGGTCGTAGCCGGTTAAAAAGCGATTTAAGCGTGGAAATTTTTCTAAAATTGCTTGGCGTTCATTTAAAGAAATTTCCAATACTGTTTTGTAAAGGCTACCGATTAATGATTCTTGCTCGGCTATTACTTTGGCTTTTTCTATGTCTATTGGTGATGTCACCATTGGGCTGCCATCGACTAAATAGGTAGTAAGTCCTAAAACATGGTCGCTGGTTTTACCGTACACTAATGAACCTTGACCTGATGCATCTGTACTGATCATTCCGCCAATGGTTGCTCGGTTACTGGTTGATAAGTCGGGTGAGAAGAAAAAGCCGTACGGTTTTAAAAAGTCGTTTAATTGATCTTTAATTACACCTGTTTGTACTCTAACCCAACCTTCTTCAACGTTAATTTCGAGTATTTCGCGCATGTAGCGAGACAAATCAACCACTATTCCTGGTGTGAGTGATTGCCCATTAGTACCTGTACCACCACCACGTGGGCCAAAAGTAAGTGACAAAAATGGGTCGCGAGATGCCGTTTGCAATGCCAGTTGAATGTCTTTTTCGGTTTTAGGAAAAATAACACCTTGCGGGATTTGCTGATAAATACTGTTATCGGTAGAGGCGGTTAAACGCGTTGCATAGCTTGCATCGGTGTCTCCACTAAACCCCTGATTTTTAAGTGTACTTAAGTAATTTGCGACAAGCTCGGTCGCTGCATCTTGCTGTGTAATTGTTGCTATCATGACGGCGATATTTTAAGGCATTTGTGTAATTATATCATGGTGATGGCTAATAGAAATTGAAGATTTTACAGTTTGTAACACTCTTTTTATCGTAATTTGAGCTGCTGTATTTATAATCAAGTTAAACCACAGTGTAGAGCTTTATATGAAAAAAATACTATTACAGATCATAGGTGTGTTGTTTATTTTGCTTGAGCTATTTTTTTCTCTGGTGCCAGGCCCGTCACTAATATTTTTTATGGCGGGGTTACTGTGCTTTTCGTTTTATTACCCAAAAGCGAGGCATTATTTAAAGCTTTGCCAAAAAGCCTTAACTAAATCGTGTAATTATTTAGATAAAAAATTAGCACGGTAATTTAGCCCACATACAAAAATGCCAGCTTAATAGCTGGCATTTTTATCAGTTACTAATAAACGCGATTATTTAGCAAGTTTGTCTGCTAGGTATAACCAAGTTTCTAGTACTGTATCTGGGTTTAGTGAAACAGAATCAATGCCCTGCTCTACTAACCATGCTGCAAAGTCTTCATGATCTGAAGGACCTTGACCACAAATACCTACATACTTGCCCTTTTCTTTAGCGGTTTTAATTGCCATAGAAAGTAGCTTTTTAATCGCAGGATTACGCTCATCAAATAAATGTGCGATTAGGCCTGAGTCACGGTCAAGACCAAGTGTTAGCTGAGTTAAATCGTTAGAGCCGATAGAAAAACCATCGAACATCTCTAAAAATTCATCGGCAAGTAATGCATTTGAAGGAAGCTCGCACATCATGATAACTTTTAGACCATTTTCACCACGTTTAAGGCCATGCTCTTCTAGTAATTCGATAACACGTTTACCTTCTTCAAGGGTACGTACGAATGGGATCATGATTTCAATGTTGGTCATACCCATGGTATTTCTTACGCGTTTAATTGCTTCACACTCAAGGGCAAAACAATCACGGAAGTCTTCAGAGATATAACGTGCAGCACCACGAAAACCAATCATTGGGTTTTCTTCTTCAGGTTCGTACTGCTCACCACCTACTAAGTTTGCATATTCGTTTGATTTAAAATCAGACATACGCACAATTACACGCTCTGGTGCAAAGGCACAGCCTAGCGTTGAAATACCTTCTACTAATTTAGAGATATAAAACTCTACCGGTGATTCGTATCCGGCAATAATGTCGGTAATTTCAGCTTGTAACGCAGGTGATTGGGCATCAAAATTTAATAGCGCTTTAGGGTGAACACCAATCATGCGGTTTATTACAAATTCAACACGGGCAAGGCCAACACCTGCATGTGGTAAACGTGCAAAGTCAAACGCGCGGTCTGGATTACCTACGTTCATCATCACTTTCATTGGTAGTTCTGGCATTTTATCAACGCGCGACGTTAATATTTCAAAATCTAAAATACCTTCGTAGATGTAACCTGTATCGCCTTCAGCACATGATACCGTTACTTCTTGGCCTGCTTTAATTAAATCGGTTGCGTTACCACAGCCAACTACCGCAGGAATACCAAGTTCACGGGCAATAATTGCTGCGTGACACGTACGCCCACCACGGTTTGTAACAATGGCAGCGGCGCGCTTCATGATAGGTTCCCAATCTGGGTCGGTCATGTCGGTAACTAAAATGTCGCCTTCTTGTACTTGGTCCATTTCTTTAATTGAATCAAGTACACGAACAACACCACTACCAATTTTATGACCAATTGCGCGGCCTTCAGCAATGACATTGCTTGTGCCATTTAATTGAAAACGCTCCATAATATTGGCATCTTCGTTTGAGCGAACGGTTTCTGGGCGCGCTTGTACTATGTACAATTTGCCATCGTTTCCGTCTTTTGCCCATTCGATGTCCATAGGACGACCGTAGTGCTTTTCGATTATTACAGCTTGTTTTGCAAGTTCTTGCACTTCTTCATCTGTAATTGAAAATTTGTTTGAAAGGCTTGGCTCTACGTCAACAATTTCTACTTGTTTGCCGTGTGCCTCATCTGATGAGTAAATCATTTGAATGGCTTTTGAGCCAATATTACGACGCACTACTGATGGCAACCCTTTTTGTAATGTTGGTTTATGAACATAAAATTCATCAGGGTTTACTGCGCCCTGTACAACCATTTCACCTAAACCGTAGCTTGAAGTAACAAATACAACGTCTTCAAAACCAGACTCTGTATCAATACTAAACATAACGCCTGATGCTGATTTATCTGAACGTACCATACGCTGAATACCAGCAGATAGCGCAACACCACGGTGATCGTAACCTTGGTGAACACGGTACGATATGGCGCGGTCGTTAAATAAAGAAGCAAATACGTGTTTAATAGCGACCATTACTGAGTCGATACCACGTACGTTAAGGAAGGTTTCTTGTTGGCCTGCGAATGATGCATCTGGCATATCTTCAGCGGTGGCTGATGAGCGTACTGCAAATGATACATCGGCTGATGTATCGCCATGAAGTTGGCTGTATGCGTCGCGAATGGCTTGGTCTAGGTTAGGTTGGAATGGGGTATCGATAATCCATTGGCGGATATCGGCACCGACTTTAGCGAGTGTATTTACATCATCAACATCAAGCGTATCTAAAATGTCGTGAATTTTTGCATTGAGTCCAGATTGCTCTAAAAACTCATTGAAAGCGTCGGCTGTAGTGGCAAAACCACCCGGAACCTGTACACCTGCGTTAGCGAGGTTTGAAATCATTTCACCCAGTGAGGCATTTTTGCCGCCAACACGAGGAACATCTTGCATACCAAGCTCTTGATACCAGAGAACGTATTCTTGCACGGGTCTTTCTCCAAAAAACAAATTGTAGTTGTAACTGTGAGAGTTAAGAAAGAAAACCTTTTATAAAGGTCACCTTCATTCTACACTGGCATTAGACCTCACGTAAACCGTGAGTAAGCCATTTTAGGGATTAAACGTAATAAAAAGGTTAACTATGAGAACTGCTTTTTATATATCAGACGGCACTGCGATTACCTCCGAAGTGTTTGGTCACGCGACTTTGTCGTTGTTTCCGGTTGAATTTAATCATAAAACTATTCCTTTTGTAGAAACAGAAGAAAAAGCAAATGAAATTAAAGCGTTAATAAACGCAACTGCTGCAAAAGAAGGTGAGAAGCCATTTGTATTCTTTACCTTCGTAAATCACAACTTAAGTGAAATTATTAAATCGGCCGATGCAATCGCGTATGATTTTTTGTCTACTTACAGTGAAAAAATAGAAAAAGAGCTTAATGTTGCGCCAGTGCCAAAAATGCATCGTACCCACTCTATTCATGAAAAAAGTTATGACTTTAGAATAGATGCGGTTAACTATGCCCTTATGAATGATGATGGCGGAAATATTAAAAACTTTTCTGAAGCCGATATTATTTTAGTAGGTGTGAGCAGAAGCGGTAAAACACCAACAAGCTTGTACTTAGCCCTACAGTACGGCATAAAGGCTGCAAATTACCCAATAACTGAAGACGACTTAGAGAGTGAGGGACTACCTAAATGTTTACTCCCTTACAAACATAAGTTATTTGGGTTAACTATTGACCCTGAGCGTTTGGCTGCAATTAGGCATCGTCGTATGGCAAATTCTAAATACGCATCAATAAGACAATGCCGAATTGAAGTGCGTGAAGTTGAAATGCTTTATAAGCGACATAAAATTGCATACTTTAATTCTACCCATCATTCTGTAGAAGAAATATCTGCAAAAATCTTAATAGACAGTAACCTTGAGCGACGTAAGTACTAACCAACTAATTTACTGTTTTGCTAAAAAAAGCCGCTATATGCGGCTTTAATTTTTTATTTACGAGCGTCTTTTAATAAGTCAGCTACTAAAAAGCCTACTTCTAATACTTGGTCTGCATTTAGACGCGGGTCACATTGTGTTTTGTAACGTTGCGCTAGGTCATCATCAGATAAACCGTATGCACCACCGGTACACTCTGTAACGTGCTGGCCAGTCATTTCTAAGTGGATACCACCTGCGTATGAACCTTCAGCTTTGTGTACAGCAAAAAACTGGCTAATTTCGCGCATGATATTATCGAAGCTACGCGTTTTATAGCCTGATGTCGCTTTTTCAGTGTTACCGTGCATTGGATCCGAGCTCCAAATAACTTTACGGCCTTCTTGCTGAACGCGTCTTACAAGTGCTGGAAGTTTTTCTGGCAGTACGTCGGCACCCATACGTGTAATTAGCGTTAAACGACCCGGAATGTTATCTGGGTTTACTGCATCAATTAAACGAATTAGGTCATCTGGGTCCATTCCTGGGCCAACTTTAACACCAATAGGGTTTTTAATACCTTTGAAAAACTCAATATGTGCATGGTCTAATTGACGAGTACGCTCACCAATCCACACAAAGTGCGCAGAACAGTCGTACCAGTCACCTGAAAGGTGATCGCGACGAGTTAGTGCTTCTTCATAGCCTAGTAATAACGCTTCGTGAGACGTGTATAAGTCGGTTTCTTTAAGGCTTGGCGCAATAGTAGAATTAATGCCACATACTTCCATAAATTCAAGTGCGTCTTGAATTTTGTCAGCAAGCTGTTGGAATCGTTCTTTTTGCGGATTAGCGGCTACAAAGCCCATGTTCCAGCGATTCACTTGGTGTAAATCTGCTAAGCCACCTTGTGCGAATGCACGAAGTAAGTTTAATGTAGCTGCACTATTGTGGTATGCCTTCATTAAACGTTGTGGATCTGGAATACGTGCTTCTTCTGTAAACTCAAAGCTATTTACAATATCACCACGGTAAGATGGTAAAGATACACCGTCAATAGTTTCTAAATCTGCAGAGCGTGGTTTAGCGTATTGGCCAGCCATACGTGCAATTTTAACAACTGGGCATTTACCGCCGTATGTTAAAACAACTGCCATTTGTAAAATGGTTTTAAATGTATCGCGAATATTAGCGGCATTAAAGTCGCTAAATGATTCGGCACAGTCGCCACCTTGAAGTAAAAATGCACGACCTTCACATACATCTTCTAATTGTTTAAAGAGGCTTCTTGTTTCTTCTGCAAAAACAAGTGGCGGAGCACTCTTTAACTGGCTTTCTACTGTTTTCAGTTCTTCTTGATCTGGGTACTGTGGCTGCTGCAGTATTGGCAGTTCTCTCCAGCTATTTGGGTTCCACGATTGCATGTTCTTTCCTCATTCCTACTTTACCTGATATAAAGAAATTAACGTATGCATGGCCCTAAGTTCAAGGACTATATTCACTATTTACCAACTAATTTGTTATGAGTTAAATATATATAAGGTTATTTGTGATTTTAAGGCTGCTCAGGCTTAGTTTTAAGCGTGTTTTAATTTTACTATTTTTATTTAAATACAATAAGTTAAATATATGAAGGCGTTTTTTTAACCATCCCAAACCAAATTGAATTCAAAGCCTTAAAGTTAACAGTTTCTATAGGAACACATCATACTTAAAGTGGGTTAAATGTAATCTTAGCTTTACAGTGGTGATTTAATTAAATAAACCAAGTGACTAGAATTTATTTTGAGAGCGTGGTATGTGACTCGGAGGTTGTGCAAGGCTATAGCAATAAGTCCACTTTATTCTGTACAACTGTGATCTGGTTGTTAGACGATGCCAGTACTCTAATTAGGGCTACTAAAAACAGTCTGTGTGAACGACTACTTTAAATACTAAGTTGTAGTAGAGTTCATCTTGACAGAGCAGCCTTCCCCATCACAGGAGCCTAGCGCTGTATTACAAGTATCACTTATAAGCAATTATACAATGAGTGCCCAACACTATCTAAAGTGTCGAACCAAAAAATTGATTGCTGGCCTTAAACTAAAAGCTAAATAACAATTTTACACAGCTATAATATATAAAAGCCCTAGCAATTACCTGCGTTACAACAAATTTCCCCATACAGCTTAAATACACATAAGTGTATTGATCACGCCCGGTTTCACTAATTCTTTATGTTATATGCAAATATGCAAGCACCGAATCTCACAAGCATAAGCAAACAGCATTAAGAACACATCATACTTAACGTTGTTTATAAATAATCTTGGCATTAGTGGAATAAATCAACTTTAAAAGGACAAAGCAAAAGGTTAAACTTAATAATTAGATAAGTAAGATGTGTTCTCAGGGTGGTTATGGTTTCTAAAGTACAAATAAGAAGTCAGTTTGATTTAATGAATGAATTAACATCGTTATTGATTGATGAATTACGTGTCTGTGAATATTCAAAAGCTGAGTATTATCAGCTACCAGATATAAATAGCGTTGATGAAAATATTATTCCCGAGTCAATTCCTGTAAAAAAATTAACCGGCGAAATTGCTCATAGGGCAATTTTAAATTCGTTTACTGATATTTATAAAAAAGAAAGTTTAAGTAGTAGAGTACTCAAGCGTCATCCTGGGCTTTTGGTTCTAAAAAATGCAGATGTCGCAGCATTAACTAGCCGAATACAACAAGTTAATAAAGCTAAGGCTGCTTTTAAGGAGTGTGTTTTGGCTATCGATAATAACGATGCTCGATTTGAAGCTGTTCATAACGCGGTTCCAAATTTAATCACTCTTGCAGCCTATCGAAAAATTCATTTTCAAAGTGAGTCCCCTTTTTCAGTGAGATTTACTTGGATGCATAAGCATGCAACTAAAACTCTAACTAAAAAAATGGCACTTGAAATGCTCGATAAATCTGCTGGTTATAGAAATCCAAGAATGATCGACCAACAAAAATGGCAGTCCCTTGTTGCACAAGAGCAAATGCGAGTAGCTAGTTTAGGTGAAAAAGAAAAGTTAAGAATTCGCCGCCCTACCCGAGTAAGCCCCCAAGTTAATGTTAGGTATACCGCAGAAAATAGGTATCACGTAAGTGCTGCATTGCCGTTTATTTTAATTAACCCACAGCCCGATGTTAAGTTAGGTACTTTGCCAGATTATCAAAAACCAGAGTCTCACCCGAGAAAAAAAGAGTATGACTTTTTAGTGGATAGGCTTTACTTAGAACAAGTAGATAATTAATTATGTTAAAAAGGCCACACTGTGTGGCCTTTTTGGTAAGTAGTCTATTATTTTAACCGTTGTTATTTTTCGACTATTTCTTCTATTTTATCTTCGTCAATTAAAACTGCGTTTTCGACAATTCGTTTACCACCTTGAATCTCAATACGCTTATTGTGCTTATTGAGCGTGAGTATCTCATCACAAAACTGATCAGAAGGATGCATTTCATAGGTGTAATCAATAATATTACCGGTTTTATCATCTTTTACATTAGTAATGCTGTATTCTGAAATAGCCCCTTTTTCAATCAAATCTTTCATTGTTGTGGTCATATCACGGCGTAATGCTTTTAATTTGTTTTCTGTGATATCGTCGGTTGAATAAATAGAGCCGTATTTTTCCATAATAGATAGCAATCTAAAATGATACGTTTTACCAGGCGCGGCATAACGCCAAAGGTGGTATAAACGCAGCATCATCCAACGCGATAAACCACGTTTTAGCTCTTGCGCACTGTTAAAGTAATATCCTTTGTATTCAAGGTTATCAATCATGTTATGAACAAATGCATTTAAACATGCAACACATTTAACGTTGCCGCCTTGGCCTTTTTTACCACTAAAATGAAGAGATGATAAAAAGTTCATGTTTGACTCATAAAAAGAGTCATCAATATCTGTATTTTTAGTATCAGTAGCCGAGTATTTAAATGAAAGTTTAGAACCTTGAAGTGCTTCAAGTGATTCTTTAATTTGTGGGTATGGCATTGATTGGCCAACCGCTTTAAGTTCTTGGGCTAATTCGTTCATCGAAAAAACCACGGCATATTGAATACCGGACTTAAAATTGATTTTTACGATTTTACCTTTCGATGCAAGTCGAATTAACGCGCGCTCAACTTTTTCTTCTCTATCCGATGGCCACACTAAATATTCTACGTCTTCGCCATCTTTACGCGTGCTTACAACGGCCGGTGTAATTTTTATTTCGCCGTCATATAAAATACCATCTACTTTTTCGGATATTTTACGCGTAATAATTGTTTTTTTAGGTGCTTCTTCCAATGGCAATTTTTTATGCCCAGAACGTACAAAACGCCCCCATAAATCATAGTGGTTAAACGTGTTTGAATAAGCACGTAACCCATGAGCGGCATTTTCGATAGAAATTCGCACATCTTTGTTATCTGTAAATAGTGCTAAACTTTCGTTATCTATTGCACTTTCCACCCCGTGTATTTGGCCCCTAAGTGTATCGGGCAAGTTATCTACCGAGATGTTGACCTTTCGGCTCATTGTTCTGATTTCCATTTTTTATTGCGACAGCTAATAACAACACATTAAACAACAAAAGTTAAATGTTTAAGTTAGTATAAAACTGATCCGACTATAAATAAACGTAACGGATCATTATTATACTAAGTAGGGAGTGATAAGCTTAATTTAAGATCACTATTTTACTAAGATAAGCTTCTCAAGCTAAATTTTTACTAACTCAATTTATTTTTTGTCCATTAAAAGCGCTATTTTTAAACTTTTTACACGACAAACGTTAGTAAAATAAATACCTGCTGTGGATAACAGCACTTCGAGTTAGCATAGATCTGATCTGTACTTACTACAGATCAGATCTATACCAATTAAACGCCCTGTTCTTCGTAAGCTTAAGTGTATAACTTTATAATTTACTTAGTAAAAAACTGATCTCACACAGTCATTTTGTACATAACTTATTGAGTAAGTTGTGCATAACTCTAATATTTAAATAAGGCTTAGTAAAAAGCTGATCTGCATGTAGATAAAGATCTGATCTTAACCAAGTATAAAGGTGATCTTCTTTTTTTAACATTATTTATAAATATCATATAGTTATATAGCTATTATACACCCTTACCCTTTATTACCTTATATATTTAACCACCTTTAAACTTCTTTATTTATACTAAGCAATCTTAAAGGTGTAAAAATATTTTTAAATGTCTTGTTATTAAAATGCATGTCGCCTTAAATAGTTGTTTACAGCTATTTGAATGGACATTATACTAACTGCCTAACTTTGAGGAAGAAAGTATGTCTATCAATAATAACGCGCTAAGTACTTACCGGCTTTTAAAAGCAACAGCCGAAGTTGCTGAAAAATCTTTAAAAGGACGCATACAACACTATCGCGCTCATCTTAAATCAGAAGAAAAAGAATTAAGAACTTACACCCAAAAAGCAGCAGCAGATTTATTAGGGTGTAATAATCGTACCTTAAAACGTCGTCATGACAATGGTGACTTTGATGATTTAAATATTAAGCGTGGTGCAAATGGGCACTATGCGTACACGTTAGTTAATATTTTTGCGATGGCCGATATCATGGATATTCAGCCAGATCACCGTACTGCTAACGATAAACTCCAAGTTATTGTTATTAATTCACTTAAAGGTGGCTGTGGTAAAACAACCAGTATGGTTAATATTGCTGCTGCGTTGGCCACGACTAATATCAAACGTTATCGTATTGGTATTATTGATTTAGATCCTCAAGGTTCGTCTTCTAGCTTTTTCCCTTCTAACGATCACGACCCTGTTACGGTAGGCGACTTAATGCGTGATTGTATTGATTTAGACGAAGGCGAAACCTGGCCAGAGTTTGTTTCTAGTGCTTTTGTGACTACGCATATTCCAAATATTCGTGTTTTACCCTCAGGTATGGATGACTTTTACTTTGAACACGAGACCGCAACACTTTTAAAAGACACCTCTAATTACGAACAAACACGTCATTATCATAAGCTTTTAGAAAAGGTTATTGAGCCGGTTAAAGACGAATTCGATATTATTTTAATCGACACAGCTCCTACTCTTAACTTTATGTTTTATAATGCTTTAATGGCCTCTACGGCGATGCTTATTCCGGTTCATCCAGAAGCTGTAGATTTTGATGCTAACAATAAATATCTAAAGCGTTTAGGTGAGATTTACCACACAGTAGCGGCACTTGGTCATGAAGGTTGGGACTTTATGCAGTTTTTAGTGACCAATTACGTTAAGGGTAATCATTCACAGCGCGATATTGTTAAAGATGTACGTAGTGCGTTTGGCCGCCAAGTAATGAGCTACCCAATTAATCACAGCTCGGCAATTACGGCTAGTTCATCGTCTTTTAATACCATATTTGATCAAAAAGCATCGGATAGTTTAGCAAGTCGCGAGTCTTTATTACGCGCGCAAGAAAATATTAAAGATGTTGTGGACGAATTAGAAATGCTTATTCGTTCTAATTGGGAGTCAACCCAATCATCACTTAACAACACTAAGTAAGGATGTTACATAAAAATGGCTACAAAACGTAAAAACGACACCCGCTTAGATCCATTTGCAACTGCCGTAGGCAATAGCAGCCTCGATGCATTACTTGAGCAAGCAAGCGCTGGTGATGTAATAAGAATGCCAGCGCCAAGCGACCCTACACGCGAAATAACCTTAGTGTGTAAAGTTATTGCTCATGCAGATATTGAATCTAGCACCACGGTTTACGGTAAAAATCGCCGTGTACAAGCGCTATTAAACGAAAAGTCGGTTTCTGATATTTTACCTGCAATCAGTGAAGATGGACGTAATCAACACCCTGCTTTACTTTGGGATCAGGGAAATACTAACTTAGTACTTGCCGGTTCACGTCGTCGAAAGGCATGTATTTTAGGTAATGCCGATTATTTAGTTTTAAGCTCTCCTGATTTTACCGATCAAGACGCTAAAATTTTAGCTGTATCTTCAGATCAGTACATAGCCCCAAGCCTTTGGGAACTAGGGCAAGCTTATCAACAAACTAAAAACGATCTTATTGAGCAAGGTAAAAAAGGCTCTTATCGCGAAATTGCCGCTATTGAAGGTGTATCGCACACCGCAATTGCAGATGCCATTAAAGCGTACGAGCAAATCCCCGCTGATGTAATTTCACTTTACCCAACGGCTAATCACGTAGGCAGAGAAGTCGCTAAAAAGCTTGTTAGTGCAAAGGAGCGCGACGAGCAGGCGTTTAACGCCCTAGTTAGCGAATTACATACAGACGATGAGATTAACGCCATTACAAGCGACGACAAGCGCGCAATGGCAATTACTAAACGTTTAACTACCGAGCCTAGCGCGGTTGCTAAACGTGAAGCTGTATTTGAAAACAACTTTATAAACGTACAACGTAATTTAAAAAGTGGTGACGTATCTATTAAAATAGATAATAAAGTGTTGACTGACAAACGCTTAGAACAACTTACTAAGCTGTTAAGCGCGTTTAATTAGCCCTGTATTACTTAGTAAAATAGTGATCTTAAAAGCCTGTTAGGTTAGTTAAACTCTGATCTGATGGGCTTTTTACTTAGTAAAATCCTGATCTTTTTTGCTATTTATAACCCATAAATCCCTCATTTTTGCTTTAAAGATCACATTTTTACCAACTGAATTTAGTTTTTACGACTATTTGATGCTGGATCTTAATTTGTTAGTAAAAAACTGATCTGTAAAGCCCCTGCATTGTTAATAAATTGTTTGTAACATGTGTGTTTGCTGTTTACCTATTCTAACTTTGGCAGATAAAGTGCCATAAAGTACGTATAAACCGATTTTTTACTAACCTAGCAGCTCCAACCAGTTTATATAACGTTAATATTGCTTTTGCTGTGCGCAGTTAAAGAATATACTGGCAGAATTATTTTAAAAATTTAATACTTAGAGTGACATGTCTGCTAACTTATCAAAAAATGATTTACTGGCTATTTTTGAAGAAATAAAAAATGAGCAGGCAACCTTGTTCCCTCTTTCTGAGCGCTTTATAAAAAAGCTGTTTAGGCCCAACGTGCTCGTTAAAGGCAAAGAGTATTATAAAAACGGCCAAATTAGTTGGTTAGAGCACAGTAGTGATTTTGCTGTTATTGATTCAACGGTACAAGGCGACACCGGATCAGCATTTAACCAACGCATTGAGATCAGTAAAGTACCTACTGGTTACTCTGTTGATACGCATTGTACCTGTAATGCTAAAACCAAATGTAGGCACTTAGCCGCTGTATTATTTAAACTTAAAATAGAGCACTCAGGTGAATACGGAGAAGACTACTTTATTAACGATTGGTTTAGTGAACTGACAGCACTTAAAAGTGTTGATGCTAAAGCTCCTTCGCAAGTTCTTTTATTTGTATTAGACATTGAAAACAATAAAGTATTTTTAACGCCAAAAATTGCCAATTACGACAAAAATAATAATTACACGCTAGGGCGAAATTTAACTGAGCAACAATTAAATAGCTTTGTAACGCCAAACGATTTGCTCGAAAGTGACTTTAGACTCTTTAGTTGGATTCGCTCACAAAATGCAGTGGGTAATTTAGAGCTAAAAGGTCAATGGGGCTTTAGCGCTTTACAACAATTAATTGCCACCGACCGTTTATTTTTACAACGCTCTCGTGTTGCTATTAAAGCGCAAACCGGGCAATCGCTTAACTTTAATTGGCAGCAACAAAACGAGTTATCGCAATTAATTATTGAGCTTGAACACAGTAAAAATTGGGCATTGATAAAAACCACGCCGCCCGCTTATTTAGACCTCGATCACTTTAAAGTCGGCCGGATCAGAACACAGCTTAGCGCCGACGAAATAGCACATTTACAATCAATTCCCGCACTGCACGATGCTAATTTTGATCGCATTTATAAACAACTTGCCGACAATTTTGGCGCCGGTGTTATTCCGCATCCGAATAACGAACAAGTCAATGTTAAGCAACTTGGTAATGCTGTTTTAAAAGCCACTATGGATGAGCAAGGGCTTAAAGTTTCGCTATTATTTAAATATAAAAATAAAAATTATTTAGCGGGAACAGCACCCGCGAGTTTAATAAATAGTGCATTTGAAAACACAGTAACAAATGAGTTAGTAAATTTAGGTTTTGAGTTTTGTAAAGGGGGTTTACAAAGTGAGTTTATATTTAATAAACAATCACCTATACATTTACATTGGCTTGTTTACGAAGTATTCCCTGGCTTTAAAAAGCGTGGCTGGCAGGTAACTCAAACTAAAGTAAATGTAGCCGACCCCCAAGGGCACGTTACACTCGATGTAAACCGTGCTGCAGGTCACCAAATGCATTGTAAAGTGCAATTAAGCGATGCCAAAGCCGCTGTACTTTTTAATACCGATGATGCCACGTATCAATCGTTAAATCGTCAAAGTGAGCTGTTTTATTACTACCCTGTTGGGCGTCAATTTGGTGTTATTAGTAAAGCCGCCATTAATTTACTGACCGAATTTAAACAACGCTTTGAATTTGTAAAAACACGCGATGAATTTAATATCCCGCTTTCTTATTTACCTGAGCTGGTAAAGCATACCGCAGTTACTATAGACCTTCATGATGACTCTCTTGAGCGTTATCTTGATGAGTTAAACAACACCGAGCAGGCAATGCCAGTGGTGCCCTTACACGGTTTAAATGACTCGGTAACACTACGTGAATACCAGCAACAAGGCGTTGATTGGCTTGGCTTTTTAAAGCGCCACCAATTAGGCGGCATACTTGCTGATGACATGGGGCTTGGCAAAACGCTACAAGTTATTGCCTTTTTGGCCAGCAGTTTTAATCGCCCGCAAGCGGGCCCTACCCTTATAGTGTGCCCTACAAGTTTGGTAAGTAATTGGCAAAACGAAATCACCAAATTTGCTAAAAGTCTTAAAGTAACCACTATTTTTGGCTCACAACGTAATGAGCCTTTACAACATTTAGCGCAAGCGCAATGTATTTTAACTACATACCCATTATTAAAGCGTGATATTGCTTATTACTCGCCACTTTATTTTGAAAATATTATTTTAGATGAAGCGCAATATATTAAAAACGATACTGCACAAGTCTCGCGCTTAGTTAAGCGTTTAAATGCCGACTTTAAGTTATGTTTAAGCGGCACGCCTATCGAAAATAATTTGTTTGAGCTTAAATCGTTACTCGACTTTGCAATGCCTTCATTACTTGGCTCGCAAGCGCACTTTAAACAGCACTTTCAAACACCTATTGAGCGCGAAGCCGACTCAGAGCGAGCTGAGCAACTAAAAGCGCTTATTATGCCGTTTATATTACGCCGCACAAAAGCGCAGGTAGCTCAAGAGCTGCCACAAAAAACAGAGCTGTTAAAAGAGTTTGAGTTTGAACCTAAGCAAAAAGATATGTACCAAGGTATTACGCGCGCCCTAGAAGAAAAGCTCATCGACTTATTTGCTGAGCAAGGCGCACAAAAAAGTAAGCTCGCATTTTTAGAAGCGCTACTAAAGCTAAGGCAAATTTGTTGTCATCCAAAATTAATTGAGCCAGAAACACAAGCAGGTTCAGCAAAATTAGAATGGCTAACTACGCATTTGCCGTTAATGCTAAGCCTTGGTCGTAAAGTGATTATTTTTAGTCAATTTACCTCTGCGCTCGATTTAATTGCAGAGCGTTTAAACGATATAAATATCAACTTTAGTATGCTAACTGGGCAAACGCGTCATCGCGACAAAGTTATTGACGAGTTTACCAGTGGCAAAACCTCGGTGTTTTTAATCAGTTTAAAAGCAGGCGGTACTGGGCTTAACTTAACTCAAGCCGATACCGTTATTCACTTTGATCCATGGTGGAACCCGGCTGTTGAAAAACAAGCCACCGATCGTGCTTATCGTATTGGCCAAACAAATCCAGTGTTTGTTTATAAATTAATTATGAGTAACTCAATTGAGCAAAAGGTATTTAAAATGCAGCAAGATAAGCAAGCGCTTGTTGATGCATTATTTACCGATAAATCAATGAGCTTTACTTCGTTTGATGAGCAGCAAATGTTATCACTTATAAAAAGCTAATTTTTTTACTTAGCATGTGAACTAATTTAACCAAACGGCGTCTATTATATTGCTTGTTGAATAATTGCAGTTATCACAAGCTTCATGTTGATTTCCCTGTTTGGTTACTAAATTTAGTAATGATTGAGTCAGCCCTTTTAGCTGGCTTTTTTTATGCCTGTAATTAACACCTTAAATTGCATTTTTTATAAATAGTTTGAACTAAATTTAAAAACACGCGTCTACTATTATGCTTGTTGAATAATTGCAGTTATCCAAGCTTCATGTTGATTTCCCTGATTGGTTACTAAATTTAGTAATGATTGAGCCAGCCTTTTTAGCTGGCTTTTTTTATGCCTGTATTTAACACCTTAAAATACATTTTTATAAATTGTTTGAACTAAATTTAAAAGGACGCGTCTACTATTATGCTTGTTGAATAATTGCAGTTATCACAAGCTTCATGTTGATTTCCCTGATTGGTTACTAAATTTAGTAATGATTGAGCCAGCTCCTTTTAAGCTGGCTTTTTTTATGCCCACATTTTAATTTTTAAATTATTTATATTTTTATGTGAACTTAATTTAGTGTGCGGCGTCTACTATTATGCTTGTTGATTAATTGCAGTTAACACAAGCTTCATGTTGATTTACCCCGTTTAATTACTAACTTTAGTAATGATTGAGCCAGCTCCTTTTAAGCTGGCTTTTTTTATGCCCACATTTTAGTTTTTATAATTATTTATATTTTTATGTGAACTTAATTTAATGAGTGGCGTCTACTATTACGCTTGTTGATTAATTGCAGTTAACACAAGCTTCATGTTGATTTACCCCGTTTAATTACTAACTTTAGTAATGATTGAGCCAGCTCCTTTTAAGCTGGCTTTTTTTATGCCCACATTTTAGTTTTTATAATTATTTATATTTTTATGTGAACTTAATTTAATGAGTGGCGTCTACTATTACGCTTGTTGATTAATTGCAGTTATCACAAGCTTCATGTTGATTTCCCTGATTGGTTACTAAATTTAGTAATGATTGAGCCAGCCCTTTTAGCTGGCTTTTTTTATGCCTTTAGTAAATGTTACGCCCTCTACCCCCCACTACCTTTATTCGTTATGATGGCATGTCTCTAAATTTTATAAGTTTATTTTATGTTTACTCAGCTATTAACGCATATAGATTGGTTAAGTGCCAGCGCAGGGCTTGCAACAGGGCTAGTACTGTATGGCCTAGTGTCGATCCCTTCTCGTAATAAATTAAAACAACACATTAGCGAGCAACAGCAACAGTTATCGTTATTACAAAACCAGTACGACAATAAACAGCTGCAATACACCGCCTTATTTGATGAGCACGAGCTGCTCGAGCAATCACATCAAGAGCAACGCGATGAAGCGCAGCATTTTAAAACTCGCTTTAGCGAGCAAGAAAAACAAAGTGTTCAATATAACCATTTTTGGCGTAAAGCCGAAGGCGAACTGAGTGCCTTGCGAGAGCAATATAACCAGCGCGATATTGAGCTTAATAATATGCGAACTACGCTTGAGCAAAAGCAGCAAAACTTTACCGAGCAGCTTGCACAAATAGAGCAAAGCAAAAATGTGCTTAAAAAAGAGTTTGAAAACCTAGCTAATAAAATTTTAGAAGAAAAATCGCAAAGCTTTAAAACCCTAAACCAAGAAAGCATTGAGCAACTATTAAAGCCAGTTCAAGGGGAGCTAAAAGGCTTTAGAGATAAAATGGAATCGATTCACGTTGAAGACTTAAAACAACGTGCTGCCCTTAAAACTGAGCTACTGCACTTGCAAGCTAAAAGCCAAGCTATTACCGAGCAAGCCGATAAACTTAGTAATGCCTTACAAGGGCAAAAAAAGACCCAAGGTAATTGGGGAGAACTAATGCTCGAAAACGTACTCGACAGCGCAGGCCTGCGCGCGGGTACCGACTACAAACGCGAAGTATCGTTTAATACCGAAGACGGTCGACTGCGCCCCGACGTAGTGGTGTATTTACCTCAGGGCCGCCACTTAGTGATTGACGCTAAAACATCGCTAAATGCTTATACCCGCTACGTTAATGCCGAAAACGAGCTAGAGGCTAGCCAAGCAATTAAAGAGCATGTAAATGCCGTTACATCGCGTATTAACGAGCTTGCCAGTAAATCGTACGATCGTCTCCCTGGTATAAATTCGCCTGAAGTAGTTATTATGTTTGTGCCTATAGAATCTGCATTTGTAGAGGCGCTTAAATATCAAAGCGATATTTACCAACAAGCTATCGAAAAAAACATTTTAGTTGCTACACCAACTACTCTGCTTACAAGCCTTAATATTGTTAAACAGCTGTGGCGCTTTGAAGAGCAAACTAAATACTCTAAAGAGCTGGCGAATCGTGCAGAGCGCTTTTATAACAAGCTCAATGGCTTTTTAACGAGTATGGAAGGTGTTGGCAAGCAACTAGACCGCGCCAAAGAAAGCTACGATAAAGCCTTTTCACAGCTTTACCGTGGTAAAGGTAACTTAATTAAACAAGCTTCAGAATTTAAAGAGCTAGGTGTATCGGTTCAAAAAGAGTTACCAAACGACAGCGTAGAAAAAGCCCAATTAGAGCTAGATTAAATTCGATTTATCTCTACTGTTTTATACATTAAAAGGAAGGTTAATGGTTTTTCCCTTACTCAATTCGCAAAGGTTAGCGTTAACCCCTATAAATTATGAGGATAGAGATGCTATTTTTGCTCTTGGTACTGTGGAGCAAAAATAGCGTTATTTAAGTTTTATGGCTGAAAAGCTAGTAAACGCCGAGGCAAAAGTAATTGAATACATAGACGTATATTACGTAGAAACATTATTTTGGGGCGCAAGTTCTCATACTATTGCGGTTGGTTGGCCTCTAATGCCTGACAACTTACAAAAGCTTTATATCAATTTTCATGGTAAAGCGCCGCAAAACTAATACAACTTAAGCTCACATGTACTCGCTTACGCCTTTAATACTCCACCTCATTCAATAACTCATTTATTTTTTCATCGCCAATACACTCTCCATTAGACCAGTTTGCATTAAGCAGTGTAATTAAATTACCAATACGCTCTGACTTACGCTGTAGCTGCTCTATTAGTGCATTAGCTTCATGTTGTTTTTGAGTGAGGCGCTCAATAATGGCGTTGTGATCTAGCTCCTCATTAGGTTTACGCAGGGAGGGGATTTCTTCAAGCGAAAACCCTAAACTTTGTGCAAACTTAATCATTTTAAGCTGCTCTACACTGGCTTTGTCGTATTGCCTATACCCGTTGTTATTTCGCGTACCGGGTGGCAGCAGCCCTATACTTTCGTAATACCGTATGGTGCTTGCTGCAATACCCGAGTGCTTAGATAGTTCACCTATTTTCATTATTGCCTCTACTATAAAAAGCGGGTTGACCTTAAAGCTGACTTTAAGGTTATAGTGCCTGTAATGTCAATTTATGGTTTATATTTATGTCTGAGTTTGAACAATCTGCTGTATTTACGCCCTTTACCCTACCATGCGGTTTAACGCTTAAAAACCGAGTAGTAAAAGCCGCTATGGAAGAGAACCTCGCAGAGGCCGACCTAACGCCATCGCAAGTGCTTAAAAATGTATACAACGAATGGGCAAAAGGCGGGTGCGGGTTAATTATTACCGGCAATGTTATGGTTGACCACCTTGCAATGACAGGGCCTGGCGGCCTTGCCCTTGAGCAGCAAACCGATATAGCGCCTTTTGTAGAGCTTGCTCGTTTAGGGCAGCAAAACGACTGTAAAATTGTGATGCAAATAAATCATCCTGGCCGCCAAGTATTTAAAAAAATGGGTGGTAAAGCGCTAAGTGCCTCTGATATTGCGCTTAATATGGGTAAGCACTCTCACTTATTTGCCCAGCCAACAGCTATGGATAAAAGCGAGATTAATGATGTTATCGCTCGTTTTACCCATACAGCGCAACAGGCCGAAAAAGCAGGTTTTAATGGCGTGCAAATACACGCTGCACATGGCTATTTATTAGCGCAGTTTTTATCTCCACTAACTAATAAGCGTGATGACGAATGGGGCGGTAGCCTTGAGAATCGCGCGCGATTATTACTTGAAATAACACGCAGTATTAAAGCGCAATGCAGCGCCGGTTTTTCGGTATCGGTTAAGTTAAACTCAGCCGATTTTCAGCGCGGCGGCTTTGAACCGCATGATGCGCAAGCAGTTGTTAATATGCTTAGTGCATTAAAGCTTGATTTTGTAGAGCTTTCGGGCGGAAGTTACGAAGCACCAGCTATGCAAGGACAAACAGGCGATGAACGTACACTTGCACGTGAGGCGTACTTTTTAGAGTTTGCCAAAGCAATTAGCGAGCAATCAACCATACCCATTATGACCACAGGCGGTATTAGCCGGTTAGATGTGGCAAATAAAGTAATTAGCTCAGGCGTAGCGCTCGTTGGTATGGCCACAGCACTGGCATATCAGCCAGGTTTAGTTAATAGCTGGCAAACACAGCCAACGCAAAACCTGCTTATGCCGCGTGTTACCTTTAAAGACAAAACCCTTGCTGGGCTTGCCACTATGGCGCTGGTAAAAAGGCAAATTCGCCGAGTGGGCCAAGGCAAATGCGTTAAAGCAAATGCCTCGGCTATTTTTACTTTAATAAGTGACCAAATACGCGCTGCAAAGCTTACAAAGCGCTATCGAAAACGCTTTGCAAAAGAGCTAAATTAATTAGCTCTAGTTTAAACTGATATTTTCTATGCCACACTTGAAAGCGTTGATTGATGGGCGTTTGCATATGCCCAGTTAACGCACTCTTGCGCTAAAATAGCGATGGTATCTAGGCAGGTGTCTGGCGAGTGTTTGGCTTGTTCATTTAACACAAGCGGTATTTCGGTACAGCCAAACAACACGCAGTCAGCACCTTGAGCAAGCATTAAGTCGTATGCCTTGCTTAACAAGTGGCGACCTTTATTTAAATCGCCCGCTTTTACGGCGGTTATGCCATCTATTATGGCTGCTTGTTGTTGAGTGTTTGGTTCAACAAAATCAATATTGTGCTGCTTAAACGCATTTTGGTAAATGCCCATATTAAGCGTAGCGGTAGTGGCTAAAATACCAACCTTTTGTTTGCCCGTGGCTTTTACTTGTTTTATAACGCTTTTTACAATGCTAATGGTGTGTACATCGGCATTTTTAGTGAGCGCGTCGT
Source organism: Pseudoalteromonas sp. A3 (assembly GCF_025942345.1). Lineage (NCBI taxonomy): Bacteria > Pseudomonadati > Pseudomonadota > Gammaproteobacteria > Alteromonadales > Pseudoalteromonadaceae > Pseudoalteromonas > Pseudoalteromonas sp. A3. The sequence goes on from NZ_JAPCKL010000002.1 coordinate 567,216, forward strand.
ACCAGTAATGCGCGGTATTACACGGAATAACAATACAACTTACACCTAAGCTTGTTAGCTCTTTAAAGCCTTTTTTAAGCTCAAAAAATGGGTTTTCATCTTCAAGACCCATTAAAAATTTTGTTCTGTCAGGAATTTGCGGGATATTCCTTATAAACATAGGTATATGCTCTTGATCATTTTTAGCGGGCGATAGCGCAATTACCTGATTCATAAATGAGGCGGTAGCCAAAGGCCCCATTCCACCTAATACGCCAAGAGTTCTAAGCATGATTGCATTCCGGTTATTGAGTTTATAGGCTTAATTTATAGTGTTTTATTTAGTTTGAATAATGCTATTATTTTACCACCCATGCACAAACTGCATAACTAAGTGGTCGCTATGAATATTGAAAGTAAATGGTTAGAAGATTTTTTAACGCTCTCGCACACAAAAAGCTTTTCGCAAGCGGCAAAGCTTAGGCATATTACGCAACCTGCATTTAGTCGGCGTATAAAAGCCCTTGAAGATGCCCTTGGCGCAGCCCTAATCGACCGAGAAAACTTGCCTATTACCCTGACCCCAAGCGGTAAAATATTTCATATAACGGCGCGTAATTTAGTTAACCAAATGAATACCTCGGTTAGCATGCTTGAGGAGTTATCGGTGCAGCAAAATTATTCTGTAAAGGTTGCGGCCGCACATTCTTTAGCGAGTTTTTTAACCTTACAACTCGCTAACTTTCAAACGCAAGATGAGCGCGACATTGTACTTAATTTAGAGGCTATAGACGTAGATAAAGCCACCGAAGCGCTAGAGCAAGGTGAATGCGACTTACTTATTGCCTTTGATAACGAACGCCTTAAACTGCCGCCGTTTAGTCATCAAAAAATAGGTAATGCTAAGTTGTTACCTGTTAGCGCCTGTGACGAGCACGGCAAAGCCTTATATAACCTAGAAAGCGCAGCGCCTATACCGCATTTAGCCTACAGCCTCGACTCCTACATGGGCCGGCAGTTAGAGCCTATTATATCGGGCGCTAAGCTTAAAAAAGTGTTTGTTTCATCCATGACTGAGCTTTTAAAAGTGCACGCTGTAGCGGGCAATGGTATTGCCTGGCTGCCCGACTACGTTATATCAAACGAGCTTAAAAATAATACCTTGGAAGTTGTAGGGAGTGAGCACCACTGCGTGCCAATAACTTACTATGCGTATAGGTATCATGCGGCTTTGCACCCCGGTGGCGAAAGTGTGTGGAATAAATTAACTGAGCTCAATATAACCTAACTGTAAACCCCCGTTACAGTTAATGAGGTATTATTAATTTAAAACGATAACAGTTATGTGCAATGAAATTTTAATTATTTGCCTATTTTATTATGGAATTTTATTTCCATAATAATTGGGTGTTTTGTCTCTTTTTTAATACTCTTGATAAAGCCAAAATAGCGTCATCAACACAGAGTATTAACTAGCTAACGAGGCAACTCCCATGAAAGCAATCGGATATCAAAAAAGTTTACCTATCGAAAACGAACCATCATTACAAGACATTGAACTTGAAACGCCAACAGCACACGGCCACGATATTTTAGTAGAAGTTAAAGCGGTATCGGTTAACCCGGTTGATTTTAAAATTCGCCAAGCAATGCCAGCAGCTGAGGGCGAGTATAAAGTAATTGGTTGGGATGCAACTGGGGTTGTTAAATCGGTTGGCGAAAACGTATCGCTTTTTAAGCCAGGCGACAAAGTATGGTACGCAGGCGACATTACGCGCTCAGGCAGTAACGCGCAGTTTCAATTAGTTGACGAGCGTATTGTTGGCCATATGCCAAGCTCGCTTTCGTATGGGGAAGCCGCCGCATTGCCGCTTACTAGCATTACTGCGTGGGAATTATTGTTTGACCGTTTAAACGTAGCTAAAAACGATGATTCTAAAAGCATTTTAGTTATTGGTGCCGCCGGTGGTGTGGGCTCAATAATGGTGCAGCTATTAAAGCAGCGCACTAAATTAAATATTATTGCCAGTGCTTCTCGTGCTGAAACAATATCGTGGTTAGAAGATTTAGGTGCCGACACTATTGTTAATCACCGTAACCCGTTAAGTGAAGAATTTGCAGCTAAAAACTTAAGCGAAGTGGATTACGTTGTTAGCTTAAACAATACAGAGCAGCACTTACCTGAAATTGAAAAAGTAGTGAAGCCACAAGGTCAATTTGCCCTTATTGATGACCCTGAAACACTTAATATTGTGCCATTTAAAAACAAAAGCGTGTCGGTACATTGGGAGCTTATGTTTACTCGTTCGTTATTTAAAACCGACGACATGCAAGAGCAACACGTTATTTTAAACAACGTAGCCACTATGATTGACCAAGGGCTAATTAAAACTACGGTAGGTGAGCACTTAGGTAAAATTAACGCAGCCAATTTACGCAAAGCGCATCAGCACCTTGAATCGCAAACCGCTAAAGGTAAAGTGGTGTTAGAAGGCTTTTAAGCCCTTTAGCTAATATAGTTTTTTTGAGTATACCCAAGCCCCTAACGGGGCTTTTTTGTGGCTATTATTTATATAACTGATTGTAATTAGGAATATGCTTTACCCAAAATGCAGGGCTGCCAATATACTCTTGTACAGTTTTTATAAATTCGCTCACCAGTGGTGTTTGTTTACGGTGAGGATACAGCGCATAAATACCGGTGCCCGATGCGCTAAGCTTATAATTAGTTAATAGCGGCACTAGCCCCATTTCGTCTATGGGTTTTTCTAGGTTAAATAAATCTAGCATCACATACCCTAAACCCGCTTTTGTGGCATCAAGCATGGCGCGTACATCGCTTACCTTATAGTTGCCTTTCATTTTGTGGGTTTTGTATTCATCACCATGAGGCTGAGTGCTTAATTTTATTTGATCTAGGCTTACATCGCCATTGCCATAAACCACCGCAGGTAAGGCGATAAGTTCTTCAGGTGTGCTTGGCATACCATGGCGTGCAATAAAGTCATTAGAAGCAACCAAAGCAAAGTGCATATCAGATATTTTTTTTGCCATTAGGTTGGAGTCATTCAATTTGCCAATTCTAAATGCTAAATCGTAATGATCGGCAATAATATCGTTGCGCTTATCATCAAGCATGAGGGTTATTTTTACCTCAGGGTATTTTTGCATAAATAAATTAATGGCAGGCTGCACATACTGCTGCCCAAAAAACATGCCCGAGGTAATGCGCAAAATACCTTTAGGTTTTGCTTGGTAGGAGTCTGCAATGCTATGAATATCACTGAGCGTATCAATTAAAATATGCGCTTGCTGGAGTATTTCCTCTCCTGCGGAGGTAAGCGAAAACGAGCGCGTAGAGCGATTAAGTAACTGTATACCTAAACTGCTTTCTAGCTTTTTAATTTGCTTTGAAAGCGATGAGTTGTCCATATCGTGCAGCGCCGCGGCTTTTGCAAATGAGCCTTGCTGTACTACATCAACAAATAACGCTAATTGGTTGGTGATTGACATCTCACTCTCCTAAATCCCAATAAGGTGTATCGGTGTAATAATTGCTCGCAAAATCAACAAACGCGCGCACTTTACTGGGTAAAAACTGCCTGTTTGCGTACACCATATAAAGCCCTATTGGCTCAGGTTCGTAGTCTTTTAATATACGTACTACTTTACCCTGTGCCAGCGCCTCTCCGGCTATAAATGTTGGCTGCATGGCAACACCGCCACCGGCTATAGCGGCATTGAGTAGCAGGTCGCCATTGTTAGCAACTAGGTTACTTTCAAGCTTTAACTCATTTTTAAGCTCGTTCGCTCCACGTAGCTTTTTGGTGGGCTCAGTGTGTGCGTAGCGTAAATAGTTATGTGATTGCAGCTCTTCTAAGGTAGTAGGTGTGCCGTGCTGCGCTAAATAAGAAGGAGAGGCAAACACCGCTAACCTAATAGGCGCTATTTTTTTAGCAATAAGTGATGAGCTTTTTAAAACCCCAATGCGCAGCGCTATATCAATACCTTGCTCAACAATATCAACAAACTGGTCAGTAAGGTTTAGATCTAATTTTAAATTTGGATAACGCTTTTGAAACTCAACCAATAGCGGTGCTAAGTGCTTTACCCCAAACGACATAGGGGCACTAATACTGAGCACACCAGAGACATTTTCGTTTAGGTTATCGAGCGAATTTTCCATGTCGTCTATATCGTCTAGCACCTGTAAGCAGCGGGTAAAATAGTGATCTCCCGCCTCGGTAGTGCTTACTTTGCGCGTGGTGCGGTGCAGTAATCGGGTAGCAAGCCCCTCTTCTAGCGCAGACACATACTTGCTCACAAGTTGCGGCGATATATCGAGCTTATCGGCAGCTTTAGAAAAAGACCCCTCTTGTACAACACTTACAAAAGTCTTCATGGTGGTTAGCTTATCCATTATTAGCAATGCCTTGTTTATAATTTTTAAATAAAGATCGTATTAATTATGTTTATAAAAACAGTTAAAGTCCACACATCGCATTTTTGCACAGTTAGTGAGTTTTTATAGCGTTATAAACACATTTTTTTTGCGTAAATAACTATTTATTTACAACAAAATGGAGTTAATACGTGCTACTGCAGCAATCACGTTTCTTTTTATCCATTCTAACGCCAAGTCGGGTTTATTAATAATGCAGTATCGCTGTACGTGAATAAGCACGCTTATATTTTTATTAATGACTAAGAGATAAAGCCATGAAAAGATTAAACAACAAAGTAGCCATCGTTACTGGTGCAGCACAAGGTATTGGCGCTGCTTATGCAAAAGGTTTAGCTCAACAAGGCGCTAAAGTTGTGCTTGCTGATTTAGCCGACCCAAGCGCAGCTGTAGCTGAAATTATTGCCGCTGGCGGCCAAGCAATAGGCTGCAAAGTAGATGTAACGAATAGTGAATCGTTAGATGCCATGGTAAAACAAACCGAAGCTGAATTTGGCCCGGTTGAAATATTAGTTAACAATGCTGCTATATTTGCTGCGCTTGAGCTTAAACCATTTTGGGAAATATCTGAAGACGAATGGGATTTAGTTATGCGCGTAAATGCACGTGGGCCTTTTCAGTGTACCAAAGCAGTGTTGCCTAGCATGCGTAAATTAGGTCGTGGTAAAATCATTAACATTGCATCGGGTACATTTTTACGCGGTGCACCTATGTTTTGCCATTATGTGGCATCTAAAGGCGCGGTTGTTGGGCAAACACGTGCGTTGGCCACTGAGCTTGCTAACGATAATATTTTAGTTAACTGCCTATTAGTTGGCTTAACCGAAAGCGAAGGCGTTAAAAATAACGCACAGTTTGATAAAGCTAAAAATAGCACACTAGGCTCACGAGTAATTAAACGTGCAATGGAGCCTGAAGACTTACTTGGCCCTATTTACTTTTTAGCCAGCGAAGACAGCGATTTTATGACCGGACAATGTATTAACGTTGATGGTGGCGCAATTAACTACTAACACGCCTTTATTGCTTATTTAGTGTTAATTTAAAAGCCGATGTTTACGCATCGGCTTTTTAACGAGGGAGCAAATAAAAATCAGTTTAACAATACTGTATTTATAATATCTCAATGGGCGCTTTATTTATTAACAAAATAAAAGCCAATAAAATAAGGGTATATTAATAAAACCCTTAGGTATTACCATGGCTCAACCTGCACTATTTATCTCTCACGGTTCACCTATTATGGCCGTACAGCAATCGCCAACGTCCGACTTTTTAAAAGCGCTTGGCAAGTCACTCAACACGCCACGCGCTATTGTTATATTTTCGGCGCACTTTGATATGGCTAACGATGAAGCGGCTCATAATATTGTAATAACCGCAGGGCAAGCGCCTGAAACCATTCATGACTTTTATAATTTTCCTGCGCATATGTATAACATTAAATACCCAGCTCCAGGACATCCTGAACTTGCGGGTAATATTGCAACGCTATTTAAAAATAAAGGCATTACAGCAATACTCGATGAACGCCAAGGCTGGGATCATGGAGTATGGATACCACTGCGCTTAATGTACCCGCAGGCAAATATTCCTATTGTACAAGTATCTATAAATACTCAACTAGGCGCAAAAGCCATGTATGAATATGGGCAGTTACTTGCCCCACTTCGTGACGATAATATATTAATTATTGGCTCTGGCGGCATTAGCCACAACCTACGAGAAGTGTTTAAAACCCCTGCTACACCTAACCGTGTACAAATGGTAAAAGCGTTTACCCAATGGGTTGAACACGCGCTTTTAGCGCAAGACACACCCGCACTTTTAAATTACTTAACCGATGCACCCCATGTGTTATTTAACCACCCTACCCAAGAGCATTTTTTACCACTCTTTGCTGCTATGGGCGCAGGCGGCAAGCAAGTTGAAAAACTTTTTAGTGATATTGAAATGGATATTTTAGCGCTTGATACCTATGAGTTTTATTAATTTTAATCAGTCCAGTGCAAGCGCCTTTGGTTTTTTAATCAAAGTGTAATGGGGGTTTACAAAGAGGTGTTGGGTTAAGAGCAGCAAAGCCCAACATAAAGTTATAAAGTGGGCTTTAACGCAGCTTTTTAATGTAATTAGGTCTGGCGCTATCTTTATGCGCGTCACCATAAATAATTGGTGACGGATAGTATTCTGCGTCTAACTGTATGGTGGAGGCAACATCATCATCAAAATAATTGGCAATAAAAGCAAGGCACATATCCATACCTGCTGAAACACCCGCACAAGACCAAATATTGCCATCTTTTACAAAGCGATCTTCAACTACGGTTACAGTGTTATCTTTTTTAAGGTGCTCTAAAAAAGCCCAGTGGGTGGTTACTTTTTTATGCTTAAATAGCCCCGCTTTTTGCATTAAATACATACCAGTGCAAATAGATAAAACACTGTGGCAGTTTTCAGCTGTTTTTTTAAGGTAATTAATAACGTCAATATCTTCCATTGCTATACGTGCACCACTACCGCCAGGTACAAATAATACATCGGGCTGCACTGGGTCAGTAAAATGATAATCGGCACTAAAACGCATGCCGTGCTCACCTGAGGGAGTCATAGAATTTAGCGATATTAATTTGGGTTTTTCACATAGCCCCTTTTCTGCCAGCAGACCTATTAGTTCCCATGAACCAACTAAATCCAGCTCTTCAACTTTGTCATAAATTAAAAAATATATTTTCATACTATGTTATTTAGTCCTTTAATTTGTATCATTTTTAAATAATTTCCCTAACAGGGCTTTCACATAACTGAGGGAGCCTTTTTATTTAAGCTATAGAGCCAGAATTTTATGCGTTTATTAAATCATTACTTGGGTCAATTTTATTTTTTTGGGCACATTTCTCTTCCTGTTGGGTCTGTGCCTAAAACACTCTCATAAAGGCCACTTAATTCTTTAATCGGCCGGCCTTCATCATCGGTTATAAATAACCCCCAATTTACATATTCGTTATCTTCAACAACTTCTGGGTCATCCATTAGGTAAGTCATACTAAATATCATTTCTGCACCAATACATCGAGCGAACTCTGTAATCGCATTTTTGCTAACACCTGCGTCTATCATTTCTTTGATGGAGTGCATCATTCCGCTGTATGGGCCATTATCAGTTGGATCATAATTTTTTAAGATGTGCTGAATCCATTCATCGTTGTCTGGAACGACATTACTCCACGCACCCTTTAAAAATAAAAACCTAGCCAGCTGAGGGATACCTTCTTCTATTTCACTCTCTGCCCACTGCTCAGGGTTAGAAGCTCCAAACTTTCGAAAGGTTTCGGTTAACTCTTGTTTGTTCATTACGGGTACTCTAATTAGTTGTTAGATTTGGTTATAAACAATCTACTTTCACTTAATTTGTGATTCCACATAGCTTTAAAAAGTCATGTCGTTGTAGGTACAAGTGATCAATTAATTTTTACCACTGTTTTAGGATCTTTGTATCTAGCCTCTGGTTTATTTGGCTATAAAATAGGGGAGCTAGATGAGTCGTAATTACCTTCGATAGTCGTCATCTGAGTACTTATGAAGTAATCTACTTTTATAACCAGAGCCTGTGAGAAGGTCTTTTAGAAAGTTATCAAGATATATATTGTCAGCTTCTGTATTTGATACTGGGTTTGTCTTTGAAAAAAATAGAGTCCATGCGCAATCTTTCTGCTCAGCAAACCTGTATACACCTCTGAGATCTGTATTAGGTAGTATATCAAAATACCATCTAGGAGACTCTTTTATAAATTGCCCATATGTGTACTCAAGTTGCGGATCGCTCGATGGATCATCAATATTTTTGATCCCACCTTTATCCTTCCATTTGTATAATTTTCTGTAGCCCTTTTCAGCTAAATAAGTATTAACGTTTTTAACTATATCTTTTTCATCACTACGGTCGCATATTAAACCATACTCAACAGCATCCATTTGAGACTCCATGTGTTTTAAATATTGGCATTTGTATTTATACAAAAGCTAGTTGCTCGAACTTATTGAAGGTCAGCATTTTCGTAACTATCTTATAGTTATAATTTTGGAGTTCCAAGCGTTTGTTAAACTTTAAATCCCTAATTAATGCTTGTTGATTTTTACAATAACTCTAATAGTTTTATTATGACTTTATTCCACCGCTAAATTTACAACAATTGCGAACTTTAATTTAAAAGGTATTAGTTTTTAGCTCTTAGATTGAGTTAGACCTGCCTTAATTTGTGTCCTCTTACCCAAAATTAATTATGGGCGGCTACTAAAATGATCATCCATATAGATAAAATCCTTTCAATTATTATGATTTTAATGCTCTAACTTTTAAAACAGATAAGCTTTGTTAATTTGAGCAACCGTTCAAAGTAAGTTAAGCTCAAAACGATTAACTTACAAGCATCTTAAAATTATTGGGAGCAAACATGGCAACCACACTCGCATTTGACGTATACGGTACGCTTATAAACACTCACGGCGTGCTGTCTTTACTTGAAGATATGATAGGCGATAACGCGCAAAGCTTTTCAAATACATGGCGTGAAAAACAATTAGAGTATTCGTTTAGGCGTGGGTTAATGCAAAACTATATTCCGTTTTCATTATGTACAAAACATGCTCTCGATTACGCGTGTTTAGCGCATAAAACGCAGCTTAGTGATGATCAAAAGCAGCAATTGCTTGAGCAGTATAAAATTTTACCGGCCTTTGACGATGTTAAAAAAGGCCTTGAGCAACTTAAAGCGCAAAATTACCGATTGTTTGCATTTTCAAATGGCGCTGCTGATGCGGTTAATAAATTGCTCGAAACTGCAGGTATTAGTGAGCTTTTTGAAGGTGTAGTAAGTGCTGACGATATGAAAACATTTAAGCCAAACCCAGGTGTTTACAGCCATTTCTTACGCGAAACAAATTCAACGGGCGCAAACACGTGGCTTATTTCGAGTAACCCGTTTGATATTACCGGCGCTATTTCGCATGGTATGCGCGGAGCATGGATAAAACGCTCTGGGGATTCTATTTTTGATCCGTGGGAAATTCAGCCAACCACCGTAGCCACCGATCTAGTGGATTTAAAAAATAAGCTTGAAGATATCAATTAAGCTGCATTTTAACTTTTATATCCCTCTTTAGCACTTAAGGTTTAGCCGAGTTGTAAAGGGGGTTTACTTCTTATAGTGGTACTGCCCACTTATAATACGTTCGCTTTTTGCTATCCTCTCTCATTTCTCAACTCTTATATTTTAACCATCGTACTATTTAACAAACTGTTATTATTTAGCGCGCATTTTGGCACCTTCACATAGCTCATTTTATATACTTTGTTAGTTTTAAAAGTAATTCCTTATAACTAATCAGTCACTCCTAATTGCGAAAATAAACCTATATCTAACCCTTAATCATTATTGTAAATGCAAATTGTTACTATTAAGATCCTCAACCCCAATACAAGTACAACCAAGGAGCGAATATGTCACAATTACAATCGGCGCAGCTCAGCCCTGTCGAAAATAAAGCAATATTTGAGCAAAACGGGTTACCTCCTCAATTCAATATCGATCAGTTTATTAACTACCAAATAGCGTCGTTGCAGGGGCTTTCGGCTGTACAACAAGCTATGGCTAAAGCGCAAAAGCCGTTTTCTGGCGTGTCTGTTAATACGCTAGCCGCCACTGTAAATGATGTAGATTTAGCCAAACCTCTTGCTGATTTTCCTGCAGTATTAAACGAGCTTAAAAGTGTGTATTTAGATCACGCTGTTTATTTTCATCATCCGCGTTATATGGCGCATTTAAATTGCCCCGTTACGTACCCTGCGGTTGTAGCAGAGCATATTATTGGCGCAATCAATACCTCGGTAGACACCTGGGATCAAAGCGCTGGCGCGACCCTTATTGAACAAAAATTAATTGATTGGAGCTGTGAAAAAGCAAAATTACCTAGCACTGCCGATGGTGTTTTTACCAGTGGTGGTACGCAATCGAACTTAATGGCCATGCTTGTTGCACGCGAAGTCGCAGTGAGCCGCTATGCACCTAATCATGAAGTAAAACTGCAAGGCTTGCCTGAAGTAGCCTCACGTTTTCGTATTTATTGCTCTGAGGTTGCGCATTTTAGTATTCAAAAGGCAGCGGCATTACTGGGCCTTGGCTATAACGCGGTAGTGCCCGTGGCTACAAACAATAAAATGCAAATGGATATGGACGCACTTAACCACGCAATTGCGGATTCTAAAGCCAAGGGCGATTTACCTATCGCTGTGGTAATTACCGCAGGTACAACCGATTTTGGCTCAATTGACCCTGTTGAAGACATAGCAACACTTGCTAAAAAAGAGCAGCTTTGGTGCCATGTTGACGGCGCATACGGCGGTGGTTTATTGGTAAGCGAGCATCACCGAAGTGCCCTAAACGGCATAGAACAAGTAGATTCAATTACCATTGATTACCATAAATCGTTTATGCAACCGGTTAGCTGCAGTGCTTTTTTATTAAGTGACAAACGCCACTTTAGCCATATTACCCTTTACGCCGACTATCTAAACCCGCTTGCTGAGGCCGGCAATGGTACGCCAAATTTAGTTGATAAAAGCTTACAGACCACACGCCGTTTTGATGCCTTAAAACTGTGGTTAACACTGCGCACCATGGGTGAAGCGCCACTTGGGCGAGCGTTTGATAAAGTAATTGGCCTTGCGCGTCAAACCCATATTGTGCTTAACGACCACCCTGATTTTGAAGTTATAAATTACCCAGAGCTCAGCGCGCTGGTATTTCGCTTTGCGCCAGAGGAGCTGAAACATAACCCCGATTTACTCGACACCCTAAACCTGCACGTACGCCAAACATTCTTAAATACTGGTGAAGCCATGATTGCGCGCACCAAAATTAACGGCCGTCATTACCTTAAATTTACGTTACTTAATGCCCAGTGCCAATTGAGCGATGTGCGCGCCGTGCTTGAACAAATTAGTGCTATAGCGTGGCAAACGTACAAGGAGCAAAAATAATGAGTAACCAACCTTATGACTTTATAGCCATTGGCCTTGGCCCGTTTAATTTGTCGTTAGCGTGTTTAAGTGAGCCACTGGAGGACGTGAAAAGCTTATTTTTAGAGCAGCGTAGCCAATTTGATTGGCACCCTGGCATGATGCTAGAAGGTGTTACTTTACAAACGCCGTTTATGTCTGACTTGGTGACCCTTGCAGACCCTACCAGCAAGTACAGTTTTTTAAATTATGCCAAGCTTAATAATCGCTTATACCCTTTTTATATTCGCGAGAGCTTTTTTTTACTGCGTAAAGAATACAACCTCTATTGCCAGTGGGTGTGCTCGCAGCTTAGCAACGTAAGCTTCGAGCAAAGTGTAACAAAGGTTGAGTTTTGCCAGCAAAGTGAGTGCTATACCGTTACCTGTAAAACCCCAAATGGGGAGCAACACTATGTTACGCGCCACTTAGTGCTTGGCACCGGCCCTGCCCCATATATTCCTGATTGCGCAGTGCAAAGTAATTCAAATAACGTACTGCACAGTAGTGATTTTTGCCACCGCCTTGATGAGCTAAAAGCGGCTAAACGCGTTACGGTTGTAGGAGCTGGGCAAAGTGCGGCTGAAATTTATCGCACCTTATTACAACAAGCTGTGCCACAAGGTTTACAACTAGATTGGATTGCGCGATCGCCGCGTTATTTTCCGCTGGAATACACTAAACTCACCCTTGAGATGACCTCACCTGAGTATGTTGATTACTTTTATAATTTAAAAACCGAGCAACGAGATTGGCTTAATCAAAATCAAAAAAACTTATTTAAAGGCATTAATGGCGATTTAATTAATGACATTTTTGACACCCTTTACTCGCAAAGCCTAGATGGGCCCATTTCTACCACATTTAAAACTAACAGCAAGCTTACTAATACACGTAAAAGTGCTGGTCGCTTAGTCACTGAGTTTTATCATCAAGAGCTAAATGAAGCCTTTGAAATAAAAACCGATTACTTAATTTGTGCCACAGGCTTTAAATACAAGCGCCCTGCTTTTTTAAACCCCATTGCACAGCAACTACCAGAAGATGAACAAGGCCGCTATTTAGTTAGCCGCGAGTATGCAATAGATACCGACCAAAAACGTATATTTGTACAAAATGCAGAGCAGCACACCCATGGTTTTGTAACCCCCGATTTAGGCATGGCGTGTTATCGCAACAGTATAATTTTGCGCGAAATACTCGGTTATGCGCCGTATCAGGTTGAACAAAAAATTGCTTTTCAGTGTTTTGATTTAAGCGATGTAGAAACCCATTCACAGCAAAAGAGTAACGCCGCATGAGTTTACGTTTAACGCTTATTTTGCTTACGGTTATTTCGGTCGTGTGCGACACCTTATTACTGCCGTTTTATCCGCAATTTTTTGCCAGCGAATTTTCTGTAAGTAACCCCACACTTATTGGCGTGTTTGTAGCTAACTGTTGTATTACCGTTATGCTCGCGTTGCCCCTGTGGGCAAAGGTTGCCAAAAAATACCACGAGCTGGCTCTTTGGCTTGTAACGCAAGTTATTGCCGCCTGCTTTGGTTTACTTTGTTATTTTGCAACTAACGTGTGGGAATTTTGGTTTTATTATCAGCTTATGTTGGTGCTTAAAGCCAGTTACCTGCTTATTTACCCGTTTGCACTGCGTTTAGAGCAGCAAAGTAAGCATCTTTCTATTATTGGCTTGTTTTCGGTACTTATGCACTTTGGTGCTATTGGCGGCGCGTTAGTGGGAGGGTACTTTTTTAGTATAAATGCACCGCGTTATGCATTGTTATTAAGTGCTGCGGGCGATGTTATACAAGTGCTGCTGTGCGCCTATTTAATGGTGAGCTTAAAGTTAGGTATTTATCAGCAAGCGATTGAAAGCGAAAAACCACGTACTCGTACACCGTATTTTATTTGGCAATTTTGCTTTATAAGCGTGGTTGTTTACTCTAGTGCGTTTTTAATTAGGCCGTTTTTTACTACCCATTGGCAAGGAATGAGCGCACAAAGCAGTGCATTCCAAAGTGCGCTTGTGTACGCCATTCCTGCTTTTGCAGCCCTACTTATGCTGTTGTTTAACCACTTTCGGCAGCACTTACCTTTTCCTACGCTTAGCCGCACCAGTACGTTTTCGTGCGCGCTTATTTTTGGCGCTATTGGGCTTTATTTACAGGCGCAAGAGTCGGTGTGGTTAGTTGTCAGCTCTCGCGTTTTATACGGTATAGCGCTGTTTCAAGTCATGGTTTTATTAGAAGTGATGCTATTTGCTAAAAGCGAGCCTGCTCACTACGGCAGTGATTTTGCCAAAGTGCATGTTGCGCAAAATATTGGCGTTATTTTAGCGTCGTTATTAGTGGGTATGAGTGTGGAATATTTTAATACCACCGTGCCTTTTTACTTTGCTGCCATTGGCTTTGCAAGCCTTGGCGCTATTTTGCTATGGCGCGTTAAATTTGTTGGTCAAGCTGCACACACAGCCACTTAATAATTAAAAAGATTTAGGAGTTTTTATGTATTTTTCATCTTTTGTAACCACGTTACAACACACAGGTAATGTGACTATGCGGTTACTACAGCAAAGCGATATGCCCATAATTTGCCAGTGGCTTACACTACCTTACGCCCATTTTTGGGGTATGAGTAAACAAACCCCCGAGCAAATGTGCAGCGCCTACCAAGATATACTTAACAACCCGCACCATAATGCGTATGTTATTGAGCAAAATAATGAGCTACTTGCCTTAGTTGAGCTTTACAGCCCAAAGCACGACAAGCTACTCGCAGCCGCCTATGAGGTACTGCCAAACGATACCGGCATGCATATTTTACTTGCCCCAAATACACAGCCTAAACGCCATTTTAGTTTTGAAATAATGCAGTGCGTATTGCACAGTATTTTTACTCATAATGCCGATGCACGCGTAGTAGTAGAGCCCGATATTGCCAATAGTAAAATTCATGCCTTAAATAAGCGTTTAGGCTTTGTGCATACTAAGCAAATAACCCTTGGTGATAAAAACGCCTACCTTGGATTTTGTAATAAAGCTGCGTTTGAAACGCACGTTAATTTACATCACAAAGCGCAAACGCCAATAAACACCGACTATATAAAGTTTGACCACTGGCAAGGGGCAAACAGGCACTTACAAAGTAAAGCCATTAGCGAACTGGTACACGAGCGCTTATTGGTTGCAGAGCAAACCCCACAAGGTTTTAAAGTAAATATTGAAGGAGGTTATTTTATATTTAATGGCCGTGCTATGGCGCTTAATCATATAGATATAGACGAGCCAAGCTTATGCTTTTATAACCTTAATAATGAGCAAGCAGCGCTTGATGTACTGCACTTTTTTAGCGTGCAAGGCCCTGCGCTGGGTTTAACTGGCGAGCGTTTAGCCACTTACCTTGAAGAGCTTAACGCCACACTTGCGAGTGCCTGTTATAAACGCGAAAACAACACTCTTAGCGCAGCCGAACTAGCGCAATTAGGGCTACAACAAATAGAGGCCGCAATGAGCGAAGGCCACCCTGCGTTTGTGGCTAATAATGGCCGTATTGGTTTTAGCAAAACCGACTTTTTACACTATGCGCCAGAGGTGGGTAAACCGTTTAAAGTATTGTGGTTAGCGGCGCATAAAACAGTATGTGATTTTGCTTATAGTCAATACTTTAGTGATTACCCAAGCCATATTAGTGGTGAGCTTGATTTAACTACCCGTGATGCGTTTAACAAAGCGCTAAAAACGCAAAACCTAAACCCCGACGACTACCTATTTATGCCTGCCCACCCGTGGCAATACCAACATAAATTAAGTGTGGTGTTTGCCAACGAGTTTGCCAATAACCGCTTAGTGTATTTAGGTGAAGGCGACGATTTATATCAAGCGCAGCAATCTATTCGTACGTTATATAACTGCTCACACCCGCATAAGCCGTATTTAAAAGTGGCGCTGTCTATTTTAAATATGGGTTTTATGCGCGGGCTTTCGCGCGCTTATATGGCGGTAACCCCGGCTATAAATGATTGGGTATTTAATAAAGTAAACTACGACCCCACGCTTAGTGCGTGCAATTTTACGGCACTAAGAGAGTACGCCACCTTAGGGTATGCGCATCATACCTTTGAGCAAAGCGCATTGGGCGATACACCGTATCGTAAAATGTTTGCCTGTTTATGGCGCGAGAACCCAAACCATAACTTACAAAATAATGAGCAGCTCACCACCATGGCCGCACTACTGCACCTAGATAACAACGGTAAAAGTATGGCAGGTGCATTAATAGATCAAAGTGGTTTAAGCACACATGCTTGGCTGCAACACTATTTTAACGCCTATCTTATCCCGTTAGTGCATTGTTTTTATGCCCATAAATTAGTGTTTATGCCGCACGGCGAAAATCTCATTTTAAAGCTTAAAAACTCAGTGCCTGTTGGCGCTTACATGAAAGACATAGGCGAAGAAGTAGCGCTGCTTAATAGCACTGAACCTTTACCTGATGAGGTTTCGCGCATTCATATTACTATGCCAAAAGAGCTTGAATTACTGAGCATATTTACCGATGTATTTGACTGCTTTTTTAGATACCTAGTGGCTATTTTAGTAAGAGAAGAGCGCATTACCGAGCACGACTTTTGGCACGGCGTTGCGCAAAGTGTTAAAGCGTATCAACAGGCTAACCCTGCCTTAAATGCGCGTTTTAAAGAGTATGATTTTTTTGGTGATGAATTTGCACACTCTTGCTTAAACCGCTTGCAGCTTGGCAATAATAAACAAATGGTTGATTTAACCAACCCAGCAGGCAGTTTACAGTTTGCCGGAAGTTTAAATAACCCAGTATCGGCAAAGCTGTATGGCTAAGCCTGTAACCCTTGCGCACTTTTTATTTTGCCCAAGTGAGCCAGCTACTGCGGCTCAACCAAGCTTACATTTAGTGCGCACATTAGCGATTCATTGCAAGGCGCACTACCCACATGCGCCTGGGCAATTTATTAGTCGGCATTTATATTTGCAGCTTTGTTGGCAAACTATGTATGCCTATTGTTATTGGCATACTTCTAAACAAAATGCACATAACCCCACGCAATTACAGCTTAAAATTAATGGCGCTTATAGCCGAGGGTTTAACCTCAGCGGTGCGCCTATATTAAGTAAAACTGAGCAAAACAATGCACTTATTGAGTTTATTAGCTGTGTAGGAAAGTGGATAAATACCGATTATGCGCTGGGTAAAAAAGAGCAAGGACGCTTATTAATCGACACCCTTAACAGCGCATTTGAGCGCGCCCATAGCTTACATTTAGCAAGCGCTGATCACACTACACATTGCCATCAGCAGCTACACAATTTAATCAGCAATCACTTTAATTTAAACACCCCATTTAAATTAACGGCCGGTCGCTTAACGTGCTGTCGTTATTATTTAGCTGGTTACAGCAAATGCCAAACCTGCCCTAAAAAGGATATTAAAACCAATGAACACACGTCTTAAAACGATAGACCTTGCCCGAGGTGCGAGCGTTTTTATTATGATTTTGGTACACACCCTATGGATGTACTCGAGCACAACGCTTCAAAGTGAGAGCCTATTTGGTGCTGTTATTCATATACTTGGCAAAGGCACCGCCTCGTTTTTGGTGGCAATGGGGCTGTCTATGGCGCTTTCGCGCAGGCAAACCCCCATGTTATTAATTAAGCGTGGTATACAGCTTTTACTCCTTGCGTATTTAATGAATGCGGCAAAATTTTGGCTACCCATTGAGGTATTTAATACCATGCCATAGGCATTTATAAATGCCTATGGCTGGCAAAGCCCGCTCAGTGCTGGGCAGTTACAATTTATGGTGTTAACTGGTGATATTTTACAACTTGCTGGGGTGAGCTTAGTGCTGTTTGGCGCGCTTAATATTGCCCGCTGGAAAACCACATGGATTGCATGTTTAGCCGTGGCTATTGCACTTGTAAGCCAGTTTGTTAGGGGGCAGCAGTTTGCGCTTTCGCCTTATATTAGCGATTTGTTTTTTGCTAATAACTACCAAGTTTATTTTCCGGTATTTCCATGGGTAAGCGCTATATTAACCGGCTACGTGCTTGGGCGTGTATATATAAATAGCCAGCGTAATGCAGCGTATTTATTTAATGTGTGTGCAAAGTTAGGGGCCGCATTATTAGTGATTGGTTCAGTGTGGTTATTTATTGATTTTAAAGGCCAGTTTGGTAACTTTTTTCACTTAAATGGCGGCGGTATTCTTTATTTAGTTGGTTTAAATTTATGTGCATTAGCCTTAATAGAATATGCCATTGCCAATAAATTTAATGGCCCTATTACACGCGCTCTTTTATATGCGAGCAAACATGTAACGGCCCTTTACATTATTCAATGGGTGCTAATTTGCTGGCTTATGGGCGTGTTTGGTTATCATACACAGTCGCTTTGGCCAACGTTGTGCTTAATGGTACTTATGAGCTTATTAACCTTTGCAGTGCACAAAGTGTATTTGCAAGCTAAGCAAACCATACTCACTATTAAGCAAAAGCCTAAGCGTACAGCATAAATTAAACTCGCTGGCTATTACTGGTAAAGTAATAGCCAGCCATAAAAAACGAACATAAAAAATGAGCAATATACACATGGGCTAAGAGTATATAAAATCTACTTATAACGTGGAGCATACAAAAGGAGTCTATTAAGTAGGTAATGAGTGCAGTCGTGCTTTGCATTTACCACGTTATTTATAAGCAAGATTGTGTATTAGTCAGTTATTTTGTTTTTTTGGAGTTTAGTTTGAAAGTAGAGCAGCCTGTATTAGGCAAAACTGGCACGTTAATTTTTTTGTTATTTTAGGGCGTGTTGATCTTTGCGGATTGAGATTTGTTCAATCTAGGGGCGATTAAATCGCGGCGCGAGGTTTGTAACCTAGTGGGCTAAGTAAAAACCGAGTAACAAAGAGTTTATCGCCCCTAGGCAGAACCCGAAGGGCAGCGCATGTTTGGCATTTATGCTGCGTTATCGCCTATTTATGGGGAATAACCACACTTCATAGGCTCCGCCTTGCCTAAAAACCAAACATACTGCTGCAAATTCAACCATCAAAGTTCAACACGCCCTAGTGCATTTCCCCCTTTAACTACCGATTTATATCTTCCTGCTTTACCTACTATGGTAGAGAAACTAAATACTAACCAAGCCATGGTTAACTTAACACTTAGCGTATACTTTGCAGCCTACGCCATAGGACTATTGTTTTGGGGCCCATTAAGTGAAAAATTTGGCCGTAAATCTATTTTGCTTATGGGTCTTGGAATATACGTAATAGGCAGTGTGCTTTGTGCGTTATCTAATTTTGTAGAAATGCTTATAGGCGCGCGTTTATTACAAGCCTTTGGCGGAAGTGCAGTAACGGTTGTAGCCACGGCAATAGTAAAAGATTTGTACGATGGCCGCGAGCGAGAAAAAATTATCGCCACTATTATGTCGCTGGTTATTATTGCCCCTATGGTGGCGCCTGTGCTGGGCGCATTGCTACTAAAAATTGCTAATTGGCATATGATGTTTGCTGCTTTAGCTGTGTTTGGCTCGGTGGCTATGTTATTTACCTTTTTTTACCGCGAAACCTTGCATACACGCTACGCCGGTTCTGTTTTTCAGTCGTGGGGGCGATTAGCTGTAGTAGTTAAAAACCCGCCATTTTTATCGCTATTGGCTGTTTTTACTATTGTGCCTATGGCGTTAATGTCGTTTTTAGCGGCGGGCTCTTATGTATATATCAACGGTTTTGGTTTGTCTGAACAAACTTTTAGTTACGCCTTTGCAGCGAATGCTGTGTGCGCCTCGTTTGGGCCAACAATTTATATGCGGCTTTCTAAACGTGTATCGGTAAAAAAAATAATTACTGCGAGTTTTTTAACCCTAACAGCATGCGGTATAAGTACCATTTTTATAGGCGGTTTATCGCCTTGGGTATTTGGTGCATTAGCAGCAATAGCCACCCTAACCGTTATTATTACCCGCGTGCCCGGTACTAATTTAATGTTAGAACAACAAACAACGGACACGGGCTCTGCTGTGGCCGTTATTCAGTTTTGCTCTATGATTGCAGGCGCAATAGGCATGGCGCTTGTATCGCTTAATGCACAAACATTAATTAAAAACTTAGGTGTTATTCAGCTAAGTATTGGCCTTATAGCGCTTAATTTATGGTTGGTATTTAAAAATAAGGCGTATGTAAGCGCCTATATGTCTAAGGTTTAAACACGCTAAAACCCAAAAAGGCAGTGCAGTAAATTAAAGCTGGCTGTACTGCCTTTTTAAAAACTATTTCCCCGCTTTTATTGCCTCAATTACCGTGTGCATGCGCTTTGCCATTGGCCTGTTACGATGATGACACACATAAATATTTTCGCTGATTGGATTAGCTAAATGGTGCGTTTTTATAAGCGCTGGTTTATTAAATGCGCCCACCGCATAGGCAGGTAAAACAGTAAAACCTAGCCCTAAACTTACCGGCTCGAGTATTAAACTTATTTGGTTAGAAAACCCCGTGCGCTTAATTTGATCAACATGTTCAAACTCACTGTAGTTTTCGCTAAGTAATAGCTGCGCATGGTGTTTTGCATCGGGGTGGCCAATAAAGCCAAGCTCACATAAAACCTCCCATGTTGGGTTTTTAATATGTGCGGGAGTTACTAATAATAAAGCTTCTTGACCAATTTTGTGGCTGGTAACTTCGCTAAGCGTGGGGGCTTGGGTTAAAAAGCCTATGTCGGCACTGTGGTTTGCTACAGCTTGCTCTACACTGGTATTAGGTGCAAAGCGATAATCAATATTAAGCTCGGTATGCTCAGCCTGTAATGCTAATAATTGGCTATAAAATTGTAGCCCACAACTGCCTGGCGATTGTATTTTTACTAGGCCGCTGTAGGGCGAGTCATCTTTTAATTGTTGTTCTAAAAATTGCCATTCTTTTAATAACAAACTGCCTTGCTGATACAAATTTTGCCCATGCACGGTAAGGGTAAATTGTTTGCCGTGGCGCTCTAATAGCGCGCAGTTTACTTGCTGCTCTAGCTTTTTAATATGCTGACTTACGCCCGATTGGGTCATAAATAAGCGCTCGGCGGTTTGGGTAAAATGATTTACCTCAACCAAGGTACAAAACGTGTTTAACCATGTCGGGTTTATCATTACAAAACGTACTCAAAATGATGATTAATGATAATTTTACTTAATAAGCACGGGTTCGTAAACTAACTCCATCAACTAATCACAGTTAAAGAGGAAGCATTATGAGTCATACATATCCACGTAGTTTTTCGCACATTGGTATTTCAGTACCTGATGTTGAAAAAGCCGTAGAGTTTTACACTAAGGTGATGGGCTGGTACACCATAATGGAGCCTACCGTGATCACTGAAGATAACAGCCCCATTGGCGAAATGTGTACCGATGTATTTGGTCCAAATTGGGAAAAATTTAAAATAGCGCACCTTTCAACAGGCGACCGTATTGGTGTAGAAATTTTTGAATTTAAAGACCAAGAAAACCCTAAAGACAACTTTGAATACTGGAAAACCGGTATCTTCCATTTCTGTGTACAAGACCCAGATGTGGAAGGCTTAGCGGAGCGTATTGTTGCTGCAGGTGGTAAAAAACGTATGCCAGAGCCACGTTACTACTACCCTGGCGAAAAGCCGTACCGCATGATCTACATGGAAGACCCGTTTGGTAACATCCTTGAGATTTACAGCCACAGCTACGAGCTTATTTACAGCGCAGGCGCTTACTAAACGTAGCTAATTTAAAAAAGCTTAGCTAAAAACAAAGGCCGCAGTATTTATTTACTGCGGCCTTTTTGTTTTAAATAGACTTGTAGATTATTAATTTGGCTAATATTGGGTGTATAAAAATCAATATCTTCATTTGATTGATTATAGGTACATACACTGATAGCTTACTAATTGCACAAAGTTGTTCTAAAGGAAAAACATGAATCTGTCACTGGAAGACATCACCGCCGATAACTATGAAGCCATATGCGATTTAGAGGTTGCTAAAACGCAAGAAGAATACGTAGCGTGTAATATGTGGTCGTTAGTTGAGGCGCACTACAATAGCGGGTATACCTGTAAAGCGATTTACCTAAATGCTCTGCCAGTTGGCTTTTTTATGTGGGTACAAGAAACCCCTAAAAAGGTTTCTATTTGGCGCTTTATGGTAGATCAAACTTATACCAACTCCAATAAATAGCTGATCTATTTTACTTGCTAAAACAACCCATTTCTTTGTTTTAAATTTCGTAAAGGGAACAACCATTTACATCAATTTACGCCTAGAACTGAATTGTTTTTTCGGCGTAAAATTTAGAACACATACTTAATGGAGTTGGTATTATCAAAATAAAGGCATTGGGCGCAAAGCACTGGCTATGGCAATTGAAGAGATTAAAACGATTTCTAAGCTTGAACAAATCGAGATTTGTTATAACCCGCAAAACCCAATAGCTAAAGATTTTTATTCAAGTTTTGGGTTTGAGGAAGTTGGCCTCGATGAGGACGAAGACGATATGTTAGCGGTAATTAAAATTAGCCGTTAACTCATTTATAAGTAAGCCGCTAATTTTAGAGAGTAATAATAGTTGTAAGGAAATACTGTGATCATAAGGCCATTTGTAGAGAACGACTTTTTAGCCGTTCAAAATATTTATCAGCAAGGCATTGATACCGGCAACGCGACCTTTCAAACTAAAGCTAAAAATTGGGAACAATGGAATAGTTCTATGCTCAACTGTTGCCGTCTTGTTGCAGTTGAGGATGAAAAGGTGCTTGGCTGGGCCGGGTTATCTGCGGTTTCTAGCCGTGAGGTTTACTCGGGCGTTGCCGAGGTAAGTGTATATGTTGCAAACCAAGCCCAAGGTAAAGGCTTGGGGCACGCATTACTTTGTGCACTCATTAAAGAATCAGAAAAAAACGGTATATGGATGCTACAAGCCAGTATATTCCCTGAAAACATAAGCAGCATTACACTACATACTCGTAATGGTTTTAGGCAAGTTGGAAACCGAGAAAAATTAGGCCAACTGCATGGCGTATGGCGCAATGTAACTTTAATGGAAAGGCGCAGCGCCGTTGTAGGCCTCTAAACCTTCAAATAGCATAATAAATACAATGTGCGTTCATTATTATGCTTTTAAATCGCATTTATTATTCAAATTATTTAAGAATAACTCACAACCTCAGAATGTATATTGCTCACCTTCCCTACTCTTTTCTCAAAAACCATAAATTAATTATTTTAAATTTCAGCTCCTAGCTGCGTTGTTTTTTTACTTTATAACCTATTGCTTTAATTTAAAAAATAAAAACAAAGTCGCTTCAAATTAATTTATGAGTGCGGCTTTTTGAGTGTTAATCTTACTTATTTGTGGAATGAGTGTTCTATAAGTTGTTGACACTCGCGATTCTTGAGTGTAAATTTCGGATCAATCGATCCACAAGTGTTATGGGTAATGTGTTTTAAGTTGATATTTTTAAGAGTTTGTTCCTCTTATTTTAAATAGCATCTTTTTAAAACACGTTTATAGCTCTGATATTTATTATGCGTAGTTTGCATATATAAATAACCTGTTAGGCGAAATATAGGTGTGTCACTGTGGGTCGATTTTTACTTTTAACTAGGAGCCAAAAATGACTAACCAAGTAATTAAATTAAATGATGAAAACTTCGAATCGCTAAACAAAAAAGACGCCAAATTAGTTGTAAGACTATGGGCTGAGTGGTGTGCTCCATGCCAAATGATGTCGCCTATTTACGAGCAAGTAGCCGATAACCTCGCTGATGAAAATATTATTATGGGTGAGCTTAATATTGATGATTTTCCATCAGTTGCAGGCAAATTAGCGGTAAGAAGTATTCCTACTGTTGTTGTATTTAAAAACGGTAAAGAAATAAATCGCTCTGTAGGTATGATGCCTGCGCCAGAGCTACAAGCGCTAATTTTAAAAGATTAGTACGCCAAAGAGGTGATAAATGAGCACACATCGAAAGTTGATAATTTTGGGTTCAGGGCCTGCTGGTTACACTGCCGCTATTTATGCAGCTAGAGCAAACCTTGAACCATTACTAATTACTGGCCTTGAAGTGGGTGGGCAACTCACAACAACAACTGATGTTGAAAATTGGCCAGGATACCCAACGGGTATTCAGGGGCCACAACTGATGAGACAGTTTAAAGAACATGCCGAAAACTTTGATACCGAAATAGTGCATGACTACATCACACATGTTGACCTGCAGCAAAGGCCATTTGTACTTAAAGGGCAGCAAACTTACACAGCTGATGCGTTAATTATTTCTACGGGCGCATCGGTAAAGTACCTTGGCCTACCAAGCGAAACCGAGTTTAAAGGTAAGGGTGTATCGGCGTGTGCAACCTGCGATGGCTTTTTTTATAAAAACCAAAGCGTAGCTGTGGTTGGCGGTGGTAATACCGCAGTTGAAGAGGCTTTATATTTAGCTAATATTGCCTCGCACGTTACGCTTATTCACCGTCGTGATTCACTCAGTGCCGAAAAGGTTTTACAACAGCGCCTATTTGATAAAGTAGCGGAAGGTAAAGTAACCATTAAGTGGAATAACCAGGTTGATGAAATAGTGGGTGACGCTAACGGCGTTACAGGAATTACTATTAAATCAACGTTACCGGAGCACAATAGAGAAACACTGAGCGTTAATGGCGTGTTTATTGCCATTGGGCATCAGCCTAATACACATATTTTTAAAGATCAGCTTGATATGCGCGATGGCTACATTAATGTGTATTCTGGGTTTGAAAATGGTGAAACATTAACTAATATTCCCGGCGTATTTGCCGCAGGTGATGTAAGCGATAACCATTATAGGCAGGCAATTACATCTGCAGGTTCTGGGTGTAAAGCAGCATTAGATGTAGAGCAATACTTTACTCGCTTAGGTGCTTAGCACAGCAACTGTATTTAAAACTTATGATATGATCAGCACAATGCCCGACAATACTTAGTATTTCGGGCTTGAGTGTTTTAACTAACAATACACTTATTTAAAATTTACTTACTTGAGGTAATTTATATGGCCCGAACCGGACGCCCACGCCAGTTTAACCGTGAAGATGCAATAAAAAGTGCAATGGATTTATTTTGGCAAAAAGGCTACGAATCCACTTCTTTAGCTGAGCTACGCAAAGTGTTAGGCAATATTTCATCTGCGAGTTTTTACGCAGCATTTGGCTCAAAGCAAGCTCTATACAGTGAATGTTTAGCACTTTATACCAGCACCTGTGGAGAGACCTTTTCGGAGCTAGAAAACGAGTCGGTTCCTGCAAAAGCAGCGATTAAAAACATGGTGTTTAAAACCATTCATATGCAAACCTCAACTAAGCAACCTTCTGGCTGCATGATTGTTTTATCTGGCTTAAACTGCGGCGACGAAAATAAAGAAGTTGAGCAAATGGCACTGTCGGTACGTAACGACATTCGTAAAGCGCTTGTAAAATGCATAGAGCGCGGAACAGCCCAGCAAGAGTGGCAACAAGAAATGCCCGTAGAGCAATTTATGCTAATTTTAGATACCTTTATTAATGGCCTTTCTATTCAATCAAGAGACGGCATTGCACGGGAAAAGCTTTTAGAAGCCTGTGAGTTATTTTTAGATAGGTGGTAATAAGTAGATTGCTTTAAGCGCATAGAAAAAACAGATTTAACGTAACTAAATTAAATTTATATATAAAAAAACAAGGCGCACTTTTAATAAAAAGTGCGCCTTGTTGGTTTTAGCTACGGTATTTAATATTAAACCGTTTTAGCGGGTAACTTAGTGGCTGTTACTGCTAAATAAGTAAGTCCAATAATACCTGTTAGTGCACAGGCCGATAAAATAAATGGGTCAACTAACAGGTTATCTTTAAATTCAAAGGTGCCTGCTGATATTTTTTTCCAGCCCATAAAGTGCTGATTAGCAGCCACTGTAGCGCCAAAAAAACCAATTACTAAAGCGAAATATTTGCCTATCCAGTGTGTAACCGCAGGCGTTATTAATAATAAGCCTAACAGGCCTATTACTGAGCGCTGCACTCTACAATAGGGGCAGGCATACACTATGCCTAATAAGTCTGTGCTCCACGCAGCTATTGAAATAACAATAGCTAATAAGCCCACTATTTTTATATGCGTAGAATAGGTGCTTAAATTTAAAATGTTCATGTACTGCTTTCCTACTTAAAATTATGCTAAAACCAGTGCGGTTAAAAACATGCCTAAGCCAAATATGGTGTGCCCTACAAAGCTTTTTATGCGCGTAACGGTGGGGTTAGGTGTTTTTGCACCGGCCATACCCGCCCCCATGCCTGGCATCATAATAAAAAAGGGGGCAACTATGCCAAACCATGAAACAAGTAATGTAGGTAGTATGGTTGGCAAATCAAGCCACTGCGTGTTTACACACACCATTAATATTAACCCGTACGCTATGCCAATTAGGTAATGTACAACCCAACCAATGGCAAGCTCACCCGGTATTTTTTCGGCCTTAGGTAGTGCAGGCTGATAAAATTGCCCCGACTTCATATGACCTACCCAGCGTCCGACTAATCGCCAATTTGTGGCGGGTAAATCAAAAAACTTAGCGAGTAACCCCGCGTAAATATCTAACACTAGTGTGCCCCCTATACCTATTAATATAAAAGTATAGATAGAGTCGCTAAACATAGGCTGTATCTCCTGGTAATACGTTAAATGCTAGGTGTTTTGCTGGTGTGTATACATAGCACAACAGCAAAGTGCATAGACTTGAGTATGTAATGTGATAATATTACCAAAACACCGTTATGAACACTAATGGTAAAAACTAGTTTTGGAATGAATATAAATCATAATGCTTGAACGTAATCATCTACACATTATTAAAGAGGTTAATCGCCTTAAAAGCGTGACCGCCGCGGCCGAGAGTTTAAACTTAAGCCAGTCGGCTGTGAGCCATACTATTGCTAAATTAGAGCGCCGATTTGGCGTAAAACTGTGGCACCGTAAAGGCAATACGCTGGTGTATTCTCAGGCGGGGCTTTATTTACTTTCACTTGCAGACAAAATGGTCACCGAGTTTGAGCACGCCGAGCGCGTACTGCAAGAGTTTGCCCAAGGCCGGCGAGGAATCATGCGCATAGGCATGGAGTGTCACCCGTGTGAGCAATGGTTAATGGGCAAAATTCAGCAATTTTTAAAAGCATGGCCAGAGGTAGACGTAGAAATAAAAAGTGCCTTTAGATTTGATGGTATAGCAGCGCTAAAAGCCAACGAAATAGATGTGCTAATAACCCCCGACCCCGTCAATACAGAGGGCTTAAACTTTAGGTCTGTGTTTAACTACAATTTATGTATTGTCGTGAGCGAGCAAAACCCGTTATACAACAAAGCGTTTGTTACAGCGCAAGACCTCGAAGACCAAATACTTTATACCGTGCCTGTAGGCTACAACCGCTTAGATGTATATACCCGATTTTTAGACCCCGCTAACGTGCAACCCAGACGCAGAGTACCCATAGAAAGCACCGAAATGATGCTGCAATTAGTGTCTGCCAATCGGGGGGTAGCAGCATTACCCGAGTGGCTGGTATCTTCGCACGAAAGCCGTTTAGGCATAAAAGGCATTCGCATAGGTAATAAAGGGCTGCAAAAAAGCGTGAATGTAGGCGTGCGCGATGACGACTTACAGCTTGATTATGTAAAAGGGTTTATAGAGTCAACCCGCTCAAATGTGTAAATGGCTTTGCTGTTAAATGTAAGGCGGTGAAGAGAATTAATAATTTGGGGGATTAACTTGAGCTGTTAGGTATATGCCAGTGTAGGTCGGATAAGCGAAGCGCCATCCGACACAGTAAAATACTTTGCCAATTATTACAGTATTTAATGTTGTTGAGTAGCTAGAGAGTGCCATTTTCAGAGGATCAGGAGCATGTTGTAGGCCGCCAAGGTTTGATCCTTTAGACCTATATGATTAACCCTTAACTCCTATTAAAAAGGATAATGCGTAAAAATATCGTCTATCATGGCACTAACCTTATTTTTGTCTTTATTAATTTTAGCAAAAGTACGTAAACCTGTTATTTGAATTTGTACATGGGTAGCAAGATCTTCAGCATTTTTATTTTTATCCACCTCACCTAATGTCTGTGCTTCTTCAATTAATTTGACCAATGCTGAGGATATATTAACTAGATGTGCTTTCGTTACATCAATTAAATCTTGATTCTCATCTGTTAATTCTGAAATAGTTTTTGACAGCATACAAATGCCATTTGGAGCACTATTTTGTGACTCTACTATTATTAACTTCATAAAGGCTTTTAGTGCATGAAGTGGCGAATCATGTTCGTCTTTACATTGCTGTAATAGTGACAGGCTCATATCAGCATAGTTAGCTAAGGCTTCCTTAAATAAACCATCTTTATTACCAAATGCTGAGTATATGCTACCGGGGCGAAGGTCTACCGCGTCTTGCAAGTTTCGCATTGATGTTGCATGAAAGCCTTTCTTCCAATAAAGATTGGTTGCCTTATCTATCACTTCTTGGCGATCAAATGTTGTGGTCTTTGCCATAACTTCACCTAAAAACATTAAATGAACAGTCGTTCAATTATAGTTATATTTTATCTTTAGGTAAAGTTAAACTCAGCAGAGGTGACTTCTAATAAAGCAAAAATATTTCAAGACAAATATCCATTTAAATACAATAGATTATATTTACATATTTAAAATAATTGAACGATCGCTCAAATATAGCTTGAACGATCGTTCAGGTGTGTATATAGTTCACTCCATCAACTAAGGGGCTTCAAGATTTATTCCCTTTTTATATAGGGACAACCCCTAAACAACCTATGTCATTGGAGATTAAAAATGAGCAAATTTACATTACACACAGTAGAAACAGCACCAGAAAAAAGCAAAGCAATTTTAGAGGGCGCTAAAAAGCAAATGGGTGTTGTTCCTGGCTTATATGCAGCAATGGCTGAATCACCAGAAATATTAAAAGCTTATACACAGCTACATCAGTTATTTACAGCAACATCATTCAACGCAGAAGAATTAACTGTAGTGTGGCAAACAATTAACGTTGAGCATGAGTGTCATTATTGTGTGCCAGCTCATACTGGTATTGCACACTCAATGAAAGTTGATGCCGCTTTAACTGAGGCGTTACGTAACCAAGAAGCGATGCCAACAGAGAAACTACAAGCGCTTCAAGATTTCACGCTAGCTATCGTACGCCAACGCGGCAACGTAACACCTGAACAAGTCGATGCTTTCTTTGCCGCAGGTTACGCGCAGCAACAAGTATTAGAAATCATTCTTGGGTTATCACAAAAAGTGATCAGCAACTATGTAAACCACATTGCTGAAACACCAGTAGATTCAATGTTTAATAAATTTGAATGGACTAAAAAGTAACGAGTTATAACTGCACAGTTATAGTAAATACTGTATTACAGCCTAATCAATTTTCCGTTGCGATAAAACTTTAGCAATCGCAACGGATACTAAACCAAAGGAATATCAAATGAGTTTTATCATTAAAGACAAAGTAGCTTTCGTTACCGGCGCAAATCGTGGCATAGGTAAAGCCATTGTTGAGTCACTTCTGCAACACGGTGCCAAAAAAGTATATCTTGGTGTGCGCAATCCTGAGTCAACTAAAGCATTAGAAAAGCAATACGGTGAAAAAGTAGCAACTATCCAGACGGATATTTCAAGCACCGACTCAGTTAACAAAGCGGCAGCTGAGGCTACTGATGTCGATCTTGTAGTTAACAACGCAGGTATAATGCTGTCGACTACACCTTTAGCAGAGAATATTTTTGAGTCTTTAGCTAGGGAAATAGACGTTAATGTTTATGGTTTAGTGCGTATCGCTAACGCCTTTGCAAAAGCGCTTGAACGTAATAAAGGTGCGTTAGTCCAACTGAATTCTGTGGTATCGATGAAAAACTTTCTTCAGGAAACCACTTACTCGGCATCTAAAGCTGCATCCTACTCAATCACACAAGGATTGAAAGACGCATTTGCCGAAAAAGGCGTTCAGGTACTTAGTGTTCACCCAGGCCCAATTGAAACAGATATGGGAAAAAGAGCTGGCTTTGATAACTTAGCAAGTGCTGAGTCTGTCTCTGAAGGCATTATAGACTCTCTTGAAAAAGGCGACTTTTTACTCTTCCCAGACGATATGGCTAAGATGATTGAAGGTGCTTACCAAAGCTACGCAGACAATATTATCTTGAAAGATTTTTCATAGTAAATCTTGAGCTAATAGCTAAGGGTTATACGGCTATCTACTCTCAAGCACTGTTATTTTTTTTTGTCGTTATAGCAGAGAAAGATAGAAGAAAATGGACCATGGCAAGCTTTGGTATTATTTCTGTATTAGGACTTAGCTATTTACTTTCTATTCAGTAAGCTGAATTTTAATGACACCTTGGAGCAAGCATGAAAAAAATTCCGCGTAAGTATCAATATCCACTTACTGTTTCTATGGTGTCATCTTCAATGTTGCTAGGAACGTCTGGGGTGATGGCCTATAAAACCCTGCCTGATGAGGCTTCGTTTATCAGTGCATGGATTAACTCTATTGAGCAAATTATCCCTTTTGCAATAATGCTATTATTAGTTGTCGCACCAACGATTAAACTCCTTGTGACGAAAATATTGTTAGAGCCAGAAGCAAAATGAGAAGTTGTACTGACTTTAAGCGCTTATTTTTATCAACGTCATCAATACTATAATAGCCAATAGCGGTCTATTAGACTTATCTTTTTAATGTATTTAGCACTTAATCTGTTCTAGCAAAACTAACTCACTATGGATTTAAATAAGTCTGATGGTTTATCCATTTTTTGAATTATTTTTTCTCTAAATGCGACCACCCTACTAGCAATCAACTGACGATCACTCCATACAATATAAGCTTTGCCTTTCGGGCACTCTACATCGGGCAATACCCTCTGTAGCACTGCGTCTTTTTCAAATTCTAACACTTCTTTCGGTATCAAGCCTATCCCTATGCCCGCTTTAACTGCATTAATCATTAAACGGAGGCTATTTATTGAATACTTAGCCATTACAGGTAGCTTTGTAGTTACACCTTGGTACTTAAATTCCCAAAAAGGTATAGTATTTCCTGCAAGTAAATTATGTTCAAGTAATGACTCTATATTATTGGGAATACCTTGAGCTTTAAGGTATTTGGGTGATGCAGCTAAGACTAGCTCAGTTTGAAATAAGGGTTTTTGAATTAATGTAGGTATATTGCTCGGTGTAGTAACAATCGCGAGATCAATACGTTCATCAATATAGTTTTCAGTGTCAGAAGAGAAACTAATGTGGATTTTAACACCGGGATGTTCTGTCATAAATTCGATTGCTAGATTCTGAAGAAAATAATCAGCGAAAGGCTCTGGACACGATACATAAATCTCACCCGTTAATGTTGCCTGTGTATTAGAAAGGTTGAGCCATTGTTCATCAACTTGTTTGAAAATAGGAGCAAAGCGTCGGTAATATTCTTCACCTGCATTAGTGAGTTGGAATTTTTTGGCATGTCGATGAATGAGTTTCTCACCTACTTTTTCTTCTAACTGACTCACAGCCCTAGAAAGCGTCGGGGCAGAGGCTGTAGCTAAAAGACTAGCCGGGGCGTAACCACCACACTCTACTGACAGGCAAAACCAATATAAATTGCCGAGCTCTTTTGCATCCATAATATCTAATCATTCAAATATGAATTTATAAATTTCAATAATAGCTATTTTTGAAATAAGGGCAAGGCTTTAAAATATGCCCTCTAAATTATTCAAGGTGTGACCAATATGAAAAAATTCCCTCAAAAATTTAAATATCCGCTAATAGCCTCAATGGTTTTACCTTCAATGCTTTTGGGCATGACGGCTATTATGGCCAGGAAAATGGTGTCTGACGATGTCTCATTTATGAGTGCATGGTCATACTCTATAGGAGAAGTTATTCCTTCTGCACTATTGCTTTTAGCTGTAGTTGCACCAACAGTTCGGCTTTTTGTTAGCAAAGTATTATTAGAATCTGAAGAGAAATAATTCACCATAAAATATAGGAAAAATGAAATGGGGAAACAATTATTACTAGAAGTATCACTAATATCGAGTGTATTCGTTATTGTCGGGTTAATGTGGCTGGCGTTACGCCATTCAGCGATGAACCCTTCGGCCATCATGCAAAAGCTATTAACCGGCTTGTTAGCTATTTTTTTAATTATGGCTGGCACAGTAAAGTTCTTTGAGCCGTTCAATACTATGTTTACTAAACAAATAGCTTTGAGTGGACTGCCATTACCCGAGATAGCTAGGTGGGCTGGTCAATTAGGTGAAATTTCAGCAGGTTTAGGGTTTTTGATTGTGCTTACTTTATCCAAGGTTCTAACAAAAAATATAATAAGAAAAGTATTTTATTGCTCATCACTATTAGCGCTATCTATTATGTTTGTCGCAGTGTATGTTCACATGATTCCAGAGGTAACTGCTGAGTTTTTACCATTACAATCAAAGCCTCCAATTCTAACATTAATTGTTATGTTGCTAATTGGGCTGAATGTGTGGATATTTAGGAAGTTTAAAAACGAATAAGTTAATCTGTTTAAATCACTATAATGATGGCTGTTTCTTGAACGCTCATAACCGCCCATCAGCTGCCGTTATGAGCTATCCATTAAAGCACTAAGCTCAAACCTCAGCCTCTACACATCATGCTTTAACCTTTTTTAAATAATGCTCAACACCTATATTTGCCGCATCAACCGCACCGGCAACGTAGCCCGGAAATTGCACTGACCATTCACTGCCAATACCGACTAAATTTTGATGCCATGGGCCATTTTGCGCGGTTATGTAAGGTGCTGGGGTATGCGTATTAGCCGCATGTGTATCTAAATGTGTTGCGGTGAGTGGGTCTTGTGCCCAGTCTTTAATAATATCGGCTTTGGGTGTAGCGGCTTGTGTGCCAAAAAGCCTGACTAATTGCGCTCTGCAATGGGTGATTAAATCTTCATTACTAATGCGTTTTCGATCATCGGCGGGTATACCAATAAAACCAAATAATGCCGCTTGGCCTTGTGGATTTGATGCATCGTGTATTTCTGCCATTGGCCCAACACTGCTGCGGGCGCTGCCCGAGAGCGTTCGCTTACGCCAAAATGGCGTATCGTACACTGCAATATACTTAGCGTGGGGTGCCATCCAGGTTGCGGTATTTTGCCACTGCGTTACTAAATCGCTTGGCAATGCGGGGGTAAATGTTATTTGGCTTGCGGCTAAGCGTGGTGGTAGCGCAAGCATTACGTGCTCAACGTTTACTTTATGATCGGTTGTCTTTGAGGTGCTAAAGTTAACTTCAATATTACCGTGTTGGTGGGTAATTGTTTTAACCAAAGCGCCGGTCACTATGTGTTTGTTGCTAAGCTTTGCATGTAAGGCATTAATAAGGGTGCCCATGCCACCTTTTAACCGCATAGACGTAGGCGCATGCGTATAACCGGGTATTGCTGTGGGCGGTTGTGTATGTGAGCGCTCTACTAACGTATTGCCTTGCTCGTACTGGGCAAATGTTTCTAGGTTTAGGGTTTTAATAATGGCATTTAATTGCGGCTGAAACTCTGGCCAAAACCATGTTGGGCCAAGATCAAAGCTATTTGTTGTCGCTTGCGACAGGCTTGTAAAGTCCATAATACGGCCACCTAATTGGTCTCTGGCTTCAAGCAATATGTAATCGGTAATGCCGCATTGCTCTAACTGGTAAGCTGCATACACGCCGCTTAGCCCACCGCCTATAATCGCAATTTTTGTACGCATTATTTAGCCTCCACAGCCTATGTTTATAAAATTACCTACTTTTAGGTAAATTGTAGCGCTGTTATTTCCCGCAGATATTAACGCTTTACTCGTGCTTGGCAGCCTTAGCCAGCTTCCTTTTGTATATTCAACCTCGTTGTGTATTACGCTGCCGCCCAGTACAAATAGCTCTAAGGCATTATGTGCTTTTAGGTTATCAAATAGGGGCTGTTGCGGGGTTAACTTTACCAGTTTAGTTACTTCGTTATCATCTTGATAAAGCGGGCATATTAGGCGGCTATTTTGGGTTATCCACGTAGCCGGATCGTGTGTATTTATGCGCACTGAGGTGGTTTCTGTTACGCACATTTGCCACAGCTTTACAAAAATGGTTGCGCCACTTTTACTTTTAGGTGCATGTGAAGACCCTGGCGGGTTTCGTAAATAAAAGCCTTGTGGGTAGTCGCCCGACTCATCTGAAAAAGTGCCCGAAAGTACCAATATTTCTTCACCACCGGGGTGAGCATGGCTTGGAAAAGTAGACTCAGGCGCGTAGCGTACTACGCTAGTTGCTCTGGCTTTTTCAGCGCCTATTCTGTCGAGCATTACCCGCTCAACACCCGCCTGAGGTGATGTTTGCCAACTATATTGACTTGCTAGCATAGAAGCTTGTTGTGAAAAATCTGAATCGACTCGCATTTGTCCAACCTAAATAAAATAAGAGCAATAACATAAGTTATTGCTCTATAAATTTGCGCCCATCGAGGGCTTTAAAATTACGTATTAATTACGACCAGCCATTACACCGCCGTCAACATCCCATACTGCACCTGTGACCCAAGCGGCTTTGTCGCTGAGTAAAAACGCAATGGTATTGGCGACATCTTCGCTTGTACCTACACGGCCAATTGGGTGAAAGCTGTTAAAGCCTTGCAGGGCATCGTTTACTTGTGCTTTAGGAATAAAACCTTCGTAAATTGGCGTTTGTACAACCGCTGGCGATACTGCATTAACGCGAATGTTGTGCGCGGCTAATTCCATTGCTAAATGTTGAGTTAGCGCATGTAAGCCCGCTTTAGCCATTGAATATGCCGACGATGGTGTAGCAGCAATAGCTTGCTTACCCCACATAGAACCCACATTTACAATGGCGCCTGCGCGTTTTGCTGCCACTAAATTAGCGGCTACTTTTTGTGTAATAAAAAATAGTGCGCGGTTAATTTGCATGTACTGATCGTAATCAGCCGCTTCGTGCTCTAAAAATGGTTTAGGGAAAAACACACCGGCCGCATTTACCAGTAAATCCACGTCTGCGTGGTCTTGTGAAAGTGTGTTAATTAAGTTTTTCACGCCTTCATCGCTGGTTAAATCAGCGGTTAACACCTCAACTGTTCCTAAAGCTGATAACTGCTCTTTTGCTGCTTGGGCTTTTTCTTTACGGTGCCCAACAATGACAGCTTGGCCGCCTTGCTCTAAAATTAATCGAGCCGTTTCAAAACCCATTCCGCTAGTACCACCAATAACGAGTAATTTTTTACCTGAAAATTGCTTAGTCATGATTATTTCTCCAAGCGCCACTATGCGCTGTATTTGTTATATAAATAAAAAGTATTGAGTTGCCTAATAACAAGTAACTTGCTGTTTGGCTTGGGAGGTATTTTTTACTTATTTACTTGCTTTAACAAACGAGATAATCTGAATCATCAGTAAAGAAAAAGTTTATCGCATGAAATCTCCTATACACCTCAATGCATTAAAAGCGTTTGAAGCCAGCGCAAGGCACCAAAGTTTTTCAGCGGCAGCTGAAGAGCTAAATGTAACGCCTGCAGCCGTTGGACAGCTGGTAAAAACATTAGAAGAGTGGCTCGACACGCCGCTGTTTCATAGAATGAGCTCAGGTAAAACACGGCTAGTAACCACCGAAACCGCGCAAAGTGCCCTGCCACTAATACGCGAAGGCTTTGATAAACTTGCCCAAGGGCTAGACATTTTAAAAGACAACGCCATAAGTGGCGCGTTAACAGTGGCAGTAAGCCCCGCATTTGCCGCCAAGTGGTTATTACCTAGGTTGCATTTCTTTCAAGAGATATGCTCGCAAACCAGTGTAAATTTAAATACTAATTTAAAACCTGTTGATTTTACTGAGCAGCGTATAGATATAGGAATACGCTTTGGTGTAGGCACTTGGCAAGGCTTGAACGCAGAAAAACTAATGGATGAAGAGGTATACCCTGTATGCTCACCTAAGTTTTTAGAAGACTCAAACCGCTTAAACACCATAGATAAATTATTGAACGAAACCCTAATACACGATCAATCAATGGATGACCATACGGGTTTTCCGTCTTGGTCGGCGTGGTTAAAAAAAGCCGGAGTAACAGGCCCTTTAACCACTAAAAGCATTCAAATAAATAACTCAGCGGCTGTATTGCAATCAGCTATTGACGGCCACGGTGTGGCTTTAGCGCGCAGTGTAATGGCTAAAGATGACCTAGCCGCAGGGCGATTAGTCAGGTTGTTCCCTAATATTTATTTTGAATCACCATTGGCGTATTACGTTATTTACCGCCCCGAATCTGCTGAACTGCCAAGAATACACGCATTTAAAGAATGGCTGTTTAAAGAGGTAGAAAACCCGTGGGCTAAAAGAGATTAAAGCTCAGGAGTACTTTGATAAAATACAGCAATAAAGAAAATATTTACCATGGTAAAAGATAATCTCTGTGGTTAAGTACGTTCATCCCCCGTAAGCTTTCGCTCCAAGTTAGCCACTTTACCTGTTTCTATTTTTGTTTTAGGAATGGCGTTGTGTGTTTTACCCGCCGGTGAATTAGCACGAAAATATGGCCGGCGTGCAGCCTTTATGGCAGGCACTGGCGCGGGTGTTTTAACCGGACTATTAGCGACTATTGCGTTGTATATAGACAGCTTTTGGTTGTACTGTTTGTCTGCGCTATTGGGCGGCGCTTATGCGGCAGTGGCCTTGTCATTTCGGTTTGCTGCAACCGATGGTGTGCCCGAAAATAAACGCCCGCAAGCGCTTTCTATGGTTATGGCAGGTGGCGTAGCTGCAGGTATTATTGGCTCGCAGTTAGTAACGCATACCATGCACCTGTGGTCAGACAAAATGTTTGCTGCCACATTTATTGCGCAAGCCATTGGCGCGGCTCTCGCTGGTGTTATTTTGTTTGGCGTTAAATTGGCTAAGCCTTTAGCAAATCAAGCATATTCAGGAAGACCATTGAGAACAATTGCTTTGCAACCACGATTTATAAGCGCGGTTATTTGTGGTGCAGCATCGTATATGGTGATGAACTTTTTAATGACATCGGCACCTTTGGCAATGCATATGCACGGGCATAGCCAAGAGTCAGCAAACTTAGGAATGCAGTGGCATGTTATTGCTATGTATGGACCTAGCTTTTTTACCGGTAAGCTCATTGCACGTTTTGAGGCTGCTCGTATTTCTGTTTTTGGTATTATTTTAACTGCAATTTCAGCAGCTATAGGCTTTTTAGGTGAAGGTGTATATCACTTTTACGCGCTATTAATTTTGTTAGGCATAGGTTGGAACTTTGGCTTTTTAGGGGCATCCGCATTAGTGCTAGAAACGCACAAGCCAGAAGAAAAAACCGTGCTCAATCGTTTAGTGACTTTATAGTGTTTGGCTTAATGGCGGTAGGCTCTTTTTCATCAGGTGGGTTATTAAGTGCGTACGGTTGGCACACCGTTTTATGGGCGTCGTTTTTGCCTTTATTACTGGTCGTTATTGTTTTGATATTAACCAAAAAATGCCAAGCCAATTTTAGCGAGCAAGCTTAAACACACTAACTGCCCTACAAGCCGCTTTTATTAGCAAGCTAAAGGTTATTAAGCTGCTGGCAAAATTGCCTTACTTTTAATTCTTGTAGCGAGGCTGTTTTATATGAAATATAAACTCAATTAAAATGACACCCATCTTAAATTCTTCACAAGAATATAATTTATTTAAGATGACACCCACTTTAATTATTTCAAAAAATCGACTTAATTAAATGGCTAATTTAAAAATATGTAAGCTCAAGGCATATACTGCGGTTATTTTAAAAATGTGCTGCTATTTATGTAGTTAACTAAATTGAGGGCACGCTGAAACCAGCATTTAGGCTGTTTTTTAAATTAAAATGACACCCATCTTAAATTCTTCACAAGAATATAATTTATTTAAGATGACACCCACTTTAATTATTTCAAAAAATCGACTTAATTAAATGCCTAATTTAAAAACACGTAAGCTTAAGGCATATTAAAAGGTATATACTGCGGTTATTTTAAAAATGTGCTGCTATTTATGTAGTTAACTAAATTTAGGGCACGCTGAAACCAGCATTTAGGCTGTTTTTTAAATGAAAGAAGGGTTTTTTAGGCTAGTAGCTTTTCGCAATTACTAAAATTAACTCGTCGCTTTTTATTTAAATGCTCGCAGTAACTTACATGTGATTGCGGCTTACCTACAGCGCCATGAAATACGCGTGTAAAGTCTTTTGTGAGTTTTAACCAGTTCTCTGGTGCTATGTTTACTCTTTCTAATAAAGGGAGCTGAGTGTTTTCAATAAACCCAGGTTTGTCATCGCGAATAATACTCCCCGTAAGCTCAACTAATTCTAGGTAATATTTAAGCTCGAACGGTAAACCTTTAGGCATAAATTTACAGGGTTTACCTGCAAATATTAAAAGTTGTTTGGGTTGCTTTGCGTTTTTAGCGCCCTGAATGCGCTTTTGCACGCTGGTGAAGTTTGAGCACTCGGGGGTTTTAGCTACTTTTGCTCTTATTGGGTTTAAATCAACGTAAGCCATACAAGCTGCAAGGGCTGCCTCATCAAGAAGAGCTTGTGATTTAAATCGCCCTTCCCAAAATCGGCCTGTGCATTTGTCTTCTTTATTTGCTTTACGAGCAATGTGTTCGTTTAAAACGCGCATAAACCAGCTAATGCTAGATAACCTTTCTCTGTATTGAATAATAGTTTGGCTTAAAAAGTATCGCTCTGTACTGCTAAGCGCCTCACCTTGTAAAAATTTTTGTGTAAGGGGTGTGCCTTTACAAAGCTTATGCCAGCGCAGCACTATGGCTTTGTCATTTAATCTATTCGCTTTTTTATCATCAACATAAAGCACAATATGGGTGTGATTGCTCATAACTGCGTAAGCACATATATCAATACAAAATATTTTAGCGAGGCTAAATAGCTTTTGCTCTACCCAGCTCCTTCGATGTTCGTAGGATTTACCCGTTAATGAATCCTCGCCGCATAGATAGGCATGGCGTACACAGCGCGAAATACAGTGATAATATTTTGTATCTGCCAAACTGATTTGGCGTTTTCTTGCAATAGCCATGTAGCACCTAGCTTTTGATGAACCAATTAAAAAAGTAGATGCTTATTGCGTAAAGTGCAAAAATAAAGGTGGGTGTCATTGTAAGAGTAAAATTTCACTCGGGATTTTTTTCATATTTAGTTAAGCTTTAGCTTAGCTAAACATAATCATTAGCCTAATTTAGGAGTTTACGTGTTAGAAGCGTTATTTGTTTATGGTACCTTGTGCCCAGGGCATCCGAACGAGCATATTCTTGCCAATATTGGCGGTACATTTGAGCAAGGCAGTGTGGTTGGCAATTTAATTAACGAGGGCTGGGGCGCCAAAATGGGCTTTCCTGCACTGGTATTAGACGAAACAGGCCAAGAGATAAATGGCTATGTGTTTAGCTCAACTAATTTAAAAGATCATTGGCATGTGCTCGATGAATTTGAAGGCGATGCGTACTCACGCATTTTAACGCAAATAAAATTGTTAAACGGCGAATACGTTCTGGCAAATGTATATGCTCTTAACGTTAAGTAATCTATATAGCAGCGCTTTTTAAGCTAAAGCGCTGCTAAAATTTTTTAATTAACTGCAAAATCGCGAGTTTCTAAATAGCTTGGAGCGCTTTTAAAACAGGCCTTTAGCTTACTTGAAAGCGCTGTGGTTACTGGCGCATCACATTTTAACTGGCCATTATATTTTCCGTTAGTTAGTGCTACTAAACTGAGTGAGTCATAGCTTGGTTTACTGTGTATTTTATGAATCACCACCCCCTGCTCTGCTGAAACCTTTATTAAATCAAACTCTTCTTTTTCAGGTTGTGTTATA
Source organism: Pseudoalteromonas sp. A3 (assembly GCF_025942345.1). Classification (NCBI taxonomy): domain Bacteria; kingdom Pseudomonadati; phylum Pseudomonadota; class Gammaproteobacteria; order Alteromonadales; family Pseudoalteromonadaceae; genus Pseudoalteromonas; species Pseudoalteromonas sp. A3. Next base: position 606,747 of record NZ_JAPCKL010000002.1, read on the forward strand.
GCGATCTTTTTTACATATAACGGATTTTTAAAGGTCAGCTTTGTCGAAAACAAAGCCGTACCTCCGCGCTCAAAATGGCCAGTAAACACAGTAGTATTTAAAGTGGGTGTCTGCTTATTTATTAATAAATTTAAATCAAATTTGGTTGGTAAAATGGTGAGCTGAGTTTGTTTGTTTGGTGCCTCGTTCAGTGCTTTTTTGATTATTTTAAGATGGGTGTCATCTGTAGTTACTTCGTACACTATTTGGTAGTTGTGTGGGGGGGCGTATAAAGGCATGTGGCTGGCAAGTACTTTATCGCCGGCTAAGATAAGCGCCATGCCATGAAACCCCACATAGCTGTGGGCTTTATGTGTGTTGTGTGCCTTGTGCTGAGGGTCGCTTGCTAGTGCTGCGCTTGAGAATAAAATAAAAATTAGCAGTATGTGTTTCATGTTAATGCTCAAAAATAAATATAGCGTCACTATAAGCTGATTTATATGTATAAATAATCGATAATAAGTTATTAGCTGTTTCCTTTTAATCAATATGGTTTGGCGCTATGCATTTAGATGACATTGAAAAAGTAATTCATATGGCGAGTTCGCAAAACCTGCACACAACCGCTAAGCATTTTAATATTACCCCAGGGGCGCTGTCTAAAACGCTAAAAAAGGTTGAGGCAAACTTAGCCACGGAGCTGTTTAATCGTGTGGGCAAAACCTTAGTACTTAATGATAAAGGCAAAGAGTTTGTTAAGCACAGTAGTGATTTAGTACATAATTACCAGCAGCTTATTAGCCGTTTTAAAAGCGATAATCATAAATTTAATGCAGTTATTGCAGGCCCTGCAATTTTACTTAAAAGTGGCCTTAAAAAGTTACTTACCCCTCTTAGAAACCTGCCCTGTTCGGTACGTATTAATAATGTATTTGAAGGTGAAGCCATAAGCCAAGTTGCATCAGGCGCTGCGCATATTGCGCTAGTAACTCGCGAGGCACTAAATAACAGTTCACATACTAATTTAGTGGCGGTTGATGTATTTAATACTGGGTTTAGTGTGGCTGGGGCCGCTGCGCATCAGCTAGTACAAACTGGCTCTTTAACGCTTAATAAAAACCAATTACTAGAGCTTGCTTTTGCATGCCCTTTGTTTTCACCACTGTGCGGCCTCGAGCAAGGTATAGGTTCCGACGGCTGGCAAGACGATACTGCACCGCGCAATATTGTATTTAGATGTAGCGATTACAGTACATTAATAGAGGTGGTTCAAAGTGGCTTGGCGTTGGCGTATTTACCTAACTTTGTGATTGACGATTTAGGGCTTACAAAATTAACTGTAAAGGGGGTTAACAGTCACTACAGTGAAAGCATTGTAATGGTATACAAACCTTCAAAGGCCGATGGTTGGCTTAATAAACTTATGCACACTTTATAAATGGGCTTAAAAATATAAAGCGCCTTAACCACTACATTAAGACGCTTTAGGATGAAAACTTTAATTTGCTAGCTATTAAAAGTTATACGCTAGCGACATTTTAAATTGAGTTGGCGCGCCTGGGTAAACCCATAAAGCGTTGTAGCTGCTTTCGGCGTAATCTTCATCAAAAATGTTATTAACACTTATATTAAGCTCGGTTTGCTCGGTTAAGTTAACGTTGCCAAACACGCCTACTAATTGGTAGCTCGGTAACCTAAAGCTTAAATCGGCGGCATCACCTAAACGGCTGCTGGTGTATTGGTAGCTTGCACCAAACTCAAGCTCTTTACCCATTAACGCTGTTTGGTGGCTAAGCGTAAGGTTTAAGTTATTTTTTGGTACATTAACCAGCGGGCTGCCTTTTTCAATTGGCACGCCCCAATCTGCATTTATAATGTCGTTTGCAGTGGTGGCGTCTATGTAGGCGTACGATAAGTTAAACGCCGTTGCATCAGTAATATAGGTGTTTAAATCAAGCTCAAACCCTTTACTATCGGCTTTACCAATAGGCGCTGAAAAACCAACGTTTACAGGGTCTGCCACTAACATGTTACTTTTAGACGCATCAAAAAATGCCACAGTACCGTTTATGCCTAAGTATTCAAACTTAGCGCCAACCTCAAACGAGTCACTGTATTCAAAGCCAAAGGGGTCGCCGCTTGCATCTGTGCCGCTCAGTGGTAAAAAGCCTTCTGAGTAACTGCTGTAAAAAGTGATTGCGTTATTTAGCTCGTACACTACGCCAACACGAGGGCTTACTTGGCTTTCAGAGCTGGTCGAAAACACGCCGCTGTTGGTTTCTAAAATATCTTGGTCAACGCTGTCAAACCTTAGGCCCACTAATAGCTTAAATTTGTCGGTAATATCCATTTGGTCTTGAACATAAATACCGTACGCCTTTTGCTCTTCGTCGTTTTCGTAAAGCAGGCTTACTGCTGGGCGTTCTACATCGTAATTTGGCTCAAAAATATCAACGGTATAAGTGCCGTTACCGCCTCGATAGCGAGAAAGCGCTGTACGTAAATCGTACTTGTATGCATCGGCACCTATTAATAAATGATGCGTAATACCGGCTGTGTCTACACTGCCGCTTAGCTCAAACTTTACACTTAAATCTTCTACTTCGTAGTCGCGATAACGCTGCTGGCGAGTAAGTGTGCGGCCATCATCAAATAGCGATTGGCGCGATGGCGAAAGCTCAGCATCTGACGAAAACCCCGTTAACGTAGAGCTACGGTAGTTTGCACCGGCCACTAACGACCATTCATCGTTAATATCGTGATTTAAAGTAATTTGGTGCCCGCGCGAATACACCTGCGTGTCGCCATCGTTAGGGTTACCTAAATAACGCGAGCTTGGTACGGTGTCAAAATCGTTATCGAGTACGACAACACCACGGTCAAATAACTGCGCTAAATCTACGTATTCAAACTCATAAGTCACACTGGTTGATGCGTTTATTTGATGATAAATAGACGGCGTAATTACCTTTTTATTGGTGTACACCTCATCGCGGTAGCTGTCGCTATCTTGCCACGCGCCATTTATTCTAAACGCGGTGGTGTCGTTAATGCCGTTTGTGTAATCGCCTTCAACGCGATTAAAACTGTCGCTGCCTAAGCTTAGTTTTAGCTCACCTTGCGGCTCAAACTGAGGTTTTTTAGTCACAATATTTACAGTACCGCCGGGCTCTGAGCGCCCATAAAGTGCTGAGCCCGGGCCTTTTAGTACTTCAATGTAATCAATGTTAGATACATCACGCGGGCCGCTAAAACCACGGCCACCGCTAAAGCCATTAATTAAATAGCCCGATGGCATGTTTTCGTTACCCGAAAGGCCCCGAATAGAAAAGCTATCCCATAATGCGCCACTGTTATTTTTGCGCGAAATACTGGCCGAAAAATCGAGCGCGTCTTGTAATTTAGTAATGCCTTTTTGATCAAGCGCAGCACTACTAACACTTACAATAGATTGCGGCATTTGCTTTTGAGGAATATCGCCACGGTATGCTTGTTTATAAGTAACCGATATTTTTTCAATTTCGTCGTTTTGCTCTTGCGCCACTGTTTGCGCACTTAAGCCTAAGCAGGCTAAATAAATTAAAGAATACTTCATGATAATAGGGAAATCGAAGGTGTTATATTATAACAACAAGTTTAACATGTGTTACTTTATAACAAAACAACTTTTTAAAAAATCACAGAGCGATTAATTAATGCACTAGCGACTGCCCTGTCATCACGTTAGTATGGAGATCTCTTTAGGTTACATAACGATAATTACATGAGTATAAAAACAAACGCGTTAGTCTATTTTTTAGCCTTTTGCAGTGGCTTTTGCATTATGGGAATTGAGCTATTAGGCGGGCGTATTTTAGCGCCTTTTTTTGGCAGTAGTGTGCACATTTGGGGCAGCATAATTACCGTATTTATGCTTAGCCTTTCTTTTGGGTATTTACTCGGCGGTAAGCTAAGTACTAAAAATGCATCGCTTACAAAATATGGCTTAATATTTTTAACTGCCAGTATTATGGTGGTGCCTATTGCGCTTTTTTCGCAGCCAATAATGGAATTTATTTTTACCCACATTGAAGATACACGCTACGGCTCGTTACTTGCCTCTACGGCTTTGTTTTTTATTCCTACCGTTATTTTAGGTATGATCTCGCCTTACTCGGTGCGTTTATTAGTCACCGACAGCCATAAAAGTGGCCAAGTTGCGGGTATTTTATATTTTGTAAGCACGTTGGGCAGCGCCTTAGGGACTATTATTACCTCGTTTTACTTTGTATTGGCGTTTGATGTAAATACCATTATAAGTGCCTTTTCGTTAACCTTGGGCCTGTTAGGTGTGCTGGCAATTACTGTTAATAGCCTTGCTGGTAATAAGGAGCTTGCCCATGCGTAACTGTTTATTATTTTTAGCGGTACTGTTTTCGGTTGCGGCGCACAGTAATGTAGTGCACGAGGAGCGTTCTTTATATCGCAATATTATTGTTGATGAAACACATGACCTTCGCTGCTTAAAATTTAATACAAAAAGTAGCCAAACCAGCCAAAGCTGTATGTACAAAAACAACCCCGACAAACTGGTTTTTAACTACACAAAACTTACGTTTGCCAGCCTTTTAGTAACCGATAACCCTAAAAATGTGCTTATTATTGGCCTAGGTGGCGGTACGCTTTCTAATGTCATTCATGCGCTTTACCCTGCAGCTAAAATTCATAATGTTGAAATAGATCCCGCCGTTTTAAAAGTAGCCCGTAACTATTTTAACTTTATAGAAAATGATGCAGTCACCTCAAGCGTGCAAGACGGGCGTATATTTATAAAGCGCGCAGCCATTAAAAAGCAAAAGTACGATTGGGTTATTCTTGATGCGTTTAACGGCGATTATATTCCTGAGCACTTACTCACCAAAGAGTTTTTTGAAGAGGTAAAAAGCGTATTGGCCGATGGCGGTGTAATTGCCGCTAATACGTTTTCGAGCAGTAAATTATACGAGCATGAGTCGGCAACTTACCACGCCGTGTTTGGCGATTTTATTAACGTAAGCCGTGCTAATCGCTCTAACCGTATTATTTTGGCGGGTGTAAACTCTATGCCTACTGAGGCGCAAATTAATCAGCGAATTAAAGCACTTAACCCGCGTTTAAAAAAATACGATGTAGATTTAAAAGCAATTAGTACCTATATGCAAAGTACCAAAAACAAGCAAGATTGGCCTGCCAATACAAAAGTGCTTACCGATCAGTACTCCCCTGCTAACCTCCTTAATTTTTAAATCCACAAATTTATGTAGCCCCAGTTTTGGGGCTTTTTTTATTTGCAACACCCCTCAATATTTACTTAGCACGCTAACTAATGTTAAAATACTTAGCATGCTAACTAATTTGAGGTGGTTATGACTACTCAAAAACCTTTTCACGAAACGCTCGATTTAACCATTATTGGTAACATGGGGCGGGTTCATAGGCTGTGCCGCGAGGCCATCACTTTAGCTGTAGAACCTTTAGGGCTTACGCAATCGCGCTGGACGGCACTAACCCATATAAATATGTTGGGCGAGGGCATAACACAGCTTGAGCTTGCGCAGAGTTTAGGAATAGAAATGCCCTCGCTTACCCGCACATTAAAGCAATTAGAAGATCAGCTTTTAATTACCCGTAAAGTTGATGAGCACGATAAACGCAGTAAAAAAATTTACTTTACCGAGCAAGGTGGGGCAATTTTACAGTCGCTAAACGAAAAACTCATTGATATTAAAAGCCAGCTATACAGCGGGCTAAGCACACAGCAACTCGATGCGCTTGCTTATGGCATCGTCAATATGGAAAAAAACGCACTAAACTGTATTAAAAATCAAAGTAAAGAGTAAGAGACACAATGACACCAGATCAAAAATTTACTCGTTATGTAAGGCTTTCGTTAGCGGGTTTTGTTGTTATATTTATTTACTATTTAATCGCCGACATGTTTATGCCGGTAACGCCGCAAGCGCGGGTTTATCATCCTGTGGTGCAAATTGCCCCGCAAATAAGTGGCCGTGTTACTAAGGTATTGGTTAATAATAATCAAACCGTAAAAGCTGGCGATGTATTGTTTGAAATAGACTCAGGCCCGTATAAATTAGCGCTAGAGCAGGCACAGCTCGCCCTTGACGACGCTAAATTACAAAACAAACGTTTAGATACCAATGTAAAAGCACTGGAGGCGCAAATTTCGGCGGCCAAGGCAAAGCTGCACGAACAGCAATTACTAAATAACCGTGGCGAAGCATTATTTAAGCAGCGCTCTATTTCAGAGCAAGAGCTTGAAAGTATTAAAGCTAACTTTGAAGCAAGTAAATCAAATGTCGCCTCATTAGAAGCGCAATTGGCAGAAGCAGTACTTGCCCGTGGCGAAAGCGGCGCGCAAAACTTAGCGCTTCGCCATGCTGCAAACCAATTAGCACAAGCCGAGCTTAACTTATCGTACACCCAAGTACGTGCGCTAAGCGCTGGTGTGGTTTCTAACTTACAACTACTTGATGGTGCATATGCGGTAACGGGTAGCCCGCTTTTAGCAATTGTGGCTAATAAGGCCGACCTTGTTGCCGATTTTAGAGAAAAATCATTACTCAATATGAAACCAGGTAGTTTGGCGCAAGTGGTATTTGATAGCCGCCCAGGTGAGGTTTACAACGCGCATATAAGCACGTTTGAGGCAGGCGTAAGCGATGGGCAACTCAGTGCAAATGGCTCGCTTAGTAGTACCGAAACCAGTAATCGTTGGGTGCGCGACGCTCAGCGCCAGCGTATTCATTTAGTGATGCCAGATAACGCTAAATTAATTGCTAATATGCCAAGTGGTGCCCGTGCCACTGTGCAACTATTGCCAGAGTCAACAATTGGGCAATGGTTAGCATCGGCTCAAATTAGGTTTATTAGCTGGCTACACTACATTTATTAATGGAGGCCGTATGACTCAAGCTGTTAGCCAAGCACCGCAATTAGACTCAAACGGTTTACGCCAAGCGCTGCGCATTGCCGGTGGTTGCACCATAGGGTTTACTATTAGTAAATTAATGAACTGGCCATACGGTATATTTTTTACTGTTTACCCTATGTTGCTACTTGGTTTAGTGCCGGTGTTAAATAAAAGCATTGTGCGCCAGTTTTTAGCCAGTGCCGCTATTAGTATTCCAATGGTTTTAATTATGCAGGGCTTGTTTTCGCACCTTCCGGTACTGATGACCATTATCGTATTTTTAGCGTTTTGCTTTTTGTTTTATCAAATGAGCTCAGGTGCGGCTTTTTTATTTGGCGCACTAGGCGTGGTTGGGTTGTCGATTCAGCTGCACTTTTCAAGCTATGTAACCGGTACAAGTAGTGTATACCCGCTTATTTTAAGTAATGGTTTGGCTACTGTTCTCTCTATTGTTATAGCGTTTGTTATGCATGGTGTTTTTCCCGATGTAACCGCGCGTGCCGTGAGGGCGGTACCCGCTAAAGCCAAAGAAAGCATTCGCCATGAGGTATTATTATGCGCAACGGTTGCTACGCTTTCGTTTGTGGCGTTTCAAGTCCTCGATTTACAAGATTCAATATCGGCGCAAGCCTCATCGGTATTAATTTTGTTTTCGCTGTGCTGGAAAGCCGCAGGTATGGCCGGTTGGCAGCGCGCTATTGGTACATTAATTGGCTGTAATGCTGCGCTGTTGGCGCAAGTGTTATTGTATAATCACTCTGACTTTTTATTGTTTCCGGTGCTTATACTGTGGACGTTATCGTTTGTATTTAGCCGTTTTCATATTATTGGCGGCGGCGCACCGGGCATAGGATTTGGTGTGTTAACCACGTTTGGTATTTTGTTTGGCAACTCACTAGGCCCCGGGCAAGACCTTGTTTATAGCGCCATGTATCGCTTTAGCTCTGTTGCGGTGGCTATTGTGGCCAGTTTATCTGCGGTGTATGTAATGCATCATATATTAAATCGCTTTAGTGCCACCCGCCATCATACCTACGAATAACCCACTTACGCCTACGGTTAACTATTAGCTGTAGGCGTAAATTAAGCATACTTCACTGTAAAGCCTTATAAACTTAATGAGTTATAACTTAATGTTACCGCGCAGAGCTTTGGTTTGCCCATGTTTGGTTTTTTTATCCATGCGCTTGCGCTGCGAGTTACGGCTTGGCTTGGTTGCGCGGCGGGCTTTATTTACCTTGGTTGCACTTAAAATTAAATCTTTTAAACGTTTTAGTGCATCTTCTCGGTTAAGCTCTTGGGTGCGAAAGCTTTGGGCTTTAATTACCACCACGCCCTCTTTGGTGATCCGAGAGTCGTTTAGCTTTAATAGACGTTCTTTGTAAAAATCGGGTAACTTTGAGCGGTTAATATCAAAGCGTAAATGAATGGCGCTGGCTACTTTGTTAACGTTTTGGCCACCGGCACCTTGCGAACGTATAGCAGTTAGCTCTAGTTCCCATTCATCTATAGTGACAGTATTTGAAATAGTTAACATTACGTTCAGCTCTTATCGACAAAAATGCAGTATAACATTTGTAACTATATTTGTGCTGAATCAGCTTAAGTTATAGAACTTTAAAGTATTTATACTACTTTATAGCCTAAATACACCTAATACTTTAGTTATGTATTGGCAAGCGCTTACATTTAGTTTTTAATGGCTTTAATTAAATAATAGGAAACGCCCAATGAAAAAAATAATTTTATCACTTAGCTTATTAGCAATGAGTTTTTCAAGCCTTGCTGAAGATATTAGCGAAGGCCAATTACAAAGCTACATGAAAGCACTGCCGGCTGTTTCTAGCTGGGCTAGCAGCCAAGATTCGTTAAAAAACCTAGATTTAGCAAGCATGCTAGGTGGCTCTGCTGATCAAAATGTTGAAGAGCAAAGCTCTCTTGCTAATAGCGCATTAAGCATGATTAAAGAGCAAGGCTTATATAAAAGCTTTGCCGATATTACTAACCGTTACGGTTTTTCGCCGGAAGAGTTAGTATCTGTTGGCTCAGAAGTATCTATGGCTTACATCGAAAACCTTAAGTCGGGTCTTTCAGCTGAAAACCAAGAAACAGCAAATAAAGTAATGAGTGGCCTGCAAAGCCTTAAAAGTGCTAAAAGCAGTGACGCTAGCTCGTTAATGGGCTCGTTTGGTAAGGCTTCAAGCGCGGCTGAAGAATCTACAGACCCATTAGTAAGCGAAAACAACCTTGAGCTTGTGAGCGAGTACATGCCACAGCTGCAAAAGATTTTTGCACTACTATAATTTTACAAATAACCTAAACGTAGGTTAAGTAAACACGTACATAAAGGGTGGCATTTGCCACCTTTTTTAATGCCTAAAATTTAAAAACCTTACGACATTTTACGAATTGTACTCAGCGGTGCTATTCGTAAAATCCAATGCAGGAATGCCCACGGCCAGCTTGGCACAAAGCTGTTGGCTTTTTCTTTATTTATTGCTTTTACCAGTGCTTTGCAGCCAGTTTCGGTATCAACAATAAACGGCACTGTTTTTACTTTTTCGTTTATTTCGCTTCTTATAAAACCTGGATGTACACAGCTTACTTTTATAGGCGTGTGCATTACATCTATGCGTATGCCTTCACTTAATGAGGTAATAGCCGCTTTAGTGGCGGCGTAAACGGTCATGGCGCGCCTAAAACCACGTACAGCACTAATAGATGAAATAGTCACTAAATGACCATGGTTTTGCGCTCTAAAAATTTCCATTGCGGCCTCAGCTTGCGCAAGTGCGGCCACAAAGTTAGTTTGTGCGGTTTGTTTGTTGGCATTAAAATAACCCGTACCAATAGAGGCTCCTTTGCCCATACCAGCGTTTATAATCACTCTATCAAGGCCGTTAAGCTCTTCTTTAAAGGCGTTAAATACGCTAAATACTTGCTCGTGGTCGTTAACATCAAGCACTTTTATGCTAATGGTTATATTTGGGTTTATTTGTTCAAGCTCACTTTTTAGCTGCTCTAATAGCTCAAAGCGCCGAGCACATAAAGCAAGATTACAACCTTGTTTTGCAAACTCTTTTGCCATGCCTTTGCCTAAGCCTGAACTTGCACCTGTTATTAGTATGTTTTTGCGCATAATTAGATCCTTAGGTGTATGTAATTAATTTTTGTTGTGGGTGGCACTCTAAAAAGTGATGCTCGTTTAAACTACTTATCGTTAATTTTTGATTTTTTCCTTTGCCGCGCGCCACTACTTTGGTTACGCCTGCGTTTACTAAGCTCCAATTAATATCAATAAAGCGCTCGAGCTTTAGCCCCATTAAATGGCTGGTTATAATGCTAATAGGCCCGCCAGAGGTATAAATAAGTACCTTTTTACCGTGGTTTTCATTGGCTATTTGTTCAAGCGCGCCAAGTACACGCGCAGTAAATGCATTAAAGCTTTCGTTATATTGAGTGCTGTCGGGATTGAGTACCCATTGCTGTATGGCGCTAATAAATACCGTTTTAAAGTATTCCATAGGCTCGGCTTGCTTGCTAAGTGCCGCGCGAACTTGGCTTGGGGTGGCAAGCTGTGGGTTATAAACCGCTAAAATATGTTCGTGATCGTACTCGTTTAATCGCGCATCGTTTATTACCACTGGCGTATTATTAGCACTTGCTAAACTCAGCTCTGCGGTTTGATTATGGCGCAGCATACTGCCTGCAAATACAGCATCGGGCTTAAGCTGCTTTTGTGCTAAATATTCACCCAGTAGTGTGGCTTGCTGTTGCCCTTTTGTTGAGAGCGTATCGTAATTATCAGCCGAAAAACTGGCCTGCCCGTGGCGTACTAAATATAAAATACACATTAGACTTTACCTTGGTTGTTAATGGCTTTTTTACAGCGCCATAAAAGGTAATGTACAAACACCCAAAAGTGTTTAAAGGCTGGGTTTTTAGTTTGCCCATGGTGATAGCGGTAATAAATTTGCTGCACAATGCCGGCAAGTCTAAATAGCCCGTACACTTCGTAAAAGGTAAAGTCATCTACGGTTATATTCATTTTTTTACAGTAGTAGGCCACCACTTCTTTGCGCGTTAGCATGCCCTCTAAGTGAGTGGGTTGACGGCGCGTGGCTTGGGCTAAAAAGTCATCTCCTGGCTCTACCCAGTAAGCCAATGTATTGCCCAAATCCATAAGTGGGTCGCCAAGGGTGGCAAGTTCCCAATCTAAAATACCCAGTACGTTGGTGTAGTCGTTTGCATCAAGCACAACGTTATCAAACCTAAAATCGTTATGTGTTATGCAAATACGCTCGTTACTTGGCATGTTGTTTTCAAGCCACTTAATGACTTTTTTGCCGCTGGGTACATTCCAAGTTTTGGCTTTAGTAAAGCGCTCGCTCCAGCCGCTAATTTGGCGCTGGGTGTAGCCTTCGCCTTTGCCTAAATGGCTTAAATTGGCCTGCTTGTAATCTACTTTGTGTAACTCTACTAGGCAGTCGAGTACGTTTTCGCACAGCTTTTTGGTGCGCTCGGGCGTGGGGGTTAATCCGCGTGGTAAATTTTTACGCGGAATTATCCCCGTAAGCTTTTCCATAATGTAAAAGTCGGTGCCGAGTATGTTTTCATCGTCGCAAAACGCCTCCATATTTGGCACATAGCTGTAAACTGGTTTTAGCGCTTGCTGCAGCTTATATTCACGGGCCATATCGTGTGCGCCTTTGGCTTTGGTGCCTTTGGGCGCACGGCGTAAAATAAGCGATTGCTCTGGGTACTCTAGGCAGTAGGTCCAGTTTGATGCCCCCCCTGCGTATTGAGTAACACTTGGCTCGCCAGTTAACTGTGTAAGGTGCTGTTTAAGCCAGGCATCTACTTTTTGTGTGTCGAGCTCTTCGCCTTGGCGTACGTTTTTGGCTTGATCTAATAATTGTGTGTTCATTGCTAGCCTTTATTATTTTGATTTTAAACGTTGCATAGAGCGTGTTTTTTTCAGCATGTTTTTAATGTACCACTCAATGGGGAGTAGTTTTTTCATTAAAAAGGCCTGTTTACCTAATTTATGGGTCAAAATTAAAAATGGGCGGTTAAGCGACTGCTGATAAATAATATCGGCAACTTGCTCTGCGTTTATGGGGGAGCGCTCAAAGGCACGGTTAAGCATGGTTTTCATGGCCGGCTCGCTGGTGCGCATGGATTCATCAAGATTGGTTTTAAAAAAGCTCGGGCACACAACACTTACATCTATATTATCGTGGGCGAGTTCGAGCTTTAGGGTTTCGCTAAAGCCTATAACCGCCGCTTTTACGGCGTTATAACTGCTCATAAACGGAATAGGGGTAAGCCCTGCTTGTGAGGCTATATTAATAAAGTAGCCACCGCCTTGTTGCACAAAGGCGGGGTAAAACGTTTGGCACACCCGCACCATAGAGAGCAAATTAATATCCATAACCCACTGCCATTGCTCAAGCGATTCGCCCTCAAGCGAGCCGCCCGTGGCAACGCCTGCGTTATTTATAACAATATCTACGCCCTGCCACTTGGTCTGGATAATATCGTAAAGCCCCTTTACATCTGCTTGCTTGGTTACATCGCAGGCGTAAAAAAAGGCATTGCTTTTTAGTGCTTGCAGCTCACTAATGGTTATGGCTGCACGCTCGGCGTTTATATCGGCAATACAAATTTGTAAGTTAGCGCCCAAATTACTTGCGTAACTCAGGGCTAACGCTTTACCCAGCCCTGTGGCTCCACCTGTTATTATTAGTCGTGTTTTCATGGTGTTGCCTTAGCGGTATTTGTTAAGTTCGAGGCGCGAAACCATGCCCATATGTACTTCGTCTGGGCCATCTGCAAGGCGTAAAATACGCCCCATTGCATTAAACGAGGCAATAGGAAAGTCGCTCGACACCCCAGCGCCCCCAAACACTTGTATTGCCATATCTGAGACCATTTGCAGCATATTAGGCACGACTACTTTTATGCTCGATATTTCGGTTATGGCGTGTTTAACGCCTTGAGTGTCTATTTTCCATGCCGCGTGCAGGGTTAATAAACGGGCTTGATCTATTGCCATACGCGCTTGCGCAACGCGTTCTAAATTACCGCCTAATTTAAGTAACGGTTTACCAAAAGCACTGCGCGACAGCCCGCGTTTAATCATGAGCTCTAAACAGCGCTCTGCTGCGCCAATTGCGCGCATACAATGATGAATTCGCCCAGGCCCCAAGCGCCCTTGTGCAATGGCAAAGCCTTTGCCTAACCCTAAAATAAGATTTTGTTTTGGTACGCGTACGTTATTAAATTCCATTTCGCCGTGGCCGTAGGGGGCATCAAAATCGCCACAGGCACTTAGCATACGCTTAATGTTTACACCGGGTGTGTTTAGCGGCACAAGTACCATTGAATGCTGGCTGTGTTTATCGTTTTCGGGGTTAGAAAGCCCCATAAAAATAGCCACCTGTGCATTAGGATGACCAAGGCCGGTGGTCCACCACTTTGTGCCATTTAAAATAAGCTCGTCGCCATCAACATCTATGGTTGCTTGCATGTTTGTCGCATCTGATGAAGCGACATCGGGCTCAGTCATGGCAAATACTGAGCGAATATCGCCATTTAATAATGGGGTTAACCACTGCTGTTTTTGCTCATCGTTTGCAAAATGATAAAGCACTTCCATATTGCCGGTGTCGGGGGCATTACAATTAAATATTTCTGATGCAAATAAGCATTTACCCATTTGCTCTGCAATAGGGGCGTACTCTAAGCAGGTTAAGCCTTGTGCTAGTTCTGCATCGGGTAAAAATAAGTTCCACAGGCCAGCGGCTTTTGCTTTAGTTTTTAATGGCTCAATGTGCTCACTTAGTTGCCAAGTGGTCCAATCGTTTGAATTATTTTTAGCATGGTTATGCGCAACTACTGCTTGCTCAATAGGCAATACGTGCTCATCCATAAAGGCGGTTACAAGCTTTAGGTAGTCTTGGCTTTTTTGGCTTGGCTCAAAGTTCATTAGGGTTGCCTGTTTATTTTTTAGTTAACCCAGCATAAAACATTCGCCCCAATGAATTAAATGAAATATATTACCAGTTAAGTGTGAATTACATTCATAATGTGAGCGGGTAATAATGATTGAAGCTAAAAATATTCAGCAGTTAGATTTAAATTTACTTAAAATATTTGAATGTCTATACCGTGAAAAAAACATGAGCGAAACCGCAAAGGTGCTATACATAACGCCCTCAGCAGTCAGCCATGCTATAAAACGTTTGCGCAGTGTATTAAACGATCCGTTATTTGAGCGCCAAGGGCAATTAATGCTGCCCACCCCTGCGTGCCAACGTATGGCACCCGAGCTAATAGATTTACTCGAAAAATTACGCCAGGTGCTACAAGCCTGCGGTGATTTTAATTTAGCGACCACTGCACAAACCTTTAAAATAGCCCTGCACGATGCAATAGAGCCTATTGTTTTGCCTAAATTGCAACTTGCACTGGCAAAACATGCTCCCAATGCAAGCTTAGCGAGCGTAAAATTAAGCCGTGAAGATATGCATAAGCAATTAGCTAATCATCAAATAGATATGGCAATTGATATAGCACGGCCAATAAAAGCGCCCATTAGCCACGCTGTTCTCTCAAGTGATCACTTTTGTGTACTCATGAAAAAAAACCACCCGCTTAAAAACCAACTCAATATAGACAATTATTTAGCGGCTAAGCATGTTGCGGTATCTAACCGGGCAACCGGTACTGTTATTGAAGATATTGCGTTATTGCAATTGAGTTTTAATAGGCAGGTGGCTATACGTTGTCAAAATTATTTTGCCGCGAAAGAGGTAATAAAAGACGCGCCATTTTTACTCACCCTGCCCTCTATGGTGGCAAGCCAACTGCTAGACGACACGCTAATAGCACGGCCCGTACCCACCACTATGCCTGCTATTTATCAGCATTTATATTGGCATCAAAGTACTGATAAAGACGACGCTTTAGTATGGTTACGCGGGCAAGTACAGCATATTTTTAAACGTTAATAGCTATAATAAAAGCGCCAAACTTAGTGAGCTAAATTTGGCGCTTCGCGTTGTTTTTTTAAGCGTTTACAAGGCGTTTGTTTTTAAACTTAAGCCCAGCAATTAATAACAGCGGCCCAATAAACATGGCAAGGCCATATACACCGCCCGTTACTGCGTATTCGGGCTTATTTAAAAAGCTTATAGCAATTAAAATAGCCAACGATGCGTTTTGAATCCCTACCTCAATCCCAAGTGTTAGCGAATCGGTCAAATTAAGGTTTGAAAGCTTAGCTATGAGCAAGCCAATGACCATTGAGCCAATATTTAATGCAAGGCAGGCCCAAAATACAGCATCAAACGAGCTTGCCAGTAAGGCGCGTTCTTTTATTACTAGCGCGGCTATCATGGCGAGCATAAAAAATAACGAAAAACGCCTAAAAAACGGCTCGCTTTTAATCGCAAATTCGCTTTTAAAATGGCGCAGGCTTATCCCTATGGCTACAGGCACTAAGGTGATTACAAATAGCCCAAGTGATGTAGTTAATATAGAAAAATTAGCATCGTCTTGCGGCGCAAATTGGTGCATGGCAAAGCCAATAATAAACGGTGTGGTAATAATGCTAATAGCGGTTGAGGCAGCGGTTAAGCTTACCGAAAGCGCCAAATTAGCCTTTGCCAGCTGGCTCACTACGTTTGACATAGTACCACCTGGGCACGCGGCTAAAATCATTAACCCTATTGCTATAGGTGTGGGTAAATTAAGTAAATAACACAAACCTAAAGCCAGTAGCGGCATGGCAATAATTTGGCCTAGTAAGCCCATAGCAATTGCTAAGGGCTTTTTAAAAAGCCGCGTAAAGTCGCCAACTGTAAGCCCAAGCCCCATGCCAAACATAATAAGGGCAAGGGCGAGTGGGAGTATGATTTCTGTTAAAAATGATGCGTTCAAATTAGGCGGCCTCTGTTGTTTTTAATGCCAGCACTTCGTAGTTAAATGAGTACGGGGTTAGCAGCGTCTTTATCTGTTGTTTCAGCGCGTTTATCTCATCTTCATTAACTAAAATTGTGGCTTTTATGCCTAACTTTTTATCAGCAAACACATTTATTTGCACGGTTTTGTTGATTAATTGCTCGCTTAGAGCCTCTGTAATGGTTTGTTTTATTTCTAGGCAAACCAATTCGGGCTTATAAATTTTACCTACGGCAGTAAGCGGTATTTCATCAATTATATAAATAGATTTTGGTATTGCTGCTCGCTCAGGTATGTTGGCGCTAACATACGCGGTGAGATCATCAAGTTTAAGCGTGCTATGTGGGCTAAGCGTTACGTAAAGTACCGGCACTTCGCCTGCGTAGCAGTCGGGGCGTGGCACGGCGGCTGCAAGTGTTACATCGGGGTGGCTGGTTGCGGCATCTTCTATCATTTTGGGGTCTATATTGTGCCCGCCACGTATTATTAGCTCTTTTTGTCTACCACATAAAGATACATACCCGCTCTCATCTATTTTTCCTAAATCGCCGGTTCTAAAATACTGTTGGCCGTTTTCATCAACTACCCATGCGCCTTGGTTATGCGCATCTTCTACGTAACCGGGAAATACGTTATTACCGGTTATTATTATTTCGCCAACATCGAGTGTATCGCACATTTTAACAAGCGTGCCTTGCTCGTTTATATCGGCAATTTTAAGCGTAATACCAGGTATTGGCAGCCCTACAGAAGCCTCTTTATTAATTGGGTTTACAGGCATTAACGTACTTACCGAGCTGCCCTCAGTTGAGCCATAACCCTCTACCAGTGGGGTGTTTGTGAGTTTAGTAAACAGGGCTTGTAAATCTGATGAAAGCGGCGCGGCCCCACAAATAGCAAACTTCATTTTAAGCGGTGGCACCGATATTTTTTGCGAGGTAATTTGCTCAACCATAGCCGCGTAAACAGTAGGTACGGCGGTCATAACGGCTACATCGTAATTATTAATTAGGGTGAGTAAGTTTTGAATGATGTTTTTACCTCTAAAGCCAGAAGGGCTTGCGAGTAAAATTTTACAGCCTTTCATAACCGAGGCTATGCCTGTGGCTACCGCCGCATTTACATGAAATATGGGCAAACCTACTAGCATGGTATCGCCTGCGTTTACTGGCGAAAGTAAATTAACCTGCCCTGCATTGGTGAGCTGGTTTAAGTGCAAGTGCTTGGCAAGTTTTGGTAGGCCGGTGGTACCACCCGTATGAAAATACGCGCACACATCGCTTTGCTCAGGCAAAGTAAAATTAGCTGCTTGCGTACTTTGCGCCGCGAGTAACTTTTTAAACCCATACACGGGTACTTTATTATTTTGCGAGCACGCTATGTCGTCACCAAATAAGCTAATAACCGCTTTTAGGCCGGGTATATGCTCTTTAATTGCCATTACTTTTTGCCAAATATCGCTACCAGGGACTGGGCCTAGGGCAATGATTACTTTGGTATTGGCTGAGATCATAATTTCTTTCATTATGGACTCATCAAGCAAGGGGTTTATGGGGTTTGCAATGCCTGCGGCCTCTGCTGCCCAAAGCGATACATAGGTTTCAGGGAAGTTAGGTAATACCAGCGAGGTAACCTCGGTTTTTGTAATACCCAACGAGTGCAATGCATTGCCAAGCCCTGTTACGTTTTTTGCGAGCGCGTTGTAACTCATTTTACGGTGCGGATTAGCAAAGCTTTTACCTTTAAAGGTCATTAAAATGCGATGAATAAGCCTTTTTGCAAACGGAATTTGCGCTTCGCTAATGCAGTCGCCATCTAAAATGTATTCAATAGCGGTTGCATCACCAAAGTTTTTTGCCGATTGTAAAATGGCATGATAAGTAGAGCGAGGAAGTTGCTCTGGTGATATTTCAGCAAGGTTTAAATTGCCAACATCGGCGTGGTTTTTAATTGTTGTTATATTCATAAAACCCTCAACGTATCTTTATAATGTGTGTGTTTGCGTGTGAGTGCATAGTATTTAAACGCGGCTTTGGGTGTGTGGGCCATTACCGCGCAAATTTTAGTCTATCAAAATTAAGCTATTGCCAGTGTTTTAATCTAAAAAGCTGTTATCTTTTGCGGCAACAACCTGATACATGGGCTGAAAGTTCCCCCATGTAACTAGCTCTGAGCCATTGGCTTGTTTAGTGTGTAGCGCAACATCGTGAGAAATAAGCTTAGGCTCGCCTGCGGCTTGCGCTAATAATTGGCTTTGGCAGCAGCTATCTAGCAATACAAAATTGGCAACTGCGGCATCAACCGACGAACCAACGGTAAGTAAACCATGGTTTTGCAAAATAACAGCGCAGTGATCAGCCAGTGACTTAGCTATCATATCGCCCTCTTCACTGTCGGCCACTACGCCGCTAAATACATCAAATACACTGTGGTTTTCATAAAATACGCAGGCATCTTGCGAAATTGGTTTAAGTAACTCTCCTAATGCCGAAAACGCACGGCCATAACGTGTATGGGCATGGGCTACTGCGTTTACGTCGGGTCGCGCCATATGTATGCGTGAATGAATAGCAAACGCGGCATTATTAATCGGTGTGCTGCCTTCAATAATATTACCTTTATGATCAACCCGAATAAGATCTGACGCTTTAATATGCGCAAAATGCATACCTACAGGGTTTACCCAAAATGTATCGGGCTCTATGCAGTCGCGAAGTGTTATGTGCCCAGCAAGTCCTTCATCAAAACCGTACATGGCAAATACTCTAAAGCCTGCGGCTAGGCGTTGTTTTTCGTAGCTGCGTTGCTCGTTTAGGGTGCTAAATTTAGGCGGCATAATAAGTTTAAATTTGTCGCTGCCTATGGTCATTTTTGCGGCTTGCTGCTCTAGTGTATTGCTCATAATAATCCTAAATTAAACTCTGTTGACTTTAGTTTAGTCTCGCTTAAGATAAATAGAAGTGATGTTAATTAATGGTTAAACATAAATACTATGCATGGAAAGATAGATTTAAACCTGTTTGTAATACTTAAAACGGTATATCAAGAGGGCAGTATTACCACTGCAGCGGATAAACTGCATTTAACGCAACCTGCTGTTAGCCATGCGCTTTCTCGCCTTAGAGAAAAGTTTGACGACCCATTATTTATTCGCCACGGTCGGCGTATGGTGCCCTCACCTTTTTGCCAAAAAATAATAGCGCAAGTTATTGAGTCGGTGCAGGTATTAGAGTCAACCTTAAATAACGAACGGCTTTTTGATATAGCCGCCTTTAAGCGCGAAATTAAATTTGGCTTTAGAGATATTTTAGAATCGATATTTTTTCCGCCACTAATGAGCGACCTACTCACAAACACCCCCAATATCACGATTAACAGCCGACAGGTGTCGCATGTTGATATGGAAAAATCACTCGAAAACCAAGAGCTCGATATAGTTATTGATGTACTTACCCCAACGAGTAACCACATAAAAAACACCTTTATTTGTAATGAGCATTTTTCGCTAATTTGTAGGCACGATCACCCAATATTAAATGACTTAACCGTACAAAATTACGCAAAGGCATCGCACGCGTTGGTGTCGTTAAAAGGCGCGCAGGTAGATATCATTGATATGGCGCTGGCAAAGCATGCACTTGCCCGTAATGTAGTGCTTAAATGTGAACATTATTTTGCGGCGACTAAAGTGATTAGCCAAAGCGACATGATAATGACCATGCCAAACGCGTACGCGCAGGTATTAAAAGAGCAAATGCCTGTGCATGTAACTAGCTTGCCGTTTGATGTGCCGTTAATGCCCGTGCACATGTATTGGCACGAACAAGCCGATGACGATTTAGTAAATAGTTGGATGCGAGAAAAGCTGCTAGGTTTAGCCCAGCAACTTATCCCTGCTGACAAACTTAAAAGCGGTAATTAAATTGTGCGTGATAACTGCGCCCACGCTCTGATAAAAAACGGTGTGCGTAGCTAATTACTGGCACATCGTTGGCCTGCGAAAAAGTGTGTTTATCGGTTAAATTTTTAGCCAATAACGCCACCGACCAATCTCCTTCACTGCTAGCTAGCTCTATGCGTAAATTTAGCTTTTCAAAAGCACTTTGCTTGGCTATTGGGTCAAGATCTTGCTCTAAAAAGTAATCGTCACTAAAGTTAAGCGCTAAATTGCTACTTAAAGTTAAATTAGAAAATACCTCGGTGTTGTAATCAATCGCTATATTGCCTGAGTAATTGGGAGCAAACGCGCCAGTTTGCCCGGTTAAATCTTGAAACGCTTGGCCAAGTAGCTCGCTTTGCATAACCGTTGGCGATGCACTGGCGTATTGTTCGTATTCAAAATCAAGCACCGCAAGGTTTGCCGATAGCTGCCAACTTTGATTTATTGCCCAGCGCGAATCGAGCTCAATCCCTTTTACTTTGGTTTCGGCGGCATTTTTAACTACAAATGCATTACCATTAAATTCAGATACTTGTAGGTCATCGTACAGGGTGTAAAACAGTGTAGCGTTTACTTGTAGAGTATTTTTAATTGGCTCGGCTTTTATGCCAAATTCAAAGTTTGTGGCTTTTTCGTCGTCAAACTCAAAGCCTGAGTTTTCATCAACCGTGTTACCTTGTGAGCCATTTAAGCCAGAGCCATCAAAACCACCGGCTTTGTAGCCTATGCCAGCGCTTGCAAATAACATGGTGTTGTTAAACCCTAAATATTGCACACTAATATTGGGTGATAAGTGCGATTCATCACGCTTAGCGTTAAGGTTATGTACCCCCGCGCCCGAAAGCTGCCCTGCAATAGTGGGCGCAGCGGCATTAGCAAATTGTTGTACGGCTTGCGGTGTGTTTGGCTCAAATACGCTATACACACTTTGTACGCTGCTTACTTCTTTTTCTTCTTTTTGATAACGCAGGCCAAAATTAGCGCGCCATTGCGCGTTTACATTCCAAGTAAGGGCGGTAAATGCTGAGTAGCTTTGTTGGTCTTGATCAAACAGCGCATTTACGCCCAATGATGTACCCACTAAATCAGGAATAAGTAACGATGCACCAAATAAAATATCGTTTGGGTGTTCAAGCTCGCTGCTCATGTAAAAAATGCCCGCTACGTATTCAAGCGTGCGCCCTGTTGGCGAGCTTACTCTAAACTCTTGCGTAAACTGGTTATAGGTTTCTAAGTAGTCTTGTTTTATAAGCGGGATTTCTGAAAAGTCGGCGTCAAAGGTTGAGTCCCAATCGTACTCGCTATACGTGGTTACAGAGGTAAATTCGTATTCGCCATAGTTATAGGTTAATTTAAGTGATGCGTTATCAAGCGTGGTTTTACTTTGCTCATTAAGCCCACCTGGGTGACCATCGCCCGATACCGAACTTGTGTAATCAAGGCCCGAGTTGTCGCTTAATAAAAGTGAACGATACCCTACATTGCCTGGGTTAGTAGGGTCATTTGCTATTTGTAAATCTCGGTTGGGAGTATCAATAATGTATTGGTAGCGCGAGCCATGCGATTCAAACTCACCGTGTTCCCATTTAAACAATGCGTTTATATCATCGTTTATTTGCCAATCTATAGATAAACGTGCACCTGATGAGTCGTTAGATTGCTCATCACTTTGGCGCGCTTGGTTATATAAAAAGCCATCAACAGAATGATCAAACGCGGCAATACGTATGGCTAAATCATCGCTAACAGGAATATTTATAACGCCGGTAAAGCGCTTTTCGTTGTCAGAGCCAAACTCTACCGATACGTTGCCTTCAAGTACATCGGTTGGCGAATTTGAGATCATACTAAAGGCTCCTGCTGTGGCGTTTTTACCAAACATAACCGACTGCGGACCTTTTATAAGTTCAAGGCGCTGCATATCTAAAAATGGAAATTTAGCCTGATGCCCGCGCCCTAAATACACGCCATCTTTATACATAGCAACCGATTGCTCAAAGCCTGAGTTAGTACCCGAGCCTATGCCGCGTACAAAAATACGTTTGCTGCTTGAGGTTTCGGTTATATGCACGTTAGGTAGGTTTTCGCTTAGGGCGAGTAAATCGTCAACACTGTTTTGCTCGAGGTAGTCGCCAGAAAGCGCTTGAATAGAGGTAGGAATATCTTGTAGCGATTGCACCCGCTTTTGCGAGGTGACGGTAATGGTTTCAAGCTCGCTGTTATTTACTTTTTGCTCGCCAGCTTGTGCCATACCCACGCTTAATGCGCTGAGCGTAAATAAAGTAAGTGCTTTTTGCTTTAAAAAAGCAGGTTTTAAACGTGTGTGTGACTGTGTGTGTTCAGTTGTCATAGCTGCAACTCCATTATAGAGGTTATTTTTATTGGATAATTTTGCGTCTATTTCATACTGACGAGTCTTAAAATAAATAACAGTGATGTTTATTTATTCAACACTATTAGTAATATTTATAGTTAAGCGAAAAAGTGTTGTGCTAAATGGGGTTATAGCGGGTTTAAAGTGGGTTAAAAAATACTTGCGGATTAGCAGTTTTATTTGCGATTGCCGAGCTTGGGGTGTTTGCTGCATTGATAAAGGCAGTAAGCTGTGGTGCATTTTCGCAAAAAATAATATCCAGTGCTAAACGGTTTTTGCCGTATAAGCCACGGTGAATCATATTGGCTGAAAACAACAGTAAGTCTCCCGCATTAAGTTTAATAACTTTGCCTGTAGTTAGGTTATCGCTTGGCAGCTTATTATTTTTTGCAAAACGTACATTTAGCTCCTCTGGTGTATCCCAATTTTTATGCGAGTGGGGCACAAGCTCTATGCCTGGTTCGTCTTCAAGGGCTAACCGGCAGTGCACTACGTCGGGCCCGTTTAACGCAGCTTGTTGCTCTTGCACATTTAAATGGTATTGCATATCGCGATGCCAATAATTTTTTTGTGTAACATTAACGGGATTAAAAAATAACTGGGTATTTAAAAACAGTGGCTCACTAATCGCCTGTTTTACACGCTTAATTAATTTGTTATCAGCTATTAAACTAAATAAGGCTTCGTTTTGCTGCGCCGTTAAATACTCACTATTTGTTATGCCTGAACTATTAATGGCACGGGATTTATAAAGCTCACGGTTATTAGCCTTCCACTGTGTATGAAATGCATTAATTATTGGCTTAATTTTATTTAGCTCTTTGGTGCTGTAAAGCCCCTTTACAAGCATATAACCGTTTGATTTATAGCTGTTCATTGTGGTTCTTCATTTAATATTGCAGCAACGCGCTCAGCAAGTTCTGGCAGTACATCTTGTGCAAACCATGGGTTCTTTTTAAGCCAAATATTATTGCGTGGGCTTGGGTGTGGTAGCACCAAATGCTCCGGCCAATATTCACGCCACGATTTTACTAACTCGGTTAAGGGCCTGTTTTTAGTATGCGGTAAATGATAAGCCTGCGCGTATTTACCGAGCACGATTGTAAGCTCTAAATTTGGCAGAGCGGCCAGTAATTGCGCTCTCCAAGCGGGTGCACATTCTTTACGCGGGGGTAAGTCGCCCGACTTACCTTTACCAGGGTAACAAAATCCCATAGGTAAAATAGCTATTTTTTGCGGATCATAAAACTCATCAACACTTAGCCCAAGCCACTCGCGTAGGCGGTTTCCGCTTGCGTCGTTAAAAGGCTTGCCAGTTTCGTGTACTTTTATGCCCGGTGCTTGGCCGGCAATTAAAATACGCGCATTGGCATTAAATTGTATAACGGGGCGAGCACCTAACGGTAAATGAGGTTCACAGATCACGCATTTACTAACTTGCTCAATTAAATTGATCGGATCCATATAAATCTGGCCTTAAATGCTTAAATTTTGTTCTAAATGGCCATTTAGACCTAATGAGTTGGTAAAAAATCGGTTTATTTTACTCAAATTAGTTATTAGTTGGTAAAATCGTGATCTCACCTAAAAATAACAGCTAATTATTTGATATGTTTATTGTTTTCTGACCATACGGCAAATTCGTTACCACTGGGCTCGGTAAAATGAAAGCGGCAGCCACCGGGGAACTCAAAAATAGGTTTTACTATTTTGCCGCCATATTGCGCTACTTTTTTATAGGTTGCGTTAATGTCGTTACTGTAAAACACCAGCAGTGCGGCCCCATGTTGAGTAAGTGATTTAAGCGGTGCATTAAAAAAGCCACCATCAAGCCCTTGGCCGCTAAACGCCGTATACTCTGGGCCGTAGTCGGTAAATTGCCAGTTAAACACGTTAGTAAAAAAGCTTTTTGTGGCTGTTAAATCGCACGCGGGAAACTCTACATAATTTAGTTTTTCGTGGTTGCTCATTTTAAATTTACTCTTTGGCTTGCCAGTATTGACCACTGTAAACCTTCGTAATTAGCTAAGCAATAACCCTAAAACAGCAGAGATCAGTATTTTACTAACATGCTAGGCACTAATGTTAAATTAACTAGAATATACAAATGAGAATCGCTATCTTTTGTATTTGTAAGCTTTATAATAACGCCTTATTTTTATTCTCGTATTTGAATAAGGGATTTGTTAACTATGCAGGCACCTCTGCACATAGCACCTTTTACAAAAACTAACCTAGCTGCGCTTCTAAAGGTGGCCCAAAGCTATAGAGTGTTAGTATTTTTGCGTTTTATTATTGCCATAGTGGGTGGTTATGCGTTTACCTCAGCGTGTATTTCATTATTAAGTGTACTGCTGCCCATTCCTAAGCAAGATGCCGTATTACTGTGTGTGTCTATCAGTATTTTAATTTACGCCGCAGTGTTTATTTATGCGTTTTCGGTTAAGTCGTTAAAAACTGTTTGGATCAGTATTTTACTAAGTACAGGTTTTTTTGTTGCTATATTGGCATTACTGAAGGGTTGGCTATGAAAGACAGTTTTTTTAGGTCGATGACCTGGCTACATACCTGGGTGGGCTTACTTACCTGTTGGATTATTTACGTAATATTTTTTGCAGGCACAGCGAGCTTTTTTAGAGACGAAATAAATCTGTGGAATCAGCCGGCTATACACAATGTGCAAGCCCAAACCGACAGAGTGGCCGCGCAAAGGCAGCAAATTATTAAGGGCTTTGATTATTTAAATCAGCACGCTGAAAATTCCCCTAGTTGGCGTATTACCTTGCCCGAAGAGCGAATACCGTATTTGGTATATGGCTATGCAAAACCTAAAGAGCCAGGGCAGCGCCGCAGCCAGTTTGTAAATACCCAATTAAACCCAAACACCATGAAAGCGCTGCCTCCTTTTGTTGAAAGTAAAGGTGGTAACTTTTTTTACCGGTTGCATTATCAGCTTTATTATTTAGATGCCATAACAGGTCGCTGGGTAGTGTGTTTTGCCAGCTTTTTTATGCTGCTGGCAATAATTTCGGGCGTGGTTATTCATAAGCGCATATTTAAAGATATGTTTACCTTTAGGCGCAATAAAGGGACTCGTAGCTGGTTAGATGCACATAATTTAAGCTCGGTACTTGCCCTACCGTTTCATTTAATGATTACCTACACAGGCATTATTACGCTTATATTTATGTTGTTCCCCTACCCTGCGTTAACGACGTACGACAAGGGTATGCGTGGCTTTTTTAACGATGTAACACCTAGCAATAACGTGACTAATAACGCCCAAGGCAGTGCAGAATTGCTCCCTATAAACACTATTTTGGATCAAGTTTATACCAAGTGGCCTAGTGCAGATATTACGCGTGTTCAGGTTAGTAAACCGAATATGGCCGCTTCAACAGTAACGGTATTGGTAAGCCCTGCAAAGGCGCTTCGCGATCAATCTCCGCGGCTTTTGTTTAGTGGTGCTACCGGCGAGTTAGTTGCACAAACTGATGACGAACTTAGCAGTAGTAAAGCACTTTATGAATCACTTAACTCTATGCATACAGGGCGCTTTGCTACGCCTTTACTGCGCTGGTTATACGTACTTGGCGGAATTGCAGGCTGCGTAATGATTGGCTCTGGCTGCATAATGTGGGCTAAACGCATACGCGAGCGTAATAAGGGTAAAGCCTCATTTGGCTTACAGTTAGTCGAAGGTTTAAACCTTGCCACCATTATGGGTTTACCACTGGCTACCTGCGCCTTTTTTATTGCCAATAGATTACTTAGCCCGACCGTAGCAGGGCGTGGTGAAAAAGAAGTTACAGCGTTCTTTTTAGCATGGTTAGTGGTTGCCGTTATGGCACTTTTAAAGCGCGATAGGCTGCAATGGCGTGTAATGGCAGCCATAAATGCCCTCGCGTGTTTGAGTGTACCGGCAATAAATGCGCTCACCACACAGGGCAATATAGTGAGCTACTTACTTAATAAACAATGGGCCTTGTTTATTTTCGATGCGGTATTTTTACTGTTTAGCATACTGTTTTTAGTACAAACCGAAAAATTACGTACTGCTTCTAGCGCATCTAAAAAAACAGCTAATAACCTAGCCGATAATAAAAAGAGGCAAAAAGCATGATTGATTTACTTAGCTTTAGCCTCTGTTTGTTTGCTTTTAATGGTTTTGCTTTGGCAAAACCAGCGCATTTTAAAACGGTGTTTACAACGCGTCCCTCTAAGCTGCAAAGTAATTTGCTACTAATAGTTGCCTGGATCAGTATTTTACTAAGTTTATTGTTCTGCGTGGTTACGCAGCAGGGATACGGTGCTTTACTGTTTTGTGGCTTTATGGGTCTAAGTGTATTAATTATAACGATTTTTTATAATTTTATAGAAAAGTTAATTAAGCCATTTAGCTTTTTAAATATGTTACTGATTGGCTTATCAGGGCTATTACTGGCAGTAAATTCACTTTAGTTAGTAAAAACCTGATCCAAAGAAAGCCATTAATTTTAGACAAAAAAATGGCAAGCTATAAAGCTTGCCAACAATAGGGGGATATTCAGTATGTCCAACACTTGCATGTCTCGTTGCAAGTGCAGCTAATATAGCCCTAACATATTTAACTTACCTTACAGTGAGATGATCGTTTTATTACAGCTGTAACAATCATTTGCTCAACAACTGTAAAGCCCCTTTACATAGCTAAATAACCTACTGTTTAACCCAAATAACTTGCTCTGTAGCAAAGCCTAGTTTGTTTGCTTTAGCTATAAAATGTTGTTTAAGCTCGTGACTAACGGTAGGTGTACGCGATAAAAACCATAAAAAGTCGCGGTTATAACTTGTAATAAACGCATATTGGTAGTCGTCTTGGTCTAATTCAAAAATAACGTAAGCACCATAAAATGGGCCAAAAAACGAGACTTTAAAATGGCCTGTGTCAGTCCCTTCTACAAATTTAGCTAAGCCCTGTGCTTCATCCCACTTTTGCTCTTTAGTTATAAAACCTTTGTTGAGCACTTTTACTGTGCCATCGTCATTTACGGTGTAAGTCGCGGTTACTTGCTCCATACCATCTTCGAATGAGTGATCAAGGCGGGCAATTTCGTACCACTTACCTTTGTATTGCTCAAGGTCAAAGTTTTTAACCGGAGTAATGCCCTCAGGTGCGCTTGTGCAGGCGGTGAGTAAAAATAACCCTGTAATGAGTAAAATAGTCGTAATGGCCTTCATGAAAGCTCCTTTTTAAAAGTGATGTTGTTTGTACGGCTCTAAGCCAATAAAGTTTGCTAGCCGATTAAAATAAATTGCTATAGGATCAGCTAAATACTAGAGCAATTAAAAGATTTAAGCATGAAAATATGGGTAGATGCCGACGCATGCCCTGTGGTAATAAAAGAAATACTTTTTAGAGCCGCAGAGCGCACGCAAACACCAACCATTTTAGTAGCTAACCATGCAATGCGCATTCCGCCTTCAAAATTTATAAGCCGCGTACAGGTTTCGAGCGGGTTTGATGTGGCCGATGACGAAATAGTAAAGCGTGTAGAAAAAGGCGATTTAGTTATTACTGGCGACATACCGCTAGCCAGTGAAGTTATAGATAACGGTGGCCAAGCACTTAACCCACGCGGTGAGCTTTACACGCCAGAGAATATTCGCTCGTTATTAAACGTGCGCGACTTTATGGATACCATGCGCTCAAGCGGCGTAGAAATGAGTGGCGGGCCACCACCGCTTAGCCAAACCGACCGCCAAAACTTTGCTAATAACCTCGACCGTATTTTAGCGCAGAAAAAGGCGAGCTAGTGTGAGTGAGCAACTAATTGGCTTAGGTGAGCAAGCCTTTAGCGTAGGCGTTTATGTGGCAAAAGCGCCGCCTATGCCCTACTTTGCAACCCTACACAGTGTTGAGCCTGTAATAAACGAGCAAATAAATACCATAAACCAGCACTGCGGGAATGGCTGGCGTAAAGTGTTTAACGTATACGCTAAAGTGTTGTTTGCGCTACCGAGTGAGCATTACAGCTTTGCTAAACAAGCCGCTAGCTGGCAAGCGTATCGCGATACATTTTTACTGCAAAAAAACAGTAAAACAGCGCTGTTATTTAGTGCGCCCATTATTAACGGCGCAAATAAAAATCAACTGCATATTATTGCTGGGCGAACCCATGCTAAAAACTTATTACAGCAAGGTAAGCTTAATGCGCAATTTAATTGGTTAGACGATGAGTTTGCAATTGATACAACGAATAACATTATCGTGTGCCCGTACTTTGATTACCGGCAGTTAAGTAATATTAAAATAGCCCGATTAAGCGAGCTAGTTGCCAAGCTTAAAACATCTAATTAAAAATGTAAGGACTCAACATGGCGGGAATTTTAGAGCTAAATACGTTATTAAAATCAATGAACCCTGAGCTTAAACAAGGTGAATATATATTTTGCTGTTTAGCAGGCAACCTTGCTGACTACGTTTATTTAAACCCGCTTGCCAGTTACGTTGAAGAAGAAGGCCTAACCCTTATTTTAAATGCAGATACAGCCAATAAAGCCGGTATTACGTATGAAGCTAAATATAATTTAATTACCCTTAATGTGCATTCAAGCCTTGAGGCTGTTGGGTTAACCGCTGCGGTATCGGCCAAATTAACCGAGCATAATATAAGCGCTAACGTAGTAGCTGCGTTTTATCACGATCATATTTTTGTACAAACCGATAAAGCGCAGGCCGCGATGAAAGCACTTGGTGAGATTTCTTGAGTTTGCGGGCACAGCAACATGTTAGGTGATGTGGATATTAGCGCATCGGGTGGCGCTTCGCTTAACCGACCTACGTTTTAGGATGAGCTTGTCTTAAGCGTTTGATCAGAATTAATATATCCAAATTACTCAACCACTAACTTTGACACTACCCATTTATGCAGTGGGTTTTTATTGTAGCGTGGATGCCACGCCGCTATTACATCAAACGGAGCTGGCAGCTGCTGTAGCTCTATTTTTACCAGTTCTGAGCTTACCGCGCGTGAGGGTAAAAACGCGATGGAGTCGGTGGTTTCTAGGTACATAGGCACAATTGAAAAACACGGTGCCGATACAACTACATTGCGCGTTAAATCAAAGCTTTTAAACCAATCGTCAATAGAGCCTTTAAAATTTGGGCGCGAAGGCGAGGCTATAATGCTTGGGTAACTGGCTATTTGTGCAAGGGTTGGTTTTGTACCTGCTATTGATGAGTTAGCTGAAGTAACGCAAATATGTTGCTCTTCAAATAACTTAATAATGGGGTAAGTACTTGGTATGTAGTCGGGGAAGGCAATGGCTAAATCAACTTTACCGTTTTCCATTAAATCGTGCAGGCTGTCGAGTTCAAAGTCTCTTATTATTAATTTTAAATTAGGCGCTTGCTCTCTTAACTCTTTTACAAGCGCTGGTAAAACAACTTGCTGTGCGTAGTCGGTAGCGGCTATTACAAACGCACCATCAACTATTTTTGGATCAAATATTTTAGGCGCTAATAATGCCTGAAAATCGTTTAGCAGCTTGTCTATATCTACCGATAACTCTTCTGCATAAGGCGTTGGCACAAAGCCGGTGGTTTTTCTTAAAAACAGGTGGTCGTTAAATACATCACGCAGCTTTTTGAGTTGCTCACTCACAGCTTGTTGGGTTAAGCCTAATTTACTCGCCGCTTTTGATGCGTTTTTTTCGCGAATGAGCGCCTGGAAAATACGCAGCTGCTTTATATCTAGCCTGTCTAACTTACTCATGCCAATGCCTTTGTTGTTTTAGCATTATTAACGTATCACATTACCATTTATTTTTGTATCACTTACATGAAGTGGTTGTTTCTAATTGTCGAGCTACCCCCTTACTATGCCCCTACACACTAAATTGGATAATTGGAGCAAACAATGAAAACAGTAATTTTAATCGGTGCACTGGGCAAAATGGGTCAAGCGGCATTGACCGGTTTATCTAAGCATAAAGTAATTACGGCGGGTCGCTCGGGCGATGTAGATCATATTGTTGATATTACGAGTGAAGCGTCAATTACCGCTTTGTACGAAAAAGTAGGCCACTTTGATGCGGTAGTTAATACAGTGGGTTTATGCGAATACGAAACCTTTGCTGATATGAGCGAAGAGCAGTGGATGACGACCATTATGAGCAAAATGATGGGGCAAATTAACCTTGTACGTATTGGTCAAAAGTACATTGCTGATGGCGGCTCATTTACGCTCATTAGCGGTATTTTAAACGTTAAACCGATTCCTTTTGCGATTGCCGATGCAACAACAAGCGGCGCAATAGATACGTTTGCAAAATGCGTATCACTAGAAATGCCACGTGGCACGCGTATTAATGTGGTTAACCCTACTGTGCTTGAAGAAGCGTGGGACGTATATGGCGAAATGATGCCAGGTTTTCAACCCGTACCAAGCAAGCTTGTAGGTAAAGCGTTTGAGCGCTCGGTTGATGGCTTTATTACTGGCGAAGTTATTTTTGTAGATGCATAACTACCCGCCATATTGGTGAGTGACGTGGCAAATTAAACAAATAAGCGCTCTGCATTAACAGTAACTGCAAAGCGCTTAAATACAGATTTTAATAGGTGATGAAATGAAAAAATTAATACCCGTATTTGCGATATTATTGGCCGCAGGCTGTGCCAGTGTAGCACCAAGCTCGCAATATGTTAGCGAGCCAGGTGCCGATTCTAATAAAGAATGTAAAACCATACCGCGCCATAAACATACGGTTAAATGGTGCAGGCCGCATCCTTCAAGATAAGTTAAACAACGTATCCGCTAAAACCAAGCGCTTTAAAATAAAGCTTAGGAATACCGTATTTGCATTCATTAAGTAACTCGCTAAAGCGCATTCTATCAAGTGGGTAAAATTCACTGTCTAAGTTTTGAGCTGTGTAGGCTTGCCCTGCATCACTTAAGCCCAAATCGGCACACACAGTAATTTGTGCTTCGCGCTCAAAGTCGGTTTCGGGTTTCATTAAATCGCTAATAAATAAGTTTGCGCCTTTATTTAAATTAGCTTTAATATTTTTTAATAGCTGCTTTTTGCTGCCGTCGTCTTTTAAAAAGTGCATTACGAGTAGGCATAGCGCCGCATCGGCCTTAGTAGATAGCTTATCAAGCTCGCCTTCAATAACATTAACGCGCTTTGCTATGCCGTGCTCTTCAAACGCGTGTTTAGCAATTGCGAGCATATCACTAGAGGTATCTTGTGCGGTAAATTGCCAAGTAGGGTTAAGCGCGGCAAGGGCGAGTATTTCTTTGCCTGTGCCTGCGCCCACGACTAAAATATGTGCGTTATCTTTAAGGGTTGCTTTAAGTTGAGCATTAGTAAGTTGGTGCAATAGCTCATAACCAGGGACTAAACGGGTAATGCGGTCGTTGTAATGCGTTGCTTGCTCGCCTGTGAATGTTGGCATTTTTTAACTCCTTTATAAGACTTCAACAGTGGAGTATCCACCACTTTTTTTACTTACATGTACTTGCGTGGCTACGCGTTCACTCATTTCACTCACATGCGATATAACCCCTACTTTACGGCCTTGTGCTTGTAATGAGTCGAGTGCGTCCATAGCAACGCTGAGTGTTTCGCTATCTAACGTACCAAACCCTTCGTCAATAAACAAAGAGTTGATTTGCACTTTGTTTGAAGAAAGCGATGCAAGCCCTAATGCCAGTGCTAGTGATACTAAAAAAGATTCACCACCAGAGAGCGTATTAACAGAGCGTTGTTCGTCGGCCATATCGCGGTCAATAATGGCTATATCGAGCGATTGCGCAATGGCAGTGAGCTCGTAGCGTTTATTGAGGGTTTTTAAATGGCTGTTAGCATAATGCAGCAATATTTTAAGGGTTTGTGTTTGCGCTAAATTACGCATGGTTTTACCGGTTGCATCCCCTAATACTTTATTAAGCACGTGCCACTGCTCTACCTGCTTTTTAAGGGTAGCAAGTTCAGCGTGTTTGCCTTTAAGTGCTGTGGCGTTTTGATTGTTTTGCTCAAGCGCGGTATTAGTGCCAAGCAAACTATTTTGTAGCTCAGTTTGCTCATTGGCTAAGGTCGTTTCTTGCTCTGCTAATTGGCTTTCGCTTTTTTCGGGCTTGTTAGTATTTTGGTGATCTGTTTGCGCCTTTTGCTGTTGCTTAAGCGCTGCATTTGCGTCTGTAAGTGCTGCTAAACGCTGCTCAAACTGCATTAATTGCTCTTTTATTTGCTCACTAGTGAGAGTTAGTAAAATAGCGATCTGTTCGTGATTTACCTCGCTATATTGCGCTTTAAAGTCGCTAAACCAGGCATTGTAGCGTTCTTCAAGTGTACTTTGCTCTTGAATTTGCTCTGCCAAGCGCTGCTCAATATTTTTGAGGGTTATAGCGTGCTCATCGCGTTTTTTAATTGCGCTGTCGTAGGCTTGTTGGCTTGTATGTAACGCCTTTTGGCACTGCTCAAGCTGCGCATTAAGTTTTGCTTGGTAATCATCGGCACTTAGTGGCTCGTTGTTAAATAAAGCAAGGCGCTCTGTGCGTGTGGTGTTTTGCAGTTGTTGCGCTTTGGTTAAATCGTCTTTTAAAACCTTAAGCGCTTGCTCACTTTTAGCAATTAGCGGTGTGAGTTGCTGTAATTGCTGATTAGCGCTGTCTATTTGTTTTTGACTTTGTTCAAGCTGAACCTGTGTTTGCTGGTACTGCTCAACCTGCTGGCTTAAATCGCTCATATTAAGCGTGTTGTTTTGCAATTGCTGCCAAAAGTCACTGTGCTCAAACTGTGCATTAAGGGTGCTGGTAAGCTCGTTAACTTGCGTATTTAGCTCTGCATGTTTAGTGCTTATTTGGCCAAGCTTATTGGTTAATTCAACATGCTGATTATGCAATTGCTGCTGTGTATGTTGCTCGGTTTTTAAGTTACTTATTAGCTGATTTACTTTTTCTTGCAGGGCTGTTTGCTGTTTTTGCGATTCAAAATAGTGCGACTTTTGACTGCTGAGCTGGGCGTATGTTTCATCAAGCTGCTGTGCTGTTAAGTCGTTAAGCTCTGTACGTGCCCCTTGCATTGTTGTTTTAATTTCTAGCTGCTTTGCCTGTGCGCTCTGTATGGCTTGGCTGTATTGGGCGTGCTCAGTGACAAGTACAGCATGTTGAGTTTGGTGCTGGTGCAGCTTAGCTTGGGCGCTATCGTGTTGCTGCTTAGCTTGGTTATAACTTGTTTCAAAATCGGCTATTAGGTTATTTAATTGCGGGTTTTGGCTGCTTGCATACGGGTGCTCTTTTGCCCCGCACACTACACATGGCTCGTTAGGGGTAAGCTGCGTGCGTAAATGCTCTACGTTTTCGCTGGCACGCAGGCGAGCTTGGTTTAATGCGTATTCACTGTGTTTAAGTGCTTGCTCGCACGAGGCTAAGCTTTGTTGCAATGTTGTTTGCGTTTGCTCACTGTGTACAAGCTTGGCCGCAACCGCAGCTTGTTGTTGTGTGCTGTGTTTTATTTCGTGATTAAACTGTTGGTAGCGCAAACGCTGATCTTTTAAATATTCAATATTTTTAAGTTTGCTATCGCATTGCTCAATATTAAATTGGCGTTGTTGCTCACTTAGTTGGTTAAGATCTTTTTGTTGATGCGCAAGTTGTTGCTCTTGCAGCTCTACTTTTTTAGTTTGCTCAGCTAACAGCGCCGCTTGTTTAGTTTGCTCTTCTAACAGCTGTTGGTTTTGCGAAGCGGTTGCCTTTATTTGCTCATTGGCACTTAAATACGTATTAAAGCTATGTTGGTAATAATTCCAATCATTAGCCAATGGTTTAAGCTGCGTGTGCTCGTTTAGCCACGTTTGATGCCCAGTGCTGAGTTTGTTTGCCGCATCAAGTGCATGTTGGCTTTGCGTGTACTGCGTTTGTAATTCGCTAAGTTGCTGCTGCTCTTTTTCGCTTTGCTGAGTTAGGCTTGTAATAGTTTGTGCGTGTATAGCAAGTTGGCTGTCGAGCTCGCGGGCTTTTGCAATAATTGGCTCTGCCGTTTGCTTTTGCTCTTGCGCTGTTTTTAACTCGCTTTGCTTTGTTGTAAGTGTTGCGGCCTGCTCTTTTATAAGCGCAGCATGGTCAATCGCTTTTAAATCGCTTATTTGCGTACTAAGTGCTTTGTTTTGCGCCGTTAAGTAATCATGACGTTTGCGGTTGTCTTTTATTTCAAGGGCGCTTTGTGCTTGTTTAGCTTGCTCACTTTGCTTTGCTATTGCATCAAGCTGTTGTTGCGCGTGTTGTTGCTGCTTTATTGCGTGTTCTAGTGCCTGCGATAAGCTAGCTGCTTGCTTATACCAATTTAAGTTTTGCTCTGTTGCTGCATGCGTTTTTTTAGTTTGCTCAATTTTTTTAAGTAACTCATCGCGCAGGGTTTGTTTAGCACTTAATTCGTCATCGCTTAACAAGGTGTAGCTTGCAAGGCTTGCATTAAGTAATTCATATTGATCTTTTAGCGCTTTATTACGCTCAAAAATACGTTTACCTATTAAGCTAAATTTATCGGTGCCAGTTAAACATTCTAAAAGTTGTGCGCGTTCATCGCCTGTGGCTTTTAAAAAGGCGGCAAACTCGTGCTGTGCTAATAATACCGCACGCGAAAACTGATCAAAGCTTAGCCCTATTTTGTTTTCTACTTCTTTTATGGTTTGGCTTTTATCGGCTATTAGGGTTTCATCGGGCAAGGTTAGTAATGTATGCTCAGCCACTTTTAACTTGCCTGTTGCCTTTTTGTGGGTACGGGTAATAACGTAGCGTGCGCGGTATAATTGTTTATCTTGGCCAACAAAATCAACTTCAGCAAAGCCTTCCCATTTGCCTCTGCGCAGTAAGTTACGCGCATCGTTTAGCTTTATGCTGTCGCCGTTAAAATCAATTAAGTTGCCTTTATCGCCTTTTAAGCGCGCTGTTTTAGTATAAAGCGCTAAACAAATAGCATCTAAAAAGGTGCTTTTACCTGCGCCTGTGTCGCCGGTTATTGCAAATAAACCAGCGTCTTTTAGTGGAGCTTGAGTAAAGTCGATTTCGGCATCGACTATTGAGGCTAAGTTATGAATACGAACTGCGGTTATTTTCATAGTTGCTCTTGCTCCGTCAGCTCACTTATTACATCGTTTAACAGTGTTTTTAGCTCATCTGGTACAGCTTGGCCGGCCATATCTTTGTCGTTTGCAAAGGCTTGTTCTAATAAGTTTAATGGGTTGAGCATTTCAATTTCGCTTAAATCTTCAAATACGGCGCTGTTATCGCTTGTTATGGTTTGTTCTCGTACCCGCTCAATGCCGCAAAATTTTACGTGTTTACCCTCAAGTGCTTGCTCTATTTGTTCCCTAAAGGTGGTGTCGGTATCACTTGATTTAAGTTTTACGCGTAAATAAGGGGCAATAGTATGTTGTGATGTATCGATCGCTTTAATTTGCTCGCATAAGTCGCTTAATGGCACGCACTCCCCTTTTGGTAAAATAATTACTTCAGCAGAGCGTGGAATGTAAAGGGGGTTTACAGATGTGCTAATAGTTTGTTTTTCATCACTTTTAAATTCTATTACATTAACTTGGTGCGTGTAGTTACGCTCTGAAAACGACATAGGAATAGGCGTACCGCTGTAACGAATAACGTCTTTTTTAGCGACTTGCTGCGCTTTGTGTAAATGCCCCAGTGCTACGTAGTCTGCCTTGTTACCAAATACATTGGCCGAAATAGACTCCTCCCCACCAATCACTAAATTACGTTCTGAGTCACTTGAAATATCACCGCCTTTGGCATGTAAATGCCCCATTACAATTAACGGTGAATTTTGCGCGTTAATGCTATAGGCGTGATCAAGTGCAAGCTTATAGGCTTTTTCAACGCCTTGTGCGTAACTAGGGCCGTTTTTAGTATGACTAAGTGAACTTATATCGCTGGTACGTAAAAAAGGCATAGCGACGATTACAGCGCGTTTATTTTGCGTATTTATTTCAATCACGGTATTGGCTGGGTCGGTTACTTCAAAGCGCCCCACTACATGGGTGTCAAACTGAGCAAGTAAGGGCTGCGCCGCTAATATACGATTTGCTGAGTCGTGGTTACCGGCAATAATAACAACGTACAATTGCGGGCAACGCTTTTTAGCATCTTTTATAAATTGGTAAAGTTGGTTTTCGGCGCTGGCACTGGGTGTGGCTGTATGATAAATGTCGCCTGCAACTAAAAGTATATCTATGTGTTGCTCTACAAGGGTGCTAAGTAGCCAAGTAAAAAATGCAGCGTGCTCATCACGGCGGTCATGTTCATAAAATTGTTGGCCTAGGTGCCAATCTGAGGTGTGGAGAACTTTCATATCGCGCTCTTAAAAAACCATAAGAGCGCCAATATACCCAAGGCAAGTAAAGATGCAAGCCTCGGGAGGGCTTTAGTTTAGGTAAAACTATAAATAGCAATAATAATGACAGGAAGCGCTAACAAAGCCATGCCTAGCGGCATTTTTAAACTTTTAGTTTGCTTTGCTTGCAATGCTTTTATGGCATTCGTTTCGTTACAGGCGGCTACTTTATCAATATAAAAATAACCTGAGTCTAGATACTGCTTACAACTTTGCTGATTTGCTGGAATGGCTATTAGCTCTTGTTGTTTTTTTAGGATATAAAAATCCATACACCCACCACATTGCTTACTGGTAATAAGTACATATTTGAGAATAATTGTAACGATTTTATTATGCTCAAATAAAAAAAGTGGGCGATTTTAAATATAAAATGCACTAAATATCAACCTAAAATTTCACTATTTTTAATTTATCGTATAAATAGTTAATATTAGTGAGATCACGGCAATATTTGCGCCAATTATTAACCACTTTTTACTGTGTTTTTGTTCAGTAGATAGGCGTTTTAGTGCATCTTGCTTATTGCATGCCGACACCACATTAACATACGAATATTGGTTTGATTCGTAGCGCTCTAGTAAGTCTTTATCAGCAGGGATAGCTTCGAGCTGATGATCTTTTTTTACAATGTAAAATTTCATATCGGGCTCCTTTAGTTTAAATATGCTGCTTAATTTGCATTGAACCTGAGCGCATTAAAACCATGTAAACACTGCTAACGCTATAAATTTAAGCTCAATTAAAACAACATATTTTTGCACCTTAATTTAATCCTAAGCTAATGGCATGAATTAGGCCTGAACCCTTATAAATACTGCGTTTGTACCTTAATTAATACAGATCAACTAGCTGTGAAGTGTAAACCCCCTTTACAGTTTTAAAAGCGGCTTAATTTACTGATTCAAAAAGCATGTTAAAACAACGTGAATATTACCGTGTTTAATGGGCGGTTGGTCGCTAATTAATTGAACAAAAATAGTAACTTTGTCAAAGTACGCTCACAAAATTCCACTAGGACTCATAATGAAAAAAACAGTTCTTACGCTAAGCGCGTTTGTGTTGCCTCTGGCAATGTCGAGCGCTGTGTTAGCGTCATCCGTTGAGCAAACTAAAGGCTCATTCGTTGATAAGTTTCGCCAGTTAGACGAAGCGCTTCCTACCCCAAATGTTTATCGTAGTGCCGCAGGTGAGCCAGGCGAAAAATACTGGCAGCAACGTGTTAATTACGACATAGATGTAAAGCTTGATGAGAAAAAGCGACGCTTAACAGCAAGCCAAAGCATTGAGTATAAAAATAACTCGCCGCATACACTTAAATATTTGTGGTTACAGTTAGATCAAAATATTTTTAAAAGCGACTCAATTGCCGAAACCACAAAAACGTTTAAAAGCACGCTAAATAGTTTACCTGCGCAAAAGCCGGCTAAATTAAGTTTAGGTGAGCTACGTCGTCAGCAATTTATGAGCGACAACGAGCTAGGCTATACAATTAGCAATGTAAAAGATGACAATGGCGATGAACTGCGCGTTACTGTTGTTGATACGCTAATGCGTATAGATTTAAACGAGCCGCTAAAACCAGGCAAAGAAGCTGAGTTTAGTATGAACTTTGCTTTTAACATTGTTGAAGAAGATGCCGTAGGTGCACGTTCTGGTTACGAGCACTTTGAAGAAGATGGCAACGATATATTTTTACTTGCGCAGTGGTTTCCGCGTTTAGCTGCTTACACCGATTACGAAGCATGGACAAACAAGCCGTTTTTAGGCCGTGGTGAGTTTACGCTTGAGTTTGGTGATTACGATGTAGAAATTACTGTACCTGCTGATCATATTGTATCGGCAACAGGTAAGTTAGATAACGCAAGCAAAGTGCTTACTCGCACGCAGCGTAACCGCTTAGAAAAAGCTGAAACAGCAAAACGCCCTGTATTTATTGTTACTGAAGAAGAAGCGTTAGAAAACGAAAAACAAGGTACCGATAAAACAAAAACATGGCACTTTAAAGCAGAAAATGTGCGTGACTTTGCGTGGGCGTCGTCGCGTAAATTTATGTGGGATGCAAAGGGCTACCAGCAAGGTGGCGATGAACAACCTTTAGTGATGGCTATGTCGTTTTACCCTAAAGAGGGTGGCGATTTATGGAAAAAGTATTCAACTGAATCTGTAGTACATACGATGGAAGTGTACTCTCGCTATTCATTTGATTACCCATATCCTGTAGCGCAATCGGTAAATGGCCCTGTAGGTGGTATGGAATACCCAATGATCACTTTTAATGGCCCCCGTACAGAGCTGCAAGATGATGGCTCGCGTACTTATTCTCAAGCTGAAAAACGCTTTTTAATTGGTGTGGTTATTCATGAAGTTGGCCATATTTACTTCCCTATGATTGTAAACTCTGATGAGCGCCAATGGACCTGGATGGACGAAGGTTTAAATAGCTTTTTAGATGGCGTTGCAGGGCGTGAATGGGACCCAACTATACCGTGGGGTGTTGAGCCGCGCGATATTGTGAGCTACATGAAATCGCAAAACCAAGTACCTATTATGACTCAGTCAGACAGCGTACTACGTTTAGGGCCTAATGCTTATACTAAACCAGCCGCGGCACTGAATATTTTACGTGAAGTTATTTTAGGCCGTGACTTATTCGACTTTGCTTTTAAAGAGTACGCACAGCGCTGGAAATACAAGCGCCCTACTCCAGCAGATTTTTTCCGTACGATGGAAGAAGCCTCTGGTGTTGATTTAGATTGGTTTTGGCGCGGCTGGTTTTACAGCACCGACCATGTAGATATCTCGTTAGATAAAGTGTATCAATTACGTTTAGATACTAAAAACCCTGATATTGACTTTAAACGCTTACGCGATATAGAAGCAGACAAACCAACATCACTATTTGTTAAGCGCAACCGTGAAGAAGGTAAGCAAACTTGGGTTGAAAAAAATCCAGATATTACCGACTTTTACGACGAAAACGACCGCTTTACTGTTACCAATAAAGAACGTAACGCGTACAACAAGTTTTTAAAAGGCTTAGAGCCGTGGGAGCGTAAAACGCTAGATCGCGCGCTTGAAGAAGATAAAAACTACTATGTTATGGAGTTTTCAAATCTAGGTGGCTTGGTAATGCCTATTTTATTAGAGCTAACTTATGAAGATGGCAC
Organism: Pseudoalteromonas sp. A3; assembly: GCF_025942345.1. NCBI lineage: Bacteria > Pseudomonadati > Pseudomonadota > Gammaproteobacteria > Alteromonadales > Pseudoalteromonadaceae > Pseudoalteromonas > Pseudoalteromonas sp. A3. The sequence continues at coordinate 646,514 of NZ_JAPCKL010000002.1, forward strand.
AACCGAAGAGCGTTACATTCCGGCTGAAATTTGGCGCCGTAATCACAAAAATGTACAAAAGCTTATTGTTACAGATAAAAATAAGCCATTGGTATCGGTAAGCGTTGACCCTCGCTGGGAAACAGCTGATGTAGATGTTGAGAACAACAACTACCCTCGTCGTATTATTCCTTCACGTATTGAAGTGTATAAAAAGAAAAAGAGTAAAGCGAAAGTAAGTCGAGATATTATGCAAGACATTAAAACTGAGCTTAAAAAAGACGAGAAAAAAGATGGTGAGGAGCAACAATAATGCGCTTTTTGCTTATTATTGTTTGCCTTTTAGTTGCTGCGCCAAGTATGGCGCATCAACTAAAGTCATCGGTTACTACGGTGCTTTTTAATAAACGCACTAACAATATTGAGCTTATGCATCGCTTTTATTTACATGATACTGAGCATGCTGTAGCGCATTTATTTAATGGAAAAGCCGATATCATTAGCAACAAGGCCGACCAACAACGTTTTGTAGAGTATGTTGAGTCGCATGTTGCGCTGCAAACCTTAAAGGGTAAGCCATTAACGCTTAGCCAAGTAGGTGCGCAAATTGATGGAAAGTTTTTTTGGGTGTATCAAGAAGCTCCTATCCCAAAAGGGATTGAAGGCATAAAAATGAGTAACGGCGCACTGCGTGACTTATGGCCTTCTCAAGTAAATATGGTAAACGTAGAAGGTAAAGGCAAGATTAAAACCCTTCACTTTACCCAAAACGATACCTGGCTCGAGGCTAAGTTCGAGCAATAAGTACTTCCCCAACCTACGCGCACTGCAGTTTATGTGCGCGTATTCTCCTTTTGTTTATGCTGTGTTCATTTTTGATCTGTTATTACTAGCTGTTCGTAGAATTTTAGTAATTAATTGGTGTTTATAAGGCTAAGTAATAGATAAGTGAATACTTTTCTAATAATTTGTTTGATAAACATTTGCTAAATTATTCTCATGAAGTAGAGTCATTATGTGTACACATGTTGTATTGATTTTTACCCCATTCAAGGAATGATATGAAAGCTCAAGTAGAGGCTATTCAAGGAGTTATATTTGATTTAGATGGCACGTTAGTATCGTCTGAGTTAGATTTCTCTCTTATAAAAGCACAAATAGGTTGCCCATGCGAGCAAGACCTACTTGATTATATTGCCCAGCTTCCATCGCCCTACATGCGTGAAGAAGCGATGAATATAGTGCATCAGCACGAGCTGCAAGACGCTCAGTTTGCCACTATATTGCCAGGCGTAACCGAAGCCGTTAACGCCCTTAAAGTTAAAAATATTCCTATGGCTATTGTTACCCGCAATTTTGATAAAGCGGCAGCAATAAAGCTACAAAATAACCCGCTACCTATCGAAACGGTATTAACCCGTAGCGATGCCCCAGCCAAACCCGATCCCAGTGCCTTAAATGCAATTGCCACGCTTTGGAATATAAACGCCAGCAACTTGTTATACGTAGGGGATTTTTTATACGACATTCAAGCAGCACATAATGCAAATATGCGCGCTTGTTTGTACGCGCCAAACGCGGTGCCTATTTATGCCGACCAAGCTGATTACGTTTTACGTGAATTTACCGAGTTAGTTACTTTAGTCGAAAGTTACTCACAAAAAGTGGAGTTATGTTAAATAGCGCATAACTTTTATTGTTGCGTAATTACTCCTGTATTATTTGCATAGGCTCGGCCTTATTTATTTAGCAATTAGGTTGTTTCAAATTCAGTTTGTAAAGTTCAACAGACCCTAGCCCAATAGGGTTTGAATTGGTAAAATATGGCAAAATTAACGTATTGATTAGAGGCACAAGATGGGCAGAGCATTTGAAGTCCGTAAGAGCTCGATGGCTAAGACAGCCAACGCAAAAACTAAAGTTAACTCAAAGTACGGTAAAGAAATTTATGTTGCCGCTAAAAATGGCGAACCAGACCCCGATGTCAATCAATCACTGCGTCGTCTAATAGAAAAAGCAAAAAAAGACCAGGTTCCTGCTCACGTAATAGAAAAAGCAATTGAAAAAGCAGCCGGTGGGGCAGGGGAAGATTATTCTCCCGCACGTTACGAAGGCTATGGCCCAGGTAACTGCATGGTTATTGTTGATTGCTTAACCGACAACCCAAACCGTACAATTAAAGACGTACGTTTACCGTTTACCAAAACAGATTCAAAAATTGGTACACCGGGCTGTGTTGCACATATGTTTGATCATCTTGCTGTACTTGGTTTTGCCGGTGACGATGACGAAGTGGTACTTGAAGCACTAATGATGGCTGACGTTGATGTAACCGACGTTGAAGTTGAAAATGGTAAAGTGTCGGTATTTGCACCCCATACTGAGTACTATAAAGCGAAAACAGCGCTTGAGGAAAACTTTGAAGGGATTAACTTTGAAGTAGATGAAATTACGTTTGTTCCGCAAGTGCATGTAGAAATTGAAGATGAAGAAGTTATTGCTAATTTTGACAAGTTCATCAACATGCTTGAAGACTGTGATGACGTTCAAAACGTGTATCACAATGCAATAATTAAAAATTAATTTAGCGCTAGGTACAGTGAGCACTAAATAAATAACGGGACTAGGGCGTGTTGACCTTTGGCGCTTGAATTTGCAGCAGTATGTTTGGTTTTTAGGCAAGGCAGAGCCTATGAAGTGTGGTTATTCCCCATAAATAGGCGATAACGTAGCATAAATACCAAAAATACGCTGCCCTTTTGGGTTCTGCCTAGGGGGGCGATAAACTCTTTGTTGCCTACATGGATGTAGGTAAGGGGCGTGAGCAGGACGCGGAAGCCTTGCTCGGTTTTTACTTAGCCCACTAGGTTACAAACCTCGCGCCGCGACTTGATCGCCCCTAGGTTGAACAAATTTCAATCTGCAAAGATCAACACGCCCTAATAAACAAAAAGCGCGTTTTGTGTAGGCAAAACGCGCTTTTTTGTTGTTAAACTAATGTTAACTATTCAGCTAGGTTATGGTGTTTTGCTTTATATTTTAAGCGGTAACTGTGTAATAGGGGCTCGGTGTAGCCACTTGGCTGCTTAGCACCTTCTAATACAAGTGCTAAAGCGGCTTGATAAGCAATACTATTTTTAAGTGACTCGTCGCTTTGTGCCATTGGCTTGTACGCGCTGTCGTGCTCATTTTGGCCATCAACCACTTTAGCCATTTTAGCCATAATCGACTCTATTTGTTGTTGAGTACACACCCCATGCTGTAGCCAATTTGCCATATGTTGACTTGAAATACGCAAGGTTGCTCTGTCTTCCATTAAGCCTATGTGGTTAATATCAGGCACTTTTGAGCAGCCAATACCTTGGTCTATCCAGCGTACTACGTAGCCTAAAATGCCTTGTGCATTGTTCTCAAGCTCACTTTGAATATCTTCTTTACTGAGCGTTTGCGGCTGAGCCATTAAAGGAGGTGTAAGTAAATCAGTAAGGCTTGCTATATCTCGTTTGGCAATTTCCTTTTGCTCGGTAAATACATCTACATCGTGATAATGCATAGCGTGCAAAGTGGCTGCGGTAGGCGAGGGCACCCACGCGGTATTAGCGCCAGATTGCACATGAGCAAGCTTTTGCTCCATCATAAGTGCCATTTTATCTGGCATAGGCCACATACCTTTACCTATTTGTGCTTTACCGCTTAGGCCGCAGGCAAGGCCTGTATCAACGTTACGGTCTTCGTATGCTTTGATCCACGGCTGAGCTTTAATAGCGGCTTTTGGCAAAGCGACCCCTGCGTGCATAGAGGTATGAATTTCATCGCCCGTGCGGTCTAAAAAGCCAGTATTTATAAACACCGCGCGCGCTTTGGCTGCGTGTATACAGGCTTTTAAATTTACTGAAGTACGGCGCTCTTCATCCATAATCCCCATTTTTAGGGTGTTTTTTGGCAAGCTAAGCGCTTCTTCTACCATGGTAAAAAGCGTATTTGTAAAAGCAACTTCTTCAGGGCCATGCATTTTGGGTTTTACAATATTGATGCTTTGCGCACTGGTGTTTTTAATACCTGTTTTTTTATTTAAATCGTGCAGGGCTGCGGTTGCGCTAAACATCGCATCCATAATGCCTTCAAATACGGGTTGGCCGTAAATGTCGGTAATAGCAGGGTTTGTCATTAAGTGGCCTACATTACGGACAAACATCATGCTGCGGCCTTTAAGCGTAAGGCTACTGCCATCAAGGGCTGTATATTGCCTATCGCTTTGTAAAGTACGCTCTATGGTTTTATCGCCTTTTTTAAACGATTCAACCAAGTTACCTTGCATTAAACCCAGCCAGTTTTTGTAAACTTGTACCTTATCTTCGGCATCTACTGCGGCAACAGAGTCTTCGCAATCCATAATGGTTGTTAGTGCAGCTTCAAGCAAAACATCTTTTAATCCTGCTTTGTCGGCTTGGCCAATAGGGTGGTGATGGTCTATTTGCAGCTCTACATGCAGGCCATTGTTTTTTAATAAAATAGCACTTGGGTTTTGCGCCTCGCCTTGGTAGCCAATAAGTTGCTCAGGGTTTTTTAATTGAGTATGCGAGCTGTCTCTTAGGGTGATAGACAAGGCGCCTTCAACAATTGAGTAGTTAGTGCTTTCTATGTGTGAGCCATTTTTAAGGGGCAGGGCTTTATCTAAAAATTGGCGCGCATACGCCATTACTTTAAAACCACGAACTGGATTATACGTAGTGCCTTTTTCAGCGCCGTCGTCTTCACTTAATACGTCGGTGCCGTACAGCGCATCGTATAACGAACCCCAGCGCGCGTTAGCCGCATTAAGCGCAAAACGTGCGTTGCTAACAGGCACAACAAGCTGAGGGCCTGCGCTGAGTGCTATTTCGGGCTCTACATTTTGCGTTTCAATGGCAAAGTCTGCAGGCTCTGGTACTAGGTAGCCAATGTCTGTTAAAAACGCTTGGTACTGCGCGCTATCCCACGTTTTATTTGTTTTATGGTAGTCATCTATTTGTTGTTGTAGCTGCTCGCGCTTAGCTAAAAGAGCGTTATTTTTCGGGGTAAGCGTTTGTACTATGTTTGCAAAGCTTTGCCAAAATTGCTGCTCAGATAAATGAGTGCCTGGGAGTAGCTGTGTTTTTACAAAGTTGGCCAGCTGTGTATCTACGCTTAGCCCTGAGTGTGTGAGAGTGTGTGCCATATTTACCTTCCTTAAACGGTCGCGGTGTTGTTGTGTGCGTTAAAGCAACAATAACGCAAAAAAGGCTCAGTGCGTGCTTTTTAGCCATTCACAAAAAATATAGCGGTAATAACAACTATAAATTTACTAAATCTAAAAAATAAGCCTAATGTTGAATTAAGCGATACGGAGCACACACTCCTAGCCACTCTCACAATAATTTAAATAATTTATAGACCCGTTCGAAGGATTTTATTATGACAACATACACACGTGAAACCGATACTCTAGCAACACTTTGCCAATCTCAAGGTAGCGCATGGAAAGCCATTAACCCTGAATATGCAAGCCGCATGCGTTTACAAAACCGCTTTCGTACAGGGATTGAAATTGCACAATACACCGCAGATGTAATGCGTGAAGATATGGCCGCTTACGATAAAGACACCAGCCAATACACACAGTCTTTAGGTTGTTGGCATGGTTTTACTGCGCAACAAATGATGATGGCAATAAAGCGTCATCAAAAAACAACTAAGCGCAGTTATGTTTACTTAAGTGGTTGGATGGTTGCTGCACTTCGCTCTGCATTTGGCCCGTTACCGGATCAAAGCATGCACGAAAAAACCTCAGTGCCTGCGCTTATTGAAGAAATTTATACGTTTTTAAAACAAGCCGATGCCCGTGAACTAGACCACTTATTTAATGATCTAGACGAAGCGAAAGCCAATGGCGGCGATGTGCAAGCGGTGCTTGATAAAATTGATAATTTTGAGACACATGTAGTGCCTATTATTGCCGATATTGATGCTGGTTTTGGTAACGAAGAAGCAACCTACTTACTTGCTAAAAAGATGATTGAAGCAGGTGCGTGTGCCATTCAAATAGAAAACCAAGTGTCTGACGCTAAACAATGTGGTCACCAAGCAGGCAAAGTAACTGTACCGCACGAAGATTTTTTAGCAAAAATTAACGCTGTACGTTACGCATTTCTAGAACTCGGTATTGATAACGGTATTATTGTTGCGCGTACCGACTCATTAGGTGCAAGCCTTACGCAAAAAGTGCCTGTGTCACAAACGCCAGGTGACTTAGCTAGCCAGTACAACGCGTTTTTAGAAACCACACCTATTAACGGTGTAGATGATTTAAAAGAAGGCGATACGGCAATGAAAATTAATGGCCAATTATGTAAGCCAACGCGTTTAGAAAACGGTTTATACCAGTTCCGCGAAGGCACTGAAAAAGACCGCGTGGTACTAGATTGTGTAACAAGCTTACAATCGGGCGCTGATTTATTGTGGATTGAAACCGAAAAACCACATGTTAAGCAAATTGCAGAGCTAGTTAACCGCGTTAAAGAGCAAGTACCTGATGCTAAGCTTGTTTATAACAATTCACCGTCATTCAACTGGACGCTCAAATTCCGTGAGCAAGTGTACCAAGAGTGGCAAGAAGCGGGTCGCGACTTGAGCGCTTACCCAAGCCTTGGCGATAATAAAGGCCTAATGGCGCCAGAAATGGACGATACAGAGCTTGCTGCTGAAGCGGATGTATTAGTGCAAAACTTCCAGCGCGATGGTGCACGTGAAGCGGGTATTTTCCATCACTTAATTACACTGCCTACATACCATACGGCTGCACTAAGCACCGATATTTTATCAGAAGGTTACTTTGGTGATATGGGCATGCTTGCTTATGTACGTGATGTACAACGTCAAGAAATTCGCCGCGAACAAGCCTCAGTTAAGCACCAAGATTTAGCTGGGTCTAATATTGGCGATACGCACAAAGAGTACTTCTCTGGTGAAAACGCACTTAAAGCCGGTGGTGAAGATAACACCATGAATCAGTTTTAACTTTTCTAGATAGTGTTACTCAAGGGCCGTAAGGCCCTTTTTTATTGTATTAATATAAATCAGACTCGGCTGAATTTAGTCTGGATCACAATTTAACTAGGTAGATATTAAGTACAGCTATATGGCTGCTTTTTTACTGTAAAGCCGCTTTAAAGTGCAAAATCCCCCTATTAAAAGGCTGTTTTTAGCTGTTTTACTAAGTATAAGTAAAATAATAAACCGAAATTTTACTAACCTGGTGCCTTTATAAAACAATTTTTTACTAACTGAGTGCTTATAAACAGTGGCTCAAACCGATTTTTTACCAACTCAAGCAATTAAAATTGCAATAAACCGAAATTTTACTAACTGAAAAATGCCATAAGTCCGATATGGATAAGCTCAAAACTGTAAAGGGGGTTTACAGTTTGGCATTAATTAACCTAAGCGTGGGTAATTACAAAAAAATAGCCACTTAGGTGTGGCTATTTTTAAACCTAAACACGGAGCTTATTTTTTGTTTGAGTGTTTATCAAACCACCATTGAATGTAAGCCACCTTAGTCATTAAATTAGAAGGGCGCGCCGTAATACCGTGTGATGCATTAGGAATACGCACCATGGCGGTATCAACACCTTGCAACTTAAGGGCTTGATAAAACTGCTCGGTTTCAGAAATAGGGGTACGGTAGTCTGCCTCCCCTGTTAAAAGCATAGTGGGCGTTGTTACGTTACCTACATAGCTAATAGGTGAGCGTTTCATATAGTGCTCAATATGATCCCAAGGTTTACCTGGGAACCAGTAATCGGCAAAAAATGGATAAAAGTCGGCAGTTAGTACAAAGCTGATCCAATTAATAACGGGTTTAGCCACCACTGCAGCAGCAAACCTGTCGGTGTGCCCTACAATCCATGCGGTTAATACACCACCGCCAGAACCACCTGTTACAAATAGTTTAGACTCATCAATAAAGCCTTTCGCTATTAGTGCATCAACGCCGGTCATTAAATCATCAAAATCGTTACTTGGGTAATTATGATGAATTGTTTGGGCAAACGTTTTACCGTATGAGTCACTGCCTCGTGGATTCATGTATAAAACCACGTTCCCTTTGGCTGCAAACAATTGCACCTCGGTACTAAAGTGAGGGCCATAATTGGCCACAGGGCCGCCATGAATTTCTAAAACAAGTGGGTATTTTTTTGATTTATCAAACCCAGGAGGGTATGCAATCCAACCTTGAATTGGCAGCTGGTCGTGGCTCGATTTAAGCCAAATTTCTTCTACGTTGGCAAGTTCTTTATCGCCTAACGCATCGGCATTGAGTGTAGTGAGGCGACGAGCTTTGCCTCGTTTTATAGTGGCTATATCTGCAGGGCGCTGAGTATCGGCAAGTGTAAAAGCAATATCGCCATCTTCGCTTACATCAAAATCGCCGCCCGAATAAGGACGACCAAACGCAACGCTACCTATTTGCTCGGTGAGCACTTTACGCTTACCACTGCGTGGTTGGTAGGCAAGGGCGGTTTGGCCTTCGTCTGCGTAGCTAAAGTAAACCCCTTTTGAATTGGCACTCCATTTAATTTGCCCCACACTTCTATCAAAATTAGGGGTTAGGCTTTTTGTATCGCCCGTTTTTAAATCACGAATATAAAGCTGCGTGTTTTCGTAATTGGTGCGTTTGTCATCATACCCTGTAAAGGCTAGGTAGCGCCCATCGGGAGATACTTTAGGTTGTTGGTCAGGGCCGTTTCTATTGGTAATGGCAGCAATTTTTAAGGTGCTTAAATTAAGCTGGTAAATTTCACTATTAGTGGGCTTTAGGTGATTTTGCTCATGCCGATTGGCTGAAAAATAAAGGCTATTGCCGTTTTTACTAAAGCTTACTTCGCCGGCGTTATTAAACTCATCGTGTGTGAGCTGCTTTGCATTGCCGCCATTTGCATCTATTGCAAATAATTGACTAAATCCTTTTTGGCTATAACCGCCTCCGTCGGCGCGGTAGTATACATCGTCTATAAATTTAGCAGGTTCTGCCCATGTAGCACCTTTAGGCTTGCCAGGTAAGTTAACAGGTGGTGCACTGCTACTTGGTACAAACATACTAAAAATAAGCTGCTGAGAGTCTGGATGCCAGGTAATTGCGCGTGGGCTGCTGGTTAGGTTACTAATTTTTGCTACAGCACCTGTTTTAAGCCACTTCATATAAATTTGGCTGCTGCCATCGCGGTTAGATATAAACGCAAGGCGTTGCCCATCTGGCGATAGTACCGGGGAGTGATCCATATGCACGCCCGAGGTAAGCGGTTGCAGTTGTTTAGTTTTATAATCAACTGACCAAATATTACTGACTTTACGGTCCGTTTTTATATCCATACGGTTACGTACAAAGTACACCGTTTTACCATCGTCTGTTATATCAATTTGATTGGCGTATTCAAGATTAAACACATCTTGTAGCTGTAATATGTTGTCCTTTGCAAAAGCTAACTGGCAACTACCAAGTAATAAACTACTACTTAAACTAAGTGTTAAAAGCGTCTTCATTTGTATTCCCTGCTGTGGTTTTTGTATATGTAGTTATATGTCAGTAGGAAAGGGATGAAAAGCGCGATGCGGTGAAACTATAATTTAATACCCGTTTAAGTAAAGCATGGTTACTTTATAGTAATAAATAGCGGGCTTACTGCGTTAAATTTTTATATGCAGCGCCAAGTATTTCAGCGCTTTGTTACTTATGCTTTGTTACTGTGCTGTGTTGTTGCGCTCTTTTAAAGCGATATTAGGTTGTACATGATTGGACTAAATGGAGGTTAAAGCTGTAAAGCCCCTTTACAGCTAAGTAGTTTTTAAAGCAAACATGCGTTTTATAGCTTGAGGCTTAATAACGAGTTAAAAGCAAGGTTAGGTTGCTGATGCACACAGTGATTTAATTTCTTTAATAAGAGCTATACCGGCTGCGTTATCGCCATGCACGCACAAACTGTTGGCATATAAGTTTAGGGTGTTCCCTGAGCGAGTGGTTACACAGCCTTCGGTTAATAGCTGTTTTACTTGTGCTAAAAGTGCTGGCTTGTCGTGAACGCTGCCATCAAGGTGGCGAGATACTAAATGCCCTTCGTCTGTATATTGCCTATCAGCAAAGGCTTCTAAAATAAGATCTACACCTAAACTATTGGCGGCAAAGGTGTGTTTTGCAGAATCTTTTGTGGCTAGTAGCATAAGCTTTAGTGGTGCAGGGTAGTGCGCTATGGCAGTAATAACTGTTTGTAAAATATGATCGTTTTTCATCATGTCGTTATATAAAGCACCATGTGGCTTCACATAGCTAAGTGTTAAGCCTTGTACTTTAGCCATGCCATCAAGGGCGGCAATTTGGTAATGTAAGCAATTGGTCAGTTCTTGCGCGCTAAGCGCCATAGAGCGCCTGCCAAAGCCTTGTTGGTCGGGGTAACTTGGGTGCGCACCTATTTGTACATTGTGCTGTTTTGCTAAATACAACGTGTCGGCTATTACATCTGGGTCTCCACCATGAAAACCACACGCAATATTTGCCATATCAATATGAGGCATTACCTCATCATCTAATCCCATTTTCCATGCGCCAAAGCTTTCGCCTAAATCGCAATTCAGTTTCATTTTTTATCCCTTGTTATTATTATTTTATGGTAACTGGCAGTACGCCATGAGCGTGTGCATTGCCTAACAATACCTTAGCAAGCGCTGTAAACGCAGGCCCTGCAACAGCATTGTTTTTATCTGTATCTATATTATACGCATAAGAAGCAAGAACTGCATTAGCTCTGCTGCCAAACTGCGCTATGTCGTAGGGGGCACGTAAACTTATAAATATTGTTTTTTTATTCACTGATGCAGCTATATCCAGTAATGATGACAGCGCTTTAGGTTGCTCAGCGGTATTGAGTGCAAAGCGAGGGTCGTCTTTTAAATCATCCATTCCGCCAATCTCTACAGCGCTTTGATTAGGCGTAGCGTTGCCTGCAATAACAACATCTGCATTTTTAATTAAGCTATGCGCCTTTACAGGGTCAAACCCTTGTAAACTACTGCAACTATATTTAAGCGCCGCAGTACTTATAGCGCTAAGCGCTTGCTGCATGGCCATGCATTTTCGGGTATCGGGCATAATAATATGGATGTGTTGCCCTTTTCTTAAATTAAGAGGCAATGCATTATTATTTTTAACCTCGGTAATAGCATTTACGGCAAGCTCAGCTTCTATTTTGCGATGTGCTTGAGAGCCAATAATATCTTTTGCTTTAGCCAAAGTGCTTAATGGGTCTAGCTGTGTGGTTAATTTAAATTTATTTTTTAAAGCGGTTATACGTGCAGCCGATTGAGCCACTTCGTCTTTACTGAGTTGTTTATTATTAACAGATGCGACTAATTCATCCATAAGTTTGTCGAGTGCGTTTAAATCAGTCGGTGTTCTGATCTCTATTGGCATAAGCGCTAGGTCAACGCCTGCTGCAAAGGTATTGATTACCGCTTGGGTTGGGGTGAAAAAATGACTAATGCCGGCCATATCTAAAGCGTCGGTTACCACCACACCTTGATAATTTAACTCCCCTCTTAAAATGTCAGTAATTATAGTACGCGACATAGTGGCGGGTTTTATCATGCTTTTGCCATCAACACTTACAAACGTACTGTTATCGAGTTGTGGGTATTGAATATGCGCCGTCATAATCATACCTGGGTTTTGCGTGGCAATTATGTGTTTAAAGGGAGCTAAGTCTTGTTGGTATATGTCTTCTTTGGAGTGATTTACTTGTGGTAACCCTGTGTGGCTGTCTACGTTGGTATCGCCGTGCCCTGGGAAGTGCTTTAACGATGTAATAACGCCGTTGCTCTCAAATCCTGCCACTTGTGCTGCGCCTAGCTTACTGACAAGCGCTGGGTTTTCACCAAACGAGCGCACATTAATTACCGGGTTATCTGGGTTCATGTTTACATCTATCGTAGGGGCATAGTTAACATTAATACCTAACGAATTTAGCTCTTTAGCTATAACAGTGGCAGTTTGGGTTGCGTATTGAGTGCCATACTTTTTATAGGTTGCACCAATAGACATATTACCAGTAAATGAAGTGGCAACATCGCGAGGTAAACGCGCTACTCGGCCGCCTTCCTGGTCTATCGAAATAAATAACGGCAGCTTTGAACTTGATTTACTCGCCGCAGCTTGTAATTGGCTATTAAGGGTAATGGTTTGCTCAATAGATTGGGTGTTTTCAGAAAATAAAATTACACCACCAATATTATGCTTTGCAATGGCCGCTGCTAGTTCATCAGGTAGGGTAGTAACCGGTGTTCTGCATTGTTTGCTTGACCCTTGCTGACAAAAATAGCGTAAATCGAGAATTAGTTTTTGCCCCAATTGTTGTTCAAGAGACAGTGTAGGCTTTGCAAAAGAAGATTGTAATGGCATTAAACACCCAGATAAAAAAACAACAGACGAAATAAAGCATTTATTTAGCAAAACACACTCCAACGCTAAATAGATAAGTGGCAGTAGCTTATCTATTTTTGTGTACAACTGCAAAGTGCAGCTGTTTGTATACACAGGGTAAATTGTAAGGCGTGTATCATGGCTGAATACGTTTTATCTAAATGGTGAGTAGGTGTTAAATTAGCTGTACTCACTGCCACCGCTTTTAAAAACTAAAGATTAAATAGTTCATTGTTTTAATTGGCCAGTTAACTATTAAAGCCGCGCAGGGGTTAAGCTATAGGCTAGCCACGGGAGTTATTAAAGGCTAAGCACAAACACTATTTATTGCCTGCATTACTATAAAGGCTTGACATAAATAGTTAACTCTATATAGTAGGCCGCAGCTAGAAAGAAAGCATGTAATTTATAAATCTCCATTTCGTTGTTGTATAAGTAATACTTGTAGTACCGTCCTGAAGTTTTTAAGTACCATCTCATTTTTTGCTACACCCGCTCTTATGAGCATATTTTTTATTTTTATATCAGGATATTACAATGTCTAACATCGTATCAGGTACAGTTAAGTGGTTCAACGAGTCTAAAGGTTTTGGTTTCATCGAGCAAGAAAACGGTCCAGACGTTTTCGCACATTTCTCAGCAATCAAAAGCGAAGGTTTCAAAACTTTAGCTGAAGGCCAACGTGTAGAGTTCACTCTTTCACAAGGTCAAAAAGGTCCTCAAGCGGATAACATCACTCCGTTATAATTTTTACTTTTAAAGTAAAAATAAAAAAAGCGCTTAAGGCGCTTTTTTTGTGTCTAAAATTTGACTGTAAAATAGCGCCATCTATCATTTAATAATATAAATTAATGTAGTGGTGCGGTTATTCTAAAACTCTTTCCTTTTATTGCTTGTTTCTTCTTTAGCACATTTACTTATGCAAACCATTTTAAGTTAGTTATTTATACAGATCAGTTTGCACCTTATAATTTTATAAACGAGCACGGCCAACTTGTTGGCGCTAACTACGATATAGTCAACGCACTGTGTATTAAAGCAGAAGTAGAGTGCGACTTTAAAGTCATGCCTTGGAAGCGTGCCGCAATGCTTGTGCATAAAAAGCCTTATTCAGCCATTTTTTCAATGGCGCAACATACTAACCGAATTCCTTTATTTAATTGGCTTGGTCCGTTAACTACTGCACGAACTTATTTTTATAAGTTAAAAAGCCGTCCTGATGTCACTGTAAATACCCTTAACGACACCACTCTTTATTCGTTAGGCATGGTAAGGGGAGATATATATCAATCATTGGTCAAAAAAATAGGGTTTGTAAATGGGCAAAACTTAATGACGTTTGGTGAGGAGCAACAATATATTCAGCTTTTTATAAACAATAAAATAGATCTTATTTTAGGCTCGGAGCACGTTATTTATAACCAATTAAAGCCTTATAACGTGAGCTTACTTGATGTAGAGCAACTCACTGAGCTACCTGTAAGTAACGACCTTAAAGATAATTATTTAGCGTTTAATAAAGCGGTGCCGAAGGACATAGTAGAGCGCTTTCAACGCGCCTTTAAAGTGCTAAAACAAGAGCGCAGTCTCGATTCGTTCATAGCGCCATATAGCAATAATTAATCACTAAGCCCCTATTTTAGACTTCATTACTTCACTAATTAACGTAACTAAGCGTTAAAACTGCGCTTAAACAAGCAAGGTTTAGCTTAGGTGCTAGGGTAGCCCTTGGGTATTTTTAAGTGTGTAAAAGGCTTTTTGTAGCGCGTTTATATAGCGCATATCGGTGTTTTTATTTGCTGCCAAATAGGCATCTACCTTGAGTTCTTCTACATTATATATGGCTTTAAATTCAGCGTCAGGGGTGGGCAAATACTGACTTATTTGATGTATTAGTTCGGGGTCATCAACAATTAAGTCTACTTTTTTGGCAACCAATAACGCATACGATTTTTGTATATCGGTGGTTAGCACAACCTCAAACCCCAAGTTGGTTAATATATCTGTAGAAAAGTCGTTGCGTTGCATCGCTATTTTGTATTTTTTTGCTTCCTCAGTATTGTTAATAATTATGTCGTCACGCTCTTTAAGCGCAACAAAAGCAAGTTCAAAATGCGAGACTGGGCCTATCCAATGAAAGTTGTTTTCTCGCCCTTTGGTGCGCGCTATGGTGTAAATGAAGGTGTTTTGAATAGTACTGGCAAGTCTAAATGCTCGCGCCCATGGATACATTTGTATGTCGGGCGTTAGGTTCGCCTTTGCAAAAATAGCCCTTATAAACTCAGTGCCTTTGCCTGTCACTTTTCCATCAACGAGTATTTGATCGGGCGGCGAGAGTTCCGTGACAACTAAAAGAGGGTCAGAGCTTGCGTAGCTATTAAAAAAAACAAACAACAATACTAATAAAAGTTTACGCATTTATATAAATCGACTTATCAACAGCGGCTATTTTATGAGTGTGCTTAAAGGTAGAACATCAATAAAACAGTAGGTTACATTAGGATAAACCTAAGTGTGGCCTAAAATTTATAATTTACCACTTTTCAATAATACAAATTTATCGCAAAAATATAAAAAGCCATGCGCGTATATGTACTTAAAGGTAAGAAAGAGAAAGTTGTTTTTAACAGGAAGAATATATTTATAAGGGCCCTAAAACGATAAAAGGGCCTTGCGGCCCTTGGTGAAGTATCGTTCAAGTCAGATAGTGCTTTAACCCCTTAAAGTACTATCTTCTTGTTTTGCAACACCGGTGTTCATCTCATTAAGTTTCTAAGCTAGCGAGAGGAAAAACCCAGCAATTGCTGCGCTCATAAGGTTAGCCATAGATCCTGCTAACACTGCTCTGAGCCCTAAGCGTGCGATATCCTTTCGCCGACTAGGCGCCATACCGCCTAATCCACCTAGTAAAATAGCTATCGACGATAGATTAGCAAACCCACATAACGCAAATGTTACAATTGCTTGAGTGTGCGCACTTAACGTATCGCGATAATTTATAAAGTCTAAGTAAGCAACAAATTCATTTACTACTAACTTTTGACCAATAAAACTACCTGCTATGATTGCCTCATCCCATGGTACGCCAAGTAACCATGCAACAGGAGCAAATACATAACCTAAAATTTCTTGTAGCGTTAAAGTAGGGTAATCAAACCACCCACCAATACCGCCTAGTAAACCGTTTAATAACGCTATTAATGCTACGAAAGCTAATAGCATTGCGCCCACATTTAGCGCTAAATGCATGCCGTTAGCTGCGCCTGATGCTGCTGCATCAATAACATTAACTGGCTTGTCTTCATCGGTGTCTAAATCAGCAAGCGTATCTTTAGGTGTTTCGGTCTCTGGCACAATCATTTTGGCCATTAAAAACCCACCTGGTGCAGCCATAAAGCTAGCGGCAATTAAATACTTAAGCTCTACACCAATAATTACGTAACCTGCCATTACAGAGCCTGCTACCGTGGCTAAACCACCTACCATTACTGCAAACAACTCAGACTTAGTCATGGTTGCTATAAACGGCTTAACTATTAAGGGTGCTTCAGTTTGGCCTACAAATATATTAGCCGTTGCTGAGAGCGATTCTGTGCGCGAGGTTTTCAATAGTTTTTGTAAACCGCCGCCCAAAATTTTAATTATCCAATCCATAATGCCAATGTGGTAAAGCACAGCAACAAGTGCTGAGAAAAACACAATGACCGGTAAAACTTGAATAGCAAAAATAAAACCGAGTGTATCTTGCGAAGCAAGTGGGCCAAATAAAAACCCAATCCCGTCGTTTGCAAAGCTAATTACCGAAGAGACGGCACTAGACATACTTGCTAACACATTTTTACCTGCTTCAAAAAACAGTACAAACCCACCAATAACTACTTGCATAGCAAAGGCTATCGCTACGGTGCGTAAGTTTATTGCTTTACGATTAGTCGAAGCCGCAAAAGCAATACTTAGTAGTACAAACATGCCTACTAAGCTCATAAATGTTGTCATACAGATGTTTCCCGTTATTATTCTTGTAGTAAATACTTAATTTTACTTTTAATAATATCAATCGCAACGCGGTTCATTCCGCCTCGAGTCACAACCAAATCAGCGTTATGCTTTGAAGGCTCAATAAATTGATAAAACATCGGTCTAACAGTTGCTTGATATTGCTCAACAACAGATTGTAATGTTCTGCCTCTTTTTTCCATGTCTCGTTGCATACGACGCATTAAGCAAATATCAAGGGGTGTATCTATAAATACCTTAATATCAAATTCTTTATTAAGTGCTTTATCACTTAATAATAAAATACCTTCTACTATTAAAATTTTAGCTGCAGCAACGCGACGAGTTTCATCGCTTCGTGTGTGTTGTGCATAATCATAAGTAGGTACTTCGACAGAGTTACCACTACGAAGTTGAGTTAAATGTTCAAGCATTAACTCATGTTCAAATGCATCAGGATGGTCGTAGTTAGTTTGCGTACGGTGTTCCATAGGCAAATGCGACTGATCCTTGTAATAAGCATCTTCTTCAATAATGGCGATAGCGCCTGGTTCAAGCTCATTAACCAACTCATTGTAAATAGTTTGGCTAAAAAGAGATTTGCCCGACGCTGATGCGCCAGCAATAGCTATAATAGTTCGTGTCACTAAAGTTCTCACCCACACAGAAAGGAAAAGTTGTTTGGTTGATCACAATAGCAAAAAAGACACGAATAATCTCTTTTGCTTTGCTTAAGAACGCAAATTTATAATGTTTAGCTTTTATGAAACAGGACTTATGTCCTGTACGGAAAATTCGATCAGCGGATAAAGTAACCACCTAGAAGCAAAGTGAGGTCAACATGGCAAGAGCAATCATCTTAATGGCAGACAGCCTAGGTATAGGCGCAGCACCCGATGCAGACAAATTTGGTGATGTTGGAGCAAATACACTCGCCCACTTATTAAAAGCATACCACGACGAAACGGGTAAAGCGTTATCGTTACCTAATTTATCTAAATTAGGTTTAATCGATGCCTGTGAGGCAGCGGGCGGTGAAACGTGTTTAGTTTCTGAGCGTCAAGCATCGCAAGGTGCATGGGGTTATGCAAAAGAGCTTTCAAGCGGTAAAGATACGCCATCAGGGCACTGGGAAATGGCCGGCGTACCTGTGTTATTTGATTGGGGCTACTTCCCTAAAACACAGCCAAGTTTTCCACAAGAATTTGTAGACGAATTTATAGCCGCTACCGGTATACCTGGCATTTTAGGCAACTGCCATGCATCAGGCACTACCATATTAGAGCAGCTAGGCGAAGAGCATGTAAAATCAGGCAAACCAATTTGTTACACCTCTGCAGATAGCGTGTTTCAAATTGCCGCACACGAAGAGTCTTTTGGCCTTGAGCGCCTTTACGAAGTGTGTGAAATTGCCCGCGAATTACTTGATAAACTAAATATAGGCCGTGTTATTGCTAGGCCATTTTTAGGCACAAGCAACGCAGATTTTGCCCGTACTGGTAATCGTCGCGACTATTCAGTATTGCCGCCAGCACCGACCCTATTAGATGTACTATCTAAACACGGCGGTGAAGTAATAAGCATTGGTAAAATTGCAGATATATATGCACACCAAGGCATTACCCAAAAACACAAAGCCCCAGGGCTGATGAATTTGCTTGAAAAAAGCAGCGAAGTATTAGCAAGTGCGCCAGATAACAGCTTAATTTTTACCAATTTAGTTGATTTTGACGAAAAGTTTGGCCACCGTCGCAACCCAGTTGGTTATGCAAAAGCGTTAAAAGAATTTGACGATTACTTACCAACTATACTAAACCAATTAAATGCAGATGACGTGTTAATGATCACTGCAGATCACGGCTGTGACCCAACCTTTCCAGGTTCAGAGCACACCCGCGAATATGTACCAGTTATAGCTTATCAACCGGGCATGCAAAATACCCCGCTTGGCGAGCGCAATAGCTTTGCAGATATAGGCCAAACCCTTGCACAGTGGTTTAACTTACCTGCACTTGAATACGGTGACGGCTTTTTAAATAAGCTAAACGCGCCTAAATAAAAAGGAAAACAATTAATGAGTACTCCGCATATTAGTGCAAACGTTGGTGACTTCGCTGAAACAGTATTAATGCCGGGCGATCCGCTTCGTGCACAATACATTGCTGAAAACTTTTTAGATGATGCAGTACAAGTAACAGGCGTACGTAACATGTACGGCTTTACAGGCACATATAAAGGTAAACCTGTAAGTATTATGGGTTCGGGCATGGGCATACCATCTATGTCTATTTATGCGCGTGAGTTAATTGTAAGCTTTGGCGTAAAAAATATTATTCGTATCGGTACCTGTGGTGGTATTGGTACAGATATTAAAATTCGCGACGTAATTTTTGCACAAGGCGCAAGCACCGACTCAAACGTAAACCGTGCACGCGTTCGTGGTTACGATTTTTCAGCAATTGCTAACTTTGATCTACTTTTAAACGGTGTTAACGCCGCTAAAGACCTAGGCATTAAAGCAAAAGTAGGTAACGTATTTACTACCGATACCTTCTACCAAGCTGACGACACATTCTACAAAGACCTAGATAAACTAGGTGTACTAGCTGTAGATATGGAAACAGCAGGTTTATATGGTGTAGCGGCAGAGTATGGTGCTAACGCAATGGCACTATTTACCGTAAGTGACCACGTGATCACCGGTGAAGCAACACCTGCGGATGAGCGCCAAAGCACATTTAACGAAATGGTTAAAATTGCTTTAGAGTCTATTTAATAAACGCAATTTTATTAAATTAGCAAACAGTTCCTTGGTAACGTATTCACTAAGTTTTGGAGACACGCCCAAAGTGAAGTGAGACTAAACCCCCAAAGCCGCATTTTATGCGGCTTTTTTTATGCCTATAAAAGCGCTACTTTTAAAGCGCCAGCAAGCTGCACGTCTGCACAGCACGAGCTAACCGCGTAGCTGGAGTTCACCTCGCGTTTGGTATTAATTTCTTCGTGGTATAAAGCCGCTGCTACTCATTAACTCCACCATAAAGTACACAGAGGCGCTTTGCGCTACATATAGAAAACACGGGTTTGGTTCATCACTTCTCATTATCTTCTCGGTGTTCTCAGTGGTGACATAATCACTTTTAAACAAAAGCAATGCACGTCTACAGGAGGTAGCTCCGACGTTAACTTGACTTGTAGACGTCGAGGCAAGCTCACTGAACTCGATGTGATAAATGATTAGCTATCATTTATCACATCGAAGTCAGTGAGCTTGCCTTTGCGCCTAGTATTTAATACTGCTCCGTAGATAAAGCCCTGACTTT
>NZ_JAPCKL010000020.1:0-14938 GCF_025942345.1 Pseudoalteromonas sp. A3
AAAAAACTGGCAATTGTAAACCCGATAGCGTCATCCCTTGTTAATCGTTTTTTAGCTTTGCTTTTTACAATAATGGCAAGCATTAAACCTAATAGGCATACACTTCCTAAATAAAGTACCGCCTGCCAAAAGTCATCAGGATAAAATACAGCTAACCCTGGCGCTATAAAAAGATACATAGCATCTTCGTTATCTAATGAACGGCTTGGAGTACTCCGATCTGACTCTTTAAAAAGAGCTAAATATACAAATAAAGGCTGCAAAAACAGCATTAAAATACTCGTGGTGATAAGGCTCATACATCATCCTTAATGAGAAAAACAAATGTAGCACACTTGCTGCATTAAAATTAAAAATGTGGGTGTTCAATAAAAAAGAGAGGTAGGTGTTATAGGTTTATTTTTTGAAAATACGTTTTAAGTTTTAAAAGCCCCGACTCAAGTTCAAATTTTTGTATTTTAGGATTTTTGAATTTAAACCCATTAGAAATATGGGTATTAATCATCGTCGCCATACCCTCAAATCCAGCTGGTGCAGTTGCAACTAAATCGCTCAACAAAGGGTTTATAAGCACTTGATGCTCTTCTATTAAAGTTGGGTCTTCATATATATCGTAAACAAGGTTAGTTAATGTATGTTGGTTTTGTTGTTCCATATCATTTCTATAGCGCCTTAGCTTAGGCGTTCATAGCTCCTTTGTGTATCAGTTTGAATTCAATGATTTTTTTAATTGAGCTTTCTCTTTTGCTAACTGTAATAGACTAACAGCTTGCTCTTTGTCATAAGCTAAAGCGCTGTGTTCAATAACATATTGTGCATGCTCTTTTACTGCAAGCCAATTATGCTGCGATTTATATAAACTTGCTAACTCAAAATGCGCCGTTGTAACTAATGAATTTGGCAATTCTGCATCTAACGCTAAAAATTCTTTGTGAAGGGAAATTGCATTATCAATATCTTGCCCTACAAACATGCCACTTCCATATAACCAAGCTAATGTTGAATAAGCTTCTATCTCTTTTGCCGCAACCCGCTTTTTGGCTTCCACTAATAATCGAGTCCCATCCCCAGTGTGAAGGCTTAAAGTAATCAACGCTTTCCAGTATCCCATGGAATAAGCTTTTTCACACCACTCCTCAAGATACTCTGGCGCGTTAATTAAGCTTTTATGACATTGCTGTGCGGCTGTTATTACAGTTAAATCTGGGTCATTTATATCTATAGTATTATCCCATCGAGGACCTGCGGCATAAATGGAAGGCGCCATTATAATTAACAATAATAATATTTTATCCATAAAATCACTTCCCTAAAGAGTGTTCAGGAAGATGAACAGTATAAGAAGGTACTGGTGAAGGTAAAAATGCACCTTTCCTATAAAAATAAGTCTCTCTAAGCGGCTTTTTTAAGTCGCCTTCACCTTCACAAACGCCGCTATCTTTGCAGGTCATCCCACCAATATAGTCAATTATACTTATTCCACTTATTTTTAAATTAAGTAAAATAGAATCAACACCTATATGCCTATTACCAGCATTAAATGCATGGTACCGATGCATAAATGCAACAATACGGGAGCCTTTTTCAATTTTAAGGGTACTGCTTAGTATGCTCGCCCACATTTGATTTCTTTGAATATGTGAATCAGTACATAAACCACCATCAGCGTCCTCCCAACTGCACCTACCATCAATTTTATCCATCACCTCAACAGGCATATCTAACGGAATAATTTTCATACCTAGAGAGTTAGCAGCTTTAACTAGTTCACCATAACCTGTGCTAGCAGCACCATTCCAATACCAATTTTCTCGAAAATGTTTGTAAATGACATCAAAACCTTTACCAGTGCGTTGATAAAAATCTATTTTTTCTTTTATCTTTATAGGTAACATTTCCATCGCAAAATGAGTGAAACCCGCAGCTTTAAGTTGTTTTAGAGCCTTTATAGCCTCATATTTATAAGATACTGGATTATGGCTAGACTCGGCAATAATCACTAAGCGCGCGTTACCTGCCATTGTTCTGTAATTTACATCCGTGTTTATTTTATTCACTGTATTTCCTTATATAATGACTTCAAAGGGCTTTTAAACTAGATATTTTACATTTACTAATTGTGGCCCGATTTATAAAAATGGCTCAGTAGTTACCTGAGCCTTAATTTAATTACTAACCAAGTGCGATATGAGGTGAAACTTTTACCGCAGCAATTACTAGTGTTTTGAGTTTTTCTAACATCCAAGTTAAAGCTTTTTTTACACCTGCATAAGTTATATCAACGGCAACAAATGGCTTTCCTACAAAGTTAAGTATATGCCCAATTAGCCCTTTACTATCTTCAGCGAACTTAATCGACATTTGAGAAATCTCTACAATTGACCGAGCTAATAAGTCATAAATAGTTAAAACACCTGATGTGCCTATTTGACCCATAATACTTGTTAACTTACCGCTCTCACGTAATAAAGTGATAAGGGCACTTGTGATTTTTTCAGACCAATGTGCATTAAAAGAAGCATGATGACGGTTATAGTACTTCAGACGTGTCATCGTTAAGTTAGATATCGAGCCTTTCTGCATACTTTTATAGTCAGGGTAACTAGCTGCAGTATTAATATAACCAGGTGCATTACCTGCCATTTTATGTGCTGCCCCAGTTAATGAAACACACGTACTTAGCCTATATTCGTTCCCCGCATGTACAAAAGGCCAAACAGGAACCATAGCTACAGGGTCGCTACGATGAACAGCCCTATAAATACCATCTAAACTTGTCTCTGTTTTAATTGCAAAAGGGTTTAGCCCTACCCTTGGCGACCCAAATGTATAGAGTTTTACAGGGACCTTATATTGAGCTTTAATCCAATTAGCTGCTAACGTAGCTAAAGCCCCCCCAAGGCTATGGCCAATACAGTGAACAGGGCGCCCACCGGCCTTACTCAATATTGCTGCTAGCTGCGGTTTAATAGTTTCAAAAGTACGATTAAATCCAGAATGCACCGGAGCTAAATTTGGACCAACGGTAACACCACAGTGTAAATCTGTTAACGCATCAGCAAGCCCAGCAGTACCCCGTATTGCTATTACAATCTCGCCCGCATGGTTACCGGTACCTTTGCCTACACCAAAAAAGCCAAAACCAGTAGATTGGTTCAATACATGCTCTGCTGTTGTGCCACTTACACCTGTTAGTGTTGATGTTTTTGAATCAAATGCAAAATGCTTACTAATAATTGGATTCGACTTTATTTTTTTGACTGATCACCAGCTGCCGAAACCGCAATGCTTTTGTACGCAAAATCAGCCAGTTGTGCCGCTATGCTAGGAGATAAAATTTTCATGTAAAATCCTTTTATTATTTAAAATCTTTAAAGTAATCCGTATCGTCGTCTTCAGTTTCATAGATTTCAAAGTCACTTTCCCATCTACAAATACTCGAGCCATAAAAATCTAAATTTTTATGAGCATGGTTAGGAAATATAAAATCTACATTAGGTGATACTAAATCAGCGTTTAGACTGCTTAGCTTTTGTTTGTACTCGTCGGGCTCATCAATACCACGTAGCTCACTATTCCAAAGCTCATATTCTTCACCGCCATGAATTGCAGTAATAAGTTGATAAGTAACTTCGTGGGAAAACATATCACCGGGTATTTTTGACTCAACAACAACTTCTGGCATGTAAAACGTGCCATCGGAAGCCGTAATAACCTGATCTTCTTTTTCAATTTTATGTGCAAATTTGAGGCTGCGATTAATTAAAACACCTTCAACGGGATTGCCGTTTAAAGTAATAATCCCTTTAACTTCAGAGCACATGTGTACGTCATATTTTTTTATTAAACCAAACATAGTGGTTCTAGTCCCTACCTAAAAATACCTTAGAAATAAACTCTACCGAAACATACTAAAGTATTGGCTTTCGATTTTTAAGAATTGCTTGACTGACACCTTTTACTTCAAACTGTTTAAGTAACGCAGCTATGCCATATTGTTTTTCGGCATCTATTTCTTTTTGGTAAAGCGGAAATAATCTATAAATATTTACAGGATTATTGTTATAGCTAATTTTCTCTTCAAGCAATAAAGCAATACCTTGATATGGCGTGCATTCAACTTCTCTGGAAATAATAATTACCCGTTGAGTTGGGTCTATTTCTACTTGGTTTATCACCTCTAACCAATCAAACAACCACGGGTATGATTGAGTAAGCACTTCTTCTGCCGTATCAAAACCTTGTTTTGTTACTTCAAACATTATTTCAGCATCTTTATTGATGTTTTCAGAAAAAACAGCAAATTTACCCTTTGCTTGTTTTGAATACAAAATACATGGTGACTCTTTACTTTGCACATCAGTCAGTGCGCCATAATGAGCGCTTAACTTATCTTTAAACGTTTCTGTTATGGCTGATACATAATTAAGCTCATTTAAGTCCTCTTCAATGTTTTTATAACCTTGACCACGACCGTAACGAATAAGCTCTTCTTTACTTTCGTTATTTGCACCGTTTTCTATCAGAAGCTTTAATAGCTCTTTACTTTGACTATACACAGCGCAGGATAGAGGTGAACTTGAACCATTGTGGTTAACATTTGCTCCTAACTCGATGAGCTTCTTTGCAGCTGAAAATTCACCTGTAATAATTGGAAGGCATAATGATGTCCGATTAGAATCATCTGTACTTTCAATATCAAAAAATTTTGTAAACATCTCCAAAACATTCAGATTATCTTCTTGAGAAGCCTCATGCAGCCAGTTCTCTCCACTTGGACTTTTACTTTCTAGTAGAAAAGTATGCTTGATTAATAAATTTTCTAAAACTTCCGCTTCATCATCCAGCATTAGTTTAACGGCTTGCTCCATTAACTGTGAATTATTCAATATTTATTTCCTCTCGTGTGTTTAGCAGCTTTCTCACCTAACTTACGCAGTGCTTTAATAACTTTATTCTTGCTTTTATACTTTTTATGGGCATAAGCTAGCTCTTCATAAACCATTTTAGCCATTTCTTCAGTATGTAACCCTTCAATATTAGGTACCCAGACTAAATTTTCAGGACCTTTGAGCCAATCAATTTCATACTCCTCTAAAATAGCTTTACTCTTAAGCACCCACTCTTTTTGCTTACCACTCCCTTCTTTAAATACAATATGGTGAGCATGAGCATTTTCCATTTCTTCAGGGCTTGGTTTAGCAACGCCATGCTCTTTTTCTAAAATTTTACCCCAATGAATGTTGGCTACTTTTTCATTATTATCAACATGCTGCTGAGCAAAATCTTTTATACTGACGGTTTGAGATATCCTTTTGCCCGATGGCATCTCTCTTGTTATTGTAATTTTATTTTCTTCAGGGAGAATATTTTCAAAGCTATACTCATGCTTTTTACGATACACACCACCTTCTGGTGGATAATCAATTGTAGATATATCTTTATTATCAATTGGAGTACATGCTATCGCCATTTTAAAAATCGCATCCACTGTTTCTTGATCAAAACCATTACCTACTAACGAATTCAGCTTGTTTTTTAATCTTTTTTCACCCTCTTTACACAATAACCCCATTGGATCCACCCAATTAACCGGATTCGGTGCATATTGATAGTGATTTATCCCACCTACTAAACCAATTGGATCTTGGTTTATAAAGCGTTGTTGTTTGGGGCTGTAGTAGCGGTAGCGGTTGTAATGTAAGCCACTCTCTTCATCTAAATATTGCCCCTGAAAGCGTATTGGCTGAGTGAAGCTATGTTCTTTATTCGTGTCAGACTCGTCTTCTGGTTCTTCATACCCATACACATCGGCTTGGTTTTCCCATACGACTTCTGATTTGTTATTTGTTACAAAGCGTGGGGTGTTAAGTTGGTCTAGGTGGTAGTAGTACACCTCACCTTGTTTAATCAGTGCTACTGGGTGAAATTGGTTTGGCAGGTTGATATACCAGGTATATTCACCGTGCTGGCATTCACCAATTAACTGATCGTTATCCCAAATGTAGTCAATTTTACCGTGCTCGGTGTGCTTGGCAATACGACGACCGAGTGGGTCGTAGTCGTATTGGGTGAGCGTGCCGTTGTTGTTAAAACAGCTTAACTGATTAAACGCGTTGTATTCACGGCGGGTTTTAATGCCTTTGCCGGTTTCGCGTATTTGGTTACCAAACTCGTCGTAGTAAAAGTCGCTGTCGCCAAAGTGTGTTAGGCGGTCGGCGTCGGTGGCACTGTTTATTGTGGTGTTGTTAGTACTTTCATTGTTTGCTACTGAGTCAACGTTGCTACTATTTTTACTACTACTTTCACTACTATTTGGTACTAACTCATTGTATTCGCTATGGGTGGCGTGTGTTAAATCAATAGAAGAGCTGGCTGTATGCTCGTTACTGGCTGCATCATGTTCTATACCCTGCTCGCCTGTATCTCTAAGGTCTGCATCGCTTGTGTTTGATTTAACTGTTTGGCTTTGCGGGTTACCAAAGCTATCCCACTGGTAGTGTGTGATTGTATCAGCACCTGAGCTTGCCAATGTTTGTTTTATTAACTGACCCAAGCTGTTGTATTCAAAATTGATATTTTGGCTGCTTACACCTTCGTTTTTACGGGCAATGAGCTGGTTTATACTGTCGTAGTTGTACGTACAGGTATCGAATAATGCTTGCGCAGGATGGGTTAACTGCTGCTTTAAGATGTATTGTGCATTATGAGCACGGGTAATTTTACCTTGCAGATTATAGCTGTAGTAATTGGCGTTATAAGCGATAACAGGTAAGGACTTAGGCTAAAAACCTAAGCCCTTACAACATCCATGTTGTTAAAGAGCAAATTTAAATGGTAGTTATAATTATGAAAAAGCTTTTCGGATCAGCGCATCATGGTCAAGCACTTCGATTTGTCCAAATTGTGCCAAAATGGAAAGGTGAACAAAAATATTAACTTTGTTAATATTTTCAAAAATAGTTTCCCCACCGATAATTAAGCTAGGCTCAAAACCAAACATTTCGTCTGCTTCTAATTCGCCAAGTTTTTTGATACAAGATTCAAATAAAACATTACCCGCTTCATCCTTAAAGTCATGTGATTTTGTATCTAGAAAACCAAAAAAGTACTCAATCGCATTATTATGGCCTTTTTTTACTTTACCTTTTTTTTCTATCACCCAACCACTTGCTGTTATTATCTTATATTTATAACCAGTTTCCTCGCCCCAAATAAATAAATCACCAAATGCACTTCTAGCAAAAACATGATAGACATCATTATCGGGAATATCCGTATGCTCTAACCATTCATCTAAAATACCTTCATAATCATCGGGATTAACAATCCAAAATAACCCACTTTTAAAACCACAAAACCCATACTCTTGCCAATATTCTAATAAACGATCTGGGAGCTTATTTTTAAATTTCTCTAACGTCTCTACAGTGCAACTTTCTTGTTTTTCTGGCTTCCCAAATTTCTCTAAAAAATATTCAAAACCTTCATCCAACTTAAACTCACTCATGTGTTCCCCTTATTTACAACGTGATCATTCGACATTCATTTTTGCATCTGGCCCGTGCAAGTCCATTGCTTCTTTAGCTGCTTTATCCATTCCCGCAACACGATCCGCTTTAGCCCACTGTGAGCCGAGGGATGAATTAACATTAGAGTTTCCTAGCCGTGATATTTTATCATGCCCACCCGCAATCATATCAGGATCATGAAGGGCTGCCAGCTCTTCCAAAGTACTACTTGCTTTTTGTATCGCTAATTCATCAGCTTTTTTAAAAGAAATGTTACCTTGCTTCATAAAACTCTCTGCTGCCGACTCTTTAATTTCATCAAATAACTCATCTCGAGCTTTTTGTTGCGCAGCACCATTATTCGTCAATATTTTTCTAGCTTTTGCATGCCCATGCTCTTTAACTAAATCAGTCAGTGTTTCTCTATTTTTTAAATAGTCACCCACCGACATTTTATTAATACCCTCTTGTTGAGCTTTTAATTGTTTATAAAACTCTTTCTCTAGTTTCTCTTTATTACCACCAAAAGTTTTAGCTTTAAGTAATGTATTACTTGGTTTAAAACACGGAGGGTTATATTTTTTCATAATTGGTGCTTTCAATACTTTTTTCTTAGCATTTTCAAGCGGCTTGGTAGCTGAATCGGGTACTTTATCTAAAACCTTATCAATCACTTTAAATGGCTTCACAACAGCAAGTGCAATACTTGCTAATGCGGCTGTGTAGTCACCTGAAATTACTTGATTTGTTGCATTTATACTATCTTCAGCAAGTAAACTCCAAACCTCGGCTTCCCAGCCTCCCTCTTCACTTATTTGTTTATTTGCATCATTTAAAAGCCAAACCCCAAAGCTTTTATCACTACTCTCCTTACAACTCAACCCAATTAACCAGATTTGGCGCATATTGATAATGGTTTATTCCACCCACTAAACCAATCGGATCTTGGTTTATAAAGCGCTGTTGTTTGGGGCTGTAGTAGCGGTAGCGATTGTAATGTAGGCCGCTTTCTTCATCTAAATATTGCCCTTGAAAACGGATTGGCTGAGTGAAACTGCTTTTTGTATTAAAGTCGGCTTCTGGCTCTTCATAGCCATACACATCGGCTTGATTTTCCCATACGACTTCTGCTTTGTTGCTGGTAACAAAACGTGGGGTGTTAAGTTGGTCTAGGTGGTAGTAGTACACCTCGCCTTGTTTAATCAGCGCAACTGGGTGAAATTGATTTGGCAAGTTGATATACTAGGTATGTTCACCGTGTTGGCACTCGCCAATTAGCTGATCGTTATCCCAAATGTAGTCAACTTTACCGTGCTCGGTGTGCTTAGCAATACGGCGCCCGAGAGGGTCGTAGTTGTATTGGGTGAGCGTGCCGTTGTTGTTAAAACAGCTTAATTGGTTAAATGCATTGTATTCACGGCGGGTTTTTATGCCTTTGCCGGTTTCGCGTATTTGGTTACCAAACTCGTCGTAGTAAAAGTCGCTGTCGCCAAATTGTGTCAGACGGTCGGCGTCGGTGGCACTGTTTATTGTGGTGTTGTTAGTACTTTCATTGTTTGCTACAGAAAACTAAACTAGACACCCACTCTAAATTAGCAAGCAAAGCTGTGGCCAAACAGCAAAATTTGGGTGGGTGTCTAGTTTATTTTAGGTGTCTAGTTTATTTTAGGTGTCTAGTTTATTTTACTTTTCTTCAACCCAGCCTCTTCGATGCGCGTAAGACTTGCCAGTAAAATGGTCTTCTTCACATAAAAATACACGCCGAACACAACGCGAGATACAGGGGGTAATATTTTGTATCAACCAAACTTACTTGACGCTTACTTGCGTAATGCCATAAAACACCCTGCTAATTTTTCACAATAATTAAACAATAGCCACTACTTAAAGAACAAAATTTAGGATGGGTGTCTAGTTTATTCCCGCTTTTTCAATTTTATGTGCAAATTTGAGGCTGCGATTAATTAAAACACCTTCAACGGGATTGCCGTTTAAAGTAATAATCCCTTTAACTTCAGAGCACATGTGTACGTCATATTTTTTTATTAAACCAAACATAGTGGTTTGAGCCTCCTTACCTATATTTCTAATTTTTTAAAATAAGTTCCATTAATTAAAAAACGAGGAAGTGAATCACTTTCAACCGTTACCTCATTACCCATATCGTGCCACATGCATGCCATACCTAGTAACTGTATGGGTAAGAATGATTCAACCGGAACAGTGTCTGGTTCACTTGCATTCATCCAGTATTTCTCTTGCAACTGTACATTTTTTGCAAGGGTTTCATTAAAATCAAAGCCAATATCTGTAGAAAGTGCGGCAAAGGTTTCTAAATACCCCATCGCTATACCTAATGCCCAGTCATTACCTTGCTCTACCGCCATTTTCATGCCCTCATTAAGTAGCGATGGATAATTCTCTTGTCGGTGATGATAAGCTTGAAACACCTCTACTAATTTATAAGAGACAGGGCCAGACTTAGTGGCACTTTGTTTCATAACTTCAACAGGGAAACTCGCCAAGCTATCCATACTTTCAGAATCGCGAGTGACCATAGCTAAAAAATAGGCGTCAAGCCACTGTTCAGGGTGAGCACGACCTGCCTCTAGCATTCCCTTACCATTCCAAGTCACTTCAGATAAATCGAATATTTTAAAGGTAAGATCTTGCTCTGGATGCTCTGCAAGCTTCAAAAATGCAGCATACATTTTTGAGGCATAACGTAAACCCATTGCAGACTCACTTTCGATTTCGGGTGTTTGAACTTCCCAAGTAAGCCAGCGAGAAAAATCAATATACAAACTTGAAAACCTTAATAAACTATCTCTTTTTTTTGATATATTAACAGGAATTTTCTTTATTCTTCTCTTTGGAGACTCTAGCCACTCATCCAACGACACATTTTCAAATTTAGGTTTATATGTTCTTTCAACTTTCATTTGCTATCCTACAACTATTGATTAATCGATATCAAATTCTGAAATATTGACTTCACTAATAGTAGAGCCAGTACTTGTATTAATAATTGGGGTTTCAATATGTAAATATTTAACTTCATTCCCATCGTCCATAGCTTCCATGATGGCTGATGCTGCTTCCCTATCTGTTTTGCCATTTACCTTACCATTTTTCTTCATATTCTCGGTAATAGCTTCAGCATATTCAGGCGTACCTTGCTGATAGTCTTTATCACCAATTTGCTTTTTACCCAGTGGGCTCTTACCGCCTTTGGCTTCAACAATTATCACATCACCATCAGAGTTTTGATAAACCATATCAAAGTTACCTGATACCGATGTCGAATGATCTAAACTATCTGGATGTATTCTCTTATAATCTGGGTAATTGGCTTTTACAGCCATATCGGCCGCCTTTTCTCCAATTTTAGCCGATTGCTCATTCACTTTAGGAGTTTGGTTGTTGTATCCATCTGTTTGCCGTGCAAATTCATCACGATTTTTCATTGCCTTGTCACGTGCGACGCAATGAACTTGTAGTTCTTCTTTTTCTTCAGGCTTCAATATATATATTTTCTGAATTATCTTTCTTTTTAGCCGTAACCAATGTTCTCGCTGTATTTTCTTTAATCCGCCCTTTGGTAGCCCATTCTTCATTAACTGCTTTACCATCAAATTCATGCATACCTGCAAATTCCTCAATAGTAAGCTCCATTTCTTTAGTTTCTCCCCCAATATTACGGTGAATAATTATGGTATTGTCCACCTCATTCATACTCTCTAATGTATAGGCATAATTTAACTTATTCACACCCTCTGGTTTTTGAACCTTTAACTTACCTTCTGGATCTGTGATTGTGGCACTATCTATCGCACTTTTTAATATTTTATCCTTCGCTGCTTGATCAATACCATTACCAACTAATGTACCTAGCATTGCAGATAATTTTTCTTGCCCCTCTTTACACAATAACCCAAACGGATCCACCCAATTAACCGGATTCGGTGCATATTGATAATGATTTATTCCACCCACTAGGCCAATCGGATCTTGGTTTATAAAGCGTTGTTGTTTTGGGCTGTAGTAGCGGTAGCGGTTGTAATGTAAGCCGCTCTCTTCATCTAGATATTGCCCCTGAAAACGAATTGGCTGAGTGAAGCTGCTTTCTTTATTAGTGTCAGGCTCAGCTTTTGGCTCCTCATAACCATACACATCAGCTTGGTTTTCCCATACGACTTGCGCTTTGTTGTTGGTAACAAACCGCGGCGTATTAAGCTGGTCTAGGTGATAGTAATACACCTCACCTTGTTTAATTAGTGCGACTGGGTGAAACTGATTTGGCAGGTTAATATACCAGGTATATTCACCGTGCTGGCATTCGCCGATTAACTGGTCGTTATCCCAAATGTAGTCAATTTTACCGTGCTCGGTGTGCTTGGCGATACGACGACCTAATGGGTCGTAGTCGTATTGGGTGAGCGTGCCGTTGTTGTTAAAACAGCTTAGCTGGTTAAATGCGTTATATTCACGGCGGGTTTTAATGCCTTTGCCGGTTTCGCGTATTTGGTTACCAAACTCGTCGTAGTAAAAGTCGCTGTCGCCAAGTTGTGTTAGGCGGTCGGCGTCGGTGGCACTGTTTATTGTGGTGTTGTTAGTACTTTTATTGTTTATTACTGAGTCAGCGTTGCTACTATTTTTGCTACTACTTTCACTACTATTTAGTGCTAACTCATTGTATTCGCTATGGGTGGCGCGTGTTAAATCAATAGAAGAGCTGGCTGTATGCTCATTACTGGCTGCATCATGTTCTATACCCTGCTCGCCTGTATCTCTAAGGTCTGTATCGCTTGAGTGTGACTGCACAGTCTGACTTTGCGGGTTACCAAAGCTATCCCACTGGTAGTGCGTGGTTGTATCAGCACGTGAGCTTGCCAATGTTTGTTGAATTAACTGGCCTAAGCTGTTGTATACAAAATTGATATTTTGGCTGCTTACGCCTTCATTTTTGCGGGCAATGAGCTGGTTGACGCTGTCGTAGTTGTACGTACAGGTATCGAATAATGCTTGCGCTGGGTGTGTAAGCTGCTGCTGCGTTAAACGGTTAAATACATCAAACTGTTGATTGAGGGTAATGCTGTTACCAAACTGCTCGGTTTGAATATTACCGGCCGCATAGCAATAAAAGTCTTAAGCAAAACTGCTTAAGTCTTCAAACATCCATGTTTTTAAAGAGCGTTTTCATCCCTATTTTTAGGATGGGTGATGAGATGGACGCTCCCCAAAACGGCGTCAATGCGCCAAACTGGTAATTGAACTCACTCAGTTAAAAGGGAACGTCCGTCATGAAAATTAGCACATTATCAATTGATTTGGCAAAAAATGTATTCCAAGTCGCTGGCTTTAATTCTAACCATAAAAGAGAATGCAATAAACGCTTAAACAGGGCTAAACTCAACGCCTTCTTGGCGAATACCCCTCCGTGCCGCGTGGTGATGGAAGCCTGCTACTCTTCCCACTATTGGGGGAGAGTATTTACGTCTTACGGTCATACCGTTGACCTTATTCCTGCACAACACGTTCCCCCCTTTGTACGCGGTAATAAAAACGACAGTAACGATGCGCTTACTATTTATGAGGCAAGCTTACGCCCTAACATTAAATTCGTTCCTATTAAAACCGAAGCTCAGCAAGAAGTACTCATGCTCCATAAGATACGTGAGCGACTTCTGCAAAACAGGATTGCTGCAACCAACCAGTTACGCGGTTTATTGGTCGATTTTGGGTATGTATTTCCTGTCGGTATTAAGGCGTTTGAGCAAGGGATAATTGCGTTAGAAAGTGATTCTGAGCTTCGCCCTCAGCTGCGCTTAATGGTGAGTGATATTTACACTGAGTACAAAACCCTTGTTAAACGCATTAAAGCTATTGAAGCGATGCTTACTGCACACGTTGAACGGGATACAAACGCTAAAATACTTCACTCCATTCCTGGTGTGGGTGTGCTCAACGCCTCAGCTTATTCAGCGTCAATCGGGAACGGCCAGGCATTTAAGAGCGCAAAAGAACTCGGTGTGTGGCTAGGGTTAACACCTAAACAATACGCGTCAGGTGATAAAAGTAAAATGTCTGGTATTACTAAACGCGGTAACAGTTATCTACGAAAACAACTTATTCACGGTGCTCGCGCCATTATCGCCAGAAGCCACCATAAAACAGATGCGTTAAGTCAGTGGATAAAGCAATTACGCGAGAAAAAACACTTTAATTGTGTGGTGGTCGCCACCGCACACAGATTGGCGCGACTGATGTGGATATTGCTGACCAAGCAAACTCTCTACTCACCTCAGTTTGTGCAAAATACACAGAAGGATGCTTAATTATTTGCATTTTACATGCCAATCACACCCGAGTTTACGACTTAAGACAGCCCGCCGAAGACGTAGGTTTTAAAACCTGAGTGGATGTTTGGGCACTTAAGTCGTAACATACGCTTATCCTGTATGTACTTCACTTATAATGAAACAAAAAGCGCACGCTAACCAAGGTTAACCAGATAAAGACTCGAGATTTAATCTCGCTTGGGTGAATATTTTTTAGGTCCCTTGGTACGAAGCTCATTAGGAGCATGGCGCATGATAACCATGACACCATAGCTCGAATATATGTCAGTACCTTTGCTTTTTAGCAAGCTTGTGACGCATCATTACTGTGAAATGGGATACATGATAATAAAATAAAGGCATCAATTTTGATGTTTATACATTAGCTCGTCTTGACTTCAAGGGGGCGTCCATATATGTCTTGTTTATTTTATTACCCTAGTAAAAAACTCGCTGAAGGGTGAGCATCATGTAATAACAAAAATGTACTGTAATAGAATAAAAACCACCTAAAAATTTAACTCAGGCGGAGTGTTCATATATGTCTCTGTTATTTTTATACACTCTGTGATTTTTAACTATTCTTTAAAGCACTCAATCTTGGTGGTTCATCGTATGAAAAGTTATATTTGAAAGCACCATCGCTAAGGACTTCTAAATCACATATTGTCCAATATCTGTTTTCTAGATCATTTTTAGCCATAACTTCACGCAACTGCTCAAAATACTCTGATGCTTCAAAAGTTAAGTCAAACTCCTCAACCTCTTCATTAAACCAGATTTCACTATCATCACTACTCACAAGCTCCCCATCAATATCATCAATTTCGATATTAATAGTCAACTTATCCCATTCGCTATCAATATTTTGAGCTATTTCTATAATTAATAGTTCTTGAATATTATCGTTCATTTATCCACCTTGCTGATTTTTAAATTTGTACTTTATGGATTTTTCCCCTGCGACCTTATAAGATACAATAAAGTCATCTGGCCTATTAGTTTGATGAACTAAACTAGACAGCCACTCTAATTATACAAGCCAAACTGTGTCATAAAATCTTCTTTTTAGCTTAAAAATTTACC
>NZ_JAPCKL010000021.1:0-13894 GCF_025942345.1 Pseudoalteromonas sp. A3
AGCAACTGACTTGTAATCAGTAGGTCAACCGTTCGACTCGGTTAGTCGGCACCATTTATTTTAGTAATTTGAAAAGAGCACTGTAATCAGAGTCTGTTTAAGTTACCCGTCGACTCGGTTAGTCGGCACCATTTATTTTAGTTAAAGGTTTGAATATATAGCCTTTAGCTGGCACTACTTAAGTGCCTCGATAGCTCAGTTGGTAGAGCAGAGGATTGAAAATCCTCGTGTCCCTGGTTCGATTCCGGGTCGAGGCACCATTTATATTAAAGCCCTGCATACACATGCAGGGCTTTTTTTTGCTTAAAATTTATTATGGACAAAACAGTCCATATTAATTGGGTATATCCTCTCTTTTTCTCCCTTGTTTGCATGCGCATAATTACCTCATCAAAAGGTTAGGTGCTGTTATTACTCACTCCATTTACTCACTCAATATGATTGATTTAAGTAATAAAGTGCAGGGTACCTTTAGCCCTAATAACGCCAATCCGTAATAATACTTAATCATTTTGCGGGGCTAAACGTGTCACTACCGGCGTTAAAAGTTCCTATTTAGAACAACTAAATAGCGGCTTTTTTGCCTAGCTATCAGCACGTTTTTCAAGCCTCAAAATAGATCACTTAATTAAGCGTATTGGTATAAATAATTTAAAGCTGGAGCTAATTATGATCACGCAAATTGTTAAGTTTGATATTAAAGACGAGCACATCGCACAATTTAAAGCGCTACTAGAAGAAGACAAGCAAGGCGCTAAAGCCGAAACAGGTCTTATAGAGATGCGTTTATATCAGGATAAAAACGAGCCAGGCGTCTTTTTTGCTTATGAGCGTTTTGAAGATCAAAATGCAGTTGATTACCATGGCGCACAAGATTACACACAAACGTTATTAAATGCGTTGCCTGAAATCAGCCAATCGGCGTCACAGGTCATGTTATTAGAAAATACAGTGCCAGCTCCGCTGCATGAGCGTAATACAAAAGTTGTTAACCCTGAAGATGATATATGTATTGTGTTTTTTATTTTTAAGATTAAGCCAAGTTTTAAAAATAAAGTCATTGAGCGTTTCGCAACTCATGTAACGCAAACGCGCAGCCAGGAGCCTGGTAACTTAGTGTTTGATTTATATAGTATTGAAAATAACGACGATACATTAGTTGTTTATGAACATTGGCGCAGTGAATCTGCGTTGTGGGATATTCACTTTAAACAGCCGTACGCAGTAAAAACAAGCGAATTATTAGCGCAAGCAGTTGTTGGCGATATGCAGCAATATATGAGCTTCGTTAAAGAAATTTAAAGGCTTGTGTTTAACAGCGTTACTTACCCCGTTTAGCAAATAGTGTATTACACGCTATTTGCTTTTTTGTATAAATACCCTCCAAATTCCCTGCCGGTTTTTATAATAACTGACTATTATGTTAATTCATCGCAACGTATGTAATGTTATGTAAAGTAAGTTGAGCAAAATTTGCCAAAGTGCTTGAATTACATTCATAAATGGCAGTAATTTAGGTTAACTATGATTTGGCAAACTAAGCCAACTTTATTGGCTCTTAGCTTGGTATTGTTGAGCGGTTGTGCGGGTACGCTAAACCCTCAGCAGCGCGAGCAAGCACCCAGCGACATTGCAGCGACATGGCAACATGGTTTAGCACAAAATACACTTGCAGTAGATCAGCAATGGCTGCAAACCTTAGAAAACCCTTACATCGAAAATCTTGTTAATAAGGCACTTAATAATAATCAGGCCTTGTTGCAAAGTGCCTATGATGTACAAATACAAAAGCAGCAATTAGTAATTTCAGGCTCTGCGCTTTGGCCCGATCTTGATTTATCTGCGCAAACTAGGCGCAGTAAAGACAATAGACCTGTAAGTTATGATAATGCAAGCTCTGTCACTTTAGAGCTAAGCTATGAAGTGGATGTGTGGGGTAAGTTGTCTGATGCTAAACGCCAAGCTAACCTAAACTACTTAGCGCAACAAGCTAGTTTTGAGCAAGCTAAGCAGCAATTGGTGGCCGATGTTGTCACCGGCTGGTTTGATTTAGTAACCGCCCAGCAGTTACTCGATTTATATAAACGCCGAGAAGAAAACGCACAGCAAAACTTAGATATTATTGAATCGGGCTACCGCCAAGGTATTAATGAAGCACTCGATGTATATTTAGCCCGTAATGAGCTTAATAACGAGCGTACGCGTATTGCTAATCAACAAGCCACGCTTGTAAGCGCGTCGCGTTCTTTAGAGCGCTTATTAGGCGGCTACCCCAAAGGCGATATATCAGCAGAGGTTGAACTGCCTGTTTTTCTTTCGCCAATTAATACCGGTATTCCCTCTGAGCTAATTACACGCAAGCCTCAATTGCGCGCAAGCTGGTACCAGTTATTAGCAAGCGATGCAGGCCTAGCCTATGCACATAAACAGCGTTTCCCTAGTTTAAACTTATCAGCAAGCGTGAGTGATAGCACCGATAGAGTGAGCGATTTATTCTCGCCATCAAGCTTAGCGTGGTCTTTATTAGGCAGTATTTCTGCGCCAATATTTAATGGTGGCCAGCTAAAAGCAAATGAAGAAGTAGCACGCTTAAATGCACAAAAACAAGAACAAGCATATTTAGATGCCTTGTACGATGCATTCAGCGATGTTGAAAACGCAATTACTCAGCAGCAATCCTTGCAAGCCAGTTATAAAAGCACGCTAGAGGCGCAAGAAAACGCCCTTGCAGCAGAGCAACTGTCGTTTGAGCAGTACCAAAGCGGCTTAGTAACTTACACTACAGTGCTTGATGCCCAGTCGCGCTCTTTTGATGCGCAAAGCTCACTCATTGAAACAAAAAACCAGCTAATTGCTAACCGAATAAACCTATACGTTGCCCTTGGCGGCGATTTTAACGCCCCAACAAGCGAACCTAAGAGCAATAACGATGAAAACTAAATCAGCAAAACTTTTAATCCCAGCCGTAGTGATGGTGGCCACCATTTTAATTGTTATGTTTATTAAGGGTAATCCACCTGAAGCAAAACGTTTTGGCTCACCTCCTAAAGCCACGGTGAGCGTATCGGTAAAAAAGATTGAGCCACAAGATTACTTAATTTTTATCGATAGCTATGGCACGGTAAAGCCGCGTACTCAAAGTTTGTTAGTTGCTCAAGCATCTGGGCAAATTAATAAAGTAAGTGATGATTTTAGAGAGGGCGGTTTTTTTGAAAAAGGCGATGTACTGCTACAGCTTGACGATAGAGATCATCAAGCTGAGGTTAAATCGGCGCAGGCAGCATTACTTACTGCAGAGCAAAGTTTGTTAGAAGAAAAAGCCCGCGGCCAACAAGCAATTACTGATTGGAAGCGTTTAGGTGGCTCATCGCAAGCGAGCAGCTTAGTACTTCGCGAGCCCCAACTAGCGGCTGCACAAGCACAAGTACTTTCAGCACAAGCCGCACTTGAAAAAGCACAGCTTGATTTAGAGCGCACCCAAATTACTGCGCCTTACGCTGGGCGTGTGCTTAGTCGTAATGTAGACCTTGGCCAAGTGGTAAGCGAAAACACAGAACTTGCAACTATTTATGCCATAGACAGCGTTGAAGTGCGCTTACCAATTAAAAATAAAGACCTTTCGTATATTAGTTTGCCAGAGCAATACAGAGATGGCAGTAAAAACCAAGCCGGCTCACTCGTTAAGTTTAAATCTGACTTAGTGGGCGAGCAAACATGGCAAGGGCAAATAATACGTACTGAAGGCGCTATCGATGAAGGTGCACAGCAATTGTATATTGTTGCGCAAATAAATGACCCTTACAAAGCCACGGCTAATAACCAATACCCAATTAAAATTGGGCAATACATCACTGCGCAAATTAGCGGTAAAACAGTGCCTGATGCGTTAATAATCCCTAATAGTACTATTTACCAAGGCAGCTACGTGTATGTGGTTGAAGAGGGGCTGCTAAAGCGTAAAAACATTACGCTTGCATGGCAAAATGCTACACAAGCTATGGTAAAAACAGGCCTTAATGCAGGCGATAAGTTAGTAATTACACCGCTTGGGCAAGTAAGTTCAGGCACAGCGGTAAGCATTTTAGGCGAAACCGATACGCAAAATATGCGAGCAAAAGGCCCAAATGGCGCAGGCAAAGGTAAGCGTCCATCGCGTGAGCAGCTAGAAAAAAAAGCGCAAGAAATGGGAATTAGTGTTGAAGAGCTAATACAAAAACGCCGCGCTGCACAAGGAGATAAGCCATGATCGCTTGGTTTACAAAAAACCATGTAGCAGCCAATTTATTGCTTATTACGTTACTGCTATCGGGTTTATTTAGTTTATCGAGTCAAATACCGCTTGAGGTGTTTCCATCGTTTGAAACAGATCGCATAAGTGTAAGTGTTACTTTGCGCGGCTCAACCCCTGAGGATGTAGAGCAAGGGGTTACCATTCGAATAGAAGAAGCCGTTCAAGATTTAGAAGGTATAGAGCAAATTTCTAGCCGCTCATCAGAGGGCTCTGCGTCGGTAACCATAGAAGTAGAAAGTGGCTACGACCCACGCGAATTATTAGCCGATATAAAAAGCCGTGTAGATGCTATAAACACTTTTCCGGCCGATGCTGAAAAGCCCATTGTGGCGCTTGCCGAGCGAAAACGCGAAGTAATAGCTGTTACCGTAGCGAGCGATTACGGTGAAAAAGAAACCTTAGAATACGCCGAGCAAGTACGCGACGATATTTTACGCCTTCCGAATGTAACGCAGGTTGAGCTAAGTGGTGTACGCGATTACGAGCTCGCCATAGAAGTAAGCCAAGATACACTACGCCAATATAATTTAACCCTTGCGCAAATATCCACTGCTGTGGCTAAGTCGAGCTCTGATATTTCGGCTGGTAATTTAAAAACAGAAGGGGGCGATGTACTTATAAGCTCAAAAGGGCAAGCTTACCGAAAAGATGAATT
Organism: Pseudoalteromonas sp. A3; assembly: GCF_025942345.1. Classification (NCBI taxonomy): domain Bacteria; kingdom Pseudomonadati; phylum Pseudomonadota; class Gammaproteobacteria; order Alteromonadales; family Pseudoalteromonadaceae; genus Pseudoalteromonas; species Pseudoalteromonas sp. A3. The sequence continues at coordinate 4,947 of NZ_JAPCKL010000021.1, forward strand.
TGCAAACATTGTAGTTAAAAATCAAAGCGACGGTACAGTAATACGCTTAGGTGATATAGCAAACATTAATGATGACTTTGAAGAGACCCCAGTACGTACACGCTTTAATGGTAAACAGGCCGCCTTTATAGATGTATACCGCATAGGGCCGCAAAGTGCGATAGATGTCGCAGATGATGTAAAAAACTACATAGAGTCTAAGCAAAGCTCCTTACCACAAGGTTTTGAATTAAGTTACTGGGATGACGACTCTCAAGTTGTAAAAAGCCGTATTGCTACGCTAACCAGCAGTGCCCTACAAGGGGGCATTTTAGTACTGGCTTTGCTAACCCTATTTTTACGCCCAGCCATCGCATTTTGGGTGTTTATTGGTATTCCGGTTTCGTTTATGGGCGCATTTATTGCGATGCCTATTTTTGGTGTAACCCTTAATATTATGAGCTTATTTGGCTTTATTTTAGTACTGGGTATTGTGGTGGATGACGCCATAGTAACGGGGGAGAACGTTTATACTCATTTAAAAACCGCAGAGTCGGGCGAACAAGCTGCCATTTTAGGCACGCAAGAAGTTGCAACACCAGTTACCTTTGGGGTACTAACAACCGTAGCGGCCTTTTTACCTTTAGCGTTTATTGAAGGCGCACGGGGCGCCTTGTTTGCACAAATTCCGGTGGTGGTTATTCCGGTATTACTGTTCTCATTAATTGAGTCTAAGTTTGTGCTGCCAGCTCATTTAAAGTACATAAAACTACGTAATCAAAAAACAAAATCATCAAAGCTTGAAGTACTTCAGCAGCGTTTTGCAGACGAATTTGAAAGCGCTATTTTAAAATACTATCAGCCTATTTTAGCTAAAGCATTGCGCTATAAATTAGCGACGGTGAGTTTATTTGTTGGCGTGTTTTTTATAATTTTAACTTTAATAACCAGTGGTTGGACTAAGTTTGTATTTTTTCCGCGTATCCCAAGCGAAACCGTACGAGTAACATTAACCTTGCCAACAGGCACGCCGTTTGAAGTTACCAATAAGTATGTAATGGATATGTCGCAAAAAGCGCAGTTATTGCAAGACAAATACCGCGATGAAGATACCGGCGAAAGCGTTATATTAAATATTTTAGCCTCAACCGGCGGACGTGGTGGCGTGTCTAACTCAGGCAGTGTGCGCTTTGAAATAACTCCTGCAGAGAGCCGCGACTCAGACATTGGCTCACGTGAGCTGGTAAGTGAGTGGCGCGATTTAATAGGGATTATTCCTGGCGCCGAAAGCGTAACCTTTAGGGCCGAAATAGGACGCAGCTCAGACCCTATAGATGTGCAGCTAAGTGGTACATCGCTCGATACGTTACAAAAAATTGCCGAAAGCGTTAAAGCGCGCTTAAGTACTTACCCAACCGTATTTGATATTGCTGATAGCATGTCTGATGGTAAAGAAGAGTTGCAAATAGAGCTTACCGAGCAAGGCTTTGCTTTGGGCTTAAACCGAGTTGATGTAGCAAACCAAGTACGTAACTCGTTTTTTGGCTCGCAGGTGCAGCGTATTCAGCGCGGGCGTGACGACGTGCGCGTTATGGTACGCCTACCTATTGAAGAGCGCCGCTCTGTAGCCGACTTACAAAATATACTTATTACTACGCCTACGGGCGGCTCGGTGCCACTTTCGCATGTAGCCACATTAATTGCAGGGCAAAGCCCATCTACGATTAACCGAATAGACCGCTACCGCACACTTAACGTGACTGCCGACATAGAAAAAAGCAATACCAACATGACCGCGCTGCAAGCCGACCTAACTGAGTATTTAGATGAATTAATGCAGCAATACCCAGGTGTTGATTACAAGCTAGAAGGTGAAGCTAAAGAGCAAAGAGAGTCGTTTGGCTCGCTCGCTTGGGCATTGTTATTTGTATTTTTTATTATTTACTCACTATTAGCGATACCGCTTAAATCGTACATGCAGCCAATTATTGTAATGAGCGTTATTCCGTTTGGCATGATAGGCGCTGTAATAGGGCACTGGGTTATGGGGATGGAGTTAACCATTATGAGCTTACTTGGTATGTTGGCACTTATTGGTGTGGTGGTTAACGATTCACTTGTGTTGGTCGACTTTATTAATAAAAAACGCAGTGAAGGCGGCAAAATTATTGATGCGGTTAAGCTTGCAGGGGCTGCACGTTTTCGCCCAGTAATGCTCACAAGTTTAACCACCTTTATTGGTTTAATGCCGCTACTATTTGAAAAGGCGACACAAGCACAGTTTTTAATTCCAATGGCAGTAAGCCTTGGCTTTGGTATTGTGTTTGCTACGTTTATTACGCTTATATTAGTGCCAGTAAACTATATGCTGATGGAGCGTTTTCAAAGCTGGTTTAGATAAATAACGAAATGTGTTCTAGGACTAAGCTGTGGTTGATTAATATCAATTGCAGCTTTTTTTGCTAAAAATTTATAAAGGTAATAAAGGGTATTTAAAAACAGGGGAGTAGCAAAAAATGCAAAAACAGAAAAATAAGAAAAGTGTTCCCCAAGCGTGCGGTGTCCGGCGTCAGTCCTGAAACCAGAAGGTTTCAGGGCGGAAAGCTGCGGTCTACCGTAGGCTTCTCGGTACATGCCGAGCTTGCACAATAGTAGACGAACAGAAATCCTGGTATAAAATTTATCGGCTCAGGGACTTAACCAAACTCCGGCACCCCAGGGAACAAGTTCAGTATATAAGACATAATCCATTCCTTAAACCCCAAACGTAAAAAATTGAACCGTTCGAGCAGTTTTTGCCCGCTGGTAACTCGCTATTTACTTATCATGCTACTTTTTGAGCAGGATCATACAATTAATTGGAGTTGCTTTTTATCGAGTGGTAGCATTGCCTTAACTAGCAAAGCGAAGATACAAACATGAGCGACTTACCAGATTACCAAAAAGCCCAGCTGCTTTTAGAAAAAAACGAAATTTTTGTCTCACCGGCAGAAGCGCACGGCGTAATTAGTGGATTACTAGCGTGTGGTTTAAGTATTGATGACAAAGAATACTTAGGCCTATTAAGCGATGTATTTAATGATGGCCAAGCGTTTAGCAACGACCTAAAGCAGTTTTTTGGCACCATTTATAAGCAAGTGGTAGCAAGTTTTAACGATGAAGCTTTTGCGTTCGATTTATTTTTACCAAGCGATGATGAAACACTCATCGATCAAGCCAATGGCCTCGTATCATGGGTTGCAGGGTTTATGCTTGGATTTGGTTTAAAGCAAAAAGATTACGGTAAGTTATCGGCAGATGTAAAAGAAGTTATTAGCGATTTTAGCGAAATTACACGCCTAGATACCATGTTTGACGAAACCGAAGAAGACAGCCAAGCCCTACATGAAGTGATTGAATATGTACGTGTATCGGCATTGCTTTGTTTTGCCGAGCTTGGCAAAGAAAAAGCACCTAAAAAAACACTACATTAATCTAAATAAAACGGGTTGTTAAAGCATGGTTGAAATACAAAAGTCAGAATTTAAAGCACGCCGTGAGCGTTTACTTGCGAAAATGGATGCAAATAGTGTGGCCATTATTCCTGCGGCCAGTGAAGTAACTCGTAGCCGCGATACGGAATATGCATTTAGACAAGACAGCGACTTTTTTTACTTAACCGGCTTTAACGAACCCGATGCCGTTTTAGTGCTGTGTAATAACAGCGATACGCCAAGTACGTTATTTTGTCTTGATAAAGATAAACTGGCAGAAATTTGGCACGGACGCAGAATTGGCTTCGAAAAAGCTAAAAATGAGTACTTATTCGACGAAACTTACGCATTAAGTGAGCTAACTGAACAATTATTAGATTTGGTTAACGGTCAGCAGATTTTATTTTATGCACAAGGCGCTTACCCAAGTTTTGATACCAAAGTATTTACCTTGTTAAACACACTTCGCAGCGCGCCTAAAAAAGGCTATCAGGCACCGAGTACTATAAAAGATGTGCGTGGTCTTATTCACGAAATGCGTTTGTTTAAATCGCCAAGCGAAGTAAACATTATGCGTGAAGGCTGCGAAATAAGTGCCCGTGGGCATATGCGCGCAATGCGTTATTCGCACCCTGGTGCTACTGAGTTTCAGCTAGAGGCAGAGCTGCATCATCATTATGCAATGAACGGAGCCCCGCACCCAGCGTACGGCACCATTGTTGGTAGTGGCGATAACGCTAATATTTTGCATTACACGCAAAATAGCGATGTGCTAAAAGATGGCGACCTAGTATTGATTGACTCAGGGTGTGAGTTACAAGGTTACGCTGCCGATATTACGCGTACCTTTCCTGTAAATGGCAAGTTTAGCGAACCTCAAGCTGCGCTTTATAACATTGTACTTAAAGCGCAAAAAGTGGCTTTTGAAGAAGTTAAACCCGGCGGGTTTATGTCGGATGCCAATAAACGTGCAATGGAAGTAATGACTCAAGGTTTACTTGATTTAGGTATTTTAACCGGCGACTTTGATGAGTTAATGGCAAAAGGTGCCTGTAAAGAATATTACATGCACGGCCTTGGCCACTGGTTAGGCCTTGATGTTCACGATGTAGGCGATTACAAACAAAACAACGTTGAGCGCGCATTTGAGCCAGGCATGGTTTTAACCATAGAGCCTGGGCTTTATATTAGTGAAGATTCAAACGCACCGCAGCAATATAAAGGCATTGGTATTCGTATCGAAGATAATTTACTTATTACTGAGTCAGGGCATGAAAACCTCACCCTGAGTGTGCCTAAAACCATAAACGATATAGAAGCACTTATGCAAAGTGCAAAAAGCGCATAAGCTTGGAGAAAAAAAGTGGCTAAGCAGTTTGATGTCGTTGTAATTGGGGGCGGGCTTGCAGGGGCAAGTTGTGCGCTAAGCATTGCTAAAACAAACCCTTCACTTACTATTGCGGTAGTAGAAGCAAACCAAGTAACGGGCGATTACCACCCAAGTTTTGACGACAGAAGCATTGCCCTTGCACAGCAGTCGGTTGAGTATTTACAGCAGTTAAATTTATTTGAGCCACGTGCGCCATACACAGCAGCAATAAAAAAAGTAAGCGTGTCGGATCGTGGTCACTTTGGTAAAGCGCATATTAGTTGCGACGAGTTTGCTAAACCGTCATTAGGTTACGTGGTTGAGGTAAACCCGTTTGGCCGCGCACTGTATCAGCGTTTAACGCAAGCGAGTATTGCACTTTATTGCCCCGATAGCGTAAGCGCTATTAAGCAAAGCCTAAACAGTAATGAGGTTACTTTACAAAGCGGAGAGCAACTTAATACTAAGCTACTGGTTATTGCCGATGGTGCGCAATCTCCAACCCGTAACTTACTGGGTTTAGGCTTTAATACTCAGCCCTATGAGCAAGGCGCTATTATAGCCAATGTTGAAGTAGCAGGCGGGCATAACAACCATGCGTATGAGCGCTTTACCGAGCACGGCCCTATGGCGCTTTTACCAATGAGCAATAGCCGTTATTCGTTAGTGTGGTGTATGAAGCAACAGCACGTTGAGCAGCATACAGCCTTAAACGAAAATGATTTTTTAAACGCACTGCAAAGTGCATTTGGTTATCGGGCAGGGCAATTTACAAAAGTGGGCACACGCACAAGCTACCCGCTGGTTTATGGGCAAGCTGAATCATTAACAGCGCATCGTACGGTAGTCATTGGTAACGCTGCTCATGCTATTCACCCCATTGCAGGGCAGGGCTTTAATTTAGGCCTGCGTGATGTACAAGTACTTAGTAATTTAATTGCAACAAGTAAAAACGAGTTAGGCAGTTATGCGTTTACCCGTGAGTATTCACTAAAGCGTAGCAGCGATATAAATACCGTAATGAGTTTAACCGATGCATTGGTTAGGCTTTTTTCAAACTCGTCACGGGTATTAGCGCTTGGGCGCAGCATTGGGCTTTTCTCAATGGATTTATTTCCCGCATTAAAAGCACCCTTGGCCAAGCAGCTAATGGGGCAAGTTAAACAAGGTACACGTTTATGAAGCAAGCACAGGTTTGTATAGTGGGTGGTGGCTGCGTAGGCTTAACCCTCGCGTTAGGACTCGCTAAAGCCAATGTAAGTGTTGTGGTGCTAGACGCCGCGCCAAAGCAATTACCGCCAAGTGATGAATACGCCTTGCGGGTAAGTGCGCTGAGTATTGCAAGCCAAAACCTGTTTGAGCAATTAAACGTATGGCCACACATAATGGCAGAGCGAGCGTGTGCATATACGCATATGGACGTACGCGATGCCGACAGCTTTGGTAAAATAACCTTTAATAATGAGCAACTTGAGCTTGAACACTTAGGCCATATAGTTGAAAACGATATTATTCGTTTTGCACTTATAAAAGAGCTAGAGCAACAACCAAGTGCCACGTTGATGTTTGATACTGAGTATCAACAAATACACCAAAGTGAGTCTGATGTATTTATAACCCTTAAAAGCGGTGAGCCTATTATTGCTAAGCTGCTGGTGGCGGCCGATGGCGCAAATTCGGCTATTCGTAAACAATTTAATATGGCGCTAAGCTTTAAAGATTACGACCATCATGCACTGGTTGCTACGGTTAAAACCAAAGAGCCACACGCAAACACCGCACGCCAAGTGTTTTTACCAACTGGACCACTGGCTTTTTTACCCCTTAGCGATGACAACACCCATTCTATTGTGTGGTCTACCAGCCCTAATCATTGCGATGAATTGCTAGCAATGGACGACACTACTTTTAATAAAGCTGTAATGGCAGCCATAGATGGCCAATGCGGGCTGTGTGAAGTGCAAAGTAAACGCGCAGCATTTCCACTTAAAATGCGCTACGCCCAGCAATGGGTAAGCGGTAAAGTGGTATTAATGGGCGATGCAGCCCACACCATTCACCCACTTGCAGGGCTTGGTATGAATCTTGGCCTAAAAGACGCCGCGTATTTAATTGAGCTACTGACAAGTGATAGTAAAGAGTTTGCGAGTACCCGCACACTTCGCGATTACGAGCGCACCCGCAAGCTCGACGCGCAAAAGCACATAGCCATGATGCAAGGGCTTAAAGAGTTATTTGAAGGTGCCAACCCGGTTAAAAAGCTGATACGTGGAGTCGGGCTGTCACTCGTTGATAACCTAGGTCCAATAAAACACCTATTCGCCAAAGAAGCGATAGGCAAATAACGTAGGTTGGGTTGAGCGAAGCGAAACCCAACAGATAAAGTAAAGTGGTTAGTTTTTAGCTTTCAGCTGTTAACTTCCAGCAAAGAAAAACCGATGTTTAGGTTAAACATCGGTTTTTTGTTTTTAAGTGGCTTTAAACAGATTAAAAACTGTGCTTTTCACGCGAGCAAGCTCAGCGTCTACATGCAAAGTTTAACACTGAGCTTAATTTTACCTGTAGGCGTTTAGCTTGCTGACGCGACGAGCATAGCTCGTAATTACTATCGTTAGTTAAAAAGCGCTTTGCGTTAAATTAGTTACAAATTGGCTTGCGCTTCATTCACCATATCTTGTAGTGCATCAATTAACAGTGGGTCGCGCGAGTTTTGTTTAGCAAGTTTTAGTGCATGCTTCATGCTAGTAACAGCCTCTTTAAATTGTTTGTCAGCCGTGTAGCCTTGCGACAATCGCATGTGGGAGTAAGCAGCATTAGGGTAATCACGAGTAAAGTGTTTAAGTGTCGTTATCGCTTTTTTAGTGTTACCAAACTTTTGCTGGCTGTGGGCAAACTCTACGTACACATCTTGTGGAATTTTAAGCTCAAATCCGTACTTATCGCTCAGTGCTTGGTAGTAACCTGAAATAAGCGATACATCGGCAAATTTTCCGTGCTCGTCAGTCACTTTAAAAATTAGGTCACTAAATAAGTGAATTAGGCTATCGCTAAGGGCTGGCAGTATAGTGCCCATATGAGTAAAAGTAGGGTAATGCTTATATTCCCATTTTAGCTGTGTGGGCATTTGTTGTTCTAAATTTACTAACGTATTTAATGCGCCTGTATAAAAACGTGCGCCTTCACTCGCTACACTTATAAATAACTCTTGAGTGCCTTTAGGGTTTTTAGTGTATTTAACAATATTATTTTTTAACTCTTCATCACTCCACCAACTATTTGGGCTTATAGCTATGTAGCTGTTAAATAATTCAGGCTGATTAACTAAAGTGTAAAGCGCTAATGTACCAGCATTAGAGTGACCAATTAAGGTGTTGTAGCCGTTAGTTGAGTAATTGCTATTTATGTAGGGCATGAGCTCGTCAGACACAAACTTTAAAAAATTGTCGGTTTGTCCAGCATCGGGCCACTTATTTTTTACAAAGGTTTGAAACTCAGTTTTCGGCTCACCATCTACTTTAGGTAAGTAATCACGCACGCGGTTTGTTGTATCAATACCAACTAGCATGGCATTAGGTATTTGTTCGTAATCAACTAAGGATTTTATAACACCTGACGCCGTATGAAAGTGCTCAACACCATCTAGTAAATAAATAATATAAAGCGGCTGATCGTCTTTTACAGTGTCAGGTATGAAAATTCTGATAGGCCTGTCTTCGTTAAGTATTTTTGATTGTAAAATGACTTTTTTACCAACGGTTATTTCGGTTGTAGCAGTGTCTGCGTGGCTTAAAAAAGAGGTACTAAAAGCAAATGCAAATACAAGTGATAGTAAGAGCTTCATAAATATCCTTATTAAATAATGTGTTGCTTAATAATTGCACGGCTTTAGGTTTGAGTAAATGTTTATATTTTAGGCGCAAATGGAGAGGGTAAGTAATTAAAAGCTGCGCTTTTTACGCAAGCAAGCTTTGCGTTTACACACAAACCCAACGCACTTATCGTAATTCTGCTTGTTGATGTAAAGCGAATGCATATTAATATGACCCTGATTGATCTGACTCCATAAAAGTAGACACCTATTTAGGAGTCAGTTCTCATGAAAGTAAAAGCGTTTCGTAAACATACAG
>NZ_JAPCKL010000022.1:0-13326 GCF_025942345.1 Pseudoalteromonas sp. A3
ACTACGACATCGCCAGGCTCCAAATACAAGAAAGCCCGACTCGAAAGAGCCGGGCTTTTTTACGTCTACAGAAAAGTAAAAATACATTCCAGATATTATTCGCACAGTCTCCACCTCCTCCATAGCGTGGGTTGAGTATCACGAAACCCGCGGATAAGGCTCGCCGCACATCTTTGTATGGTAAATATAGCGTTTCAGCACTGAGCTTTAAGAGTACTTTAGCGTAATTATGCTTGTGCGTAGTTAGATTTATTACCTAGCCAGCGATGAATTAAAGGGTCTATAAGGTCGGGGTTTTGCTTTAGCATTTGTTGAGCAATGGGCCTGACTTGATTTAGCGTGTGTTTATCTCGAGTAAGATCCGCTATTTTAAATTCTGCTAAGCCAGTTTGTTTAGTGCCGAGCACTTCACCTGGCCCACGTATTTCTAAATCTCGCTCTGCGATGACAAAGCCATCGTTACTGTCTCTTAATACACCTAAACGTTTTTGAGCGGTGTGAGAAAGGGGAGCGTGATATAACAGTACGCAATGCGAAGCGGTGGCTCCTCGTCCTACGCGCCCGCGTAATTGATGTAATTGTGCTAACCCTAAGCGTTCAGGGTTTTCTATGATAATTAAACTGGCATTAGGTACGTCTACACCTACTTCTATTACAGTTGTTGCAACAAGTACGTGAATATTGCCTGCTTTAAAGTCGCTCATGATCGCTTGTTTTTCAGCGGCTTTCATACGGCCATGAACGAGCCCGACATTAAGCTCTGGCAACGCCTCTTTTAATTGTAATGCGCTGTCTTCAGCTGCTTGGCATTGTAGGGCTTCTGATTCGTCAATAAGAGTACATACCCAATAAACCTGTCTGCCTTGTTCATTACAGGCAAGCTTAACACGGTTTATTATATCGTCTCGGCGTGTATCAGGAATGGCCACAGTGGTTATAGGTGTGCGCCCAGGTGGTAACTCATCTATCACTGAGGTTTCTAAATCGGCATAGGCCGTCATAGCCAATGTACGCGGAATAGGGGTTGCGGTCATGACTAACTGATGAGGGTAACAATTACCAAATTTGCCTTTTTCACGCAGTGAGAGGCGTTGATGAACACCAAAGCGATGTTGCTCATCTATGATAATCAATACTAAGTTATTAAATTTTACCTCGTCTTGAAATAGGGCGTGTGTGCCCACTATCATTTGCGCTTCCCCTGAGGCGATTTTTTCAAGTGTATTAGTACGCTCTTTTCCTTTAGTTTTACCGCCTAGCCAGGCAACGTTAATCCCAAGACTTTCAAACCATTGCTTGAAATTTATTCCGTGTTGTTCAGAAAGGATTTCTGTAGGTGCCATTAGGGCAACTTGAAAACCTTGTGCTATTGCTGTTAATGCACTTAATGCTGCAACCAGTGTTTTACCTGAGCCTACATCACCTTGTACTAATCGCATCATGGGGTAGGCATGCTGTAAATCCCCTTTTATTTCGGCTACAACTCTATTTTGTGCATTAGTCGGTGCAAAAGGGAGTTGCGCTAAAAATTGGCTCTCTAATGTATTTGTAGGGCTTAGGGAAACTGCACTTACTTGCTGCCCTTGCTCGCGTACTTTTAATAAGCTTAAGTTTTGGGCAAGTAGCTCTTCAAATACTAAGCGTTGTTGTGCCGGATGCATGCCTTGTTCAAGCGAAATAATATCAACATCATTCGCAGGGCGATGAAGTAGTAATAAAGCGTCACTTAATTGCATATGTGACGGTTGCCATTTTTCAGGGATAAGCTCTTCAACAGAATACTTATGTAATAAATCGATGGCTTGTTCACTTAACGCTCTAATTGATAATTGTTTTAAGCCTTCGGTGGTTGAATACACGGGGGTTAGTGTTGCAGCGGTTGGTTGCTCGTTTGGGGTATCGCTAATGCTGTATTCTGGGTGGCTCATTTCAAAGCCAACGCGCCCGCGTCTTACCTCACCAAAGCAACGGATTATTTTGCCACTGCTAAATGCGTTTTTTTGCGCTGCTGTAAAATTAAAAAACCGTAAAGTAAGCCTACCTGTACCATCGTTTATTTGCACCACTAACATACGCCGTTTACCAAAGGTCACTTGGCTTGTTTCTATTGTTGCCTCAACAGTGCAGTGGCTGTGTAAAGTAACATCGTTAATAGCATAAATACGGGTACGATCTTCATAGCGTAAAGGCAAATGAAAGAGCATATCTTGCACGGTAGCTATACCTAGCTTTTGTAGGCGTTCGGCCATTTTTGGGCCTACCCCTTTAAGTTCTGTAATAGGGTATTGGCTTAAGCTAGGTTTAGACAATGTAGGCTCAAATCTGTTTATTTGTGAATGAGTTAAGTGTACTCACAGGTTTGCTAAGCATCAAGCATGTTTTAAAGCTTGCCAAAACTGCTCGTTAGCGACTATTTCACCTTCTTCATCGAGTGGTGGGTAAGGTAGGTTTTTTAATCTACATTGTTTAGCAATAACTGGGTGATACCCTTCAAAATACATAGGGTGTTTAATCTCTTCACTTAGCATATCGCGCTTATATAGCCCTGCTTTTTCTCGTTGCTGCTGTGCTTCAAATAAAATAAGCGCAGCAGCTACTGATACATTAAGTGACTGCACCATGCCTTGCATAGGAATAATAATGTTTTGATCGGCGTGTTTTAGCGCGCGCTCAGAAATCCCCGTTTTTTCTTGGCCAACGATTATAGCTGTGGGTTTTGTGTAATCGATTTCTCTAAAATCTACAGCATCTTCGCTCAAGTGTGTTGCTAATATTTGTACATCTGGGTTGTGCTTTCGCATCATTGCAGCAGCATCATCAATATTTTTATGCAGGTGTGTTTCTAGCCAGTTTTTACTGCCACCAGAAGTATTATTGGTCAGCCATTTTTGGTTTTCTGGCCATACAGCATGCACATGATGGCAACCTACTGCATCAGCACTTCTTACAATAGCTGAGAGATTATGATGTTTATGTACGTCTTCTAGGCAGACCGTTAAGTCTGTTTGGCGACGTGAGAGCACGTCTTTTATTCGTTGGTAGCGATTTTGCTGCATGGTGATCCTCTTTTTTGATAATTATACGTAATTTTATCTATTAAGGCATTACTGTGCGGCTAATTGGATTTTGCAAAGAGATTAGGGTCTCGGTTGATTGAATAGCCTCTATAGCTTGTATTTTATTAATGAGCACGTCTTGCAGATGGTCGATAGACTTGGCCATTACCTTTATAAAAATGCTGTAGTTACCCGTGGTGTAATAAGCTTCAACTACTTCTTCTAATGCTTCTAGTTTAATCAGTGTTTCTGGGTAGTCGCGAGCGTTGTTTAAGTTAATACCAATAAAGCAACATACATCGTAACCAAGTTGCTTTGTACTAATGCTTAATTGGGTGCCGGTAATGATGCCCGCTTGTTTCATTTTTTCTACGCGTACGTGAATTGTGCCGGCACTTACAGCAAACCGTTTAGCTAATTCTGCGTAGGCTGTACGGGCATTGGCCATTAGTGCGTGAAGTATCTGTTTATCGAGATTATCGATTTGATAATTTTCCATTATTTTTGCTTACTTAAATTAGCGAATCTACATTTTTATACCGTGTAAATTAATCGATTTTGCATATTAAAGCTATTTTTATTATGGGTTGTTGAATTAAAAGTTTAAATCGTTACAGTAACCTCATTAAAGGCGCCTGCAGGGTGTTTTTTCATTAATAAGCAAGTAACAATAACTGGGAATGAGGCCAATTATTATGAGTTCACACTATGTGCAGCAACAGCAGCAAATAAGTAAAGTTAAGCAGTTTTTTTCACAGCAATTAGAGCTGCAACTAGGGTTAGTTGAAGTTCAGGCTCCTATTTTGGCCAAAGTAGGTGATGGCACACAAGATAACCTGAGCGGCCACGAGAATGCAGTTGCTGTTAACGTAAAAGCAATTACCGATAGCAGCTATGAAGTTGTTCATTCACTTGCTAAATGGAAACGTAAAACGCTAGCGACTTACGGCTTTTCTGTAGGTGAAGGTATTTATACGCAAATGAAAGCGTTGCGCCCAGATGAAGACTCATTAAGCCCAATACACTCTGTTTATGTTGATCAATGGGATTGGGAGAAGGTAATTTGCCAACGTACTGAACGTACGCTCTCTACATTACAAGACACAGTTAAAGCCATTTACACTGGCATCAAGCAAGCAGAGCAGTTTGTAAGTGAAAGCTTTGGTATAGCCCCATTCTTACCCAGTGAAATCACGTTTATACACAGTGAGCAATTACGCAAAATGTACCCTGAATTTAGCGCAAAGCAACGCGAAAAAGCCATTGCACAAGAGTACGGTGCGGTATTTTTAATTGGTATTGGGGGGGCATTAGGTGATGGTAAAATCCATGATGTACGCGCTCCAGATTACGACGATTGGTCTACCCAAACGATTGACGGATACACAGGATTAAATGGCGATATTTTAGTGTGGAACCCTGTGTTAGAAGATGCCTTTGAAATATCATCTATGGGTATTCGTGTAAGCCCTGATGTATTAAAAGCGCAATTGAGCATAACAGGCGATGAAGAACGCCTAGCATTCGATTGGCATAAAGCATTATTAGAAGAGGCTTTCCCACAAACAATTGGTGGCGGAATAGGGCAATCGCGCTTAGCAATGTTATTACTGCAAAAGCAGCATATTGGACAAGTCCAAGTAGGTGTATGGCCAAAGCAAACGCACGATACGGTAAGTGGCTTACTGTAAATTATAATGGGCGCTTAATGCGCCCTAATGTGTTTTAAAGTTTATTTCTACTTTATTGTTTTGTAGGTTTATATTGCAAGGTGGGTAGTTGCGGGTAGTTTTTAATACTTTATCAAAAATATGGATCTCTACCCCTGAGTGTAATGATGTATTAACGACGAGATTTGCATCGCTTAGTAGGTCGTGGAGTTCATGATCTAGGCTAGATAACTTTTTCTCTAGCTGCTCTGCTTGTTGGCAATAATGCTGCTGTGTTGCGCCAATTTTTTTAATGAGCAGGTTCTTCTTTTCTATATCTTTTACTTTATCTGCTTTTTCAAGTGCTGCTTGAAGGGTATCAAGCTGCTCATCGGTTTTTGCTAAGTCTTTAAAGCAGTTATCTGTGTCGGCCGTTATTTCAGCGCCGGATGCGGCTAAATTGATTGCCATTTTTGCGCCTGATTCATTACCTATTTCGCCAGCAATTAACACGGTTGCATCAAGAATCTCTCCACCAAAAATTTTCCCTTTGGGTAACTCTGTTTGGCCAACTTGTAATAAGTGTTTTGCTTTAATAGCACAATGGCTGGCTTGGCGGTCTATAAAAATGTTTTTGCCCTGCATATAACAGTATTGTGCGTGAGATACATGCACATCACCTTCACTTTTAATAGAGCACGACAATGTTTTATCTTCGAGCTTTTGATGGCCAATAATGCCTTGCTTTACAGTGATGTTTCCGCCGGCTGATAATTCGCCAGATTCAACCGTGCCAAAAACAGTAATGTCGCCTTTTGCGGTGACTCGCATTCCTGGGTCAATGTTTTTAGTCACAATAACACTGCCTTCAAAATCAATATGGCCGCTTTTAACATCTACATCAGAGATGGTAAAAATATCATCAACTCGCATACCGTTAGGTATTTCTACGGGGACCCCCGCTGTTGTAGAAACAAGCTCGAGCGGATTTGTTTTTGATATTTCGGCGCCTTCGCCTGCCACTAACTTTTTATTTTCACCGGGTTTAGCCGGTAGTATGTCACCTACTACAGTGAATCCTTCTTTACCGGGAGTTGCAGGTTGCTGGCGGATCAGTACAGTGCCGGGCTCTACGCTTGCCAGTTTACCAAAGTCGCGCATATCAACACTGCCATCTTCCTTCATTTTTGGTGCTTTTAGGCGATCTTTGAGGGTTTCTACCATAGCTACAAATTTTGTTGCTGTGCCTTCTGCTGGTAGGCGGCCTTTGGCTAGAATCCCTTTTGCCACTGTACCTGGGGGTAAGTTAAATTGTTTATCTAAAAGCTGCTCTAAAAAAGCTTGTTTGTAACCACGAACAACCCCTGCTTTTATGAGTTGTTTTTTGCCCTCTTCTAATGAAAGTACTTTACCACCATAAGCTAAGGTTAGCTCACCTATGGCTTGCATTTTATCTTCACTTAACGTTACCACAAGCGATGCATCGTGCTTACTTGCTACAACCAAGGTTGGCTCATTATTTTGCGCTTTAAAAAAATTATCAATAGCCTCGTGGTCAATTTTGCATTCGCAAAACGTCGATTTCTCGAGTGCATCAATTATAAAAGCGGCGCTAGGTGGAGCGTGCTTACTTACATCAAGTAATACGTTCCCATTATTGGCAAGCTTAAACACTAGTTAATCCTTTTCTACTACTTAAGTTAAGATTGATTTTATTGCATGATTACAGAGTGCTAGATATTTACATGTGAGTCAAGAAAGGGCGATAAACAAAGACTAGCAGTAAAAAATAGAGCTATAAAGGGGGTTTATAGCTCTGTATTTATTAATTAGTTGAAGGAAGTTCCATAATGCCGTCAATTTCAACTTGTGCGCCTTTTGGAAGAGCACGTACACCTAGTGCTGCACGAGCAGGATAAGGCTGCTTGAAATATTGGCTCATTACTTCATTCACAGTGGCAAAGTTTGATAAGTCTGTTAGGTAGATATTAATTTTAACAAGATCTTGGATTTTACCGCCTGCTTCTTCGCACACCGCTGTAATATTTTTAAATACTTGATGTGTCTGCTCGCTAAAGTCTTCTGAAACCATTTCCATTGTTTCTGGGACAAGTGGGATTTGTCCAGATAAATAAACGGCAGTACCTACTTTAACCGCTTGGCTATAAGTGCCGATAGCAGCAGGTGCTTTTTCGGTAGAAATAAATGCTTTATTCATGAGTTTCCTATTTTACTTTTTACGATAGACTCTTTGCACATCAGGCATCACGCGAATGCGGCGCATAATATTAGCAACGTGGACGCGGTTTTTAACGGTAACGCCCAAGTCTATCACATATAAATTACTTTCTTTTTCGTCGGTAGTGATCTCAACAATGTTGGCTTGGGTTGTAGCAACAACATTTGTGAGTTTAGCTAAAGCCCCTTGGTGGTTAATTATTTCCACCCGTAGCGCAGCTATATATTCTTTTTCTGGATTGTCATCCCATTTTACAACCAGGTATTTTGAGCGTTCGTTTTCCCAACCGCGAATATTTTTACATTCTTGGCGGTGAACCGTAAGCCCTTTACCTTGGCTAATATGTGCAGTGATGGCATCCCCTGGTACAGGTCGGCAACACTTAGAATAATTAACCAACATGCCTTCGGTACCAATAATGGTTGCTTTGGCTTGTTTGCTAATATCAGACAAGTCGTCGCTTTCTTCTTGCAATAAGCGTTTAGCGATTAACACGCTCATTAAGTTACCTGCGCCTATTTCTACTAATAATTCTAATACTGTAGATAGTTCGTGCTCTTCGAGTACGCGGGCTATGTTTTCATCGGCAATGCTGTCGAGCTTATTTTCACCCAAGGCAGAATCGAGTAAGCGTCGGCCTAATAACAATGCTTCTTCTTGGTGTTGGCTCTTAAGGTAGTTTCTTATCCCTAAACGTGCTTTACCTGTAACTATAAAGTTTAACCACGTTGCATTAGGGTGTGCACCCGAGCTGGTAATAATTTCAACACTTTGCCCAGTATCTAAGGCTTTGCTTAGTGGGTAAGGTTTACGGTTTACTCTTGCACCTACACAAGTGTTACCTACATCAGTATGTACCGCGTAAGCAAAATCAACCGCGGTAGCGCCCATTGGCAACTCTACTATGCGGCCATCGGGGGTAAATACGTATATTTCTTCTGGGAACAGCTCGGTTTTAACGTTCTCGACAAATTCGAATGATGAGCCAGCACTTTGTTGAAGCTCCAGCAAACTTTGCATCCATTGACGCGCACGCTGTTGAGCTGTATTACCTGCGCCATCACCGGCTTTTTTATACATCCAGTGCGCAGCAACCCCTTTATCGGCCATGTGATCCATGTCATGCGTACGCACTTGTATTTCTACCGGAATACCGTGTGGGCCTACTAATGACGTATGCAAAGACTGATAACCATTTGTTTTAGGTACGGCAATGTAGTCTTTAAAACGCGTTTCGATAGGTTTATACAGGTTATGTGCAACACCTAACACGCGATAACAGGTATCCATTGCATCTACGTTTATTCTAAAGGCGTAAATATCCATTACCTCATTAAAAAGCAGCTCTTTATTAAGCATTTTTTTATAAATGCTATAGAGGTGTTTTTCGCGCCCAGAAACCGTAGCCTTAATACCAGACTCTTCAAGACGTGCTTCTATTTCGGTTTGAATATTAGAAATAACTTCTTTGCGATTACCTCGCGCTTTTGCCACTTCAGATTTAAGTGCGCGATGACGCATAGGGTATAAAGCCTGAAAACCTAAATCTTCTAGCTCATTTTTAATATCGTGAATACCTAAACGGTTTGCAATAGGTGCGTAAATTTCAAGTGTTTCACGGGCAATACGACGCCGCTTATCAGGGCGCAGAGCGCCTAATGTACGCATATTGTGAGTACGATCGGCCAGTTTAATTAAAATAACCCGAATGTCTTGGGTCATAGCCATGATCATTTTTCGGTAGTTTTCAGCTTGAAATTCTTTTTTGTCTTTAAAGCTGAGCTTATCGAGCTTACTTACCCCTTCAACAAGTTCGGCAACCGTATCGCCAAATATTTCGGCTAAGTCCTGTTGGCTAAAATCGGTATCTTCAATAACGTCATGCATTAGCGCGGCCATAAGTGTTTCATGGTCAAGGTGCATGCCAGCAAGAATTTGGGTTACTTCAACAGGGTGAGTAATGTACGGCTCGCCGCTTGAGCGAGTTTGCCCCTCGTGAGCCTCTCGGGCTACCACGTAGGCTTTTTGCACTAGCTCTACTTCAGCAGCAGGCAAGTATTCAGATATTTTCTTTTTAAGACCTTCAAAAAGATACATTCACACTCCAATGTTCTCGTGAAGCAATAAGTAACGGTAAGTAATAGAATATACGATGAAAAGAGGGGATTGCCAACGGCTAGAGTAGAAATACTGAGCCGTTGACTAAATCAAACCGGGTGGTTGATTATTGATTACCGCCAACAATAGCAGCAACCGCAGCTAATTCAGCTGCTTCTTGGTGTTGTTGTTCTTCACGGTCAATAACGTCCATTGATGAACTATCAACTAAACCTTTTTCGATTTCACGTAGAGCGATAACGGTTGGTTTGTCATTTTCAGCGTCTACTAGTGGGTCTTTACCACCAACAGCAATTTGGCGGGCACGACGAGCCGCAACTAAAATTAAGTCAAAACGATTACCAATTGCATCTACTGCATCTTCAACTGTTACGCGAGCCATCTCAGCACTCCAAAATAATTTAAAAGCAAAGGCGTAGTTTACTGCAAGCAGCTTGTTTCGCCAATAGCCAGTGGTTAATTTTTACCAGTTTTCCCTGTAAAGGGCATAAATGGCTTATTTAAGTAAGTTTGTAATTAAATCGTGATGACGACTAGCTTGGGCTTTTAAGGTTAAGCGCTGCGCTAATACGATAGTTTCAATATTGCTAAGGGCGGTTTCAAAATCATCGTTAACCACAACATAATCATATTCA
Organism: Pseudoalteromonas sp. A3; assembly: GCF_025942345.1. Lineage (NCBI taxonomy): Bacteria > Pseudomonadati > Pseudomonadota > Gammaproteobacteria > Alteromonadales > Pseudoalteromonadaceae > Pseudoalteromonas > Pseudoalteromonas sp. A3. The sequence continues at coordinate 9,698 of NZ_JAPCKL010000022.1, forward strand.
TTGTAGTGCGATGTTTCTGATTGCGCTTTAGCCATACGCCCAGCGATGACCTCGGCAGAATCTTGGCCTCGGTTATTTAAGCGCTGCTCAAGCTCTGCTTTAGAAGGGGGCAAAATAAAAATTGTTTGTACGCTTGGCATAATTTCGCGCACTTGCTGCGCACCTTGCCAGTCAATATCTAAAAATACATCAATACCGGCATTCAGCTGCGACTCAATAGCCTGCTTTGAAGTACCGTAGTAATTATCGAATACTTGCGCCCATTCAAAAAAATCATCTTTAGCAATTAATGCTCTAAATTCATTGGCGCTTACAAAGTGATAATGCACCGCGTTTTCTTCACCAGGGCGAGGGCTTCGGGTGGTATGCGAGACCGATACTTTCATATCTGCATGTTTTTTTAATAACGCTGTGATTAAGCTAGATTTACCCGCACCAGAAGGCGCCGATAAAATAAATAAATTTCCGCGAGTTTGAGCCATGTTTTTCTCTACTTAAAATAAACAGGCTTGGACTAAATCAATAATCCAAGCCTTTAATTACTCTATTGTACTTTATTTAACTAATTGTGCTCAAGTAAGTAGCACACAAGTACAATTACTCAATATTCTGGATCTGCTCTCTCATCTGCTCAATAAGCACTTTTAGCTCTACAGCTGCATTAGTAATATCGCTATTAATAGACTTAGAGGCTAGGGTGTTTGCTTCGCGGTTAAACTCCTGCATCATAAAATCTAAACGGCGGCCACACGCGCCACCTTTATTAAGAATTTTTTTAGTTTCTTTTACGTGCGATTTTAAGCGGTCGAGTTCTTCGGCAACATCTTGCTTTTGCGCAAGGTAAATAAGCTCTTGTTCAAGGCGAGATTCGTCAATGTCGGTTTTTAAGTCTTCAAGCTTTTGATTAAGCTTTTCACGCTGCCACTTTGCTATTTCTGGTAAGTGACTTTCTACTACAGTAACTTGCTCAAGTATGGCATCAAGGCGAGTGGCAATCATTTCTTCTAAATTTGCGCCTTCATCGCCACGGGCTGATTTAAAATCTTCAACTACTTGGTCAAAGCCCGCTATAAGTGCTTTATTAACGGTATCTAAATCGAGCTCCTGTGCTTCCATTACGCCAGGCCAGCGCAGTATATCAACTGGGTTAATGTCGCCACTGCTTTGTTGCTGCACCCATTTAGCACTATTTATTAGTTGCTCAGCAAGTGACTCATTAATTGATAGCTCACCCACGTGTGCTGGATTTGCAACAAACTTTAAAAACACTTCAACTTTACCGCGTTGCAAATTTTTACGTAAACGCTCACGAATTACCGGCTCCATGCCACGAAATTGCTCTGGTGCGCGAATAAACGTTTCAAGGTAGCGCTGGTTTACTGAACGAATTTCCCAGGTGCCAGTGCCCCAATCGCCTTTAATTTCGCGACGCGCATAAGCAGTCATACTGTGGATCATGGATAAGTTCCTAAAATTTATTAATACAATATTGCGATGATTATACCGTAACACTGCTTAACCTCTAGAGAAAATTTATTACGCTGAATATTTTACAATCAGCATGGCATCTACCTGCACATGCACTTATAATGTCGCAAATTCAGAATTAAGGGGATCGTCAATGCGTCCAAGCGAAAGAACACCTAACCAAATTAGACCGGTATCATTTACACGTAATTACACATTACACGCTGAAGGCTCAGTACTTGTTGAGTTTGGTAATACCAAAGTACTTTGTACTGCTACGGTTGAAGCAGGTGTACCACGTTTTATGAAAGGCCAAGGTAAAGGTTGGATCAACGCTGAATACGGTATGCTACCGCGCTCAACGCATACGCGTAACGCACGTGAAGCAGCACGTGGCAAGCAAGGCGGTCGTACTATGGAAATTCAACGCTTAATTGCTCGCGCATTAAGAGCTGCAGTAGATTTAAAAGCGCTTGGCGAAAACACCATTACAATTGACTGTGATGTGATTCAAGCTGATGGCGGAACACGTACTGCATCTATCAGTGGTGCATGCGTTGCTTTAGTTGATGCACTTACTCACATGCGCGCTAAAGGAATGATCAACTCAAACCCACTTAAGCACATGATTGCTGCTATTTCGGTAGGTATTTATAAAGGTCAACCAATTAGTGATTTAGAGTACCTTGAAGATTCTGAAGCCGAAACCGATATGAACGTAATTTTAACTGAAACAGGTAAAATTATTGAAGTGCAAGGTACCGCAGAGGGCGAACCATTCTCGTTCGACGAATTAGATGAGCTACTTACACTGGCTAAACATTCAATCCGTGAAATTATTGACGTCCAAAAACAAGCGTTAGCATAAGCGAGTACCCCAATGAAAGATTATCAAAAAGAGTTTATTGAATTTGCTTTAGAAAAGCAGGTTTTAAAATTTGGCGAGTTTACCCTTAAATCAGGTCGTACAAGCCCATACTTTTTTAATGCTGGCCTTTTTAACACAGGACGTGATTTAGCACGTTTGGGTCGTTTTTATGCATCAGCCCTCGAAGACGCTGCAATAGAATATGACGTTTTATTTGGCCCAGCTTATAAAGGTATTCCTATTGCAACCACTACTGCAGTAGCGCTGGCAGATCACCATGATAAAGATGTACCTTATTGCTTTAACCGTAAAGAGAAAAAAGCACATGGTGAGGGTGGTACATTAGTAGGTTCTGCATTAACGGGCAAAATTATGCTGGTGGATGATGTGATCACCGCAGGCACTGCAATTCGTGAATCAATGGAAATCATTGCCGATAACGGCGCAGACCTAAGTGGTGTACTAATAGCACTTGATCGCCAAGAAAAAGGCAAAGCTGAGCTTTCAGCTATTCAAGAGGTTGAGCGCGACTTTAATACCAAAGTGATCTCTATTGTAAAATTAGCTGATCTTATTAGCTACCTTGAGAGCCAAGGTACAATGGACGAGCATTTAGCATCAGTTAAAGCATACCGAGATCAATACGGTATTGCCTAACTAAAAAAAGCCTCGCAATTGCGGGGCTTTATTTTGACGACAGTAAATAGAGCTAATAATGAAAGATGTATTTAAACCTAACGGCCTTGGTATAAAGCGTATATTTAAAGCAACGCATTGTTCATACCTTGGTTTTAAAGCGGCCTTTATAGAAGAAGCGGCTTTTAGGCAAGAGTTGCTACTTAGCATTATTTTGCTACCCATTTCTTTTTGGCTAGCTTCATCGGTATTACATTGGGCATTGTTAGTAAGTACATTACTGATCATATTGATTGTGGAATTACTTAATTCAGCAATAGAAGCGCTCACTGATCGCGTAAGTACAGAGCGCCATGTATTATCGGGGCGTGCGAAAGATATGGGATCTGCAGCGGTAACACTCTCATTAATGATCCTTACGATCGTGTGGGGTGCTAGTTTGTATATAAAGTTATTTCAGTAAATCCCCTATATAAACCAATTAATACACCTAAAATGTTAATAAAGTGCTAGTTATGTTGTGTTTTTAGCGCATTTAGCTCAAATACTCAGCGAACAGTCATTTATTTCAAGTTTTCTTTAAAAAAGGGTTGATCTGTTTTCGGATCTCCCTATAATGCGACCCCACTGAGACGGCAGAGCGCAACGCATAGCGAGG
>NZ_JAPCKL010000023.1:0-11677 GCF_025942345.1 Pseudoalteromonas sp. A3
AGCATTTGCTATGTGAAAGTAGGACATTGCCAGGCTCCAAATAAGAGAAACCCGTTACAGCGATGTAACGGGTTTTTTGTTGTCTGGGATTTAATAAGTAGGCGAACTCAGTAGAGAAACGTAACAGCTCGAAGGCGAGCCCTAAGAAAGGCCGACCAGACACAATGATAATGTAGTATTTGCTATGTGACTCTCTACCGCTGTGGGCACTACGACATTGCCAGGCTCCAAATACAAGAAAGCCCGACTCGAAAGAGCCGGGCTTTTTTACGTCCGCAGAAAAGTGAAAAATACATTCCAGATATTATTCGCACAGTCTCCACCACCTCCGTAGCGTGGGTTGAGTATCACGAAACCCGCGGATAACGCTCGCCGCACATCTTTGTATGGTAAATATAGTGTTCTTATCTCACGAGTTGGATTACCAGCAACAACAGTATCCGCCTCTATATGTTTCGTAACGACAGATCCCGCACCAATAACACTGTTATCCCAAAGGGTATGGGCTTGAACTATTATCAAATTTTTTTAGAAAGTCTTTTAAGTATTTTGCTAATTATCAATTGATAGCAAACCCTATAAACTTGCCTCATCTTGTATTTACATACCTTACCAAAGGGGAGAAGAGCATGTCTCATCAAATTATTAAAGACTTACATAACCGTTACACGGCTAAAAAATACGATACGAGCAAACGTATTTCATCGGCGGATCTTGACGTAATTAAAGAAGCTATTCGCTTGTCTGCTTCTTCAATCAACTCTCAACCTTGGAAGTTTGTATTGGTAGAAAGTGATGAAGCTAAGCAGCGTTTGCACGATACATTTGCTAACAAGCACCAGTTTAATCAATTACACGCTAAAGAAGCATCGCATACTCTTTTATTAGCTTACGATCCTAAGTTTACTAAAGAGAAGTTTGTTAAACGCGTGGATGTTGAAGTGAGCTCTGGTCACTTACCAGCGCAACTGCGTGAAAGCTTTATGGGTGCCTACGCTTTTGCTGAAATGAATACGGATGAAAATGGCTACAATGGCAGCTGGACTAAAGCACAAGTTTACCTAGCGCTGGGTAACATTATGCATACACTGGCGCGTTTAAATATTGCATCTACGCCTATGGAAGGTGTTGATCCAGAGTTAATCGGTGAGAAGTTTAGCGAAGAGCTTGATGGTCATATTTGTGAAGTGGCACTTGCAATGGGTTACCCAGTTGAAGAAGAAGATTGGAACTTTGGCAAACCTAAAGCGCGTTTACCTGTTGAAGATATTATAGCTACTGTATAACGTGTTGCTATAAGCTAATTAGCCGAGAGCCTTCTCGGCTTTTTTATTTTTAGAATAAACCATACGCTTGTGTTTCTTCGTCTTCCTGTTGTGCTAAATGATCAGGTCTAAATATTGCGCTAGGGTCTATTAAAACACTGTGTTTTTCGGCTAACTTTATTAGCCCTCGCATCATGCCTTTGGTTTGCGGGTCTATATCAAAGCCTACTTCGGTTAATTTATCGAGTGGCTTAATGTCTTCTTTTTTATAATCTATATTGTCCTCTACTTTATCTACTAGTAATCCGATATGCGGGTTGAGCCCATCTTTAGTAGTAAAAACAATAATAGGTTTATAATCGAGTGTTATTTGCTCTTTTGCCGCATCAAACAGTCGTTGTAATTGCATAAAGCTGTTGCGCTTTATACTCGCTAAATATTTACTGGCTTGTTTATAGTCTTGCTCGTTATGAGCGCTAACTGCGCGATCTGTTGCTGTTATTAGCGCTTGAAAAGGCTCATCAAGTTTTTCTATGATAGTTTTTAGGTCACTGTTGTCGGTTTTAAACTCTTTATAAAATACGGCGATGTTGTGCAGCTGAGTTTTATCGTTTGTTATTACGTGGCTCTGTTGCGCGATGCTTTTTTCAAATTGGCTAAACCAATCATTAAGCGAGGCTTGCCAGGTTCTTAGCTCATTAAGTGCTTTTTTATTACTTTGCTCTGTAGAGCTGCCATTTAAAATAACACCTAGGTCGAACACCGGCGTGGGTGTTTCCATGTAGTCTTTTACTCCAATAAAGCTCTTATTGTTATTTGGCAATGTAGTGAGGTTATTATCAAACCGCTCGGTGAGTAAAATATCGAGAATTTTAAGTGAAATGGTTTTACAGCCCACTTGAAAGTTTATGAATTCCATACCTTTATCTTTAATTGCCTTGTAATGCTTTAAGGATAGAACAAAATAGATAAATAGCTTAAAGGTTGTGTGGTTTTTTAATTAGTGACTTAACTGCGAGTTTAAATTGTTGCTCTAATGCTTTTTTTCCACTTAAGCAATGTTGCTTGATTAGCTGCTCATTACTGTGGTTTTGTAATACTATTTGTATCAGCAAGTGGCGATCTTCACTTTTAGTTGCCATTAGGCAGGATGGGGAGTGGTTAAATAAATACCATAGTTTTGGCGCGGTATTAAAGCGATTTATTGTACTAATTGCAGTGTTTATAGGTGGGCTGGGCACGCTAGATTCATCGATAAATTTACTTATTAGCTCACTGACTAACTCACTGTCGAGTTGGCTAAAGTGCGTTAATAAACCATAAAACAAATCACTTTTAAATTGCTGAGCTAAGGTATGTAAGCCCTGCGTGGATGTGTTTAATGCTTTAATAACAAGGGCTGAGTGCTCACCCGTGCTTTTATCTCGCTGATAACCTAGCTTTACCGCACTAAAGCCCTGAGATTGCCAAAAACGTAAAAGCCCAGCTGTAGCCCCAAAACTTGCACCTATATAACTACAGGTGGGTGTTAGCTGGTGCTGGCAATGCGCTAGCAATGCTTTACCTACGCCTTGTTGGTGCAGGTTAGGTGCAACAGCTATACGAATAACGCGTGCGCTTTGTTTTGTTAAATAGCTTGGCTGTGCGCTTAATTGCGCGAGCGATTGTGCCATTAAATGCCCTTGTGGACGGCGCTCACCACTGATTACTTGCTCAGCTAGCTCTGCATCCATACCGCCTTCAACTGCTATTAAACACACACCCACAACATGCATGTCGCATCTACTAATAAACAGCCTTTGCGCTGGTGCATCAAGTAATTGGCGTAAATCGTTAACACTGCTCTGGTAATGGGCAAGTGCTAGCAACGCAACTATTTGCTGCAGTAAAGGCTCATTGTCAACGAGTTGCTGTTGAGTGACTTCAACGTGCTCAATGCTATTTAAAGCGGGTGGGTATTCGTTATATTGTGCATCTAAAGCAAAGAGTGTGCGTACATGTTGCTCAAGAGGGTCGCCCTTGGCAAAACGTAAAGGCTCTTCTAAGTTTACAATTTTTGCCGCTTTGTAATTTGCTTTAATATGTTGCGTAAAGCGAATGGTATAGCCTCGGCCATTTCCCTCGTAACCTACCAAGGTGCTTGCAAAGACTATACGCGGGTAGTGCTTTAACATGGTTAACAGTAGTGGGACAGGTATTGCGGCGGCTTCATCGACCAGTAATAAATCACAAGGCGGCAACTGATTAAGCAGTGCATCGGGCGCCATGTATTGTAAATTAGCTAAATGTTTTTGCTGAGCCTTGTATTCCACCTGTAAGGTTTTAGCCAAATGCTTAAAACAGCTATGGGTGGCTCTAAATTGTGTTGCGCATACAATGATTTTTTTATCATGTAATGCTGCGGCTGCAAGACCTAGCGCGGCTGATTTTCCTCGCCCTCTGTCGGCATTAATAATTAAAGGCCTGTTCGCACGTCCTGTGGCCACCTTAGTTATTTGCTCAACGCATTGCTGCTGCGCCTGATACTCAATTTTATTTGTTACATTACTTTTGAGCGGCGGCTGTTTAAAGACAGTGTGTTCATCAAAGTGTATGGCAGGTAGCGTTTGTAAAAGGCGAGAAAAACGTAAATTAAAATAGCTTTGCTGATTACTACACCCATAAGACTGCACGCTTTGCAGCGCAGGGTCTTGCCATGAGGCTAAACGTTGTAAATCAGGCAGTAATAAAAATAAAAGCCCGCCGGCTTTTACGGTGCCGGCTAATGCAGCGAGTTTATCGGGGTAAATGCCACTAAAGCCATCATAAACGGCATGAGGAAACTCTTGCCCAAGTAGTTGATGAGTATGCTCAGGCCAACTTGCATTGGCAAGGCTGCTTGAAAGTAACTTTACATCATCCGAACGGGTTAACGCGCTTAATAGCTCATAGCACCACGTAGGCTGGCCTGTAATCAGCACTAACTGGCGATGCTTTGCGCCAGTTAGTTGCTGCGTTAATTGCTCAACAAAGTGCTTATACAGCTTGAAGTCGTGCATATGCGGTTACTAACCATTTGCTACCAAGGTCATCAAAGTTTACTTGCACACGCGATTGCGCGCCGCTGCCTTCGTAATTAAGCACAGTGCCAATACCAAATTTAGCGTGCAGTACACGTTGGCCTAAGTTAAAACCACTTTCTTCAAATACAGCATGGCTTACTGATGCACTAAAACGTCCTGCTGCAGGCGGTCGTGATACCTGTGTTTTAATACGAATTTCTTCTACGCAATCTTCGGGTATTTCGCGTAAAAATCGCGATGGGCTATGGTACTTTTCTTGGCCGTATAAACGACGGCTTTCGGCATGGCTTATGTAAAGTTTGTCCATGGCACGGGTCATGCCCACGTAACAAAGGCGGCGTTCTTCTTCTAAGCGCCCTGACTCTTCATTACTTTGCTGCGATGGGAACATGCCTTCTTCAACGCCCACCATAAACACAAGTGGAAACTCTAAGCCCTTAGCTGAGTGAAGAGTCATCATTTGCACAGCGTCTTCGTGTTCATCGGCTTGGCCTTCACCAGACTCAAGCGATGTATAAGCTAAAAAGCCTTGTAGTGGTGAGCTAAACTCTTCTTCTTCGGGGAGTTCATACTGATCGCAGGCACTGATAAGCTCTTCTAAGTTTTCTACGCGAGCTCGGCCTTTTTCGCCTTTTTCAGCTTGATACATAGCCATAAGGCCAGAGGTTTGAATAGCGTATTTGGCTTGCTCTTGCAGTGTAAGGTCGCTAATTTTATCTTCTATGTGCTCTACCAACTCTACAAATTTTGTAACAGCGCTTGCCGCACGACCCGATAAATGTTGTTGTTCAACAATTGCTTTAGCTGCGTACCAAAGAGGCAGAGACTCAGCACGCGCACAGTCGCGTATATGGCTAAGTGTTTTATCGCCAATACCGCGCGCAGGGGTGTTAATTACACGCTCAAATGCGGCGTCATCTTGGCGGTTTCCTACCAATCGTAAGTACGATAGCGCATCTTTAATTTCTTGACGTTCGAAGAATCGCATACCACCGTAAATACGGTATTTTAAGCCTTCTTGAAGCATGGCTTCCTCGAGTACACGAGATTGCGCGTTACTACGGTATAAAATAGCGGCGTCTTGCAACGCATTACCAGCATTTAACCAGCTGCGTAGCTTGCTGCTTACAAAGCGGGCTTCGTCTAGCTCGTTAAAGGCGGCATAAATTGATATAGGCTCGCCTTCGTTACCATCGGTCCAAAGGCTTTTACCCATGCGCTCTGAATTGTTTTTAATTAGCGCATTAGATGCTTTTAGGATGGTTGCGGTTGAGCGGTAGTTTTGCTCAAGACGAATAGTCTCGGCGTCAAAATCAGTTAAAAAGCGTTTAATGTTTTCTATTTTAGCGCCGCGCCAACCGTAAATACTTTGGTCATCGTCGCCTACAATCATAATGCTTTGTGTATCACCAGCAAGTAGCTTTAACCATGCGTATTGAATGGTATTGGTATCTTGGAACTCGTCTACCAGCATGTGGGCAAAGCGCTGCTGGTAATGGCGAAGTAGCGTAGGGTTATTTTTAAGTACTTCGTAGCTACGTAGCAGTATTTCGGCAAAATCGACTAAACCTGCACGGTCACACGCCTCTTGATAGGCGGCATATACACGTAGCATCATTTGCTCGTTTATATCGTAGGCTTGAATATCTTTAGGGCGCAGGGCTTCATCTTTTTTAGCACTGATGTACCAGCCAAATTGTTTGGCGGGCCACTTTTTGTCATCAATATTCATTGATTTTAATAAGCGCTTGATCATTCTTAGTTGATCGTCAGAGTCTAAAATTTGAAAGGCTTCTGGCAGGTTTGCTTCACGGTGATGAGCGCGCAAAATACGGTGTGATAAACCATGGAAAGTACCAATCCACATACCACCGACAGGGGCTTTTAAGGTTTCTTCAACACGGGTGCGCATTTCTTTAGCGGCTTTATTGGTAAAAGTAACTGCAAAAATACTATAGGCTGATGCTTGCTCAACCTGCATTAACCACGCGATACGATGAACTAAAACACGTGTTTTACCCGAACCAGCACCTGCTAATACCAGCATGTTTTGTAGTGGGGCTGCAACGGCATCGCGTTGTTTGTCATTTAAGCCATCGAGTAATTCAGAAACGTCCATCGTTACGCCTTTTCAATCAATAATGAGGGCAGTATAACAGGTGTTTTTGTTAGGCTAAATAAAATACTGTTTTTATGAACAGCTATTCTAAAAATACTTGTAAAACTAATCGCTTAGTCGCTTTTTTGTACTCTTAAGTAACGATAATTAATAATAAAAATAATCAAATTGACCTATATTTAGTAAAAAATACTAAAGCAGTTATTTAGTAGTAATTTAACTATTTGATTTTTAAGCTTTAATAAATTGGCATAAAGTGTGATAGTAAGTAAATAACTAAAACTTAAAATTAATTAACTACAGAGGTGAGTATGGCTGATCAAGGTTCTGGCGGTAATGTTATTGCAGCGTTGTGTAATATATTTTTTCCTGGTTTAGGGCAATTGGTACAAGGGCGAATTTTAGCCGCTATCTTTTTTGCGCTAGCTATTATAATTAGTTACGCACTTATTTATGTATTAGTAGGCTTCGTACTCGTGCCTATTATTTATTTATGGTCGATTATAGATGCTGCACGTTTTAGATCGCGAAGTTAGCTTTTATGTCACCTATTTAATAGCGCCCATTGGCGCTATTTTGCGTTTTAGGGTCGGTGTTTAAGGCTATTTATGGGTATAATTAGTGCATTAGCGTTTTAAAAGTAAAAATTATGGAATATCAATTTATACGTGACCCTATTAGTGGGCTGCGCATTAAAATAAGCAGCGAGCATGCCCTAATTGGCCGCTGGTTAAACGAAGAAATTGGCAAAGAAAAAGTCGCGATGGTACAAGCACTTATTAGCTCGGTAAAAACAAGTTACGAGCCAATAACGTTAAAAGGCCAAGAGATAGACTTAATACTCTCTAAAGACGAAGCCTTATTTGAAGCCCATGCTCTACACCAAGACAGCGAAGATTTAGTCGCCTATCAAGATGATGACTTAATGCTTGAAGAAAATGGCCTAGTGAGTGGTTGTGGCTTTGAAGATTTTATAGATTTAATAGAGTCGTGGGCTGAGTTTAGTGGCTCGCGTTAAATGTTTAAAAGGCCAACCTAGTTGGCCTTTTTTGTAATATCAATTGTGTAAAGTTATTAGGCATTTATAGCGCTCTATTTAGCACCCTAGAGTGATTAAATATTTAAGTCGATTGGTATATATCTACAGATTATTGATTTTCTATTGATTTAACGCCAGCTAATAATAGCTCCTCTGTTAAACGTACTTTGTAATTAGGGTTTGCGTACTGAAAATACACAACGCCGCTTTTATCAATTACAAATACAGCCGGTACAGGTAAAGCGACGTTTACTTTGCCTTGGGCATCAACAAAGTTAACACCGCGCTTATTGCGATAGATAGCGGCTGTTTTATCATCTAAAAAATAAGCTAAACCTAAGGCTTTTGCTAGGGTTAGGCTATCATCTGAAAGCAGTAAATAATTTGGCGAACTTATTTTACTTTGGGCTAGTTTTTCTGGGCTATCTGGCGATACTGCAATGATTTGCGCGTTTAAATTAGCGAGCTGCTGCTCAATTTTTTGTATATTAGCCAGTTGCTTTGAGCAATAAGGACACCAACCTCCGCGGTAAATAATAAGCACCGTTGTTTTTTCAGCAAAGCGCTTTTGTAACTCTACATTATTACCATGTTGATCTTTTAGCGTTATATTAGGCACGCTTAAGCCCGGTAATAATGGTGATACTTGCTCGGGGGCTGCAGCAATTCCTTCTGTACTTGCTTGCGCATTCGTTACTAAAAAAGCAGCCATTACAATAGTCGCCAAGGTGTGCAGTAACACTTTACTCATCATTATTTCCTGCCCTGTTTTTATGTGCTGTTTATAATAGATCAAAAATGCACTTTTTATTATTTGCCTGTATCATAAGCGTAATTTAAAAGCTCAAGTGGAAACGATATGTCAGCCAACTTAAATAAGCTAGTAGTAATGCTAGAAATGCAAAATGCCATGAACACTAAAGTTCATGATCAATGGTTTAGCCAAGGCTTTGAGTGGTACAGAGCCATTTGGGTAGAGTGTGCAGAAATGCTAGATCATTACGGTTGGAAGTGGTGGAAAAAACAAACCCCAGACACCGAGCAAGTCATTCTAGAATTGGTTGATATATTTCATTTTGGTTTGTCGTTAAGAATTGACGGAACAACCTCTTACGAAGAGTTAGCTAAGCAGCTAGAACAAGAACTTAGCGCACCACAGGCCGCAGATGACTTTAAACAAACTCTTGAAATATTAGCAGCTTCAGCAGTTGCAAATAAAACCTTTAACGCGGCCGCGTTTGCAGGGTGTATGGCGCAAATAGGGATGGATATTGACGATTTATACCGCGGTTACGTAGGTAAAAACACGTTAAACTTTTTCCGCCAAGATCATGGCTACAAAGATGGCAGCTACATCAAAGTATGGAATGGCCAAGAAGATAACGAGCATTTAGTCGAAGTCGTTAAAAGCCTTGATACCGAACATGCCGACTTTGCAAAGTTAGTATATCAAGGCCTAGTGGCGCGTTACCCGCAACAATAATCTAGCTGCTAGATTATGTTTCTGTAGTCGGTTACGTTTAAGTAATCGGCTATTACATTATGTGGTTGCTGGCTATCTGGGTTGGCCACCGCAAGTAAATGTTCAATGCCGTATTCTCGGGCAGCATTTAAAACAGGCACACTATCATCAACAAACAAAGTGCGCTGCTTATTAAACCCTAAGTCTTTTTGTACTTGATGCCATAAACTTTGCTGCTCTTTACTCACTCCGTATTGATGAGTAGACACCACGCCATCTAAATAATTATCTATCGCGGTATGTTCAAATTTAAGCATGACGTTTTCAGGGTGGGCGTTAGTTAAAAGAATTAGCTCTTTACCTGCCTTTTTTAACTCAGTTAAAAAGTGGGGCACATCTTCGCGTACTTTTATTAAGTGCTGGGTTTGGCGTTTTAATTCCATTATTGGTAAATTGAGTTGCTCTTGCCAATAATCTAAGCAATACCACTGTATTTGACCACTTACCGCTTGATAGCGTTTGTGCATATCGGCTTTTGCTTCATCAAGGGTAATATTGCGAGTGAGCGCAAGTTGCTCTGGTACAACGTTAAGCCAAAAGTGACTATCGAAATGTAAATCGAGTAATGTTCCGTCCATATCGAGTAAAACGGTATCGATTTTTGACCAATTTAGCATGGGCTTTTCCTTGTGAAAAGTTTATGATTAAGCACAACTGCCATGATAGCAAAATAACGCCAATGACACAGAAAAAGCACCCAACTCCGCCTCAAATTATTAGTAACAATGTAGTTGCTAAAAGCCGTTTATTTACTGTTGAATCGTTAGAGCTTAAGTTTTCTAATGACGAAGAGCGCCAGTATGAGCGCATACGTGGAGGTGGCCGCGGGGCTGTAATGATTGTACCAATAACTGCAGATAACGAAATGCTACTGGTACGTGAATATTGCGCGGGCACAAACGACTACCAATTAGGCTTTCCTAAAGGCTTGATAGACCCAGGCGAAACACCACAGCAAGCTGCAAACAGAGAGCTTAAAGAAGAAGTGGGTTTTGGTGCTGAATTTTTTGAGCCACTAAAAGTAGTATCAATGGCGCCAAGTTACTTTAACGCGACCATGCATATTTTATTTGCTAAGCAACTATATCCGCAAACGTTAGAAGGTGATGAGCCCGAACCTTTAGTGGTTGTTAAGTGGCCATTAACAGATTGGCAGTCATTATTAGAGCAAGACGATTTTACCGAAGCTCGCAGTGTTGCCGCTTTGCTATTATTAAATAAGTATTTAGCGTCTGGAGCTGCAAATGAATAAATTACTAGAGCCTTGTATTGAACTTGCACAAAGTGCAGGCGATGCCATTATGGCTATTTATAAAAAAGACGATATTGGCCAGCAAGAAAAATCAGACTCTACGCCTGTTACAAAAGCAGACTTAGCGTCTAACGATGTGCTTGTTGCTGGCTTAAAAGCGCTTGCGCCCGACATTCCTATCATGTCGGAAGAAACGCCTATTCCGGCACTTGCCCAAAGAAAGAACTGGCAACGCTATTGGTTATTAGATCCGATGGATGGCACTGGCGAGTTTATTTTAGAAAGTGGTGACTTTGCCGTTAATATTGCACTTATTGAAAATAATCACCCCGTTTTAGGTGTGATTCATTGGCCAGCAAAAGGGATCACTTACTTTGCTACTGCTAATCAGGGTGCATTTAAACGAGAAAATGGTAGCGACACAAAAATGTCGGTAGCAACACCCGATAACCTAACGTTGGCAGTAAGTCGTAGACAAAAAATTGAAGCGGTCAGTCAGTATTTAAATACGCAGTTTGCCACTATTGCAGTAGGCTCGTGCTCGCTAAAAGCATGTATAGTTGCCGAGGGCAAAGCCGACTGCTTTTTACGAATTGGTCCTACAGGCGAGTGGGATACCGGCGCGTCACAAGTTATTGTAGAAGAAGCGGGTGGGTGTATAACCGATGCAGAGTTTAATCCGCTTACTTATAACCAGCGTGAGAGTACTGAAAACCCTGACTTTATTGTAATGGGACACCCAGATTGGGAGTTTCAAAAAATGATAAGCCCACACCAGAGATAGCTATTTATAGTGCTTGTTGATTGCTTTTTGTTCGGTTGAACACAATTAACTAGTTAAAGCCTTGCAATATAAGTTTATTCCTATATTATAGCGCTCTCTTCGAAACAGGCTCGTTATTAACACGAAACTATTTCAAAGAAATTACAGGCGCGGGATGGAGCAGCCTGGTAGCTCGTCGGGCTCATAACCCGAAGGTCGTCGGTTCAAATCCGGCTCCCGCAACCAATTTTTTAAAAGCTTGGTTACTGTAAACTCTTACTTAAGAGATTAAATTAAGTAGTCGATAGACTTAAAATATACAGGCGCGGGATGGAGCAGCCTGGTAGCTCGTCGGGCTCATAACCCGAAGGTCGTCGGTTCAAATCCGGCTCCCGCAACCAATTTCCTTCAGGGGTTTGAGGTTACTGTAAAATGTTAGTTAAAGAAAAGCTTGTCGGTCTCAGCTCTTCATTAGCCGCAAAGGTAGTCGCTTTAAATTCGGCTCCCGCAACCAATTTCCTTTAGGAAGTTGGCAGCCACGTTGTAATGTAAGCAACGCTAAATAAGTATACATATTTCAGGCGCGGGATGGAGCAGCCTGGTAGCTCGTCGGGCTCATAACCCGAAGGTCGTCGGTTCAAATCCGGCTCCCGCA
>NZ_JAPCKL010000024.1:0-8280 GCF_025942345.1 Pseudoalteromonas sp. A3
GATTCGACACCTTTTATCAAAACGGGTAACTCTCACTTTTTCAAGTTGATGTGTCAGATCTTGTCTGAACTAATACACTTAAAATGAGAGATGGTATCTACAACTTTCACTTCTCATTTACTCCTCTATCCCTTCTCTTTGTGCATTTTTGTATTAAAGATCAATAAATCACAAAGAGGTTAAGAGACGCGTCGCTTTTAGAGAAGCAACTATCATCTTGCGCGAGCAAGCTTCGCGCCTACAACTTTCACTTCACGTTGCAGGTTTTATCCTTTTAAATGTAAAAATAAGTTTCGTTAACCCTACTTTAACCCTCTATAGTTTAAGCTAGCTGCATTAATGTAGATTATTCAATTGTACACGCAACTAAGCGCCACTTTTTAAGTTAGGAATAACCACAATGAAACTTACAAAAGATACAACAAGTACGTTAAGCAAAACCACCATAAGCCTGCATTGGATTGTAGCTATTTTAATTATTGGGTTATTAGGCTCAGGCCTATATATGGAAAACTTTAAAGCGTTTTTTTCTAATGAGTTGGCACAAATCATTTGGCGTAATGCTGCTTGCTTTTGCGTTATTAAGAGTAACATGGCGCATTGTAAATGGCTGGCCAAAGCACGATGTTAAACACCCAAATTATGAGCAAGTGTTAGCTAAAATTGTGCATTACGTTCTTATAATAAGCATGTTACTTATGCCTATTTCGGGGCTGATTATGTCGGGCTTTGGTGGGCATGGCGTAGAGATGTTCGGGCTAGAGCTTATACCGCACAACCCCAATCCAGAAAACCCACAAAAAAGCCTCGCTTTTAACCAAGGCTTAGCAGAGATAGGAAAAACCGTTCACGGTATTACAGCAAATGCGCTTCTTATCGCGTTAGGTTTACATATTGTGGGCGCTTTAAAGCACCATATTATTGATAAAGACAACACCCTTACGCGTATGCTTGGCAAAAAGTAGGTAGTTAAAAGTCTTATTTGATCGGTGCTATTTAAGCCGCGATTAAATAAGACTCTCGTCCTACGTGTTTGTGATTACGCTTAAACGAGCCTTTCCCTTTTTTAGCTTTAACCACTTGAGGTTTAAACACTTTAGAAGTTACTAGCGCCGCCAGCGCATTATGATTAATAACACCTCGGCCGGTGTCTACCGCACTATTATTTGCGGCTTTGGTTTTCGATTTTTTAGCCATTTTATTTCCTAACTATTTATAACAATAAGAACCTTAAGAAGTGGCGATTGTGTGCCTAATTTTCAACCTTGCAAGTGTTTTAACGCTCTTTTTTATAATAAATAAACATAAAAAAAGCGCAGTAAATAACTGCGCTGAGTAACCTGAACGCTGGATAATAAAATATGTTGGTATATCTCTTAACCAGAGTTCAGGTTAAATAGTTTTAGCTCAAATAATTAAAATTCAAAGCTTACTTTTGCATAATAAGTACGCCCGTCAAAGCCATAAGGCAATGCACGTACAGGGTATTTAAACGCGCCGTTGGTAATAAAGTTAAGCACTTCGTCATCACCTAGCTCATCTGGGGTTTCATCAAAAATATTATCAGCCCCTACCGATACGTTAAATATTTCGTTAATTTGGTAGCTAACGTTTAAATCCACTAGTACTGCTGATTCAACTGTACTAGTTGGTTTAAACGACCCCGTAGGCGAAAGCTCACCGGGTAAAGGGATGTGGTCATTACCAAAGTATTTAACGTCTGTTTCGCCAAAGTAATTAAAGCGAAGCGTTGTTTCATACGCATCACGCTCATAGTCAAACGTTAAAGTTGCGCGCTCACCTGGCTGGCCGTCGGTAAAAAAGCTACGTTGTAAATCATCAAACGCCACCGACTCAGGAATACCTTCTTCTGCGTTCACGTTATCAATTTTAGTGTCGTTTAAGTTACCCGCAAAGGTTACTCCAAAATTACCGCCCTCTACATCAGTACGGTAAGAGGCAATAATATCAACACCTTGTGTAGTTGAATCTACAGAGTTTGAAAAGTAATTAGCTTGCACTGCGCCGGTTGCTTGAAGCGCGGCTACGGCTTCATCGCTAAAGGCAACGTCCTCTGCAGAAAGTAAACTACCAAGCGTAATACGGTCTTTAATTTCTACGCGGTAAAAATCAACCGTTAACGAAAGTTCACTTGTTACATCGTAAACAAAACCAGCACTGTAGTTAGTTGAGGTTTCAAGCTCTAGGCTATCTACACCTAACGCACTTGGAAAAGCAGTCCCCGTATTTGCAGTGAACGACTGCGTAAGTGTGCCATCTGAGCCTAAGTTAGTTGTAAATGCGGTATAACCACTTTGCTGAAGCGATGGCGCTCTAAAACCAGTAGAAACCGCACCACGTACTGCAAAGTCATCGTTAAATTCATAACGTGTTGCTAATTTACCAATTAAGTCATCGCCCGCATCTGAAAAGTCTTCATAGCGCAACGCACCACTTACGTTCCATGCATCCGTTACCATGGTTTCTACATCTACATAAAACGCGTAGCTGTGGCGATCGCTCTTGTTTGTTGCCTCTGGGCGCAAACCGTTATAAGCCTGAAAACCACACTCAGCAAATTGATCAGGGTCGTTTACTGAAGGGTACGAAGCATCGGTATTTGCCAAGCCACATGCATAAGAGGCTTCATCGCCAGGGACTATTTCATAGTTTTCTTTACGGTATTCTGCACCAATAGTTACATATAAAGGCTCATTGCGGCCAATATCAACAATGCCGTTAAAATCAGCATTAACTGTTGTTTGATCAAATCTAAAACCACCAGAGTAACCGCCGCTTGGGCCTGCATTTGCTGCTATATCGGCATCGCTTGCATCTGGGTTGTTAAATACGTACTCCGCCGCATAAGAGGCATTTATAGTATTACGTGAGGTAAAGTCGTATTGGTTTTCACCATACACTGCCGATACATCGTATCCCCAATCTGGGTTTATATCGCCTCTAAAACCAACCGCTACTGAAATATCTTCAGCCTCGTTATAAATGCGGGGTAAAAAGCCATCGCTGTATACTTGCGTTACATTTTTAGACGCTTCGTTAAAGTTACGGTAAAAACCATTACCCAGCGCGGTACGCTCAGAATAGCCACCAAATGAGTACAATTCGCTGTCGCCCATTGGCAAAGCCATGTTGTAAAACAACGAGGTAAATTCACTTTCTGAGTTACCTTGGCCCCAACGTACATCTTCACTCAGCGTGCCTGGCTCAACATTTAACGACCCACCGGTATCGCGCTCTGCACGGTTAGTGCCATCGGCATCACGATACTCAAGCGATAAATTAATAAAGCCGCCTTCGTTACCTAAGTCAAAACCACGGTTTAAACCTGCAGAAAGCGTATCGCCGTCGCCTTCACTAGTGCCGCCGTACTGTACGTAACCCGTTGTTACGCCAGTTGAATTATTAAGCGATAAGTTAATTACGCCAGCTATCGCGTCAGAGCCATATTTAGCTGCTGCGCCATCGCGTAGTACTTCTACACCTTTAAGCGCAGTTAGCGGAATGGCGTTCATGTCGGTGCCGGCTGCGCCTGCACCTACAGTGCCGTTAAGGCCAAAAATAGATTGATTATGGCGGCGCTTACCGTTAACCAACACTAACGTTTGATCTGGCTGTAAACCGCGCAGCGTTGCTGGTCTAAATAAATCAGAGCCATCAGATACTTGCGTACGAGAAAAGTTAAACGACGGGGCAGTAGCTTGCAGACTCTGCCCTAGTTCTGTAAAGCCGCCTTTGTTTAAATCATCAGCGTCTATTAAATCAATAGGTGACGAAGACTCAGTAGAGGTACGGTTAGAAACGCGCGACCCTAATACAGAAATTTGTTCGATATTTTGTGCAGCCTCAACAGGTGCTTCTTGAGCGCTTACAATGCTTGGTGCGCTTACGGCAAACGCAACAGCGGCAGCTAATGTATTTAAACGGTATGTTGACATGGTGACGACCCTGTTTAGTGTGTTCTTTAATATTTGTTATTGCGATGTAACGCATCGCACTGGGGAACATCCTAGCAACATATGCAAATAAAAAGAAATGAAAAAAACTAAATAATAGGTCTAACTATGCAAAAAAATGTAAATACTAAAAAATAACACTTAAACTTGTTTAAAACACATACAATTAAGGATTTTAATTTCAACCCCAAATTAAATTAACACTTTATTTACAATGGGTTTATCACGCTTTCTTGTACTTTTACGGGTAACCAACAACAAATGGTAGTACCTGTTCCTAAAGTACTGCTAACTTCTATTTTTCCGCCGTGATCTTGCAAAATAAAGTTAACAACGGTCATTCCTATTCCTAATGAGTGGGCGGTTTTATGTGTAGTAAAAAAAGGCTTAAAGAGGTGCGCTTGGGTATTTTCATCCATTCCACAACCGTTATCTTTCACTTTTATACATACCCCCTCATTTTGCTGCGTTACGCTTAGTTCAATAATGGTGCCTTTTTCTAATTCATGTTCGCACGCTTGTTGAGCATTTAATAACAGCTCAACAAAAATTTGATGAATAGACGACAGCTCCCCCCAAATTAGCGGCACTTGCTCAAAATTGGTTTTTATTTCGCAGTATTTAAGCTGCCCTTGCAACACGCCTAAAGCAGAGCCTGCAACCTCGCTTACATCTAAATATTGCTTGTTATGGATACTTGAAAATTGGCTAAGGTTTAATAAATTATGCACGGTTTGCTTTATGCGCTTTAAACCATCTAGGCTTTCGCTCAACTGCGAGTAAATTTCGTGTCCATTCCATGCCAGTTCGTATTGTTTTTTTAGATCAACCAACACGTTTTTAAATTGCCCTGCATTTAATTGGCCGTTTAAAAACTGCTCGTTATAGTGAAGAGATTTTGATAAAAGAGGGCTAACATATTGCAAGCTTTCTATATTACTAATTACATACGAAAGCGGGTTATTTATTTCATGCGCAATACTGCAAGACAAAACACCCACACTTGCCATTTTGTCGGCCTGAACAAACATTTGCTGATACAAAGACAGCTCAGCAACGTTTTTGGTTAGTTCGCCATTTAACACAACTAACAATTGGCTTTTATCGGCAAGCAGTTGCTCTGCGGCTATACGCTTTTGCTGCTCATCTAAAAAGGCTTGTTTGTAGTCGTCGGTTAAAGTGCTCATCCTATTCGCTCCATAAATACGCATCCATGTATAACGTTTAGTTTGCCATACGTAATTATGCAAACTAGGGGCAATTTTTAGGCTATGCTTATTATTTTAAAAGGTAGCACTATGACCAAACCAGCAGACGCTGCACATTCAATCACTGCCGTAGATGTACTTTGTGTTGATGACGACGAAATTGTTCTGCGCTCACTAACCTCCTTATTAAAAAATAATAACTTTAGTTTTATGACCTGCAAAAGCCCAGTGCAAGCGCTTGAGCTTTTAAACAGCCACGAATTTAGCTTAATTATTAGCGACATGAAAATGCCCACCATGAATGGCGCGCAATTTTTAGAGCAAGCCCGTAACAAAGCTCCCGAAACACAACGTATTTTATTAACCGGCTACGCCGAAATAGAAACCACCCTAGCCGCTGTAAACCTAGCGCAAATTAACGGCTACATACAAAAGCCATGGCAAAACGATATGCTTTTGCGCAGCATAAACGACAGCATCGAAAAGTTTCAGCTAAAAAAACAAAACAAACAACTCGAGCAGCAAGTAAAACAGCAAAACAAAGAACTTCTCGAATTAAATAACTCATTAGAGCAACGAGTAGAGAAGCGTACAAAGCAAATTAAGCAAGTACTTAAACAGCTAGAAGATGCCAACGAGCGCGAAAAACACGAACACAAAGCCACCGTAGAGCTACTTTATAATTTTATAAACGCCAACCCATACTTAGATGGCAACAAAGCGCAAAAAATTGCCGACACCTGCACCCAAATAGCACTGTACTTAAACCTCTCGCAAAAAAGTATAGATTTAGCCCCCATGGCGGGTTACTTAGCGCAAATAGGTTTGCTTGCTATGGACCCAGAGCTCTATAAAAAGCCAGTGAGTCGGCTAAGCGAGCAACAGCGCAAAGCCTTTTATACACACCCAAGCACAGCACAATTAATGCTTATGCCTGCTATACATTTACATGATGTATCTGATGCAATTTATCATCAATATGAGCGCTTTAACGGCAACGGTTTACCAAAAGGATTAGCAGCAAACGACATTCCTATTGGCGCTATGGTGCTCAGCGTTGCTCGCGATTATTGGAACGCATTTGAACAAAGCCAAAGCCCCACAGACAAAGAGCGCCACGGCGATGCGCTCGAAAGCGTAAAAATGTACAGTGGCACTTTTTACCACCCTAAAATTGTGCGCGCACTCGAGGCAAGCCATAGCAAATTAAATGAGCAACTTAATAATGCGGGCTCTATTATTATATGCAGCGCTCAAGAGCTAAAAGCCAATATGATTTTAGGCCATACGTTACACAGCCACAGCGGTATTATGTTGTTACCTAAAGGCCATGTGTTTGGCAAAAAATCCATCGGAAAACTACAGCAACTAGAAGCCAAAAAACCGACCCCATTTAGAATAATGGTAAAAAGCGCTAAATGAGTGATCTAAACTGTGGCTTTTTTCGTTACAATTACCGTAAATAAGCTAAACTAATTCAAACAGGTACCTGTTAATCTGGGTATAAATTTTAAACTGTTTAATACCAATCCGCCTAATTAAGTAACTTATTTTGAGGGTGGAAAAACGTGTAGATAGCTAGGCAAAAAATTCGCTATTTAGTTGTTCTAAATGAGAATTGCTTAACGCTGGTAGCGACACGTTTAGCCCCGCAAAATGATTAAGTATTATTGCGAATTGGTATCACATTGCTTTAAGGAGCACAGCGTGTCGCGATTTTCTGCAGTCACTGACAATCCCCACGACGGACGTTTTAATCAAAAAACGGGCATTTTACTTACCAACTTAGGCAGTCCAGACGCGCCCACCCCTGCGGCACTGCGTACCTACTTACGTGAATTTTTATCCGATCCGCGCATTGTAGAAATTCCACGTTTAGTGTGGATGATAATACTGCACGGTATAATTTTGCGTATTCGCCCTAAGCGCTCAGCAAAACTATACGAAAGCATTTGGACCGAAAACGGTTCGCCGCTAACGCATATTACCCGCTTGCAACGTGACAAACTAAGCGCACTACTCCAAGAGCAAGGTTATACCAATACCGAAGTTGTTATGGCCATGCGTTACGGCAATCCTTCAATAGAGGCGGGCCTTGAAGAGCTGCGCGATAAAGGCCTAACGCGCATAATTGTACTACCGCTTTACCCGCAATACTCAAGCCCTACCACTGGCTCAACATTTGATGCCGTATCAAGAGTATTGCAAAAATGGCGCTGGGTGCCCGAGCTGCACTTTGTAAATGGTTATCACAAAAACACCGCATACATTGATTCATTAGCTAGCAGCATTAGTGAAGATTTAGAAAAAAACGGCATGCCACAAAAATTAGTTTTTTCATACCACGGTATGCCAAAGCTATTTTTAGATAGAGGCGACCCTTACCACTGCCTATGTTTGCAAACCACGCGTTTAGTGGTTGAAAAACTAGGCCTTGATAAAGATAAAGTAATTAGCACTTTTCAAAGCCGCTTTGGTAAAGCCGAATGGTTAAAGCCATACACCGACGCCACGCTTGCATCGTTACCTGATGAAAACATTACCGACGTTGCAATTTTAAGCCCTGCTTTTAGCGCCGATTGCTTAGAGACACTCGAAGAGCTAGAAGAAGAAAACCGTGAAATTTTTGAAAATGCAGGCGGCGAAAAGTACCGCTATATAGCCGCTTTAAACGACAGAGACGATCACATCAACGCTTTATATGATGTGCTAAAACCAATGCTTTAAACGCATCTTTATTGCCTTAACGTAAAAAAGCGGTGTTAAATTTCAACACCGCTTTTTTAATTGTAAGGTAAGCATTTATTAAATGCCATAGCCACTATTTTGCGCGAGCAAGCTTCGCGCCTACAACTTTCACTTCTCATTTACTCCTCTTTCCCTTCTCTTTGTGCATTTTTGTATTAAAGATCAATAAACCACAAAGAGGTTAAGAGCCGCTTCACTTTTAGAGGAGCAACTAACATTTTGCGCGAGCAAGCTTCGCGCCTTGTATCTCTCGTTGATAAATGATTAGCTATTATTTATCACATCGAAGTCAGTGAGCTTGCCTTTGCGCCTAGTATTTAATACTGCTCCGTAGATAAAGCCCTGACTTT
>NZ_JAPCKL010000025.1:0-5728 GCF_025942345.1 Pseudoalteromonas sp. A3
AAAAAACTGGCAATTGTAAACCCGATAGCGTCATCCCTTGTTAATCGTTTTTTAGCTTTGCTTTTTACAATAATGGCGAGCATTAAACCTAATAGGCATACAGTTCCTAAATAAAGTACCGCCTGCCAAAAGTCATCAGGATAAAATACAGCTAACCCTGGCGCTATAAATAGATACATAGCATCCTCGTTATCTAGGGAACGGTTTCGGGCACTTTGCTCAGACTCTTTAAAAAGAGCTAAATATACAAATAAAGGCTGTAAAAACAGCATTAAAATACTCGTGGTAATAAGGCTCATACATCATCCTTAATGAGAAAAACAAATGCAGCACACGTGCTGCATTAAAATTAAAAATGTGGGTGCTCAATAAAAAAGAGAGGTAGGTATTAAAGGTTTATTTTTTGAAAGTATGTTTTAAGTTTTAAAAGCCCTGACTCAAGTTCAAATTTTTGTATTTTAGGATTTTTGAATTTAAACCCATTAGAAATATGGGTATTAATCATCGTCGCCATACCCTCAAAGCCAGCTGGTGCTGTGGCAACTAAATCGCTCAACAAGGGCATGATAAGCACTTGATGCTCTTCTATTAAAGTTGGGTTTTCGTATATATCGTAAACAAGGTTAGTTAATGTTTGTTGGTTTTGTTGTTCCATAGCATTTCTATAGCGCCTTAGCTTAGGCGTTCATAGCTCCCTAGAGTTCTAAATTGAATAAAGGTAAAAAAAATTATTACTTTTTGTTCCTTCGGTTACTTTTTGCCATTTCTTTTTCGACAGCAGCACGAGCGTCTTTTATATCTTTAAAAAAATCATACTGATATTTAATAAGACCTTGGTATTTTTCTCCTTTAATTAAATAAAAAGAGAGCAACATAAAGGCTACATTGATAGCTGTTGCAATATAATACCCATTACCTTCTAAAATTATAAAAGTCGGTAAGCAAATCACAGCTAAAAATAAAGCATAGAATTTTAATATATTTGCGCAAAAAAAAGAGCCTTGGCTTACTTTAAAATTTATAAGGCAAAATGCTACCCCTGTAGAAAATAAAATGCCTAACAGCCACTCAGGTTCTGTATCAAAGTATTGCGTTAACACAGTCATTCCGGAGTATGCAGTACCCAAAAGTAAGAGCACTGTTACTAATAGAAACCTTCGTAAAAGCTTCCATGGTGGAAATAATAGAAATACCTCATCGTTTTTAGACACTACTTACTCAACTCCTCATATACTTCAGTTGCAAGTAAAAGCTAAACTGTGCCATAAAAATTTTTAGATTAAGAACCTATCTTTCCTAATAAATTTAGTTTATTTAACCCATAAAATAGAATTTTACTGCTGTTAAATTTAAATTAAACGCATAAAAATCGCTGCATGATGCAGTTGTGATTTATTACTAAAATTTCACTATAGTTGATTTAATTTTATGCGAGTAGCTTTCGCCCTCTATATATTTCTGTGTAAGTACAGTACCTCTACACAGTTTATGCCAACGAATAATGGTCACTTTATCATTCAGCTTTTTTGTCATCTACATACAGAACCAAGTGAGTATGGTTACTAATAACAGCATAAGGGCACACATCAATACAAAATATCTCGGCTAACTCAAGCAGCTTATCTTCAACCCAGCCTCGTCGATGTTCATAAGATTGACCTGTAAAATGCTCTTCACCGCACAAAAAAGCACGCCGAACACAACGCGAGATACAGTGGTAATATTTTGTATCAGCCAAACTTCAAAATTAAGATGAGTGTCTAGTTTATTCTGCCATCTAGTTTATTCTGCCAATTAACACCCACTATTTAAAGTGGGTATCATGTTATTTATTCTAAAGGTGGGGCTGAATAGTTACGATGCACTTTAAAAATCATCAATAGCAGATAGCTTGCTAAAACTTGAATCATCACAAGTCCAATATTCTTTTTTGCCATTTTTTTGTATGGTGACTGATTTTTCCTCTGTAACCGTATCAAACTCTTCACTGTAGTAATCACTTACTACGACGTCACCATTAGCTTGCGTAAAAGTCATACTATGCTCTGTAACTAAAGAGCGGTGATAACTGGACTTACTTATATCACTGAGTGAAATGGAATTGATGAGGTTGCTTCCATCAACATTAAACGCCTCCAATTTAAATGTTCCATTCACTTCACTAACAACAATTTCGACTGGCTTAGGTGCATCAGCTTGACACTTAAATATAATCTCAGCCTCACTTTGAGTTGCATTACATGATGCAACAAAAAATAGCGGAAGAATAAATAAAGCCTGAAAACGGTTATTTTTTATCATATTTTTCAAATGCCTTTTGCAGTTTGATATCGTATTGGTTCTCCGCATATTTTGACCCATTATAGCCTTTGGCAAATGCAGCCCAATTTAGCGTGAGCAGGTGTTTCTCTAGGCCTTTATGTTTCACAAAATTAACAAACGCATCAAGTTGCTTTCTTTCAGAGCTAAACATTGTTCGTACAAACTCCTCAACATTAGAAAACCCTGATGCACGATAGTTAAAGCCCATAATTTGAAAACGCCCCCAAGAAGCTGATTTTAATGCCTCTGTTGAATTTAGAGTCATAGCCTCTTCTAGTCTTGTGTATTCTCTTGTACCACCTATGTATAAACTACGATTCCAGTGTCTGCTAGATATAGGTGGATGACTCTGATCATATATATGGTTTGTATAGCGAGAAAATATATGTGCTTCATATAAGATCTTTGGTTTACCATTGGAAAAAAATGCATCACCAGAAGATTCAACATCGGCGACAGCTTTAATAGCTGCAACTTTACATCCTAGTTCCTTTGCAATATCTTGATAATCCGATTCTGATAGCTTTTTAACATCTGTAGAGGCAACTGGTAGCTTAAAGTTATTTTTAACTACAAGGGTTATAAGCTTTTCGTTAATTTTTCTATGGGTGCGTCCATTTGGATCTATTTTTCCATCTGGGCGTACCATGTTTACCACTTTGCTTTGAAACAACTTAATAGCCGCTACTGTTTTAGAGTTTTCAGGGCGTGAGCCTAAACGACCGTCTACGGTAAGTTTTCTAGTGGGCGCTATGAGGGAAAGAAGTGAATTTAAAGCGGTTTGTACGGTTTTTACATCGTTTAAATTGTTAGCGCCGCCCAATCCAACAGATTGAGTTATTCTGATTACTGCCATCGAAGCATCCTTTTCTTTAATGTTATATTTTTAATTACAATGTATTAGTAGTAAATTAACACCCACTATTTAAAATGGGTGTCTAGTTTATTCCCGCTTTTTCAATTTTATGTGCAAATTTGAGGCTGCGATTAATTAAAGCACCTTCAACGGGATTACCGTTTAAAGTAATTACCCCTTTAACTTCAGAGCACATGTGTACGTCATATTTTTTTATTAAACCAAACATAGTGGTTTGAGCCTCCTTACCTATATTTCTAATTATTTAAAATAAGTTCCATTAATTAAAAAACGAGGAAGTGAATCACTTTCAACCGTTACCTCATTACCCATATCGTGCCACATGCACGCCATGCCGAGTAATTGCAGGGGTAAGAATGAATCTACAGGGGCATGATCTGGACCTGCCTCATAAATGTGATAGCGCTCTTGCGCTTGTACGTTTTTGGCAAGTGCTTCATTAAAATCACAACCAACATCAAAAGTTGCTGGTGATAAAGCAGCTAGAGTTTCTAAGTATCCGAAAGCAATATATATCGCCCAGTCATCATTTTGCTTAACAGCCATTCCCATACACTCGTCAAGCAATTTTGGGTAATCGGCTTGATGATGGTGATAAGCTTGAAATACTTCAACGAGCTTATAAGAAACGGGGCCTGTCTGTGTCGCACTTTGTTTCATTGTTTCTATAGGGAAATTTGCCAAGCTATCCATACTTTCAGTATCGCGAGTAATAACCGCTAAAAAATAGGCATCAAGCCATTGCGATGGAGCTGCGCGTCCAGATTCTAACATCCCCTTTCCATTCCACTTTACTTCAGGTAAATCATATATTTTAAACGTAAGGTCTTGCTCTGGGTACTGTGCAAGCTTTAAGAACGCTGCGTACATTTTTGACGCATAACGTAGCCCTGTTGCTGACTTTTTCTCTATCTCTGGCGTTTGAACTTCCCAAGTGAGCCAG
This sequence comes from Pseudoalteromonas sp. A3, assembly GCF_025942345.1. Classification (NCBI taxonomy): domain Bacteria; kingdom Pseudomonadati; phylum Pseudomonadota; class Gammaproteobacteria; order Alteromonadales; family Pseudoalteromonadaceae; genus Pseudoalteromonas; species Pseudoalteromonas sp. A3. Next base: position 4,143 of record NZ_JAPCKL010000025.1, read on the forward strand.
CGAGCAAGCTTTATCATATCCTTTGATATCGTCAATAAATTGTCCCTTTTAATTTCAATATTTTCTGCAATTTCTTCATAAGCTCGCTCTAATCGCTTTAAACGTCTTTTAAGAGGTATTTTTTCAAATTCTGGAATGCTATTGCGATTTATAATCATATTTAACCTATTATGTTATTTTTTATATATCAAATTCGGAAATTTCTACACTGCCGACGAGCGAGCCATTCTCTGTTTTAGTTATGGGTGTTTTAACGTGTAAATATTGAACCTTTTTATTCTTTGTGTCAGCATTGTAAATTGCTTCAGCAGCATCTAATTCAGACTCTTTCTCGCTATCTGCCATTTGTTCCGTAATGGCTTCTGCATATTCCGTTGTACCTTGCTGATAATATTCATCACCTATTTTCATTTTACCCAATGGGCTACTGCCCCCCTTGGCTTCAACAATAATTACATCACCATTAGCATTATGATAAACCATATCAAAGTTACCCTTTACCGATGTAGAACTATCTAAGCTAGTTGGGTGAATGCGAGTATAACCAGGGTACTGTATTTTAATCGCTGCATCAGCAGCCTTTTCACCAATTTTGGCTGATTCATTGTTAATCAGTGGTATTTGGTCGTTATAACGTTGTGTTTCTTCTGGTGAAGCTTTCGCCTTGTGCTTATCTCGCTCGAGCATTTCCGCATCACGAGTATTCACATTCTCTTTCAACGTTACAGGAAGAGAAGAAACAGTCCGTTTACTGCCTGCCTTTTTAGTTGCTTTATTGAGTTTTAACTCATTCTCAGTCAACGTTCCTGTTTCACGAGACCATTCTTCATTTACCACTTTGCCATCAATAACATGCCCACCAACAAACTGTTCAATGGTCATCGTAGTTTCAATCACTTTATCGCCTACTTCTCGTGTTAAAGTAATTTTACCGTTATCAACATCCATAGATTCGATACTATATTCATGCTCAAGTCTATTTTCACCATTAGGTCTTGTTACTTTAATATTACCAGTTCTGGCATCTGCTGGAGAACTGTCTTCAGCAATTTTTAATATTTTGGCTTTTGTTGCTGGGTCAACGATGTCGCCTATCATCTTAGAAAGCTTTTTCACCCCCTCTTTACACAATAACCCCATCGGATCGACCCAATTCACCGGGTTTGGTGCATATTGGTAGTGGTTTATGCCACCCACAAGGCCAATCGGGTCTTGGTTTATAAAGCGTTGTTGTTTGGGGCTGTAATAGCGGTAGCGGTTGTAGTGCAGGCCGCTTTCCTCTTCTAAATATTGCCCTTGAAAACGTATTGGCTGAGTGAAGATGTCTTTTTTATTTGACTCAGGCTCGGCTTCTGATTCTTCATAGCCATACACATCCGCTTGGTTTTTCCATACTACTTCTGCTTTGCTGTTGGTAACAAAACGTGGGGTATTCAGTTGGTCTAGGTGGTAGTAGTACACCTCACCTTGTTTAATTAGCGCTACTGGGTGAAATTGATTTGGTACACCAACTAAACTAGACAGCCACTCTAATTATACAAGCCAAACTGTGTCATAAAATCTTCTTTTTAGCTTAAAAATTTACC
>NZ_JAPCKL010000026.1:0-4890 GCF_025942345.1 Pseudoalteromonas sp. A3
AAGTAGCTTGGCTGTTAGAACTCAATCTGTACGAGTGCCCACACAGATGATTGCTTTATATTGTTAAAGAACGTTGCGATTAAAGCGTTAAACTTTATCTCGCTAGGGCTGCGCATCTTACGCCTTCCTATTTTTTTGTCAACACTTAATTTTGTTAAACTTGAAAGTTTTTAAAACTAAGTTTTACTCGACTCACTGATTGACTCTTGCCTCGCTAAGCGTTGCTGTCTGCCGTCTCAGTGGGGTCGCATTATAGGGAGAAACGTTTTATACGCAAGCGTTTTATTGAATAAAATTGCATTTATTTTATACCCATAAGAACCCCACATTAAAAACACATGTTACCCACAAAAACCTGTGGATAAGACTGCTTTTTTGCTTTTAAAACTAAACTCTTTTGATTTGTTATGGTAAGTTGCCAGCACTTTTTCAACTCATGTACTTAGGTAGTATTCATGACAGATATAATAAATAGTATAAGTGCCTTACTTTGGGGCCAAGTTCTCGTCTACTTATTAATAGCAGCAGGTGTCTTTTTTACCATTCGGTTAGGCTTTATTCAATTTGTACAATTCCCTCATATGTTTAAAGTTATGTTTGGCTCACGTAAATGTGGTGGAGATGAGATTTCTTCTTTTCAGGCTTTTTGTACTTCTTTAGCGGCGCGGGTTGGAACAGGTAATATGGCCGGTGTTGCCGTGGCACTTTATTTAGGTGGCCCTGGCGCTATATTTTGGATGTGGCTGATTGCTTTAATAGGTATGGCAACTAGCTTTGCAGAAAGTACGTTAGCGCAAGCTTATAAAACTAAAGACGCTGATGGCAACTTTAGAGGCGGCCCTGCTTATTATATGGAACGAGGTTTAGGCAAACGCTGGATGGGTGTGTTGTTTTCATTATGCTTAATTTTAGCCTTTGGCCTGGTATTTAATGCTGTACAGTCAAACTCTATTGCTGCCGCATTTGAAGTAGCGTTTGATGTACCTAAGTATATAGTAGGCATTGCACTTGTAATTGGCTCTGGCATCATTATTTTTGGTGGATTAAAAACAATATCACGCTTTGCCGAAATGGTTGTTCCATTTATGGCGCTTGCCTATTTGCTAGTTGCTATATATGTATGTGCGATTAACTTTACTGCCCTGCCTGATGTTATTGTACTTATAATAAAAAGTGCTTTTGGTTTAGAGCAAGCAGGCGCCGGTGCAATTGGCTATGGTGTAACGCAAGCTATGATCCAAGGTATTAAGCGCGGTTTGTTTTCAAACGAAGCCGGTATGGGTAGCGCAGCCAATGCCGCAGCAACGGCAACACCTTATCCACCGCACCCAGCCTCGCAAGGGTATGTGCAAATGCTAGGTGTATTTATAGATACTATTGTGATCTGTACAGCCACTGCCTCATTAATCTTACTGTCTAATCAACTTGTGCCTGAATCGGGTGTATTAGGAATAGAGTTAACGCAAGCCGCACTACAAGAGCACGTAGGTGACTGGGGTACTTACTTTATTGCCATTGCCATTTTGTTTTTTGCATTTACCTCTATTGTCGCGAATTACTCATATGCCGAAACAAACCTAATGTTTTTAGAGCACAACTCTACTAAAGGAATGTTTATATTTAGATTACTTGTATTAGGTATGGTTATGTTTGGTGCCATTGGTGAACTAGGTATTATTTGGACACTTGCTGACATTTCTATGGGCCTTATGGCTATTGTAAACGTGGTTGCACTGTTTATGCTTTCAGGCGTTGTTGTGTGGTTATCAAAAGATTACAACGCGCAAAACAAGCAAGGTGTATTACCTACGTTTGACAAAGACAAGCACCCTAAGCTCGCTAAAGAGGTTGATCCTAACGCGTGGAAGTAACGCTAAATTAAAAAATTATTAAGCGAGCATTAGCTCGCTTTTTTTTGCCTTTCAAACTATATAAAAATTTATTAATGTATTTCAGAGATATATACCATAATTAAATATCAGTAATAGGCGCTTTTTGATTTACTTAAGTACTATAAAATTGAAGTTTGTTATCTATAATATAAAGGAGTCATGATGGATGACCAATTGAACAAATACAGTATTGACACTACCGATTATCAGGTAGGTCAAGATAACGTACAAAAATGGGGGTTTGATGTTCATAACCCAGTGTTTGGAATAAGCGCATTTTTAGTCATATTATTTGTTGCCCTTACCTTATTGCTTGACCCTGAAGTGGTCAGGGAAGCACTTACCTCAACTAAAGATGCCATTATCAATAAATTTGATAGCTACTTCATGTTGATTGCTAATGGTTTCGTATTATTTTGCTTTGCACTTGCGCTCTCCCCTCTTGGTAAAATTCGCTTAGGGGGTGTTGATGCAAAACCTGAACATGGTTATCTCTCATGGCTGGCAATGTTATTTGCCGCAGGAATGGGGATAGGTTTACTGTTTTGGGGTGTTGCAGAGCCCGCAGCCTATTATACTGATTGGTACTTAATGCCAATGAACGCAGAGCCAAATACCCCAGAAGCGCACTCTTTAGCCATGGGCGCCACCATGTATCACTGGGGCTTACATGGTTGGGCAATTTATGCCATTGTTGCACTTAGCTTAGCGTTTTTTGCTTACAATAAAGGCCTTCCGTTATCTATACGCTCCGTGTTTTATCCCTTATTTGGCGATCGTGCTTGGGGTTGGCTGGGTCATGTTATTGATATACTTGCTGTACTCTCTACGCTTTTTGGTTTAGCAACGTCTCTTGGTTTAGGGGCACAGCAAGCAACAAGTGGTATTAATTATTTAATGGGCACTGACTACGGCACCGCTTTTCAAATTACAGTTATAGCACTCGTTACCTGTATTGCTATTGTTTCTGTTATTAAAGGCATTGAAGGGGGTGTGAAAGTACTTAGTAACATCAATCTTATATGTGCATTTATTTTACTTGTAGCCATAATATCGCTTACTTTTAGTGACTCAATCACAGCAATATGGTTTACCTTTGGTGCATATGTAGAACATATGGTTCCGCTTAGTAATCCGTTTGGCCGTGAAGATGAAGACTGGATGCATGCCTGGACAGTATTTTACTGGGCATGGTGGATATCGTGGTCGCCGTTTGTAGGAATGTTTATTGCCCGCGTTTCTAGAGGCCGTACCGTGCGAGAATTTTTATTAGTCGTCATTGGCCTGCCAACACTATTAAGCTTAGTGTGGATGGGGGTATTTGGTAATTTAGCGATTTCACAAATTATTGATAAAGTAGGCCCACTTGGGCAAAACGGGTTAACCGATATCTCTGTGACGCTATTTCAGGTTTATGAGCAGCTTCCGCTTAGTGGCCTTATTAGTGTGATCTCAATTGTGCTTGTTTTAGTGTTTTTTATTACCTCTTCTGATTCTGGCTCACTTGTAATAGATGGCATAACCGCTGGCGGAAAAATTGATGCGCCGGTACCACAACGTATATTTTGGGCATCGATTGAAGGGGCAATAGCCGCCGTATTACTGTGGGTAGGTGGCTCTCAAGCCTTGCAGGCTCTGCAATCTGGAGTAGTAACCACTGCGTTACCTTTCTCAATTGTGCTTATTTTAATGTGCGTGGCGCTTATTCAAGGTTTAATGAGCGAATACCCTATTTATAAGGCACAAACAAAGTTATAGCATTATGTACTTTAGCAAAGCGGCTTTGTGTCGCTTTGCTTTGCACTTTATTTCCTCCCTTACCTACACTTCAGCTAATACATTAACGACCGTATTTAATTATCAAGCTGTTTAGCTTTGGCAATACACCTCTTAAACACGTTGTTTTAAATAAATAGAGCGCACATATCAGCGCATAATAACCAAGCGCTATTAGTTACACCTTTAGCTATCAAGTTTATATCATCAGGTAGTCGCGCATGTATGCAAAATTGATTGATGAACTGAATTGGATTTAGACGGCAGCAGCAAAGGGATATAGGAAAAGTAATGTAGGTTTAATCAACTAACGCTAACGTGTAACAATACATATGCTTTGCTTTAAGCACGATTGTCTGCCTCAAAATTAGTCACTTGATTAAGCCAATTGCTATTAATCTTTAAGGAATAGGCAAAAACATAAACAAAGTGATTGTTATATAAAAAATGGATGTTTATTTAAAAATAGGGAGTATTTAATTTACTAAAAGGACTTTAGTAAAAGTGGTGCCCGAGGCCGGACTTGAACCGGCACGACTTGTTAGTCGAGGGATTTTAAATCCCTTGTGTCTACCAATTCCACCACTCGGGCATCGAGTTTGCTATTTAAAGCATGTGGAGTATTAAATGGAGGCGGAACCCGGAGTCGAACCGAGGTGGACGGATTTGCAATCCGCTGCATGGCCACTCTGCCATTCCGCCTTAACGCTTCCAAATAATTTGGAGCGGCACACGAGGCTCGAACTCGTGACCTCGACCTTGGCAAGGTCGCGCTCTACCAACTGAGCTAGTGCCGCGTTAAACTTTTCATTAATATTTTATCTAACTCTCAATTATCTTGGTAGGATAATTAAAAGTGGTGCCCGAGGCCGGACTTGAACCGGCACGACTTGTTAGTCGAGGGATTTTAAATCCCTTGTGTCTACCAATTCCACCACTCGGGCATCGAGTTTGCTATTTAAAGCAAGTGGATAAAACTAATATGGAGCGGCACACGAGGCTCGAACTCGTGACCTCGACCTTGGCAAGGTCGCGCTCTACCAACTGAGCTAGTGCCGCATCATATTAATTCTAAATTTAATTACATAAACTAATTTATGTAACATTGTTTTTATAAATTACACTTGGCGATGTAATTAAACCACAAAGTGGTGCCCGAGGCCGGACTTGAACCGGCACGACTTGTTAGTCGAGGGATTTTAAATCCCTTGTGTCTACCAAT
>NZ_JAPCKL010000027.1:0-2964 GCF_025942345.1 Pseudoalteromonas sp. A3
TAGCTATTAACTTCTGTCGCTTGTTTCTGTCACAAAACGCGTTTGGCGTTGTATGGTTAAGCCTCACGGGTAATTAGTACAAGTTAGCTTAATGGCTCACACCACTTCCACATCTTGCCTATCAACGTTGTAGTCTTCAACGGCCCTTCAGAGACTTTAAAAGTCTAGTGAGAAATCATCTCGAGGCCTGCTTCGCGCTTAGATGCTTTCAGCGCTTATCAGTTCCGAACGTAGCTACCGGGCAATGCCATTGGCATGACAACCCGAACACCAGCGGTTCGTTCACTCCGGTCCTCTCGTACTAGGAGCAACCCCTCTCAATTCTCAAACGCCCACGGCAGATAGGGACCGAACTGTCTCACGACGTTCTAAACCCAGCTCGCGTACCACTTTAAATGGCGAACAGCCATACCCTTGGGACCGACTTCAGCCCCAGGATGTGATGAGCCGACATCGAGGTGCCAAACACCGCCGTCGATATGAACTCTTGGGCGGTATCAGCCTGTTATCCCCGGAGTACCTTTTATCCGTTGAGCGATGGCCCTTCCATTCAGAACCACCGGATCACTATGACCTACTTTCGTACCTGCTCGACGTGTCTGTCTCGCAGTTAAGCTGGCTTCTACCATTACACTAACCGTACGATGTCCGACCGTACTTAGCCAACCTTCGTGCTCCTCCGTTACTCTTTGGGAGGAGACCGCCCCAGTCAAACTACCCACCAGGCACTGTCCGTAACCCCGATTCAGGGGCCAACGTTAGAACATCAAAACTACAAGGGTGGTATTTCAAGGACGACTCCACAACAACTAGCGTCGCTGCTTCAAAGTCTCCCACCTATCCTACACATGTAGGTTCAATGTTCAGTGCCAAGCTGTAGTAAAGGTTCACGGGGTCTTTCCGTCTAGCCGCGGGTACACAGCATCTTCACTGCGATTTCAATTTCACTGAGTCTCGGGTGGAGACAGCGTGGCCATGGTTACACCATTCGTGCAGGTCGGAACTTACCCGACAAGGAATTTCGCTACCTTAGGACCGTTATAGTTACGGCCGCCGTTTACCGGGGCTTCGATCAAGAGCTTCGTCCGAAAACTAACCCCATCAATTAACCTTCCGGCACCGGGCAGGTGTCACACCGTATACGTCATCTTGCGATTTTGCACAGTGCTGTGTTTTTAATAAACAGTCCCAGCCACCTGGTCACTGCGGCTCCCGTCCGCTTAGAGAGCAAGTCTCATCACAGATAGGAGCGTACCTTCTCCCGAAGTTACGGTACGATTTTGCCTAGTTCCTTCACCCGAGTTCTCTCAAGCGCCTTAGTATTCTCTACCTGACCACCTGTGTCGGTTTGGGGTACGATTCGGTATAATCTGAAGCTTAGAGGCTTTTCCTGGAAGTATGGCATCAGCAACTTCACACCCTTGGGTGCTCGTCTCGTGTCTCAGCCTAACAGCAACCCGGATTTACCTAAGTCACTAGCCTACTCACTTTCACATGGACAACCATCGCCATGCTTGCTTAGCCTTCTCCGTCCCCCCATCGCAATTATACCAAGTACGGAAATATTAATCCGTTTCCCATCGACTACGCCTTTCGGCCTCGCCTTAGGGGTCGACTTACCCTACCCTGATTAACATGGGATAGGAACCCTTGGTCTTCCGGCGTGCGGGTTTTTCACCCGCATTATCGTTACTCATGTCAGCATTCGCACTTCTGATACCTCCAGCATACCTCCCGGTACACCTTCAACGGCTTACAGAACGCTCCCCTACCACTCATCCTAAGATGAATCCGCAGCTTCGGTGCATAGTTTAGCCCCGTTACATCTTCCGCGCAGACCGACTCGACCAGTGAGCTATTACGCTTTCTTTAAAGGATGGCTGCTTCTAAGCCAACCTCCTGGCTGTCTGGGCCTTTCCACATCGTTTCCCACTTAACTATGACTTTGGGACCTTAGCTGGCGGTCTGGGTTGTTTCCCTCTTCACGACGGACGTTAGCACCCGCCGTGTGTCTCCCGGATAGTACTTTACGGTATTCGGAGTTTGCAAAGGGTTGGTAAGTCGGGATGACCCCCTAGCCTTAACAGTGCTCTACCCCCGTAAGTATTCGTCCGAGGCTCTACCTAAATAGATTTCGGGGAGAACCAGCTATCTCCCGGTTTGATTAGCCTTTCACTCCTAGCCACAGGTCATCCCCTAACTTTTCAACGTTAGTGGGTTCGGTCCTCCAGTTGATGTTACTCAACCTTCAACCTGCCCATGGCTAGATCACCGGGTTTCGGGTCTATACCTTGCAACTATTCGCCCAGTTAAGACTCGGTTTCCCTACGGCTACCCTAATCGGTTAACCTCGCTACAAAATATAAGTCGCTGACCCATTATACAAAAGGTACGCAGTCACCCAACAAGTGGGCTCCTACTGCTTGTACGTACACGGTTTCAGGTTCTATTTCACTCCCCTCACAGGGGTTCTTTTCGCCTTTCCCTCACGGTACTGGTTCACTATCGGTCAGTTGGGAGTATTTAGCCTTAGATGATGGTCCACCTATATTCAGTCAAAGTTTCACGTGCTCCGACCTACTCGATTTCACTTAAAATGTCTTTTCATGTACGGGACTATCACCCTGTATCGTGGCACTTTCCAGAGCCTTCCATTAACACATAATAAGCTTAAGGGCTGTTCCGATTTCGCTCGCCGCTACTATCGGAATCTCGGTTGATTTCTTTTCCTACGGGTACTTAGATGTTTCAGTTCTCCGCGTTCGCCTCGTTAACCTATGTATTCAGTTAACGATACCTGCAAGCAGGTGGGTTTCCCCATTCGGAAATCCTAGTCTCAAGCGCTTTTTACTAGCTTGACTAGGCTTATCGCAAGTTAATACGTCCTTCATCGCCTCCAACTGCCAAGGCATCCACCGTGTACGCTTAGTCACTTAACCATACAACCCAAACGGGTCTTTGTTA
>NZ_JAPCKL010000029.1:0-1247 GCF_025942345.1 Pseudoalteromonas sp. A3
TGATCTGACTCCATAAAAGTAGACACCTATTTAGGAGTCAGTTCTCATGAAAGTAAAAGCGTTTCGTAAACATACAGAGGAATTTAAAAGAAAAGTGGTGCAGGAGTCATTAGACTCACACGCTACCGTTAAAATGACCGCTAATAAATACGGTATTCATCCCGATATGCTGTCAAGTTGGAGAAGTAAAATGACCTCAAGAAAAGAGCCTAAGCCACTTAAAAACCATGGTCCAGAAAAGTCATATAAAGACCTTGAACGTCAAGTTCGTAACCTTGAAAAGCAGCTTGAGGACGTACAGTTGGAGAACGACGTACTAAAAAAGGCGAGGGCCTACTTCGACAGTCTAAAAGAATAAGGTTTCAATATATTCATAAGACCACGACGGTGAAGAAAACAGTAAGCAAGTTATGTAAGTTATTATCTGTTTCTAAGGCTGGGTATTACAAATGGTTGAAACAGTCGTCGAATCCAGTTGAAAGAAAAAATGATTTTTTACTTCAGTTTTTAATAAAGAGAAGTAATGAAGAGCACTGCATACCTGGTTACAGAAAATTGTGGCAAGCCGCCATAGCCGACGGATATGATTGCAGTAAAGGCCGAGTGCAGCGTTTATTACAAAGCGTAGGTTATCGCTCTAAATCAGGTAAGCGTCGCTACACCAGTGGTAATAAAAAGCAGGGTTTTATAACGACAGAGAATCTACTTGCTCGTCAATTTGATGTTGAAGAGCCTAATAGTGTATGGGTATCGGATATAACTCAGGTGCGCTGTAAAGAAGGCTGGCAGTACTTATGTGTCATTTTAGATTTATACTCACGCAAAGTTGTGGGCTGGGCAACAAGTCGAATTAATAATGCGGTTTTAGTGATTAAAACACTAAAGAAGGCTTGGAATGTGCGCAAGCCGAACGGGCAACGTTTACTGTTTCATTCAGATCAAGGGAGCCAGTATCGAGCTAAAGAGACTATATCGTGGTTGAACAAGCGAGGTGTAACGATTAGCATGTCGAGAAAGGGGAACTGCTGGGATAATGCCTGTTCAGAAAGTTTTTTTGCTCAGTACAAAAAAGAATGGATGAGTAATCTAAATGAACTGAGTCGTAGCGAAATGACAATACAAAGTCGTTTTTATATTGAGAATTACTACAACTCAGTGCGAATGCATGGGACGATTGGAAATGTTAGCCCCATACAATATGAATCAATGAATTAAAACCCCGTGTCTACTTTATCGGGGTCAGATCA